>JBCDIM010000001.1:0-164756 GCA_038749105.1 Planctomycetota bacterium
GCCTCCATCGCCGACAACAACACCCTCCGCATCCTTGGCAACGCCGCGCTCGAAGGCGACGACGCCCCCGCCGCCCGCAGCACCAACGGCTCCCGACGATCCAACACCACCCAGAGCTTCGCCGCCACCGTCGCGGTCTCCGGCTCCCAGCTCGCCTCCAAACAGGCCGCCATCGAAGACGAGATGGACTACCAGAAGTCCGAACGCCTCCGTGAACTCGCCCGTGACCTCGAGAACTGCGTGATCAACGGCGTCGCCCCCGCCGCCAACCCCCAAGGCTCCGGCACCGTCCGTCGGACCATGCAGGGCATCGTCCCCTTCCTCGCCAGCCAGGCCACCGACGCCGCGACCGCCGCCCTCACCGAGCCCATGCTCAACACCGCGCTCCGCGGCGTCTGGGACAACTCGTCCGGCCGCATCGACACCATCGTCGTCTCCGGCTTCCAGAAGCGCGCCATCAACGGCTTCATCACCAGCTCCCGCGGCTTCGACGGCAACGACACCCGCTTCCGCGACCTCGTCTCCGTCTACGAGTCCGACTTCGGCGTCTGCCGCGTCGTCCTCTCCCGCTGGGTCCCCGCCGACACCGTGCTGCTCCTCGACAGCTCCCGCATCGACGTGCTCCCCCTCGCCGGCCGCTCGTTCCAGTACCAACCCCTGGCGAAGACCGGCGACCGCGAGGCCGGCCAGGTCCTCGGCGAATACACGCTCGAGCTCCGCAACCCCGGCGCCCACACCGTGATCCGCAACCTCGCCACCGCCTAACCCACAACCCGACCCCTCCCCCTCCTGGGGGTCGCGCACCCCACCGCGCGGCCCCCTTTCCCTCGCTTCGAAACCACGGGTGCCGACTCCATGCTCTTCTCTACCGACCGCGACCTGCTACTCCACGAGCCCCAGCTCTTCAATGACGTCCCCTGGCTCGCCCAGCAACGCGTGAACGTGACCGATGCGGAGTTCGACAGCCAGGACCCCACCGTGGTCTCTTCCATCGACGCCGACTTCACCGCCGCCGGTGTCGAGCCCAGCAACATCGTCCTCATCAACCGGACCCCACACGAAGTCATCACCCGGCAGGACAGCAATACCCTCACCGTCTCGCTACCCCGAGTCCGTACGAACAACTCGGCCGTGCCACCCACCATCACCGGACCCAACCACACACTGCAAGCCCGCACGTTCGCACCACAGGCCCAACTGGTCCACGACGAGCTGCTCACGCTCCTGGGCATGGCCCCCGACGATCCGACCCACGGCCTCACCGACGAGAACGTCATTTCTCTCACCACTGCCGCCCGCCTCGAAACACTCGGAACTCTGCAACGCATCTACGCCGCGGCAGCCGCGATCACCGAAAACCACGAGCCGTTCTTTGCTCGGGCTGAACGCTACCGCCGGGCCTACCAGCACGCCCTCCGCACCTCGACGCTCCTGATCGACACCAACCACGACGGCTACCCCGAGCAGCGTCGCTCCCCTGCGATCACCCACCTCCGCCGTGCCTGAACCTCATCCGATCGGTCGCACATGATCACCTTCGCCGAACAAGCCCTCTTCAGCTCAGGCCCCCACGCCCTCCACCTCGGTCCGCTCAATGCACAGCTTTCAGAACACATCAATACCCACCCGCCCGCCATCGTCACACGCCAGGGTCGACAGGGCAGGATCCTGACCCAGGTCGGCACACTGGTCGCCGACTCCCTCAGCGAGTTGCTCACACAAACCCTCGCGATAGAAGCGTTCGTCGCCGGGCCACCGCACACCCTCGACGACGGGCTCGGCCAGCAGTTCCCCAACACGCTGCTCATCCAGGCCGACTTCGACGCCCCTCAAGCCCTCGGGCCCCGCTTCCGCCGTAACTACCGACTCAGCTACCGACACCTGACGCCGTAGCCCTAACCCGCTCTGGCCCAGATCCAAGATGCCCGCGATCTCCCAAACCCCATTCCGGCTTGTCCTGGCCCGCCCCGTGCTCACGCCTGCCGGTGACCACACGACGCTCGTCCACCTGAGCTGGTTCTTCGCCGACGACACGCCATCCCCCGGCCTGATCCAGGTCTATCTCGATTACAAACGCTACGCCACGCTCCCGCCCCAACCCAACCACACCTGGCTTAGCCTCGACCGCAGCCAACCCCACACCATCGAGCTCCTCGCGGTCTCCCGAGACCAAGCCGACCAGGACCTCCAAAGCCAACTCAAGACCTGGTCTCCGCCGTACACCCTGCAACCCCGGCTCGACCTCGAGCGCGACCTCGACGCCCCGATTAGCGCCACCGTGTCGGTCTCCAAAGACCAGGGACAGACCCTCGCCGCCTCACTGGTCTGGCCCAACCACACCCCGCGTGGGGGCTTCGGCTCGCTCTTCGGGGTCAGCGCCTTCGGGATCGACAACGCCGCCTCTCCAGGCCTCGGCCTCGCGCCCCTCGCGCAGGGCCCACTCGACCTCGACAACACCTCGCTCAACCCCGAACTCACCACTCTCCAAGCCGGATCACACGCCGTCCAGATCGCCTACTCCCACCGACCCGGTGAACTGACTCAAGCCCAGGTCTTGATCGACCCACCGCTTCACACCACGCCCAGCAACTAGCTCCGCACGCAAGCCCAACACAAACGCATGGAAACCTATCCCACCGACGCCAACCTGCTGGCCCAGACCACCGACCCCTCTGTGGGCTTCGACCATATCCCAACCGGGACGACGCCCTACCACCTGCACTTCCGCCGACTCGTCCAGCGCCTCGGCCTCGCCGCCGCACGGGCCAACGACCTCCGCGTCTATGAAGACGGCCCGCTTTCCGTCGGCGTCTA
Source organism: Planctomycetota bacterium (assembly GCA_038749105.1). Classification (GTDB taxonomy): domain Bacteria; phylum Planctomycetota; class Phycisphaerae; order Phycisphaerales; family Phycisphaeraceae; genus JBCCOW01. Next base: position 2,815 of record JBCDIM010000001.1, read on the forward strand.
CCCCGGACGCTGCCTCATCGCCGATCAGCCGCACGACATCCCCGCTCAATCCGGCATTGCGCTGACTGCCAGCGTCACGACCCGCCTCTACCTCGATTCGGCCGCGACGCTACAGGCCACCACCGACTCGTTCCCGTCCGACCGCTCCACACACCTCCGCCTGGCCGAGGTCATCACCGACGACCAGATCATTACCCAGATCACTGACCTCCGCGGCGAATCGCTGTACCAGGCTCCATCGCCCGCACTGCTCGGGCTCACCGCCACCGCCGACGAAATCAACCAGGCCCTCAGCGGCATCGACCCGTCGGTCAACGCGGCGTTCCTCAACATCCTGACCGGCGGCCCATCCCAGACCGCCGACTCACTCCATCAGCACCTCACCACCACCCAATCGATCGACGGCCGCGCCTCCATCGTCATGGCAAACCTGACCGGGGATCCGTCCGCCACCGTGTCGCTCCAGTTCTCGCTGCCGTTCCTCCAGCCCGCCCCCACGCTCCTCGAGCTCGCCCCGGATCACACACACCTCCAGCAGAACACGCCCCAGGCCACCTACCCCCTGGTCGGTTCGACCCATCTCCACCACACCCACCCCGGCCCGCTCACCGCATCGTCGATCGGCTCACTCCTCGGTGCGGTTCCGATCAGCGGGACGGTCGTCGATGTGATCGTCTCGATCGCCAACAACACCCAGTCCACCACCACGACCGACGGCATCGCCGCCACCGTCTACGCCAACGGGCAGGCCCTGACCTCGACCCCTCCCAGCATCACCGCTGTCGATGGCTCGGGCTTCCGCTGCACCGACGCCGGCGACGGCACCCCCGCACAGATCAACGCCACCCACGCCAACGTCAACCGCGGCGACCTGCTCACCGTCGATCTCACCCTGACCGACACCGGCCCGATCAGCCAAGACCCCGCCGACGTTGCGGTACTCGTGGTGCTCCGTCCCGACACCCCCGAGTAGCCCGCCCCCAACGCACTCCACACGGCAGAAACCCCATGCACGCATCCCTTAACTCTCAACAGATCGACGCCTTAGTGGATACCGCCGACCCCGGCACGGGCATCACCTACCCCGAGGTGGGCCTCCAGCCGTATCACGCCTGGCTCATCGACACGCTTCACCGTCTAGCGCGGGCATCGGTCCCGCAGTTCCGCGTCGGTCCCGCCGATCCCGCGCAACCCGCCGTCGTCTACGCCGCGCCGGGCAGGGCGGTCCTCGATCAGGCAACCCTTGAATTCGCGGGACAAACCCTCGACCTCGCTGCCTGGAACAACCAGACCGCCAGGGTCGCACTCATCGATAACGCCGGTCTGGCTGAAGTCGCCGCCGACGCAGACTGGCCTTCAGCCACCCACCTCAAGCTCGCCGAGGTCACGCTCAGTCAAGGCAGCGTGACACAGATCGTCGACCATCGGCTACAGCCGCTGTTCTCCGCTTGAACCCAACAGGTTTCACCATCGGGCATCGACCAGCCCTAATCGACCTCACCTACGAACCATGCTGTTTCACCCCGACTTTAACCCTTCGGCCTTTGCCGAGTTCACCCAGGGCCCTGCAGCACTCGACGGCTTCCGCAGTGCTGTGCTCACGCTAAACCCCGACGCCTTCTTCCGCTTCTCCGAACCCGCCGACAGCCCCACATCATCCGACCTGACCAACCAACAGGCCGATGCCACACACCATGACGGCGTGATCACCGGCGCTCCATCATCCCTGCCGCTCGACCCGGACCGCGCTGTGGCTTTCACCGGCGACGGTGCGTACACCCGTTCTCCACTGGTAGCCCCGCCTGCCGACGACTTCACTATCAACCTTCGCTTCAAACCCGGCCAGCAGAGCACCAGCCCGGACAGATTGTTCCTCCAATCAAGCACACCCGGACAGGCCATCCTGATCCAGGCTGAGCAATACCACACGCAAACGCTCGGCACTTCACAGGCTTCGTGGACGCTCATCAACGAAGGATCGAACGGATCAGCCCTTCAAGCCTTACCCGACATCGTCACGGCCTTCGACACGGACTACGCCACCCAGAGCCCCCGACTAGATTACTCCATCAACTTCAAGCAATCGGGCCTGCACTATGTGTGGGTCTACGGGCGGGGCACCGTGTCCTCGACAAGCCAAAGCGACTCGGTCCACACAGGCCTTAACCAAACCCCCACACCCAGCGGCGAACGCATCGCCCAATTCCAAAGCACGCTCGGCTGGTCCAACACCAAGACCGACTCGACCCGCGCCAGCCTGACCATCCCCCAGCCCGGGGTCCACAGCCTGTCGGTCTGGATGCGTGAAGACGGGTTTGTCTTCGACCGCATCCTGCTCACTACCGACCCGGAATACGACCCGCGGATCGACGCGCTCCCCGCCGACGCCATTGACCGGGACTCGGCCATCCGACCCCTGCTCGCCGGTTACGCAAGCGGCCGGATCGATCCCGAGGAGCCTGGCCTCCACCTCTCGTTGCTAAATGCGGCAGACGACCTCGCAACACTCCGCTATCAGCTCGGCCAGCAAAACGAACACGACGTAACCGCCAGCATCACCACGGAGCAGTGGCACTCCCTCACCCTCCAACGGGATGGCGGGATGAGCAAACTGTTCCTCAACGGCCAGCTGATTCATACAGGGACCGCGGGCGCCCTGAGCCTGTCACACCCGATCGACCTCGGCGGCAGCCCGCGCGACGACGTGGCCGGCTTCCGATTCGCCAACACTCAACTCGACGAGCTCGCCTATTTCAGTCGCTCACTAAGCCCTTCCGGGATCCTCGACCTGCACCGCCGAGCATCGGACGCTTTACATCCCTGATCATGACCACACTCCAACAAACGCCAGACGCCGCCTGCCCGGATTTCCCTGGCTCTGATTCCAGCGCCGCCCAAGGGCTTCGGCTCTCGATGGAAGCCGGCACTGATGGACAAGCCCTGACGCACAGCTTTTCAACGGGCGACAACCACTTCGAGGCGGTGTGTCTCTGCGCTCCGCAGCCCAACCTCGCCGGACCAGGATTCGTCCTCCTGCGCGGGTTCGACACCCTGGGTAATGAGTCCGTAAGACTCACGGTCATGCCCGACGATCAGGCGGTGCAACTCACGGTTCACCCTAGTCATGGGAACCCTGTCCAACTCACCGCCTTGATCCCCGCGGTCCCGCGCTGGGTATCGATCGGGTTCACCGTGATCGATAGCCCCTCACCAACTGCGGCGCTGAAGATTAACGGGCTCACCACCAGCTCCTTGCCCTTGCCCGAGCCGCCTCTCGCCACACAGACCGTTCAGATCGGCGTCTGCCTCAAACACCACGACACCGCCGGCACGCTCGATCTCGATCAAGCCATCCTAAGCCAAGCGCTACTGCTCAACCCCATACCGCTGCCCCCGATCACCACCGAGCACGCCGACGACCCCGCCCGCTGGCTGGTTATCTACAACACCGACCTCGTCGACAGCGTCAGCTGGGCGGACCATTACCGCGAGGCCCGTGGCGTCCCACATGCCAACCTGCTCGGTCTACCGCTACCTACCACACCCAGCATCAACGACGCGCAGTACCAAACGCTGCGGGCTTCCGTCATCGACTATCTCGACACAAACAAACTCCGCGACAGAATCCTGGGCCTGCTCACCGGATTCGGTGTCCCCGCCTTGGTTCAGCTGCCTCCTTCAGAACTGCCACTGCCCACCGCCAACTTGCTCGCCAGCGATGCAGAAGACTTCGCTCCCGTCGACAACCCCATCCACACGCCTTCTGGCACCGCCGGAAACCCTGCGTCCAACCTTCAACGCGCAACCGCCAAGGCCCTCGCCGCACCCAGCGGGTCGCCAAACCCGCTCCGCCTGTCTGCATCGATCGACGCCCCCGATCTCAATCAAGCGCTCGCGATCACAACGCATGCAATCCAGATATCCGAGCAAGGCCTTTCCGCGGACATCCCCGACCGCATCTGGATCGACCCCTACCCCGATCCGCTCGGGTCCGACCCGGCCATTCAGCAACAGCTGCTGAACTATTGGCAATCCATACACGGCGGCGCACTCCGCCTACCGATCACCCTGGCCGAACCGCCTGACGCATCACAGACCGCTAAACGGTTCGACGATCTGACGGACGACACGATCTCTCTCACGCTCCGCTCAGACAGCCCACTCCCCACCCTGTTCGGCGCGTCATCGGCGTCCCGTGCGTGCAGCCTCAACCTGCATCTCAATCCACCGGCACCCATCACCAGCTTCCGAGACACTCCTGTCAACAACTGGCTACAAGCCCCCCTTTCTGCCGGCTATGCCGCCGCGATTGCGCCGGTACTCAACTCGTCGCCTGCATACCGCCCCGACCCTGTCACGCTCTTCGATGCACTCAGGCAAGGCTTCTGCCTGGCCGAGGCGTTCGCCGTCTCGCTGCCCGCGCTGCGGACCGGCTATCTGCTCCTGGGCGACCCGCTCTTGAGCATCCCATTCCCGCAGTCCGGCTACGACCGCTTCGGGCCATTCCCGGAATCGACCACGTTCCAAACGCTCGATCCCAACGGCCCTTTACACCGGATGCACGCCGCAGAGAACCCTTTCGATCTCAGTTCCAGCGATACCGCCGAAGGCCGGTACCTGATCCGCCGGGTCGATCGCCACGGCCGGTCCGACGCGGGGCTCCTGACCACCATGACCGCCGAGACATCAAGCACGCCTGCACCCGCCTGGCCCGATACGCCGGGGTGGCCCGTGCTCCGGCTTGGCCCTCAGGTGCTCTTGGGTCTTGTCCTCATCTCAGCCCCGTCCCCGCAAACCCAAATCACCCTCGAGCAGGACCCCAGTCCCGAGGGTGTCCTACCTACCCCGGTCGTGATAACACCGGGCCAAACCCGGCTCTTGTACCCGTTACCCGTCCCTTCCGAACCGACCCGTTTCCGCTGGACCCTCACCGAACCGGGACGCGCACCGATCTCATCCGCGTGGTCCATGCCCGTGTCTCCCGACAATCCCGTACACGCCTGACCGCGAAGCATCCACGCCCTCGCCCGACTGTCACGCTCATGCAAGCCGCCGCCACGATTCCACCTCTAACCGATACCGTCCCGATCGACTCGACCCTCGCCGAAGCGGTCCTGTTCGTCGATGGCATCCCGCACCCCACCGCCAGGGTCATCGAGCTCTCCATCGCTTACCCAACGGACCGACGCGAGGCTCTGATCGAGGTTGTCCCCACGCCGATCGTCGACGACGACCCCGCGACCCGACGCACCACGCCAACGCCAACAGTCTTCCCCGCGATCCAAACCGCAGCGTCTGCCGTGCTCGCCCGACCGATCATTCTTACAGGCCTCTCGCAAGTCTGGCAGGTGCTCTGCTCGGGCCGGCTCATACTCACCGAGAGGCTCAATCAAGCCTCTTCCATTGCGAACACCTACAGGCTTCAAGACCGCTTCGCAGAAGCCTTGACCAACACGCCGCCGCCGGAATCGCGCACAGCCCTGCAAGCCGCCACCGCGTCGCACGAGGCACTTCACCGACTCGCTGAAGTCGCCGGCCTTCCCATCGACCTGACTTCGATCGAGAATCAGCCCCTCACCCAGCCCTTAGACGCCTTACAAACGCTGGACAGCCTCTTCGAGCAAATCCTGCTCCCTAACCGGCTGCACCTTCGCCTCCACCGAACACTCCAGTCGGACAGGCTCACCGAGTTGCTCGCCGTCGTGCCCGATCGCTTCGCGCCACTCCACCGGCCGGGCGCTGGGTCCCGGCACTTCGTCACATCGGCTTCGACCCACACCGAGCCTCAACCCATCCTGCTGACCGCCGCTGGACAGCCACGCCGCACCGAATCAAGCTTCATGCTCCAGCCCGGTTTCTCCGCCGAGCTCATGTCGCAAGCAGACAGCTACTACAGCCCCAACACCTCACCCGACTGGCCGACCTACGCACCCGTCTTCCGCAGCTGGGCCCTTAATGAAGACCATGCAGACCCGAACGGCACCGCCTTCGATCTCGCGGCCTTCTTCAACGACCCCCAGGTCACACCCACCCCGCTGCGCTTCAACGACTGCCTTACCCTCGATACCGCCGGACGCCCGCTGCCCCCGCAGCTGGAAACCTCGTACGACGGCGGCACCAGCTATACCCTCAGCAGCGCTGGGTTCGAAGTGGCCTCAGACCGGGCCGCCATCACCCTCACCGACCCCACCCTACCCCCAGCCCTGCTCACCGCCGCCCGCAGCCAACAGCTCAGGCTCAGGCTTACCGCCTCACTCACCTCGCCGCGCCTCACTGAACAAACACGCTTCCGTGGCAACCCATTCCTCAACCCCACTCACGCCACCACGCTGCGGCACCCGGACCTGAGGTTCGACAGCCTCCACCCCGACTCGATCCACGCTCAGCGCGTCGCCACCGGCGCACTCCAGTCAGACACCCAGGACGACTCCTCCACACTACGCAGCCGGCTCATCGACGCCCTCACCGATAGCCCCTCCCAAGCGCGTAGCTCCCGCACACAGCTCAAACTCGCGGGCACGGATCTCGCCTACCACCCCGGTGACCGCATCCGTATCGACGACGCCACCCACCGCATCACCCGCATCCGCTGCCGGTTCGATCACGCTCAGACCGAACTGACCCTGACCCCTGGCTGATCCCGCACCTCCCGAACACCAAGGCCCGCCATGCCTACGCACCCCGACACCTGCCTCGCAACCGCTGTCCCCCTGCACCTCGCCGAATGGGTCGCCGCCCTGGAACCCCTGACCCAGTTCGGCGTCGCTGGCCTAATGGGCACGCTCTGGGTCTGGGAACGCTACCTCTCCCGAAACCGCGAGAACCAGCTGACCGAAGCCCATCAACTGATCCGCGATGAACGCAAGCAACTTGCCATCCTGATCGATCTCGTACACCAGAACACCCAGGCACTCCACCGCGTTGAGCTCACCACCGCCCATCTCGAACGCGTCGCTGACCACGACAACCACACCCACTCACCGCCGCCAACGCGTCACCACGACACGACCCAATCCTGACCCACGCGGAGACCTAGAAGCCGGACAACCCGCCAGACCGGCACGCCCGTAGGATGTCGGGGTGCCCCGGTCTTCGATATCCCGCCGACCCGACCCCGTGCTGCTGCTGGCCTCGTCCGCCATCACGGTCTCAAGCCTGCTGTTCTTCGCCCCCGGCTGCACAACCAAGGGCCAGGTCAATCCTGGCACAACTCGCCCGGCGGACGCCACTCCGGGTGCCGCAGGTCTCTGGCATCCTGTCGCCAGCCAACTTCGGGTGTTCCCCACAACACGCTTCGTCATCGAGCGCGGTCGACCCGTCCTGGAAGCCCGGGTCGAGGTCTTGGATCCCATGGGGCACCCCCTCAAGACCTCCGGGCAGTTCCGCTTCGAGCTGTTCGCCGCACCATCCGGCGCCGACCGGGCCACACAGAAGCTGTACACCTGGAACCAATCGCTCAGCACCGCGGACGACCAACGGGAACACTTCGACCCCGTCACGTTTGCCTACCGCTTCCAGCTCCAGTTGCGAGACCAGGCCCTGGAGAGCCGGCCCACCATCCTCCGGGTCACCCTCACCACGCCGGCCGGTCCCCGACTGACCACTTCGCACGCGGTGCGCACCGACTGGTAGCCAAGCGAGGGCCAGCACCAGACGCTCTAAGAGGTCGACCCCACGTCTTCGCGCTCTGTCTCATTCGACATCTGCAAGGCTTTAAACCCCCGACCCCAGTCCTGCATCGCTACCAGGATTGGCTCGAGCGTTCGGCCGTACTCCGTCATCTCGTACTCGACCCGTGGCGGGACCTCCGCGTGGACATGGCGTGAGATCACCCCGTCCGCCTCCAGCTCCCGCAGCTGCAGCGTGATCATCCGCTCGGTCGCGTTCGGCGTCAGCCGACGCAGTTCCCCAAACCGCTTCCGACCCGCCAACAGGTGACACAGCAGGATTGGCTTCCACCGCCCACCGATCACGCTCAGCGTGGCCTCCACATCACATCCGGTCTTCCAGCAGTACTTGCGCGTCATCGTTTGAGGAGTCCTCGCGAATTTTAATACTTACATTTATGTGGGTACTTGTCAATATCAAGACTTTGCTTAGGATCGCCCAAAACCGGAAACCAACCCGAAATTCCCGCCCCAAACCCGCCAAGGACCCCGACATGCCCGAGCCCTACACCACCTTCTCGACCCAACGCGACGGGGCCATCCTCACCGTCACCTTCGACTTCCCGCCCGTCAACGTCCAGGGCCAGGAAATGCTCGCCGACCTCAACGGCCTCGCGATGCGCCTCGAACGCGACCGCTCCATCAAGGTCGTCGTCTTCCAGTCGGCCCACCCCGAGATCTGGGTCTGTCACTACGACACCAACCTCCTCAAAGACATGTCCACCGAAAAGGTCTCCCGCGCCGAGGCCCAGCTGCTCGACCTGCAGTCGGTCTGCGAGCGCATCAGCAAGCTGCCCCAAGCGACCATCGCCAAGCTCGAGGGCTTCGCCCGGGGCGGCGGGCACGAGCTCGCGCTGGCACTCGACATGCGGTTCGCCGTCCGCGGCAAGTTCAAGTTCATGCAGATGGAGGTCGGCATGGGCATCCTGCCCTGCGGCGGCGGTGCGTCACGCATGGCCCGACAGACCGGGCTCGGCCGCGCCCTCGAGATCATCCTCAGCGCCCGCGACTTCGACGCCGACGAAGCCGAGGCCTACTGCACGATCAATAAGGCCCTCGACGCCGACGAGATCGACGACTACGTCAACACGCTCGCCCAGCGGATCGCCCAGTTCCCCGCCGAGTCGATCAACGCCTGCAAGCAAGCGGTGTACGAATCCATCGACAAGCCGATCGACGAAGCGCTCAAGGCCGAGGCCTACTGGCTCTACCAGGCGACCAGCACCACACCCGCCATCAAGCGGTTCACCATCGCCGACGAGAAGGGCATGGAGCACGACCTCGAAAACCAACGCAACTGGAACGACCTAGTCATGCAGGTCCAAGAAATCCAGTAAGCCCACACCACAAGGAATATCCCGATGAAAGCAATGCTGATCAACACCTACGGCGAAAACGCGGCATTTGAACCCGCCGCCGCCACGGTCCCCACCGTCAAGCCCGGCCACGCCCTGGTCAAGATCGCCGCGTCGAGCGTCAACACCGTCGACACCATGATCCGAAGCATGGGCAAAGACCTGCCGCTGTCGCCCGACACGCCAGCGCTGCTCGGGATGGACTTCGCTGGGACCGTTGAGGCCGTCGGCGAAGGCGTCGAAGGCTACGCGGCCGGCGATGAGGTCTACGGCTGCGCGGGCGGCCTCGCCGACCTGCCCGGCACCCTCGCCGAGTACATCCTCGCCGACCACCGCCTAATGGCCCACAAGCCGAGCAACCTCTCGATGCGAGAAGCCGCTGCGATACCGCTGGTCGGCATCACCGCCTACGAAGGCCTCAAACGCGCCGGCACCACCTCCGGCCAGAAGGTCCTGGTGCACGGCGGATCGGGCGGCGTCGGCCATGTCGCCCTGCAACTCGCCAAGCACTTTGGTGCCGATGTCTACTCCACCGGCGGCGGCGACCCGCAGCTCGCCCTGATCCGTGAGCTCGGCGCGACCCCGATCCATTACAAGACCGAGTCCGTCGAGGACTACGTCGAGCAGCACACCGACGGCAAGGGCTTCGACGTCGTCTTCGACTCGGTCGGCGGGATGAACATGCTCAACTCGTTCAACGCCGCCGCCCTCAACGGTCAGATCGCCTCGACGGTGTCGCTGTGCGAGATCGATCTGTCGGTCGCCCACTTCAAGGGGCTGTCGCTGCACGTGGTGTTCATGCTGATCCCGATGCTGCACAACGTGATGCGGGAGGACCACGCCGAGATCCTGCGCGACCTCGCCGCGATCGCCGAAGCGGGTGGGCTCAAGCCCGTCCTCGACCAGACGCACTTCACGCTGGACCAGGCCGGCGACGCCTATGCCCGCCTCGAGAGCGGCAAGGCCATGGGCAAGGTCGTCATCGAGCACTGACGCATTGAGCGCCGACCCGCGTGGTCCCCGGCCCTGGAAACTTTGCCGCCTTCAAGCCGCCTGAGTACCATGCAGTGTCGCGGAGCGTAGGCGTGACCCGGTCACACCTGATCCGATCGCACGCCGCCCTCGGGGCGTAGCTCAGCTTGGTAGAGCGCCTGCTTTGGGAGCAGGAGGTCGTCAGTTCAAATCTGGCCGCCCCGATTCTTACGCACCACAACCGACGCGGACCAGGAACCGTCAACCCCAACCCGTACCGGTTGTTGCGGCGCTACAGCACAGCCCGGATACAGGCCGCGAGGCCGGCGGTCATCGGCTCGAGGGACCAGACCTCGCGGAGGTGTCCGGGGGCCCAGACGATCACGTTTTCCACGCCCTCGGCCTGCCAGGCGATGGACGCGGTCTTGCCATCGTCGTAGCTGGCGGTCGCCAGCTCCTTCACCGGGGCGGAGTCGTAGAGATCGACATAGACCTCGTCGCGGGGCAGTTGAGCGGTGACAAAGCCGGGATCGAAGCCAGTCCCGGGGGTGATCTGGATCGCGCAGGGCACGTGCGGATGCCCGGACGGCGTGACACCCTGAACCCCCGCATCATCGCCCCACACCCAGTGCCTCCCCATCCACTGCCGGAACTGCGGCCAGTCGTCGTAGGCCCCGATCCCGCAGTGCGTGACCACGGTGGGTTTACCCGCTCCGATCCAACCGGTCAGCAGCTCGCGGACCGCTGGGCTGCTGGTCCGTTGGGTGTGGTAGATCACCAGCAACTCGGCACCCTCAAGGTCGTCTGCCTTGGGTTCGCGCTCATCTACCGGGACCACATGCACCTCATCGAAACCCAGCCTGTGAAGCGCATCACGCAGGCCTTCTCGGCCGCCCTCGCCGGTTGCCTCGACGATGTGGTGCTTATCTCCTAGCAGGACGACCTTGCCGCAGTCGGGGATTCGTCGCACGGGTCGCTGCGCGACTTCGAGCGGGGCAAAGTCGAGGTGGTGGACCGGGAGCTCGATGCGACGCATGGTGCGGGCTGATTCATGAGCGGCGAACGCCATGCGGGTCGCTGCGGAGGTGTGGCTCGCATCGGTCTCGCTGGTGTACGAAGGGTCTTGAACGCTCTTCCAGAGGTCTCTAAAGAGTGCAGCAAATCCGCCAAACTCCTGATCATCGCCAGCGTGCTTCTCGAAACCTTCTTGGTTATAGATCTCGACACCGTCCGCTACCAAGACTGCCATTCCATACTCGCCCACCACGCTGACGCCGGTCGATTGCGGCATCGCGTTGGGGCCGGTCAAGAAGTGCGCATGCTTGTCTTGACCAAACTCCGCAATGATTGTGGACGCGTCTTCGACGGCGTGGCCGTAACGACGCGAGCCCGTGTGATCGATACCCGCAAACACAGCGGTCGCCGGCTGATCGAACACGAAACGCGCCATGTCGAACCAGTGGACCGTCCAGGACTGGATGTCCCAGCCGTCGCCGACAGACCCTTGCAGGATCAGCTTTTCGCCAATTGCGCCGGCCTGGAGCAGCTGCTTCAGCTTGATGAACGGAGCCTCGTAGCAACGCTGATGCGCGATCGCAAGGCGGGCGCCTTGCCGTTCGCAAGCCTGCATCATGGCGTCAATCAGCCCGATGTCGGTCGCCATCGGCTTCTCGCAGCAGATGGCCTTCACGCCCGCTTCCGCGGCTTCCACAGTCAATGGCATATGCAGCGGCGGCCAGGTGCAGATGCTCACCGCATCGGGGACCTGGGCTGCATACATCGCTTCGGTCGAATCGAACAGCCGCTCGTCGGGGACGCCGAAGGCCTCGCCGAACGCCTTGAGGTTGTCGGGATTGATGTCGACACCGATCAACTCGATGTCGGGGTAAGCGTCTTTGTAGCCGCCGCCGTGCGCGTGCCCGATCGCAAAGCCTTCCTTGCCTGGTACTGCCCTACCACAACCGATAACCGCTGCCGTTTTCATTGGATCCATTCCCTCAGTTGCTCGGCGGACCGATTGACGGCCTCGACACCGGCGATTTCCAGAGTGGTCGGGCCGTCGAACCCGATCTTCATCAGTTCCTTGACGACCGCCTCAACGCCAACGACGCCCTCGCCCAGCGCGATCGTCGCCATGCCGCAGCCGAACACCTTGCCCCGCTTGGCTTCCCACTCCGCGGGCATGTCCTTCCAGTGGACGTGCTTGATCCGCGGACCGAAACGCTTGACGTATTGCAAGGGATCACCACCGCCAAGCCAGAGGTTGCCGGTATCGAGGTTGAGCCCCACGGTCTCTGGCTCGCCAAGCAGGTCGAGCAGTTCGGCGGTGGCGTCGAGGTTGTCGGTCACGATGCCGTGCGGCTCGATCAGCAGCTCGATGCCGAGCTCTTTGGCCCAGACGATCGGCGTGTGCAGTTTTTCCCGGATCGAGAACAGCCGCTGCTCGTGCGTAAGCGATTCACCGAACGCGGTCTTGGCATCGCCCTCGGTGGTCACCACTTGTTTAATCCCGAGGAAGCTGGCGAGCTTGATGGCCTTTATGATCTGCGCGGTGCCGTAGGTGTCGGGCGACGCGGGGTCGAGCAGGTTGGCGTGGGCGCAGACGGCAGTGAGCTGAATGCCGGTGTCGCCGATCATGTCTTTCACCCGGCTGGGCGTGGTATCCAAGGAAACAGAGCTGGCGAAGCCAAACTCGGTCCCGAGCGACGCACCATCGTGGTTGTCGGTCAGGTCGGCGTAGTCGAAGCCCATCTCGCGGATGGCCTGGAACTGCCGGCTCATGGTGGTAAAGGGTTCAACGAGTGCGAAGCAGCCGACTTTCACTGCGTTCTCCTGGAGAGAGGTGGGTGAGAGCGGCGAAGTATGCGTGAGGTCTTGCGTCATTGCGTGCAGGGGCTTGCAGTGGTAGATATTGTAAATGCAGAGCGTGATTGTTGGCGCTGGCCGATGGACGCCAGCCAAGCTCAGGCAGCTCAAGAAACACCGCAATGCCGGGCTGGAGATCGTGCACCTGGTGGCGGGCCGTACGCGGTGGGAAGTGGGCGGTCACCGGTACAACCTGCAGCCGGGCGATGTCTTCTACACCCTGCCCTGGGAGCCTCACGGCGGCACGTCGGCACGCGAGCCGGGGCTGGTCCTGAGCTTCGTGATCCTTCGTCTCCGGTATCCGTATTCACGGCCGCGAGACCGCTTTGAGTTTCACCCCTCGGTCGGCTGGTCACCCAAAGAAGCCCGTCGCCTTTCCAAGACGCTCTTGGCCCGTCAGTCTCGCAGGTTACCCGCGGGCCAAAGGCTTCCCTGGCTGCTCGACCAGCTCATTGACCTCCACGCCGAATCTTCAGCAGAAACCGGGCCGGTCACCAACTCACTTGCTCGGTCGGCAATCGCCGAACTGGCGAGCCTCGCGGGTTCTGTCCCAAGCACCACGGCTTCAGATCCGTCCATGGCGAACAGCGCACCCCAGCGTGTCGCCCGGCTTATCGCTGAGCTGAATACAACCTGTGACCAGCCCTGGACGCTGGACGCAATGGCCGAGGCCTGCGGGATGGGACGCACCCGGTTTGCCCAACTCGTGCGGGAACAGACCGGCGATACACCGATCCTTGCTCTCAACCGCGCGCGCGTCGCCATGGCCGAGTCGCTCCTCACCACGACCAGCCTCTCGATTACAACCATCGCTCACCGCTGCGGCTTCAGCTCGAGCCAGTACTTCGCCCGGCTGTTCCGTGAGTATGTCGGGCAGTCGGCCTCGGACTACCGCACGATGGCCTGACTTATCGTGCGGGTCTCGCCTCAATCCTCGCGGTAGAAGCTATCGCCCTTACGCTTACTGGATAGCGGGAGGGGCCAAAAAGGTTAAGGGTGGCGGCGACGCCAAGCCATGGAGAAAGGGGGGGGTAGCCGAACACCCGAGCGAGCGGGTGAATCGATCTGTAGACCCCAATCTGCTCGCCGTACCCCGCCTAACACGATGTTTCCCGCCCGACCACCGCGTCCACCGCCGGCAAGGTTGAGGACCATCGCGACCCGCGCGACAACTCGCTACCCGGATTGATCGGCCCGCCGTTTATTGATGCCCCGTACTCGAACGACAGGGTGACCCGGTCCCAGCAGTCGGGGTCGCGCCAGAACAGGCTGTGGGCTTCTTTCTCCCAAGTCACCGCGAGACGCGCAAGGCCGTCGCAGAACGATGCAAAGCCGCCGTTGGTCGCCCGGTCGCCGACGACCGCCAACGCCGCACAGCGCTGCGCGTGCATGCGGACTTCACGGTTCGCCCACACGCCTTGATCCACCCACGTCACCGGGTGCGAGAACCACCACGCGGCATAACCGTCGCCATGGCGAAGCATCAGCCAAGGCCCGTCCTGGAACACGTCGTCGTATGCATCACGGTCGCAAAACACGTGGACAAACGGGATCGACACTTCCGGCTGCAGGTCATAGAGACACGCCCCGACCCGACCCAAGCCAAAGCTCCGGGGCCCGTCGATATTCCCCTGCCAGTAACCCGGACGCATATCCCCATCGTTGCCCGGCGGCACATTTGCGTACTGCCAGAACCAGGGCCGATCGGGACGGCTAAACGCCACCGCTGGGTGCGTCTCGGTGTCGTAGAGCTCGACCAGCCCCGCAGGATCGACCAAGCGGTGTGCCGGATCGGCCGACGGTTGGTTGATGAACGAGATCGCGCGCTCGCCGAGCGTGACGTGCAACGCGAACTCGGTGTACCGCCCCCGACTCGGGTAGGAAACCATCGCACCGAGCAACGCATGGTCCAGCCGACAGGCATGACTCTGCAGCGCCGCGCGATCGACCTCGCCCTGCGGCCCATCAAAGCGCGGATCCCTCCAGAGACCCGAGGGCACGGTGTGCGTGATCGTGGTGCGGTGCGGCAGCCCGTCCCGAGCGATGCGCACCACCTCATCGGGCGGCCGATACCCGCTGCAGGCCGCCTGGATCGCGCCACCGATGAAGTTCAGGTTAAACATCGGCGGACGATCCACACCAAACAAGATGTAGTGGATCGGGCGCGACGGGCTCTCGAAAGCGTCCATGCGGTACACCGCGTAGTCGCGGTGGGCCGCAGCGAGCGAAGCACCCGCAAACCCATGCAGCGCCTGGTCCAGCAGGAAAAGGTCCATCACCCGCTTTGCCCGTCGCTGAAGTTCCGGGTCGGCCGCGAAGTCAATCAGATTGAACAACGCGAGGTAGTTCACGTTGTAGTAGATACCCGAGCCCCACTCGGCGGAACCTTGGTGCTCCCAGGTATCCAGCCATTGCAGGATGCCTCCGCCTGCTTCTTCGGCGTGGTCCCGCGCTGTGCGGCCATCGCACAACGGCTGGTCGGGCCAGGCCTGCCCCAGGAGCAGCCGAAGCGTGAGGTGCAGCAGGTTGTGGTTCTCGCTGAGGTCTCCGAAGTGCAGCGGGAAATCAAAGGCTAGTCGGATCAGCCCGGCCCACGGCTCGGGCAACCGGTCAGGCCTCGCGCCAGGAGCCTGTTTCCCTGGGCCGAACTGCCAGAACGCCCGTAACAGCGGGTGGACCCCGAAGTCTGCCAAGTGCCACTTGTACGTTGGGTCCGCCCGTTCGTCGGCGAAGTTCTGCATCATCATCGCCAAGGCATCGCCCAGAAGCCGGTCGCCAACCGCCTCGTCGCCGAGGGCATACGCCGCGAGCGCGTAACCGTCGAAGCCGCGATAAAGCCCCCACGAAGTGTCGGAAGGGTTGTCGGCGCAATCAACCACATACCGCAGGAATCGCTTGGCGCGGGTTGACTGCGCGTGGGCCTCCGAACTTGTAGCTAGCGATTCGGTTTCGGCGGGGGTCTGCATCGTTCAGTTCACAGTCGTTACGGATGGGATGATTGGCCAGCTTGACGCACAAAGCGCAAAAGCGGGAACGGCGAAGCTTATCCGTTCACGCCAGGTCCACTTCATACACATTGGAGGTGCCCAGCACGTTCGACGCAAAGACCACCGAGTCGCTCCGCGGCGTGACCAGCGGGTGAACGTGATCGTCCTGGTTCAGCACCTGGTTGCAGTCGTGTCGGCACAACCGCTGGCCTCGCATCCCGCCGGCGTTATCGTCGACAAACACGCTCACGTGCCGGCCGCCGTCGGTAATGAAGCCCCGGCTGTCTAGCGTCGGCGTCGTGTGCCCGATGTGCTCGCCATCGAATACGGTCTCGAAAATCAGTGAGCCGTCCCAGCGTCGCGCCGCGATCAACGGCTTCTCCGAGCGGGCCCCGTGATAGACGATCATGCTGCCATCGCTCGACCAGTTCTCGTGGTTATCGAATTCGTCGTCGGGCTCGTCGTACAACGGCCGCCATGCGCCGTGTGGTTCCAGGCACCACGTCCGGCTGTGCGAATACAGGCGGTGTCCTTCCTGATTGAAAATCATGCGCCCGCTGCCCGTCGGATCAAACTGAACGTGCGTGCACCAGAAGGGGACCTCAGCCACGACCTCCGCGGCCCCTGTCGCCACTTCGATCACATAGAGGCGTGAGGTCAGCCCCAGCGCGTCGATGATGCGTGGGCCGATGTCCATCTGTTGACGCTGAGTACGCAGGCCCTCGGGGAAGGCCCGAGGGTCCACCAGCGGCACACACACCTTTCCGCCATCCGGCGAGACGTGGTTGAACGCGCCCCACCAGCCCACCGGCAGCGTCCAGACATGCTGCGGCGTCGCACCCCGCTCCGCATCATCCAGCTCCACCCGCCAGAGGCTGTCCCCCTGGACATAGAACAGCCGGTTGCGGTCCGGATCCAGTGCCGGCGATGCCTTGACCAGGCCGTCCCGCGTGCCGATCGGCCAGCAGTACGACCGCTGCGTGCCATGCTCGTTCTGGCTCAGCGGAAAGATCGTGCCCGAGTCACGATCAACGGCAAACAGGTTGACCGACCCCAGCCGTTCGGACTGGATGACCAGCCAGCGGTTGTCGCGGGTGACGCTCGGCGTCGTGAAGTACAGGTGGTTGTCCCGGGCGGGGGACCCGGTCCATCGGATCACTTCGGCACCGGTGTCGGGATCGGTGTGGACTGATTTCTCACTGGCGAAGTGCTTGAGCATGGCGGTGCGGCCGTGGTAGCGAGGGCGAGCAGCGATCGGGAATTCACGCCCCGCAAAAGACTTGACATCGTGCCCATTTTGACTCATAATGCCCACGATGTCAATTTGTTCCGGCCAATTCTGAGCACTGTTTCACCCCCGTTTCTCCAGCCCTTTATGGCAACCCTCGACCAAATCGCAGAATCCGTCGGCGTCTCCCGGAAGACAGTCGCCCGGGCCCTAAATGGTCAGCACGAAGCGAAGTATGCACCTACTGCGAAAAGGTTTAAGGAAATCCGCAAGGTTGCGGACCGGCTCGGCTACCGACCGAACGCATCCGCAAAAGCGACCCGAACCGGCAAGTTCAACGCCATCGGATACCTGCACTCCAGCAAGTTGAGCAACAGCCACACCAACTCTGCCCTGATGCGCGGGGTCTATAGCGTCCTACGCGACCGAGACCTGCTGCTCACCTCGGCGATGCACGGCGACGAGCACCTCACCGATGAAGGCGTCGTCCCCAAACTCCTCCGAGAGCTGTCGGCGGACGGCCTGCTCATCGACTACTTGACCCGTGTCCCCGAAGGCATGCCCGAAATGATCCGGCACTTCCGGATCCCTTCGATCTGGGTCAACGTTAAGCACGACATCGACTGCGTCCGCCCCGACGATATCGCCGCCGGCCGGATCGCCACCGAACACCTCATCGAACGCGGGCACCGCAGGATCCTCTGCGGCTCCCTGGCGATCACCTCGCACTACAGCCACAAAGACCGCCTCGAGGGCTACCGCCTCGCGATGCAAGACGCCGGCCTCGAACCCGTCGTGTTCGATCCCAAGCTGGTGCGCTACGGCGACCGGCTCAGCGAAGCCATGCAGTGGTTCGCACAGAACGACAAGCCCGACGCCATCATGACCCCGGGTCCCGGTTCATCGACCCCGATGGCCGCCGCCGCGCTTGCGAACGGCCACACGCTGGGCGAGGACATCGCCTGCATCACCGTCAGCAACATGATGGACCGCAGCTTCGGCGTGGACATGACCACCGTCATCATCCCCTTTGAAGAGGTGGGGCAGCTCGCCGTCAAAGAGCTCCTGCTCAAGATCGATGCGCCGGACGAAGAGCGCCCAGGCGTCGCGGTCCGGCCCACCCTTGATGTGGGTAACACGACCTAGCTTTCGTTTTCTACCCAGGCGTGTTGCCTGGAGACCGGTTTCTTTTTTCTCTTGGAGGTTACTTATGGATATGCGTACCGGAAAATTTACAGCCGCAGCGGCCTGCACGCTCTTCGCAGCGTCACAAGCCACCGCAGCTCTCTACACCTTTGAAGCCACTGATGAATTCACGAATAACTTCTCTGGATTCAGCGACTTCAGCCAGTCCACCACTGGCGGCATCGCGGACAGCGGCTCGGTCGCGCTGACGAGTAATTCGCAGATCGCCGTCGAACAGACCGCTTTCGATGCGTCCGCGGGCAGCTTCAGCGTCTCCGCTTCTTTTAAGTACAACGGCGCGAACTCTGGTGGCCGCGGCTTTTTTGTCGGCCTCACCTCTGACCCAGGCGACACCTACGGCAGCAGCGCGACTTCGACCGGCACCGACCTACGCCTAGCGGTAACCGGTAGCGGTTCGAGTGACAACTACGGCCTTCAGCTGCTCAACAATGGGGGGGCATTCGCCACCTCTTCACTCAATGTTCCGCTTGTGGACGGGGAGTATTACGAGCTGGTGCTCAACATTGGTACGGTAGCTGGCGGCTCATTTACGGGTATTTCCGGCCAACTGTTCGACAGTGGTGGCAACTCGCTCAAGTTCCTCAACGACAGCGGCAGCAATTACACCGAAGCCACTGTGCTGACCAGTGATACCGAAGCCTACGCCTACTTCGGCGGCCAGAACCCCGCCAGCCGCGCCGCCTCTAATGCCGACAACTTCAACTCGCCTTCGACGTCTGGCAGTGTGATCCCCGAGCCCGGCTCGCTTGGTCTGCTCGCGCTCGGATCGTTGCTGATCATTCGCCATAAGGCCCAGTCTTAAGGGATTTGAGTCCTCCTGCGGCGTGCTGTTGAAAGACAGCACGCCGCTTTTTCAAAAAGCGTTTTCGAGCCGCAAGCATCAATGCGGTGCGATGCACAGCCCATGCTCTTGTCTTGCTGGAGTCCGTGTCTTGAGTTTCATTGCCTTGCGTGACATCTCCAGATTGCCTTGGCGGGTCGGCTTCGCTTGCTTGGCCTCAGCTTTCCTGAGTACGCCGGCCTTCGCGGGCACCGGCGCGAACATCGATGAGTCGGCGGTGGTCTTCACGTTCTATGTCGATCCAAACACCGGCAACGACAGCACCGGCAGCGGTACCGTCAACAACCCGTACCGTACGCTCGGGCGTGCCCTGGACCGCGCGGACGGCATCACGTTCTTTGGCGGGGGCGGGGGCTCAAAGATCATCCTGCAGGACGGCGTCTACCGGGAACGCGCGACCTTCTTCGGACAACGCAACGACTCGGTCACGGTGATCGAGGCAGCCAACCCGGGGCAAGCGATCCTCTCGGGGAGCGACGTATTCACCAATTGGGAGGCGGTTGGGGATGGCACCTACCGCACGCCGTGGAACGACAACTGGGGCGTGGCCGCTCCGATCTGGCCCAGGGACAACGGCTCCCCACGTCTCAATGAGCTCGGCCGACGCAGCGAACTGGTCCACGTCAACGGGCAACGCTACACCCAGGTCGGCCAGCAATCGCAGCTCGACAGCAACGCCATTAAGGAGACCGGCGGCTACTGGGTCGACGGCAACGCCACCAACGGCTTCCTCTACGTCCGGCCTAAGGACGGCACCGACTTCGACACCGCACTCAAAGAGGTCAGCACCCGCAACGAGACCCTGCTCGACATCAACTCCGACAACGTGGTCGTCCGCGGGCTGACCATCCAGCACCAGGCCGGCGTCAATGACTCGGCGTTGACGCTCAACAATTCCAACAACGTCCTGATTGAGAACGTCACCGTCCGCAACAACAACGGCGGCGGCGTCAGCCTGAGCAGCAGTATCGAACGCAGCGACTACACCGTCCGCGACTCCCGCTTTGAAGAAAACGGGTTTACCGGCAATGGTGCAACCCGCGTCAACAACCTGCTGTTCGAGAACGTCACCGCCGAGGACAACAACTGGCGCGGCCTCCAGGGCGGGCTCACCGGCTGGTCCGTGGCCGGGATCAAGCACCTGTTCATCGATGATGGCACCTACCAGAATGTCGCCACGATCGGCAACGCCGCCCACGGCATCTGGTTCGACACCGAGAACGACAACATCACCGTCACCGGCCTGGTCTCCCGCGACAACCTCCGATACGGCGTCTACCTCGAAGCCAGCGACGACGACATCACCCTGGCCGACGCCCAGATCACCGGCAACGAGATCGGCGTCTTCATCGCCAACCAGATGTTCGCCACGATCCGCGACTCGATCATTGTGGACAACGGCGAACAGGTCACCTTCGACCAACGCAAAAACCAGCAGCTCGGCCCTAGCGGGGATCGCGGCAACCGCTTCTTGGTGCTCGAGGACAACCTCATCGGTGCCTACGAGTCCTGGCAGGAAGTCCTGATCAACAACAACTTCAACCCCGAGGGTGAGCGCTGGCTGAGCTTCCTCGAGACGCTCTCCGCCTCGGGCAACACCTACTTCCACCCCGACGACCCGTTGCAGTTTGCGACCGAAGGTCGGCCGCAGATCAGCTTCCAAGACTGGATCAGCGCGCTAGAGCCCGGCCAAGAGTCGGGTTCGACATTCACCCTCGGTGTCGTTGCGATCCCCGAGCCCGCCAGCGGCGCCTTATTGATCTTTGGGCTCACCGTTCTCTGTCGCCGTCCAACGGACGACCGCGATTCCGCCCCGTCCGCAACAACCCGTGACTCAGGTCTTCTCGTACAGGAGCTTTCCCATGACTGATCTCAAGCCCGCCCGCAAAGCCTTCACGCTGATCGAACTGCTCGTGGTGATCAGCATCATCGCGCTGCTGATCGCGATCCTGCTACCAGCCCTGCAGTCCGCCCGTGCCGCCGCAAGGCAGTCGGTCTGCCTCTCCTCTCAACGCCAGTTGAGTGTTTCCTTCGCCGGCTATCGGAATGACTTTGACAACCTTGTCCCGGCCGTCCTCACCGACGACTTCCCCAACCGCGTCGGCCACTGGCAGCTGTCGCTAGCTCGCTGGCAGTACACCGGAAACGGTCTCGATCAGGTCAACGACATCGCACCGGGGTCCACTCTGGACCGACTAGGCCCCAATATTTATTGGGGCTGCCCCGAATGGGACTTTGAACGTTCGCGGAGTATCCACGCCGGCGGTGCTTCCGCCCACCCAGGCTACGGCATGAACCGATACATCGATTACACCGAAGCGCTGGGCAGCCCGGCTGGACTCCACGACGGCCTTGAAATCAGCGGTAGTCCAGGCGACTTCGTCTTTAAAGATTACGACGCGGTGACTCGTCCTAGCGATCGGCTCCTACTTGGCGATGCTCAGGAATTTCAGATCTGGCTCACCGGCCTGGGCAACCCAAACACCGCAGTCTTTAACGGCTGGTCGCCCAGCCATGAACGCCGCCACCTCGGCAACTCCGACAATGTCCTGTTCTTCGATGGGCATGCCGCCGCCCTCACGCCTGACGAATACCGCGAGTCGGTCATCATCGAATAACACGTTTACCTTCTAGAACCCCACAACCTCCCTCTCTTACGGAGCCCGCTATGACTTCGATCTCTTATGCCTCGTTCCTTCAACGCTGTGCGGCGGTAGTCGCACTGCTCGCTGTGATCGGCCTGCCGACCACGAACGCTCAGGCGGAGCCCGCGTGGACCGTCTTCCACGTCGCAACCACCGGGTCCGACTCCGACCCCGGCTCTGCCGAGAAACCGTTCGCCACCGTCGGCAAGGCGTTCGAGAAACTAAAGACCACCCAAGCACCGGTGCGGATCGCCATCGAACCGGGCACTTACCGTGAAGGCGGCCTGTGGATCGCGCGGCGTGAGTTCCCGACGCTCATCGAGAGCACCGGCGATGAACACGCCGTCATCTCCGGCTCCGACGTCTGGGCCGACTGGACCGAACGCGACGGCAAGCTCGTCGCCGAATGGACCCACGACTGGGGCGAGTTCAATCTTGATGCGGGCTACCCGCGGCGTGACCACGATAACTTCCGTGCCGCCGGCAAGCGCAGTGAGATGGTCTTCGTCGACGGCCAGCTGCTGTGGCAGGTCATGACCGCCGAGGAGATGGAGCCCGGCACCTTCCGGATCGACCTCGAGGCCGACGAGCTGATCGTCCAGCTGCCCGAAGGCAAGACCGCCGACGCGTTGATCGAGGTGGGCATGCGGCCCAACCTGCTGACCCTCATGCACGCGGTAGATGTCACGCTCAAGGGCCTGACCTTCCAGCACGCGGTCAGCCACACAACGCGCACGGAGCCTTTTGGTCGCTACGCGGTATGTATTTTCGGCGAGCACGTCCGCGGCATGACCAACGCCGAATCGAACCCGGACCGCAACTTCACCGAACGCATCACCATCGACGGCTGCAAGTTTGTGTTCAATAACCGTGCAGGGCTTACCTTTGCCAATGGCAAGGACATCGTCATCCGGAACACGAATTTCGACGACAACGGCGTAGCCGGCGTCACCGCCAACCGTGTCCTCCACGCGAAGATCGAAGACTCCACGCTCAATCGCAACAACTGGCGGATGGGCTACCTCGGCCACGTCACCGGCTGGGGGCCCGCCGGCACCAAGATGCTGTTCATGAAGGACCTGCACTTCCTCCGCTGCGAGGTCAGCGAAAACTACGCCACCGGCCTCTGGCTCGATACCTCGGTCAACTTCGTGACCGTTGAAGACTCCAAGATGGAGCGCAACTGGGGCACCGGCTTCTACTACGAGCACAACCAGGGCCCGGCCCTGCTCAAGAACTCGCTGGTCCGACGCAACGGCTACAACGACGGCAGCCGGACCATCCGCATCTCCGATGGCGGCGTTCTCTACGCCGAGTCCGAAGGCCTCACGATCGAGGGCTCCCGCATCATCGAGAACATCAACTACCAGATCGGTTCCCGCGACCGCGACCGGCCCGGCGTCTGCTACTTCACCGGCCGCCGCAACGACGGCCACTGCCGCAACCTCGTGCTCAAGGACACGCTGCTCATGGGCTCCTACTTCGGCGGCGAGAACGCCCCGGGGTTCTATAACCCAGACGAACACCGCATAAACACGCTGATCGCGCGACACGTCCACGCCAAAGAACAGATGTTCCTCGACGGGTTCCTCGCCACCTACCAGGGCTCGGGCAACCGGTTCTACAGCTCAGTCAGCAGCCGCGTCTTCTCGACCGGCCCGAACTACGGCTACGACCGCGTCACCATAGAAGGCTGGCAGAAACTCACCGGCCAGGACCTCGACTCCGCCTGGGCGCCGGGACAATGAGCCCCCGCCGACCTATCATTTAGATCCTCCCCCGAGCCGTCCGTCCACGCGGGCGGCTCGTTTACATCCGACCTCTTCGCCTCCCCATTCACCGGTTTACTTCCTTATGAGCAGCAGCAGCTCGATCGCCCCACACGCTTCTTCCACTGCCTCAGCCACTCCGGACAAGCTGTCGTGGTTCCGCGACGCCCGCTACGGTCTGTTCATCCACTGGGGGCCGTCGGCGGCTCTCGGCTTTGGCGAGCAGGGCATGCTCCGTGAGCGCATCGACCAGACCGAGTTCGAGCAAGCCGCCTGCCGATGGAACCCGCAGCACTTCGATGCTCGGGAGTGGGCACGCATCGCGGTCGAGGGCGGGTTCCGGTACGCGGTGTTTACCGCCGTGCACCACAACGGCTACTGCAACTGGGAGACCGCGCTAACCGACTACAGCAGTGTCCAACAGGCCCCGAAGCGTGACTTCGTGCGGGAGTATGTCGAGGCCTTCCGCGAGGCCGGCCTGCGTGTCGGGCTCTACTTCTCGCTCGGCGACTTCCGCGTCCCCGCTTACTGGTCCGACTCCACCGGCGACCCCCCCGAGTGGGTTGACTACCGCGACTACACCCACGGCCGGCTGCGTGAGCTGCTGACGAACTACGGCAAGATCGATCTGGTGTGGTTCGACGGTGCCTGGCCGCACAACGCCGAGGCGTGGCAGAGCGAACGGTTGCTTGAGATGTGCCGGGAGCTGCAGCCGCAGATCATCACCAACAACCGGCTCGACTCCGACTCTGTCTACGGCGTCGCCGACGGGGCCATGGAAAACCCCGGCGAGTCCGCCACGCTCGGCGACTTCGGCACTCCAGAGCACCACACGACCCCCGACCCGAACCGGCCGTGGGAGTCCTGCCAGGTCAGCACGTCCCGGCTCTGGGGCTTCGCGCCCGGCGAGCACTGGCGGCCGACCTGGGACCTGCTCCGCAACCTCTGCACTTGCGCCACCCAACGCGGCAACCTCCTGCTCAACGTCGGACCCGACAGCGACGGCCGCATCCCCCCCCAGTTCATCGAACGCAGCAACGAGCTCGGCCGATGGCTCGCGATCAACGGCGAAGCGGTCTACGGCCCCGGCGGCGGCGACGTCACCGAGTTCCTCGCACGCGGCTACCAGACCGTCCGCAACAACACGCTCTATCTCATCCTTTGCTATCAGACCGACCCGCCCGACGTCCGCGTCACCGGGCTCAAGACCCGCATCCAATCCGCCCGCTTGCTCGGCTCCGACCGCCCGCTCAGCGTCGAGCAAGACGGCGACATGCTCTGGGTCCGCAACGTGCCCGCCGCCAACGAGCACGATCTGCCGCTGTTCCCCGTGATCGCATTGGAATGCGACGGCCCGCCCGAAGCCACCGACCTTGCCAAGCAACGCATCTGGTCCGGCGACCCCGTCCGCTACCGCCCCTGGGCTCAGGCCCGCGGCAACACGCCCTTTGTCGGGAAGTAGACACGATTCAAACGCAGCCACCTCAGCTGCATAAGGAGGAGATCGATCTGTATGGATTCACTGTCATGCCCTAGCTTCATGCGTCACCACCTACACCCAACACGCTTGATCCAATCGCTCGTGGCCTCCGCGTCGTTCGTCTGCGCAGCATCGGTTGCCGCCAACGAGACGGCCGCGGAATCAACCAACGCCCACGAGCTCTGGTCCGGCGGATCGCTCGGCTTGAACCTCACCGGCAGCGGCGTAACGGTCGGCGTGTGGGAAGCGACCGAGGGCCGACACTTCGAGATCCGCAACACGCACGAGGCCTTCACCTACGGCGGCTCCCGCGTGACCTTCGGCGGCGACCAACGCCGGTCCAACGGCTTCTCCGACCACGCCACCCACGTCGCCGCGACCCTCGGCGGGGCCCACATCCCCGGCAAACGCTCGACCTGGGGCGTCGCGCCCGGCGTCGATCTGATCAGCTACGAATCGACCCTCGAGTGGAACGAGATCGCCAACGCCCCGCGACCCATCGACATCACCAACCACTCCTACGGCCCCGTGGTCAACGGCGGCTGGGCCATCCGCGAATGGACGGTCTCCGACGGCAACGGCGGCACCGTCGATAAGCAGTACTTCAGCTGGCTGAGGGCCCGCGATCAATCCGACGAGCTCTCGCTGTACGGCCAATACCGCCTCAACTCCCACCTGCTCGACACCACGCTCTACCGCAACCCCAAGACCCTGAGCTTCTGGGCGGCTGGCAACGAACGCGACTTCCGCTATCAGGACCTGCAGAACGACGGCAAGTACGTCACCGGGTTCTCCGACGAGTTCCTCGCCAACAACACGGTGATGGGTGAAGCCCTCGGCGGCGGCCTCTTCCTCGTCGACAGCCGCAACTACGCCATCCCCGATTTCGATGGTCCCAACGGCGGCGGCTTCGACTCGCTCCGCGAGCAGGGCACCTCCAAGAACAACGTCGTCGTCGGTGCGATCGAAGACTACGCCGGCGGCACGCCCGCCGGACCCATGGTTCAGACCACCGACTTCAGCAGCTACGGCCCGACCGACGACGGCCGACTCGGCGTCGACTTGGTTGCCAACGGTGACTCCGTCCTTTCCGCCGGCAAAGACAGCAACACCGACTACACCGTCAAGTCCGGCACCTCCATGTCCAGCCCCACCGCGGCCGGCACCGCGGCGCTCCTGCTCGAGCACTGGCGCAACACCAACAGGGGCTACACCCCCAACTCGCCCACCCAAAAGGGCCTGCTCATGCACACCGCGACCGACGCCACCCAATACGGCATCGGCCCGGACTACGCCACCGGCTACGGCCTGATCAACGCCGTCGATGCCGTGCAACACATCGACGAGGCATTAACGGGCAACGCCCAGACCCGCACCAAGCACGTCCTTGAATCCACCCTCAACGAGTTCGAAACCCTCACCTGGGACCTCATCGCCGCCGGCGGCGAAGTCAAAGCCTCCCTCGGCTGGCTCGACCCCACCGCCGGCTACACCAACTTCCCCTTCGACACCCGCACCCCACGCCTGCTCAACGACCTCGACCTCTGGATCACCGACGCCGACGGCAACCTCTACTTCCCCTGGGTGCTCGACGTCGAGAACCCCGGCGACGCCGCCACCCGCGACGCCCACAACAACGTCGACAACTTCACCCAGGTCCTGATCGACTATCTCGACCCCGGCACATGGCTCCAACTCCACGTCGGCCATAAACAGAATCTCTACGACGCGTTCCCTTTCGACGACCTCGACCCCACCCAAGACTTCTCTCTCTTCGTGAGCGGCGCCTTTACTGACCTGACCCAGACCGCCGCCATCCCCGAGCCCGGCACGCTCGTCATGCTCGGACTGCTCGGGGCGTTCACCGCCACACGACGCCGATCCCGCCCCGGCCACTAGCTGGGTCAACCGCTCGGGTGTGATTCAAGAATCGTCATGCCGACCCCAAGGCGATCGCGGTTTCCAGCGGCTCGTTCAAGCGACGAAGGGGTGCCCAGCCCCTCAGCGTGCGGCCTGCCCGACAAACTTCTGCGGCGAGACCCCGTAGACCCGCTTGAAGACCCGCGAGAAGTGGTAGGGGTCGTCGTAGCCCACCTCCCGTCCCGCCTGTTGCACGGTCAGCCGCTGGCCCGCGAGCAGTTCGGCGGCCCGCGACACCTTCATCCGGGTCAAGAACGCGTGGGCCCCCTCGTCCGCATACCGACGAAATAGGCGGGAGCAATACGCGGGGTCGATCCCACATGCGGCCGCGGCTTCGGCCACCGTGGTCAGGTTGGCGAAGTGGCGAGCTAAGTATGACCGGCACTGGCAGAATTTCGAGAAGGCCGCGGAGCTGCCGCCATCGGTGGGCGCGAGGCCGTGCTCGATCTGCGCCAGCAGCGGCGTGAGCAGTGCCAAGGACTGGCGTCGGGCGAACTCGGGCGGGGATTGGCCCACCTCCAAGAGCTGATCAAACATCGCCTGAACCCAGCGGTGCTGCGCCACCCACCGCGGGGCCCCCGCGAGCCCGTGCTCCCGGAGCAACGGCTGCGCGCCAGGCCCGCTGAAGTCGATGAAGTGCTTGATCAGCTCCCGGCGCCCCGTCGCGCCCAGCCGGTGCGGGATGCCCGGCCCGTACGCATACACGCTCCCCGGGCCCAGCGGATACCGGACCCCGCCCAGGGTGATCTCGCCTTCACCCGCCTCGACAAACTCCAACGCCCAGTAACGGAACGACTGCCGCGCCACCTCGTAACGCGGCCCGCAGACCTCTCTGCCCCCGCACATCACCCGGAGCGCAGCCGCCGGATCACCCTCTGAATCCAAGAAGTAGTACCGCCCGGACTCGACCCGATCGCTGATAAACCCGGGGACCTGCCCGCTGAGCTTGGACTGCCGACGCGCCATCCCCATATGGTCAAGAATATCTATCCCGTGTCAAGGACGGCCATGGCGGATCTGGCCGCGTGGGGTACTGTTCGATCGTCAACCGCCCGGTATTTCGGTATCACGGTCTCATGCTGAAAACCCTCTCCCCACTGTTCTCACCCGACCTTTTGGCCTTCCTCTACGGGATGGGCCACGGCGAAGAAATCGTGCTCGCCGACGCCCACTTCCCGGCCCGGCAGTTCAACGACACGGTCATCCGGGCCGACGGCCTGGGGATCGCGCCGCTCCTCGACGCGATCCTCCCGCTCTTCGAGCTCGACAGCTATGTCGAGGCCCCGCTCGCCATGATGGCCGCGGTCGAGGGCGACCAGCTCGACCCCGCGGTCGAGGCCCGCTACCGAGAAGCGATCGACCGACACACCGACCCGTCACCGGTCATCGAGCGCGTCGAGCGGTTCGCGTTCTATGACCGCGCCCGTGACGCCTCCGCCGTCGTCGTGACCGGCGAGACCGCCAAGTACGGCAACATCATCCTGAAAAAGGGTGTCACGCCCATCGAGACCTAACCCCAAGACGCCCCATGCCCGACCCGTCTCAAACCAGCAACACCCTCGACGCGATCGACCCCACCACGGTCCCCAGCCACACCCTCCACACCGGCGCGACCGTCCCGTGCATCGGGCTCGGAACATTCGGCTCGGATCACATCACTCCGCAGCAGGTCGCGGACGCCGTCGTCGGGGCGGCTGAGGTCGGGTATCGCCACTTCGACTGCGCATCGGTCTACGGCAACGAGGCAGAGATCGGTGCCGCACTCCAACGCGTTATGGCGAGCGGCGTGAAGCGGGAAGACCTCTGGATCACCTCCAAGCTCTGGAACGACATGCACGACCCCGCCGACGCGGTCCGATCGTGCGAGCAATCGCTGGCGGACCTGCAGCTCGATTACCTCGACCTGTACCTGATCCATTGGCCGTTCCCGAACCATCACGCGCCGGGGTGTGATGTCGGGTCGCGGAGCCACGACGCCAAGCCGTACATCCACGAGGCCTACATGCAGACCTGGGGCGCCCTCGAGTCGCTGGTCGACCGCGGGCTGGTCCGGCACATCGGCACGTCCAACATGACGATCCCCAAGCTCGAGCGGGTGCTCCAAGACGCCCGCATCAAGCCGGCCGCCAACGAGATGGAGCTGCACCCCCACTTCCAGCAGCCCGAACTCTTCGCGTTTGCCCGGTCGCAGGGCATCCTGCCCATCGGGTACAGCCCCATCGGTTCACCGGCACGGCCCGAACGCGACCGGACGTCCGACGACACCGTCGACATCAAAGACCCGGTCGTGGTCCGGATCGCGGAGCGTCTCGGCGTGCACCCCGCGGTGGTCTGCATCAAGTGGGCCATCCAGCGAGGCCAGGTGCCGATCCCGTTCTCCACCACCCCGCGGAACTACGTCGCCAACCTCCGCGCCGCCGTCTCGCCCCCGCTCACCGAGCAGGACATGGCGGACCTGGCCGGCGTCGACCGCGGGTGCCGGCTGATCAAGGGCCAGGTCTTCCTCTGGAAGGACGGCCAGGACTGGCAAGACCTCTGGGACCTCGACGGTTCCATCACCCCCGAATGAGCCCGACCATGACCACCGCCACCATCCCTCAAACCATGACCGGTGCCATCTTGCCCGGAGACAGCACCACCCAGCTCCACAGCTTCCCGGTGCCCGAACCGGGTCACGGCGAGGTCCTGCTCCGGATGAAGGCCTCAACGATCTGCGGCTCCGACATCCGCTGCATCTACCACGAGCACGTGGGCAAAGGGCCCGAGGCGTACCAGGGTGTGATCGCCGGGCACGAGCCGTGCGGCCAAATCATCGCGACCGGGCCCGGCTGCCGGCGGTTTGTTGAGGGCGATCGCGTGATCGTCTACCACATCTCCGGCTGCGGGGTCTGCAACGACTGCCGCCGGGGCTACATGATCTCGTGCACCAACACGAAGTACCGCCGGGCCTACGGCTGGCAGCGGAACGGCGGCATGGCCGAGTACATGATCGCCGAGGAGAAAGACCTGGTCGCGCTGCCCGACGAGCTGACCTATGTCGATGGCGCCCAGGTCGCTTGCGGCTTCGGCACGGTGTACGAGGGCCTGGAGAAGATCGGGATCAGCGGGAACGAGGCGGTGTTGATCACCGGGCTCGGGCCGGTCGGGCTCGCGGCGGCGATGCTCTGTCGCGCGATGGGGGCCCCGCAGATCATCGGGATCGACGTGATCGACCTGCGGATGAAGCTCGCCAAGGACCTGGGCCTCTGCGATCAGGTGCTCAAGGCCGGGCCCGACAATGTCGAGCAGGTCCGCGAGCTGACCGGGGGCCACGGCGTCGAACGGGCTGTCGACTGCTCCGCCAACGATAAGGCCCGCGCCACCGCGGTCCGTGCCACCCGCAAGTGGGGCAAGATCGTCCTGATCGGCGAGGGCGGCACCATGTCCCTCAACCCCTCCCCCGACATGATCCACGACCAGAAAACGATCTACGGCTCGTGGGTCACCTCCATCTGGCGGATGGAGGAGCTGGTCGAACGCATCGTCCGCTGGAACATCCGCCCCGCTGATCTGGTCACCGACCGCTTCACGCTCGATTCGGTCAGTGACGCGTTTTCGCTGATGGCGTCCGGCGAGTGCGGCAAGGTCGCGGTCTGCTTCGACGAAGAGCTCGAGGTCGCCAGCGGCGCGCACTGACACAGCACACACAATGACCCCTGCAGTCAGAGTAACCCGCCCGAGTCAGATCAAAAGAAGTGATTGATCAGCAGGCCCGTGCTCCAGACCACCGGAGCGAAGTGGATCGCGATCAATGCGGCACACAGGCGACGCCCGGTGCGGGGGTTGTAGCGGGTCACGAATTCACAGCCCAAGAGGACACAGAACACGGCGACGTATTTGAATATCACCATGCCCGTGAAGCCGTGGGCCGCGAGCACCGCGTGAGCGATCGGGTTGACCTCCCGCCCGCCGACCGCCAACACCACGCCCGTGAGGAGCACGTCCAGCGTCGCACCCACGATCACCCAGACGTAAGGCGTCCCCGACAACGCAAGCGGGCTCCGCAGCCATCCCTGAACACTCTGGTTTTGGTTATCGGCAGTGGTCGCCATATCGATCGTGCCTCGTAAGACTATAGGTCCGTACGTGACAGATCGTCCCGATGTTTTTCGGGCTTGAACGTCGCGGCTTGGTTATGGACCCCAGCGTGACGCGGTCAGCTGCCCGCGGACCTGCCGGGCGAGGTCGGTATCGCCCGTGGCTTGGGCGTACCGGAGCTCATTGATGAGCGATTGCCGAACAGCACTGAAGTCGCCGCGCTGCTGGTAGACCCCGCGCGAACGGTGCAGCAGCCGCATGCCCGGCTCGCGTTGGCCGGCACTCAAGAGCGAGAGCCCTGCGTCGGCGTAGATCTGCGGGTGCGACTCCGCGGTCGTCAACCGGACCGCTTCCTGGAGCATGGCGAGGCCGGTCTCGATCTCGTTGCGGCGGAGGTGGATCAGCCCGAGCATCACCAGAGCCTCGGGCCGGGCCTCGCCCTTCGCCAAGCCGGCGAGCATCACCAGCGCCGGCTGTTCCTGTCGCAGCGTGATTAACGCCTCGGCCTGCTTGAGCCGGAGCTCTGCGGTACGCGGCGAAGCGCCGGGCTGGGACTCGGCGGCGCGGTAGTTCAGCAGGGCGGCTTGGGGCGAGCCCCGCTTGAGCTCGAGCTCACCGAGGCGGGCGTGGATCACACGCGCCGACGCTGCCTCCGGGCTGAACGGTGCTGGACTCTTTACCGCGGTCTTGAGCGCAAGCCGGAGGATCATCGGGTCGTGGACCTGGGCCAGCCGAGACGGTGCGAGCGACGATACCCACTGCTCGATCCGCTGGGCTTCGACGGGCTGGCCCGCCATCCGGTATGCCAGCGCGGCGAAGAGCCACTGCCGATCCGCAAAGACGGGGTCCCAGCCGGCGGCACCGGCAGCGGCTTCCTCAAAGCGGGGGGCGGCTTCGTCCGGCTTCCCGCTAGCGAGCAGGGCGGTACCACGGAGCACGGCGGCATCGATCTCGGGCCAGGGCGTGGGCCCATCGCCCAGGGCCCGGAGGCCTCCACCGCTCGCAGCGGCAAAGTCCCCCTTGCGGAACCCGGCCCAGAGTGCTCGTCGCTGTTGGTCGTAACCGGCGTAGCGGGCGGGGTTCTGACTACGGTCGGCGATCAGCAGGGCCCAGCCACCCCGCGCGGGCGCGGCACGCTGATCCAGCCAGGCCGCCACCGCCGGGGCCGCCGCGTGACGGGCCAAGGCGCTGTCCAACAGGGCCTCGCGTGCCAGGTCGGGGTAGCGACTCAGCAGGTCGTTGGCGGCGTAGTGAGCGGTCGAAGACAGCAGGATGCCGACGCGATCGAGCAGCGCTTGAGCCGAGAGCGGCTGGACGGTCGCCTCGCCGAGGATGACGGACGTGCCCTCGACCCGCAGCACGCGCTGGGTGTTGGCTGGGGCGTCGGACCTAGACGGCTTGGCCTCAGCGGAGTCGATCGGCTGATACGCACAGCCCCCGCCGATCGAGATCAGAAGCAGCAGGGCGGTGGCCGGGGGGAGGAGGCGTCGGGTCATGGCTGGTCCTCGTCCCAGGCCGGCGTGGTGTGGAGCCGGAACGCGTCGAAGAGCGAGCGGTCGAACGTGGGCTGGCCTTCGCGGAAGACGCCCCAGTCGTCGGGGTTGTCGTCGCCGAAGCCTTCGCCCGGCCGGTACGGGTGCACATTGAGCGACTCGAGGAGGTTGCGGCTGATCGCGTCGCCCTCAACCGGCGTGCTCAGCACATACGGGCGGACCATCACGATCAGCTCGTTGCGGCTGATCTGCGAGGACTCGCGGCGGAACAGGAACCCGACCAGGGGCAGGTCGCCGAGCAGGGGCAGCTGCTCGCGGGTGTCCGACTCGGTCTCTTCGATGAGCCCGCCGAAGGCCAGGAGTTTGCCGTCCTGCGCGACGATGGTGCCGCTGGCGGACTGGCTGGCGACGGTGTCGACGGTCTCGCTGGTAAGGCCGCCGACGTTGGGCACGAGGATGGATGCACCGTCTTCGTTGATCGTGCTGGTCTCCTGGAGCAGCCGGAGGGTGACGGTGCGGTCGGCGTTGATGTTGGCGGTGATGAGCAGGTCCGTGCCGACGTCGCGGAGCTCGGTGACCGGGGTGGCCGCGAGGGTGGTGGTCGCGCCGTCGCCGACAATCACCTGGGGCTCGGTGAACCCGATGGTGATGGGGATCTGCTCACCGGAGAAGATGCGGCTGACCTCGCCGTTGGCGGTGAGCAGGATCGGCGTCGCCAGAGAAGTCACGCGGCCCTTGGACTGCAGCAGTTCGAGCCGGCCTTGGAAGTTGTCGGAGACCACCTGGAAGATCCCGGCACTGAGCGTTGCCCCTGTCCCGCCGGGCAGGATCGAACCCGCCGCCGAAGGATCGATCTCACCCCGGCTAAACGAGCCCAGAGCGTCGCCGGCCTGGAAGGCGAAGTCGAAGTCAGACGACAGCCCGTCATTGAGCAGCACCCGCAGCACGCGGACCTCAAGCAGGACCAGCGGCGTCGGGACATCGACCCGCTTGATCAGGGCAGCGATGTCGCTGAGCACCTGTGGGTCGCTGGACCGGACGATGATGCGGTTGAGCCGGGGGATCGAGGTGACAAAGGTGAGCGCTTCGCGACGGGCGATCGCCAGGGCCTGGGCCTGGGCCGCGGCATCACCGCCGCCTGCGATGGCCTGCTGCACCGCGCGGGCTTCCTCAGCCGTAAGGTTCGGAAAGTCGTCCGGGTCGAGCCGAGGCGACGGCGTGTTGTCGCTCTGGTTGTTGTTGCTGTTGTTATTGGAGTTGTTGCCAAAGCGGTTGCCGAGGCTGCTGCCGCTGACCACATTGGCCCCGCCGGAAGCGCTGGTCAGGCCACGGCTGCGGCCCTCGAGCAGGTCGAAGCGCTGGAAGCGGTTCTCCAGATCGGTGAGGTCCTGGTCGTCTTCGTCGTCGGGCTCGGTCACGATGACGCGGTTGCCGAAGACGTCGCCGATGGCACGGACGACGTCGGTGGCGTTGGGGTAGAGGAGCGTGAAGACCTCGGTCTGGTTGGCGCGGAAGGCCGAGAGGTCGCGTTGGATCTCGTCGGGGGTCGCGAGGAAGTAAACGCCGCTGGCGTCGTCCTGCCGGGTAACTAAGCCTTGCGACACAGCGATCGCGTCAAGGGCGGCGGGCAGCTTGATGCCACGGAGCGTCAGGGTGATCGGCTGGTTCGCGATGGTTCGGCTGACCACGACATTGGCGTTGGCGGCTTCGCCCAGGGCTTCGGCGGCGCGGGCGAGCGAGACCTGTTCGAGCCGGACTTTCTCAAAGGTGCCTTCGTCTTCCCCCATGGTGATCTCGGCCAGACCGACCGGACCCCGGTTCGCCCCGTTTGTGCCGGACGCGGGGGCGAGCAGGCTGCGTAGGGCTTCGGGCGCGACCGTCGGGTCGGGCGCGTCTTCAGCGTTTTGCGCCCAGCTGAGGCGGGGGGAGCCCGCCAAGGCGAGCAGCAACGAACAAACCAAGATCCGTTTCAAAGCACAGCTCCGTATAGGGCCATCATGAAGGCGATGTACATGTAGCCGACGATCCCGCCGACGACGATGATGATGACGATTTCCACGATGCTGGATAGGGTCCGGATCAGCGCTTCGAGACGCTGCTCGTGGAAGACCGCACAGGACAGAAGGGTCTCGTCAAGGTTCCCGGACCGCTCGCCGATCGCGATCATGCTCGAGAGCATGGGGGTGAATGTTTTGCGTGCGGCCATCCCCGGCGCGAGCGGTTCGCCGGTGATCACCTGTTCGCGGGCCTGAGCGATGAGCACGGTCAGCCGACGGTTGCGGTGCAGGTCCTGGCAGGTACGCAGGGCCTCGATGATCGTGACGCCGCTGGCAAGCAGAAGCGAGAAGGTCCGGCTAAACATGGCGGTCGCGCTGGTCCGCAGGATGTACCCGATGATGGGGATACGCAGCAGGACCGTGTCGATCAGCAGCCGGCCGGGCGGCGTGGCGTAGGTCACCACGAGGCAGATCAAGCCCAGCACAATGCTGCCGGTGATGACGGGCCACCACGCCAGGATGAAGTTGCTCGCGTCGACCAGGACCTGCGTCATGAAGGGCAGGTTTCGCCCCAGGGCGTTGAGGTAGACGGTCAGCCGGGGCACGGCGTAGATCAGCATGAACAGGAAGACACCGATCGCCGCCAGGAACACGATCGTGGGGTAAAGCAACGCGGCGACCGCTTGGTTGATGATCAGGCGACGCTTCTCCAGCGCGGAGGCGGCACGCTGCATCACGATGTCGAGCGTCCCGGTCTGCTCGCCGACCTCGATCAGCTGGCTGACCACGCGGCCGGTCCAGCGGTGGCGCTCGATGGCCTGCGTGAGCGATCGCCCCTGCTGTACCTGTTCGGCGATGTCGTTCAGCGTCCCTCGCATAAGCGGCGTGGACTGATCGGCGGCGCTCCGCAACGCTTCGAGCAGCGTCAGCCCGCTCTCCAGCATCACGCTGATCTGACGCAGCGCGACCTCGAGCGTCGCGATCCGCGGGCGGACAAAAGGCAGTCGACTGACCCGCGCTTTCCCGCGACGCCGCGTCGCGGCCCGCTCGGTGGTCGGCTCGAGCCCCAGCAACAGGCTGCCGTCCTGACGCAGCGCCGCCGAAGCCGAGGCGGCGTCGATCGCGTCCAGCACGCCCGCGCGGGTCTGCCCCGACACCGTCCGGATGTTGTACGCAAAGCTCGGCATGCCGGTCAGCTCACCTCCTCGGCGTGCTGTTCATCGACAGGCCCTGCGTCGGCCTCATCGATCAAGGCCTCCGACAAGGTCGGGCCCGCCAGGTCGGCGAAGCTCACCACGTTCCGGAGCACCTCGGCCATGCTCGTGCGGCCCTCGATCAGCTTCTCCGCCGCGTCGTCCGCCAGCGTCGCCAGGCCACGCTCATTCAGGTGCGCCTTGATGTCGGCCTCGGTCGCGCCCTGAACAATCAGCCGACTGAGCTCGTGATCGCAGCGGATCATCTCGAACAGTGCGAGCCGGCCGGTATAGCCCCGATCACCGCAATAAAGACAGCCCACCGGCCGCTTGATCGTCTGACCCGCGAGATCAGGCCGACCCAGGGATTCCGCCTCCGCCGCTTCGCAACGGTAGGGCGCCGCACACGCCGCACACAGCTGGCGGACCAGCCGCTGGGCCACCACCATCCGCAGGGTCGCCGCGACCAGGAACGGCGGCACGCCCATGTCGGTCAGCCGGGTGATCGCCCCGGCCGCGTCGTTGGTGTGCAGCGTGCTAAAGACCAGGTGGCCCGTGAGCGCGGCCTTCACCGCGATGTCCGCGGTGTCGCTGTCACGGATCTCGCCGACCATCACCACGTCCGGGTCGTGACGCAGCGTGCTGCGCAGGGCCTTGGGGAACGTGACCTTCTCGCCCGGGTCGACCTCAACCTGCGTCACGCCAGGGATCTGGTACTCGATCGGGTCTTCGATCGTGATGACGTTGAGGTCTGATTCCTGCAGGAGCTGGCGGATGGCGGCGTAAAGCGTGGTGCTCTTGCCGCTGCCCGTCGGGCCGGTGATCAAGATAAGCCCGTAGGGCTGGCGGATGGCCTGACCAAACTGTTCGAGCTGGGCGTCGGACATGCCCAGCGAGCCGAGCGTGAGGTTGCCGGCGTCCTGGGCGAGCAGCCGGAGGGTGAGGCGCTCGCCGTACTTGGTCGGCAGCGTCGCAACCCGGATATCGACCCGCACGCCGTTGGCGGTCTCGTGGCGGAGCCGACCATCTTGTGGGGCCCGGCGTTCGGCGATGTTGAGCCCGGCCATGACCTTGATCCGGCTGATCAGGGCGGCGCCGTTCTCGGGGCTCAGCTCACGCAGCGGCTCGATCTGACCGTCCACCCGGACCCGGACGCGGACCACCTCCTCGAAGCTGTCGAGGTGGACATCGCTGGCGCCGTACATGATCGCCGAGGCCAGGATGTGGTCATAGATGGTGACCGCGTCGGGCTCGTCGATGTCGATGCTGACGGTATCGATCGACGGCCCGCGCTCGCCGCTCGCCCCCATCGCCTCGGCCCCGGCGTAGACCCGCTCGATCGTTCGGCTCAGCGCCTCGGGATCAACCGCGTGGACCTCGATCTCCCGCTGGTAGCACCGGTCCAGCGCCGGCCCCGCACGCTCGAGAAGCGTGTCGGCCGAGGCCACCATCACCCGCTCGTCATTGGCCGCAAAAGGCAGCACCTGCCACCGCCGCGCACGTGCGGCAGGAAACCGCATCGCCACCTGCGGATCCACCTTGACCCGCTCGATGTCGAGCCGAGTCTCACGGTCGGCGGCGTCCGCCGCGGGGGACTCGTCAGCCAGAAAACGCACACCGATGCGCGGGCTTTCGGGCCCGCCGCTCCAGACCACCTCGCCGCTGCGGGGCGGCGCGGCCTGCACGCCGCCGTCCAACAGCTCCAGCACGAGCCGCTGACCCTCGCTGGGCACTTGGTCGGCCGAGGGCAGCTCGATCTGCACGCCGTTGGCGGAGATGTCCACCATGTCCGCATCCGTGCTGGATCCGCCGCCTAGACGCAGACGCAGCCGAGCGTTCGATCGGCGTCGCCGCGAACCTCGTCGGTCCTGATCACCCGCGGGCGGATCGTCCTGGCCGGGCAGCGGGATGGCCGTGGGGTCACTCACGCCGGGGTCCTACGCATGGGGTGAGGGTTGCGGGGCACGCCCGGCTGCTGCCGCACAGCCTGCTCCGCGCGGTCGCGGACCACATCAGGCCGCTTCGCCGCCGCCAAGGCGCTGCGTTCACTGAGCCAGCCTGTGACCATCAGCCGCGCCAGGTCTTGCTCAAACGTCTGCATCCCCTGGGCCCCGCCCGCCTCCATCGAGCTGTAGATCTGGCTGCTCTTGCTCTGCAGCACAAGGTTTGACACCGCGGGCGTCACCATCAACACCTCGCTGGCGACCACGCGTTGGCGGGCCTGCTCCAGGGCGCTGGCGGTCTCGAACGCCGGCCCATCGGCGACCAGCAGCCGCTGCGCAACAACACAGCGCAGCACCAGCGCAAGCTGCTGACGGATCGCCGGCTGCTCCTCCGCGGGGAAGACCCCAACCATCCGTTCGATCGTGCTCACGCAGTCGCCGGCGTGGACCGTCGTGAACACCAGGTGACCGGTCTCGGCCGCAGTAATCGCGGTGCGGATCGTGTCGGTGTCGCGGATCTCGCCGACCAGCACCACGTCGGGGTCTTCACGCAGGCTGGCGACCAGGGCTTCGTTGAAAGACGCGGTGTCCGTGCCGACCTCCCGCTGATTGACCAACGCCTTCGCGGGGCGGTGCACATACTCCACCGGGTCTTCGATGGTGATCACATGGCAGGGGTGCGACTGATTGATCCGGTCGATCAGCGTGGCGAGCGTGGTGGACTTGCCGCTGCCGGTCGGCCCACTGACCACGACCAGCCCGTTGGGCAGCCCGCAAAGCCGGTAGAGCGACTCGGGCAGGCCCAGCTCTTGCAGCCCACGGAACCGGTCCTCGAGCCGACGCAGGGCCACCGCTAGGCCGCCACTCCGCCAGTAGATGTTGAACCGGTAGCGTGTGCCGTCGCCGGCGCTAAACGCGCCATCAACGCTGCCCGTACCGCTCTGGCTAAAGCCACGGCGCAGGTGCTCGACGATCTCAGCCATCTCTTGAGCACCCAACGGGGCCTCACCCGCCACGGGCTCGAGCGGGCCTTGCGCACGCAGGTAGGGGGGTAAGCCCTCGGCCAGGTGGATATCGCTGGCGTCCTGCGCGACGCACCGACTTAGCAAGGCCTCAAGCCGGGCCGGGCCGGCGGGCAGGTCCGGTGCCCCCGCCTCCACGCCCCGCTCGTCTTGCGGTGCCTGGCTCATGGCGAGTGCTCCGCAACCGTGACAATCAGCTCCCACCGCCGCAAAGCCCCATTACTCCGAACCGGATCCATCTTGATGGCCGAGAGCCCCAAGCCCTTCGGGAATGCGTCCTCATCCGCCATCGCCGCACGGAGCGTGGACCAGGTCCCCGCCACGCTCACCACCCACTCCTGCGGCTCGCGCCCCGAGGGCTGTCCAGGGACGTTGGCCGCCCGCTTCACGCCCGGCCGAGCCTTGCCGATCTCCATCGCCAGCACCTGGGCCCCGTGACCCGAAAGACGGCGGGCAAACTCGTCCAGCATGGCTGCCACATCAAGCCGCGCCCGCCGCTGCGTGCTCGGCCTGTTCAGCCGCCGGACCTCCGCATTGAGTTGGGCCTCCTGGGCTTCGAGCGCCGCCAGCTCTTTCCGACTCTCCTGCAACTGCTGGGCATATTCCCGCAGCCGTGACTGGGCCTGAGCTTCGCTGGTGGAGGCCCGCTCCAGCCGCAGCTCCAACGCCGACACCTCGTCCGCGGGGCCCGGCAGAGCGAACGATACAATCGCCACCAACGCCGCGGGCAGCAACGCCAGCAACCACACCTCGCGCTGAGAAACCTTGCGTTTGGGCGTCATGGCTGTAGCTCCAGTCCCGCGACGGGCTCGATCGTGATCGTAAACCGCCATGCCACCTGCACGGTTTCCGTCTCCGGCTCGATCTGTGGCGGGCTCACCACCCAAAAGCCCCGAAGCTGCCGACTCACATCGCGTGCCAAACGGGTGGCCGCCTCAGGCGAGGCCGCCATGCCTGTGATGTCGTGCCGCGGGCTGCCGTGGTCGATCGACTGGATCATCGTGGCGTCCGAACTCGCGCGGGTCAGCGCAGTCATGACCGCGCTGAGCGCCTCCCGCCGATCGACCTGGACGATGGCCGACTGCACCGCGGCCTGACGCTGCCGGATCAGCTTCGCCTGCTGGCTCTCGAGGCCCGTAATCGCCCGCTGCTTGGTGCGGACATCGGCCTTGGCCTGGTCCGCCAACTTGCGGCGCTCGCCCAGAGCATCCTGGACCTGCTGGGCCTCCGCGAGCTGCCCATCCAGCTCGGCGATCCGCTGCGTTGCCTGATCCCGCAGTGAAACCACCGCATAGACCGTCAACGCCAACGCCAGCACCCCCACGACCGCGGCCGGCCAACGCGCCGCCTGTGGCTTCGGCGGACGAAGTGTCGGCGTCATCGCACCGCCCGCCGGATCCATCGCCGCCAATCGACCCGCCCACGCCTGAGCGAACTGTGTCGCCGAGGCCTCGTCCGCGAGGTCCCACGTCGGGACGCCGTCGTCTTCATCACCGGGGTCTTCGCCTGCCGCGAGCCAACGCGCGGTCCCCTCACCGGCGGTGCTCTCCCGCCACTGCGTGCCGCCCCGGACCTGTACGCCGGGCCCGATCAGTGTCTGATCCGCCGCAACCGGGGCACGCCCCCGCAGCAGCGGAGCCAAGGACCGACGCCAGTCGCTACGCGGCCCCACCCCCAGCGGCACCAGCCCCAACCGGCCCCCCACCGACTCGGTCAGCACCACCGCTTGCGCCCAGAACTCCAAGCGACGCCAGCCGG
Organism: Planctomycetota bacterium; assembly: GCA_038749105.1. Classification (GTDB taxonomy): domain Bacteria; phylum Planctomycetota; class Phycisphaerae; order Phycisphaerales; family Phycisphaeraceae; genus JBCCOW01. The sequence continues at coordinate 43,233 of JBCDIM010000001.1, forward strand.
CCCGATCCGCGTCTTGCGCCCCGCCCGCCGAGTCGCCCATGTCCAGCGCCGCAGGCAGCCCCGCGGGGTGACCCAGCCCCGCCAGCTTCGCCCCCGCTTGGCGGACCACCTTGGCTAGCGCCGTCACGTCTGTCCGCCGCGCCTGCGTAACCAGAAACTGATCGCCCTGGTCCACCATCCGCCGACGCTGCACCGCCGTAATGGCTTCGATCGGCGACAGGTCGCTGAGCGCTTCGGCCTCGTACGCCGCCGGCCCCGCCAAGTCCTTGTCCGACTGGCCCGCCACCGCGCCCGCCGGCAGGTCCACCACCCCCAGCCAGACCTCGCTGTCCAGCACCCAAACCCGCTTGCCGGGCTTACCCCCCTCACCCAACGCATGGTCCACCGCGGACGCCACGTCCGACCAATCCTGCCGCCAACGCTCGGTACTCGGCGCCTCCCCACCGCGAACATCAGCGCGTAGCAACACGCCGGGCGTGCGGATCACTACCGTCATGTCGGGCCGAGCCGCCATCGTTAAGAACCCTCCAGCCGGATCGGGGTCGGCAGTAAACCAAGCCCCCCGGCCGGCAGCGTGAACCGGAGCGGCGCGCTCTTGTCCTCCGCGGTGAGGTCTGCCAACGGATCGAGCGGGTCGGTGGGCGGGGCGGCCGGGCCCGTGATGACATAAGCCCGCAGCACCTTGGGGCCCACCACGGCGGAGAACGAGGAAAGCGGCGTGCCCGGTGCGTCGGGATCATCAAACACGACCGCCACACTGGTCGTCGTGCCGGCGGTCCCGGTGACCGCGAAGACGTCGCTCTGCAGCAGCAGGGCGGGGAGGCCGTCCACAATCCCGTAGAGCCGAACGACCCCATTGATCGCGCCGCCGGTCCCGGTCGCCGGGACGATGTAGTCGACCGTCAGGCTGTCCATCGGAAGACTGCCGGTCGAACGGTCGATGCCCTGCGTGGTATCCACCAGCACCACCTCGAGCGGGGCCGCCGGATCGAAGTCGTCGCCCAACCCCGAGCCATCGCTGCGGAACGCACCGATCGCAACATCCCCCGCGGTCACGTCGGCCCCGTCCACGTCCTCCAGATCAAAACCAGCCCCCCAGCCGTCGTTCAACGCCCCCGAACCGATCGGCAGACGCACATAAGGCCCACGCCATCCGCTGAACATCTCCAGCCCCTCATCCAGCCCGGTGAGCTGACGCGGACGGAAGAACAGGTCGTCCGCCTCGTAGAGCGTGCTGTCCCAGAGCTCGGCCAGGGTAAAGACCGTGCCGCCCCCCACCGTCACGGCTTCCGATTCCGGCAGCCGACCCATGTCCGACACAAACCCCGGCAGCACCGCCGTCGGGTCTTCGCTCCCCACCGGCTGCCGGCCCACCACCGCGTCCTCCAGCTGCTCCAGCGTCCGGACCGTCTGTTCGTACCGCGCCTCGCCGGTCAGCCCCGCCGTCTGCGTGATCATCACCGTCCCGAGGGCCGCCAGGATCACCAGCACCACGATCAGCTCCAGCAGCGTCAGCCCCCGCGTACCGGCCCGCTTTGCACAGCAAGACCGGCCACGCCGCCAAGACCTCGGTTGTTCCCTCTGGGTTCGGCTCATGGGTTCGGATCCTCACGGTACAGATACAGCACCAGATCGTCACCTTTTTCAGCCACGGATGGCGTGAGCGTGTCGTCCGGCGTGTCGATCACGCCGTCCGGACCCGCCGAAACCAGCCGCACATTCTCAACCTCCTCGTCCGTGATCGCCCCCAACGAAACATCGGGGAGCTGGATCACGATCGGGTTGCCCCAGCCGTCGATCGGGGCCAGGTCGTCCTCATCGCTGCCGTCCCGGCCGTCGCCCACCCCATACGAATCCGTGAACCCATCGACCGTATCCACCTCATACGGCGTGGCGGTCGTCGCGCTCAGCCACTCATCCCGCCAGCCGATCCGCAAGACCGGGTCGTAGAAGCGCTCGTCGGCCGAGTCGTCGTAATCCTTCAGATCGGTTGGCCGTTCGAACAGGTAGTGCAGCTGCGGATGGTTTGCCCGGCCGGACGTGATCTCTGCCGGGCTCGGCCAGGGCAGCCCGGTCCCATTGCCCACATACTGATCGTCGTCCGCGTTCCGCGCCAAGGTCATGACCTCGGCATAGCCGCCGGGCCCGATGATCGACTCGGCGACCTGCGCTAGCGTTGCCCGTGTCGCCTGCTCTCGGGAGTCTTCACCCAGGTTGCCAAACAGCGGCACGATCAGCCCGCCCAACGCGATCAGTATCACCAGCACGACGATCAACTCGACAAGGGTCAGGCCCCGGCTACGGACAAGAAGCCGAGTTTGCCCGTGGGTTATGCGGGAGCTGTGAGACATACGCCGGACACTCATACGTGAGGAAAAGCCGAAGCCGGGGGTTAGCCCGGCTTCGGCAAAAGGCCTAGCTTTTCTCTCCTCCGTAGACCGGTCGGGCGTCTAGGACGCATCAACCGGAGGGGTTTTGACTAGTGCCTCAACTGGGATACCAGTCCTTAGCGGAGCTCGTCCCAGTAGATGCCGATGTGGTTGTCGGCGGTTTCAAAGTTGGTGCCGTCGAGGCAGTAGCTGACGCGGACGAACTCCGCGGAAGCCTCGTCGTCGCCGTCGACCTCATCGGTGAGCTTGAAGATCGCACCGAACCGCGAGTAGCACTCTTCGGGGAAGGCGGTCGGGGTGTCGCCGAAGTGGACGGGCGGCTCGGGGGTAACCGTGCCGAGCAGCGACCAGCTCTTGTCGATGCCGAGCCAGATGTACTTCTCGCCGGCCACGGGAACGGGCAGGTAGATGCTCTGGGCCTGAGCGTCGGTGAGGGTGATGACCTCCGCGCCGGTGGCGAGGGTCGTGCCCGCGGCGGTGGGGTCGTAAGGGCTAAAGGTCACGTTGAAGCCGTCGGTGGTCGGATCGTCGTGGTAGTACACGGTGGTGATGCCGAGGTCCGCGAGGGCAAGGACTTCGTCGGCCTGCAGCTGCTCGGCCACGAGGGTGCCGGCCGTGTTGCCGCCGCCGCCGGTGAGGGTGAACAGGGCAGCCGAGTTGTTCACGGGCTGGTCGGTACCAGTGATGATGCCGGTGCTCCAACCGTTGCCGAAGTCGCCGGTGAACAGCTCCGCACGCTGCAGCATGGCAGTGATGTCGGGGATGTTCTGGGCACAAGTCGAGACGTGCGAACGGTTCAGGGCGTTGCCGATGACCGGCACCAGGAGGCTGCCCAGAGCGATCAGAATCGTGAGGACCACAACCAGCTCGATCAGGGTCAGGCCGCGACGGCGTGCGTTACGGCTGTGAGCAAGAATACGAGAAGAACGCATAACCAAATCTCCAAGAGTCCGTCGCGGATCAGATCAAGGCGTCTCGCCTGTGTGCCCTTCTCCAGACTAACGGAAGAATAAAAAGCACAATTATCCGGACTGGACCGTCGAAATTACTGTAGCTGAGACTGAAGGTCAACAACTCGGAGGCCTTTTTCAAAATAAAAATTGCCCGCCGGCGTGTCGGTGCAAGACGACCGATAGCCGCTGGAAATCCATGGCTGCACGGCGCACCACGGCTGATCGGCAACGCCGCCGCTTGAGTGCACCTTGAGGGCTTGCAAGACATATCCCCCAGCTTCGCCCCGATGCGGTGCGCCTTCAGGGACTGTTTACCCTCTGGCACGATCGGCCGGGCCATCGATGCGCTTGCGCCTTTCGTCTCCGGCAACCACGCGTCACTCAGCACAGCGGATGCCGCAAGCATCCGTGAAAACGGCGGCTACCGGGCGATGGTCTGGCCCGGAGCGATCCTCGCGGCGACCTCAACCAACCGAACGCACATCGCCAACCCGACCATTAATTCCAAATATAATTTCTTTAAAAACTAGTTTTTTGTAGATTTTTTTCTGTTTCTCTGTAAAACAGAAAGATTATTCAGCACACCATCAAAAACCCGGCCTCCGAAGTGCCATAGCCGGCACCCAACGCTGATCCCGAATTACTGACCGGTTTTCGTCGCCGTTATCTCACCGCCACAGCCACGAAACGTTTCTCTTCATCTGACTTCGGCCCGACTACCCACGCGTGAATCGACACCCAACCGGGCGGGCCAAAGGTTCTCACCCCCTATCGCTCCTCGCGGGGCTGGACGCTTCTATGCACGCACTCGATCGAATCTGCTTGGCGCTCTCGCTGATCCTCGCCTTCGTGATAGCCGGTGCCGCGGCGACCGCCCAGCCGGCCGAACGCCACCAGGACCGATACCCCCGGCCGTACAGCATCGCCGACGCCTACGAACCCCCGCCGCCCTTCATCGAAAAGACCAAGGGCCCTTTCGGCCTGCTCCACCGGTCCTACGAGCCGCCGCCGGGCGCGATCTTCATCGCTGTGGATGGCGACCCTAAGAGCGATGGCTCCACGCTGGAGCAGCCCACCACCCTCGAGCGAGCCATCGAGCGGGCCACCACCGGCGACACCCTCGTCCTCCGCGGCGGGGTCTACCGCACCGGCAACCTCGAGTTCGCCACCCAGATCACCCTCCAGCCCTACCTCGACGAACGCCCCGTCCTGCGCGGCAGCAAGCCCGCCACCAACTGGCACCGCCGCGGCGACCACTGGGTCACAAAGTGGGACACCATGTACCGCACCGAACCGCCCAAGTGGTACAAGCCCCGCCAAGGCCCGCTCTGGATCCAGCACCGCGACCTGGTCACCGTGGACGGCTTCATGTTCCGGCCCATCGGCTCGCTCGACGACCTCGAGCCCGGCATGTTCTTCTGCGACTACGAGAACGGCGAGATCTATCTCGCCGACGACCCCACCGGGCGCGTCGTCGAGATCACGCACCTCGAGCGTGGCCTGCTCCGCCGACACCACGCCGACGCCGACCCCATCGGGCCCACCGTCCGCGGCCTTACGTTCCTGCACTACGCCCACGCCGGGTTCCACGTCTCGGGCGATCCGCATTACCGCCTGATCGAACCCCGCGAGAGCCCCAACGGCCCGGTCGGCACCGTCGTCGAAGACTGCCTCTTCGCCCTGTTCCCCCGGGCCGGCCTCGCGATCACCTCCCCCCAAGCCCGGCTCGCCCACAACGAGTTCCTGCTCATGGGTTACGAGATCATGTTCATGCCCATGTCGCACGACGCGGTGCTCGAACACAACATCGTCGCCCGCACCAACTACTTCCACCACGGCGGCTACCCCGCAGGCTTCAAGGTCTTCAACCAGGGCTACGGCGTCACCTCCCGCAACAACTACTTCACCGAGATCTCCTGCATAGCGCTGTGGTACGACGTCGGGCTCCGCGAGATCGAGATCCTCGACAACTACTTCCTGCGCTGTGGCAGCAGCCTCAAGATCGAGATCAGCCACCGGGCCGTCATCGCCGGCAACATCTTCCAGAACGCCAAGGCCCAGGTCCACAACTCCGCCGAGGCCGAGTTCTACAACAACACCTTCATCAACAGCCAGGTCTGGCTGTGGCGCAACAACCGCGGCTACCGCGGCCGATGGAACACCAACTTCAGCTTCAACCACGCCGCCACCGGGCCCGGCGTCGAGGGCTACCACGGCCACCAACTCGCCAACAACGTCTTCGCCGGCTCCCCGCCCGACGGCATCCACATCAACATCGAAGACCGCAACGACCACGACCCCACGTTCCCCGCCAAGCGGATCGCCCACAACCTCTTCACCCCCGAAGCCCCGACGCCCATCGCCGCCCAGTTCACCCCCGACCACCCGGACCGGATCAGCTTCCCCACGCTCTCGGGCTTCGCGGCGGTGCACCCCGGCGTGGCGAACGCCAACACGCAGACGGGCCTCGCCAGTCAGGCGATCTTTGTGGACCCCGATGTCGGCGACTACCGCCTCCGCCCCGAGGTTGCCACAGAGCTCGACGCACCGGTTTCCGATGAGGTGATCAAGCTCCTCGGGCTCAAGCCCGGCACGTCGGGCATCGGCGCGTTCGTCGGCCACTGATCGGCTACGAGCGGACCACCAACACCTCAAGCGGCGCTTCCGCTGAACACAAACGGATCAGCCCCGCCTCCGCACGCAGCACACCCCGCGTCCCACGGCAGAGATCGAGCGACACGCCCTGCCCCTCAAGACGCCCCGCCCCGCGGGTCACGAGGAACACCTCGAACCCGCGCGGCGTGTACTGGGCCTCCCCATCGATCTCCAGCCGATCGACCGAGAAGCGATCGGTCAGCCGGTCATCTATCACCGCCCACGACCGAGACGCGACGCCGATCGGGTCACGCTCGATCGGCTCGGCAAAGCACTCGGCCCGCACCCGCTCGATCGGTCGCGGCGAGAAGTCGATCAGGTCCATCGCCAGATCGACATCATGCCCCATGAACCGCGCCGATTCCGGCAGCACATACCCACCCCGCTCGAACTCCAGCCGCACCGCCAAATCGCTCGGCTCCATCACCTCCAGCATCATCACGCCCGGCCCGATCGCGTGCGGCACGCCCCCCGGCACATAGAACACGTCGCCCGGCCCGACCGGGATGCGGTCGAACGGCTCGAGGATCTTGTCAATGTCCTGATCCAGCACCGCCCGCCGATACGCCGCGCGGTCCGGCGGGCGTTGGAACCCGATCAGCACATACGGGTCCGCCACCTCGGGGCGGGTCGCCAGGATGACGTAACCCTCGGCCTTGCCGAAGTCCGAGCCGAGCCGACGCTTGGCGAACGCGCGGGTCGGGTGGGCCTGGATGTGCAGCCGGATCGAGGAGTCCAGCAGCTTGGCGAGGAACCCGATCGCGGCCCGACCCGCCTCGGCGTGTGGGCCGAGGAATGCCGAGGGGTGCTGATCGATCAGGTCTTTGAGCAGCACCGGCTGGCCGTGGTGCATCACCCGCGAGAGGCCTTCTTCGGTGAGCGCTTCGCGTCCGATGTTCCGGGCCGGGACGACCGACCCGATCCAGTCTTCGGGGAAGTGGGCGTCCTCCGGCGTCTCGGTACCGGCCCACTCGTCCAGCGTCCGGCCCCCGAGATAGGTCCGCCAGACGCGGTTGGGCAGCAACTCAAACGCCGCGGGCAGGTCGGCACTCAAGGCGTCACCTCCGCGTCGAGGTCGAGGTGGAGACGGACGGTGACGATTTCAAACGGCTTGAACGCGATCACGACCCCGCCGTCCGCCGCCACCGGCAGGTCTTCGGTCGGTGATTCGTGCAGGTCGCAGAGCGCGGCCTTCAGCGGCTTCTGGCCTTCCAGGATCAGCCGGACCGACCCCCGCGATCCGATCGTGTCGCAGGCCCGCACCACAAGGCCGGCCCCTTCGTCGGCGTGCTTGAAGCACTGGGTCAGCACACGCGTCGAGGGCTTGCCGTCGTCCTCCATCAACCGGACGCGCACCTTCGGCTCCGCGAGCGTGGCACCGACCCGGAGCGGCGGCCGAGCGAAGTTGCCAAACAGCCACGGCGTCCGGGCGTCTTGCCATGTCCCGGTGTGTGGGCTTAGCGCAAGCGAGACCCGGTACCGGCCCGCCTCGCCCCGCGGGTCGGGCGAGATCGGCGAGCGGAGCAGCGTGACCCCGAGGCGGCTACCGCGGCAGGAGAAGCCGAACTTCTCCACGGCCATCAGCGTGAGCCCGGCGTCCGCCTCGCCGAGGTCGACCCAGCCCTGGGCGGGCACCTCGAAACGGGCGCCGTCTTCGAGCCGATCGCGGTGCGTGGGCCGGCTGACCACGGTGCCCTGGCTGGCGTAGGTCGCGGTGTCGCTGCGGATCGCCGCGTGGGCGATGGCCTTGAGCACGCACTGCGACTCGTTCCAGTCGAGGTCCAGGTCGATATAAACCAGCGGCAGCCCCTCGAGCAGGGTCACCGTCTGCCGGACGGCGGACCGCCCGATCGTGCCCTCGCAGACCCAACGCACCCCGCGGTCGCAGCGCTCGGTGTGCGACCCCGTCACGGTGATGCCGGTGGCGAGCGTCTTGTGCTCGTGCATCGCGTCGAGCAGCCAAGCGTCCTTGCCGCGGACGTGGGGCCGGTCCTCGAACAGCCGGAGCGTGAAGCCATCGTCGCCGAGCCACGCCCGCCCGGTGGCCGCATCAAGGATCGAGGTAATCGCGCCGGTGGTGTCGTCTACACCGAGCGTCCACCCATCGCTCCGCAGCTCCGCGCCCACCGGCTCCCAACGCAGCGGCGTAGTCTCGGCGGGAGCGGCCGCGTACGCCGGCATGTGGTCCGCCACGAAGTCCCGACCGTCGTGGTGCCAACGCCCCTGGAAGCCCCAGCCGTTGGCGTTGAACCAGGTGCCGTCCGATGCTTCGCCGGCCGGGTCGAGCTCCGCCCGCAGCTCGTCCCGGAGTTCACTGAGGTACTGCGTTTCCTGGCGGTTCGCGGCCTCGACCGACGTGCCGGGCAGGATGTCGTGGAACTGCGCGAACAGCAGCGTCTCCCACTGCTCGGCCCGGTCGACCCGGCGGAGGTGGAGCGCGTCGCATGCCTCGGCCGCGAGCAGCAGCCGCTCGTTCAGCGTGTTCAGCGACTTGATCGTGGCCTGCGACGAATAGGTGCCGCGGTGGTGTTCGAGGTAGAGCTCGTCGTGCCAGGTCGGCAGTTCCTCGGGGTCGACCGCGGTGGTCAGGTGATCGGCCAGGTCCGAGGGCGTGCCGGGCTCGACGCGGAGGAAACCGGTCGCGCCACGACGCAGCAGGCCCATCCGGCGGTGCATGACCTCGCGCGGCCCGCCGCCGCCGTCGCCGAAGCCGTAGGCCATCAGGACCGTCTGGTTGGCGTCGCGTTGCTGGTAGTGACGCCAGGTCTGATCGATCTCTTCGACGGTGCCGTCGGTGTTGTAGCAGTGGATCCGGCCGTTCTTGCTGGGTGTGGTTAGGAAGTAGACCAGGACACTGCTGCCGTCGGGGCCGTACCAGCGGAACGTGTCGTGCGGGAAGCGGGTCTGCTCGCTCCAGCTGATCTTCGAGGTGAATAGCACGCGGATGCCCGCCTTGGCGAACAGCTGCGGCAGCGCGCCGGAGAACCCGAAGCAGTCGGGCATCCACACCGCGCGCGAGTCCTGCGGGACGATCGCGCCGAAGCGCCGCCGGCCGAGGGTGAGCTGGCGGATCAGCGACTCGAGCCCGGGGGCGTGCGTGTCGGGCTCGACGTAGACCGAGCCGTCGGCGGCCATCGCCCCGGACGCGAGCTTGGCCTGGACCCGTTCGAACAGCTCGGGCGCATCCTGCCGTGCCCAGTCGTACAGCGGGAACTGCCCCTGCTGGAACCGGGCCCAGGGGAAGCGGTCGGCCAGCTCAAGCTGAGCCGCGAACGTGCGGACCGATTTCCGCCGCGCCTTGCCCCTCGGCCAGAGCCAGGCGAGATCGATGTGGGCGTGGCCGCAGACCAGCACACGGGCCGGCGGCTGGTGCTGGCCGTTGAACACCCGGTCGAGCAGGCCCTGATACAGCTGCGGCGCCGAGGCCCGCACAGCCACGGGGTCGTGGATCGGCAGGGCGGTCGCGGTATCGAGCAGCGCACGGCGGATGACGCCCCGGCAGGGATCGTGTTCATCCAACGCCGCGTAAACCTCACACGCCGTGTCGATCGCCACCGCCAGGTCGAACGTCGGCTCGTGGATCAGCAGCGCCTCGAAGCGTTCGAGCCGGGACGTCTCGGGCGGCCGCATCGCCCCGTAGCCCTCGTCCCGCTCGACCTGCAGCTGGACGTGGTGTTCACCGCGCAGCCCCGCGAGCCAGACCGGTTGGCTGTCGTCCCACATCGCGGTGCCGATCCCCGACACGGGCTGGCCGTCGATGCAGAGCATGGCCTCGGTGCGATCGCCGCACTTGAAGTGCATCGCCGGGCAGGTCTCCGGCTCATCGCGGCAGGTCACCTCGGCTTCAAGCGTGACGAACGGGTGTTCGAGCGAATCCCCCAACGCAAATGGGAACGGCGAGCCGGTCGCGGTCGGCGTGATCGAGCCGTCGCTGGGGAACGCCCGCGCAGGCAGGAGGTTCTGGCAATCCACGATGGCGATCCGGTAAAGATCGACCACCCGCTCACGCAGGTAGGGCATGAGCATCAGCGGATCGGCATACCGGCGGAGAGGCGTGAGATTCATGAGATCGAACTAGAGACGCGGGGCTGTGTCCAAGGACACTGGATACGGCAATCGCCATGGCTATGGCAGTTTTGCCTGAATTAGACCATAATATTATAGGATAATTTGAAATACTAATTTGGTATTATTGAAGAAAATCAGATCCGTGCGTCTTTGGTCTGCCGGTCTGCGTTGCTCGATCTCCCCCTGACTCGAGGCTCTCCCATGGCTTACAGGCTCTGTGTTTTGGTGGTGTGTGTGCTGCTCGCGACCGCTCCGGCGGCACTCGCCGGCGACCCGCGTGGGCCGTTCCACGACGAGACGCCCGAGGAACGCGACGCCCGGCTGGCGTGGTGGCGGGAGGCACGTTTCGGGATGTTCATCCACTGGGGGGTGTATGCCGTGCACGCGGGGGAGTACCAGGGGCGGAGCCGATCGACGTGCTGGCTGAAGATCCAGGCCCGGGTGCCGGTCGCGGAGTACGCGGAGTTTGCTGGTGCCTTCAACCCGACGCGGTACGACCCCGCCGAGTGGGCTGGCCTCGCCCAGCGGGCGGGCATGCGTTACATGGTGATCACCGCCAAGCACCACGACGGGTTCGCGCTGTTCCCCTCGGCTGTATCCGAGTTCGACATCGCCGACGCGAGCCCGTACGGCCGAGACCTCATCGGGCCGCTCGCCGACGCGTCACGGCAGCGCGGCCTGAAGTTCGGCGTCTACTACTCGCAGGCCAAGGACTGGCACCACCCCGGCGGCTTCATCGGCAACCGCTGGGAACTCGGCACCGGCTGGGACCCCGCCCAGACCGGCGACTTCGAAGGCTACTGGAGCCACGTCGCGATCCCGCAGGTCGGCGAGCTGCTCACCAACTACGACCTCGACCTGCTCTGGTGGGATCAACCGGTCGCCATGACCGACGACCGGCTGTCACGCATGCTCGGGCAGTTCGAGCCCTACGACCGACTGATCATCAACGACCGCCTCGGGGCTCCGTTCCGCGGCGACTTCGAGACCGAGGAACAGCACGTCCCGCCCGTGGGCAAGATGCACCGCGACTGGGAGGTCTGCATGACAATCCCCCGGCACCAGTGGGGCTACTCCAAGAGCGACACGAACTTCAAATCGGTCGATGAGCTGGTCTACACGCTCTGCCGGGTCGTGAGCCGGGGCGGCAACTTCCTGCTCAATGTCGGGCCCAACGCCGAAGGGATCATCCCGCCGGAGCAGGTCGAGCGGCTCGAGGGGATCGGCAAGTGGATGGCTGTGAATAGCGAGTCGATCTACGGCACCGTAGCGGGCCCGTTCCACCATGTGCCCTGGGGCTTCGTGACGATGAAGCGCCCAGCACCGGATACCCCGACCACCCTTTATCTCCAGATCTTCGACTGGCCCGCCAACGGCAAACTCCTCGTCCCCGGGCTCGCCACACTCCCCCAAGAAGCCACCCTCCTGGCGAACGGCCGGTCGCTCAACGCGGTTCGGGGTGATGGCGTCTACCCCTGCGTCGAGATCGCTGTGCCCACCTCCGCGCCCGACGCGGTGGGCTCGGTCGTCCGTCTGGTGTTCGACCAAACCCCCGAGATCGTCCGCGCTTACCCCACGCAAGACTCCAATGGCGTAACCGAGCTCCCGGCGGTCGCCGCCGACCTCCACGCCCACTTCCGCTGTCCGCTCAAGCTCGGGCTCCGTGACAATGCCCGGCACATCACCGAGTGGACGAACAACCGCGGCTGGATCCAGTGGACCTTCCGGATCAATCGCCCCGGCCACTTCACCGTCGAAGCAGACCTCGCACCGTCAAGTGACACCGCCGTGATGTGGCACGTCGGGGATCACCCGCCCCAGCCCGCCAGCCTCCAGCCCGACGACAGCAACCGTTCTTTCAGCCGATTCACGCTCGGCGAAGTCTCGATCGCCACCCCCGGCATCCACACCATCACCCTCCGTGCCCCGGACAAGGGCTGGGCGAAGACGGAGCTCCGGCGTGCCCGGCTCATCCCCAAGCCCTGACCAAGACCTGACCAAGACCTGGCCGAGCCCTGGGCGGCAATCCACCGGATCAAGAGCCTTAGCCCCATAAAGACCACGGCCCGGCACCAGAGCAGTGTGTTCCGATGTCAATGAGCTGCCGGTACCAGCTGGACCCAGGGGCAGACCCTGGGGCTGAGTTTCATCGCAGCAACAAAGCTATCCCGACTTGGGCCCGCCGTTCCCAGAACCTACTCTACTGGGCCAACAGAACCCCAAACCACGAGCTGCCCTCGCTGTCTCTCGGCAGGCTCCTAATCACCGCAAGCCCTCAAAACAATCACCCCACCGACGCATTCAAGATGACCCGCAACTCAAACCCGAACCCGCACCGCATCGGCCTGATGGGCTACGGCAAGGTGGCTTCTTACGGACACGTTCCCGCCATCCTCGACACCCCAGAGCTTGAACTCTCGGCCGTGTTTGATCCGGACCCGCAGCGCCTCGCACCGCTTGCGGAGCGCGTCGGTGCATCGGCCCTCTGTACAGACGTGGACACTTTTTTCGGCAAGGAATTGGACGCGATCGTGGTGACATCACCCGCGCCCCGGCATCACGAGAACGTGCTGGCAGCGGCGGAACGGGGCATGACGGTCCTCTGCGAGAAGCCTCTGGCGATGAGCGCCGAGGAAGCCCACGCGATGATCCAAGCCTGCGACAACGCCGGTGTCCGGCTCTATGTGGCGTACTGCTACCGCTTCAGCGATGTCTCCACCACGATCCGTCGCTGTATCGCGGAAGGACTCATCGGCGACCTGAAGCTGATGCGGCTGATCTACAACTGGGACCTGCACGGCATGTATGTCGATCGGGATTCGCAGCGTGGCGAGATCGATCCCCGCTGGCTGGGAAGGATGCTTGAGGGCGGCCCAATGGTCGACTGCGGCGTGCACCAGATCGACCTCTGTCAGGTATGGGCTCAGAGCCCGATCACAGACGTGAAGGGCGTCGGGGTTTGGGTCGAGGACTACGAATACCCCGACCAGCTGTGGGGACACCTCACCCACGACAACGGCGTCCACACCTGCGTGGAAATGAGCTCAACGAACGGCCACACCGCCCGAACCGCCGAAAGCAATTTCCGTTACGAGATCCGTGGCACGCGGGGCGTCATCGTCTTCGACCGCGGCGAAAACCGCTTCGAGCTCAAGAACGATGAAGGCGACCAGGCCTTTGACATGGTCAACGAAAAGGACTTCAACGGGATGTACCGCGCGTTCGCTGAATCGCTCTCGACCGGCGAAATCGGCGACATGTGCCCCGCAACCCAGGGCATGGTGAATACCGACATCGCCTGGCAGATCGTCGATGCCGCGATGCGAGATCAGCCGAGCAACCAGCAGCCCCTTGCGTGATGCATCGAGGCAAGCCGGCCACGGGGATCACATGCCAAGGCGCACCATCTGAGGCGTAATAACCCATCATCCGCGCGCTCGACCGGCACCACAGATCGATGCAGGTGACAAACGGTTAGCCCTTGAGGCCCGACATCGATACGCCCTCAATGAAGGTCCGCTGGGCCAGAAAGAACAGCGCGATCACGGGGATCACGATGAGCGTGCTCGCGGCCATGAGCAGGTGCCATGGCGTGCCGCCGTGCTGGCTCTGGAAGAACTGCAAACCCAGGGCAAGTGTGAAGTCTTTCTGGTCGGTCAGATAGATAAGCGGGCCCAGGAAGTCGTTCCAGGTAGCTAGGAACTGGAACAGGGCGACCACAGTGATGGCCGGCTTCGCGAGGGGCAGGACGATCTGCCAGAAGATGCGGAACTCGCTACACCCGTCGATGCGGGCGGCTTCGGAGAGCTCCATAGGGATCGTCCGGAAGAACTGCCGGAGAAGGAACACGTTGAACGCGGAGGCGAAGAACGCGGGCACCCACAGCGGCTTAAGGGTGCCGATCCAACCGAGATCTCTGAACAGGCCGTAGAGCGGGACCATCGTGACCGGGAACGGGATCATCATCGTGGCAAGCACGAGGAGGAAGACCTTGTCCCGGCCTTTCCACTGGACACGCGAGAAGCCATAGGCAACGACCGCGCTAGAGAAGGTCGTGCCGAGCACGGTCAGGACGCAGAGCACCAGCGTGTTGTAGAGGTACCGCGGGAAATGCTTCATCTCCGCAATCGCCTCGGCAAAATTGCCCCAGCGTGGGACGACCGACTTGCTCAGGCTAGCCAAAGGGACGCTGCGTGACTCGGTGTGGGTGAAAGCCAGCTTGTCACGGTCGTCCCATGCGATGACCTGTTTCTTCAACGCATCAATTGGGAGCGTTACAGGAAACGCAACGCTGAAAGACTGCTCGACCTGCTCTGCGCGATCGTTGTAAACAAGCTCCAAGTCCTCGCGATCGACCTTGTCCGTGTACTGGATCCCGTCGGGCTGCATGACGTAGACATGTAGCAGCCCTTCGGCCTGATCGATCGGGGAGAGCAGCCGGACCGGGTACCCGTCGTGGACGGAGCTCTTCCAGTGGCCGTGATAGACAGTGTCTACGGTACCGGAAGCGGGTCCCGGAACTTCCGCCGCCACACGGACGGGCACTTCTTGCCCGCCGATGGTCGTGACCCAGCGATACGCGAAGAGGGCTTCAACCTCGCCTTGCTCTTGCGCCTTGGCCTGCTCGTATGCGTTCTTGTCGACATGCACCTTCTGCCGGCTGCCATCAACGTCGGCATGCCACATCAGCGGCACCCACTGTGGCGGCATGGACATCGTCTGGTCGACGGGCTTGATCGCGGTGATGAACATCCACACCAACGGCATGACGAACACCAGTGAGCCGAACACCAGCAAGACAAATCGGATGAATTGGACGCCCGGGCGTTTCAAGTCGGCTCAGTCTCCGGCGTAGTAGACCCGGCTGCTCACCATGCGGTTCGCCAGCCAAGTCAGCACAAGGATGATCAGGAACAACACCACCGCCATCGCACAGGCATAACCCATGTTGTTGAAGGTGAAGGCGTTTTGATAGATGTAGACCGCGAAGAGCAGGGCCGAGCGATTGGGGCCGCCGTCCGGCATCATCACGAACGGCTTCACGAACTCCTGGACCCCGCCGATGATGCCCATGATCAGGTTGAAATAGAGGACGGGCGAGACCATCGGCACGGTGATGTGCCAGAACTGATGGGTCGGCCCGGCCCCGTCGAGATCGGCCGACTCGTAGAGCGACCGCGGGACGTCCTGCAGCCCCGCCAGGAATAGCACCATCGACCCGCCGATCTGCCACACCGACGAGAGGATCAGCATCGGCTTGGTCCAGTGCTGATCGCCGGTCCACTGCGGACCCTCGATCCCGATCAGGCTTAACGCGTGATTGATCAGGCCCAGGTCGCCATTGAACAGCCAGATCCAGATCATGCCGACCGCAACCAGCGGGACGATCGCCGGGATATAGAAGCACGTCCGGAAGATAGACCGGCCGACAATCGAACGATTCAGCAGCACCGCGACCAACAGCGAGAGGATGAGCGACAACGGCACCGAAAATGTCGCGTACACCATCGTGTTCCAGAGCGCCTTCCAGAACACATCGTCGGTGACCATGTCCTGATAATTCAGTGTGCCGACCCAGACCGGCTCACGGAGCACGTCGTAATCAGTCAGCGAGTAATACACCGCCATCGCGATCGGGTAGAGGCCGAACGCGATGAAGCCGATCACCCACGGGCTGATGAAGAGCAAGCCGATGCCCAGGCGTCTGCGGTCGTGCCGGGTCATTGGGCATCCCACTCTTCCTGCCGCTTGGCGGAAGTCATGTCCCATCGACGGCGTTCGCGGTCGAACTTCCACTGCATCCGGTTGCGCGCGTAGGCCAGCGCCTCCTCTGGGGTCGCCAGCTTGTCAAAGACGCGGTCGGCCGCCACATCCAGCTCGCCCCGATACTCCAGCCAGATCGACAGCTGCGGGATCGTCTTCGCGTTGGCGCTCTTCGCCAGGTCGATGAAGACGCCGATCGCCGGGTTGGGGTGATCCGCGATAAAGGACGGGGAGTGCTCCGCCAGCGGGCTGAACTTGCGCTGCCGGAGGCAGAGCTTCTCCATCGCCTCACGCGAGTTGACGTAGCGGATGAACTCGAACGCCTCGTCCGGGTGCTTGGCCCCCTTGGGGATCACCAGCACATCGCAGCTGATGATCGTCACGTCCTCCAGGACGCCCGGGTTTTGGGCGGGGAACGGGGCCGCGCCCCACTCGAGGGTCGGCGCGTACTTGTCGATGAAGTTGTACATCCACACCCCCTGCAGAACCATGGCGACCCGGCCATCCAGGAACGGGTTCTGCGGCGACGAGAACTCGCCGAACGACTCGCCGAAGCGCTGGAAGTTGGCAACGCCATACTTCTCGGTGTAGCTGCCGAACCACCGCATCGCTTCGATGTTGGCCGGTGAATCGGCGGTAATCTCGGCGTCCTGATCCCACAGCTCGGCACCGAACCAAGCGCCCCACTGGTGCTTCCACCACCCCGGCTCGTCTGGGCTGAAGCCCACGCGCAGCAGCCGAAAATGCTTCGCGGCCTTCTCCGCATCGGTCAGTTCGGGGTAGTACAGCTGCACCGGCCGGCCATCCCGCACGACCTCGACAAAGGTCAGCTTCTCCGCCATCGCGTCGAGCTCGGCCAGCGAGCGAGGGGGCTGGTCCGGGTCGAGCCCCGCCTCCCGGAACATCGCCTTGTTCCAGTGCAGCGCGTTTGTCGCCGGCGTGGACGGCAGCGCCCACACCCGGCCACGGTGTTCGCAGACATCCCACAGCGCGGGGATGTAGTCCTCCGCGCTGATCCCCGCCTCGGCCAGCCGTCGGTCCAGCGGCGTCAACGCGCCACGCTCTGAAAACGTCGCGATGTTGTAGTCCCAGAGCCCCGCCACATCGGGCGGGTTTCCTCCCGCGGTAGCGAGCATCAGCTTCTGCTCGATCTGGCTCACGGTCAGCCGACGCACGAAGATGCGGTCCTGCGACGCGTTGAAGTCGTCGATCACCGACTGGATCGCCTCGCCCTCGAAGCCGGTCCACTTCTCCCAGTAGTCGACAATGACCCGCCCGTCGGGCGTGCGGTCCGGCTGCCGATCACCACAGCCCCCGCACCAGAGCAAGACGCAGGCCAGCAGGGGCAAGCAGAGAAGTCGGACGTGGGCGGGGCCGAAGGGATTCATGAGCCGGTGGGCGTCAGGCTCCGGGGCGTTCCGCGTGAGAAGCGTCAGAGGCTTGGCTCTCACGCTCGAGCCTGACGGCTTTGAGCAGTGGCATGGCCTTGCCGGTCATGACGCCGGCCCGGACCCGCAGTTGCTGCTCGCCTGACTCCAGTGTGATCACGCCCGCCGACAATTCGCCCCACCCTTCGACGTACGTCTTCTTTGTCCGCACACGATCATTCGCCGGGATATGTCGCAGCGAATGAGCCGTCTGGACCTTGACGGGCAAACGCGTCTCACCGACCTCGACGATCAGCTCGCTACCGATCTGCGGCTCATAACTGGCGTACAGCAGCGTGACGCGGTAGGTCCCGGGTTCGCGGACACTGATCCGCCAAGACGGGTAAGCCTCTAGGCGGTTCCACCGCGTGATCCATTCCCCCGCCCAGCCCGCGCCGGTGACGTAGTGGATGCCATCGTTGTTGTGCTTGTGCAGGTAGGCCTCGTGGGCCGGAAGCGTCACACGCGCCGCCTCAGCCAACCCCACCGGCGTAGGCTCGGGGTACATCGCGTCGTAGTCGACCTCGCGCTTGTACGCATCAAACGCCGCAGCCAACCCGGCGAGAACCTCCGGCTCTTCCGCCGCGACATCGGTAGTCTGGCCCGGATCGCTCTGCATGTTGTAGAGCTCCCAGGGCTGCGTGTGGTCCTTTATCGCACGCCATCGCTCGGTCCGTACACCGGCCCGGCTCCAGGCGTAATCCAGGAGCTTGCGGTCCGGCCAATCGGCAGACTCCACGCCCGTAAGCAGCGGAGTCAGGTCTCGGCCATCTAGCGGCTTATCGACCGCGGGCAGCCCGCAGATCGTCTGCAGCGTCGGCAGCAGATCGATGTGGGCGGCGAGCTGATTCACGACCCGCCCCTCGGGGATCTGACCAGGCCAACGCACGAACAACGGGACGCGAACCCCACCCTCATGAACATCGCCCTTTCGGCCCCGCATGCCTGCGTTATAACGGTCAGAGTTCGGCCCATTGTCCGTCAGGAAGATGACAACCGTGTTGTCCGCCAAACCGTGCGCGTCGAGCGCGTCGAGCAGCCGCCCGATGTTGTCGTCGAGGTTTTCGACCATGCCATAGGCGCTGGCGGTGGTGTCGTCGAGGCCCCAGGACTTGTATTTGTCGAAGTAGCGGTCCGGCAGCTGCCAAGGCCCGTGTGGTGCGTTATAGGGCAGGTAGCAGAAGAACGGCCCGTCCTTGTGCTTCTCGATAAAACGCAAGGCCTCATCGGTAAGCACGTCGGTGATATACCCCTCAAACGGCCGCAGCTCTTGGCCGTCGATCAGGTGCGGGTCGAAGTAGTTTTCCCAATGCCCTGCGGTAAATCCGACGAAGCGATCAAAGCCTCGGCCCGGCGGCGTGTAGGGATAGTGCTCCCCGTTGTGCCACTTGCCGAAGATCCCTGTCGCGTAGCCCTTCTGCTTGAAGAGTTGCCCGAGGGTGACTTCGTCCTGACGGATCGCCTCTCGGCCCCGCGTTACGCCGTGCACGCCAACCCGCAGCGGGAATCGCCCTGTGAGTAGGGCCGCCCGCGTGGGAGCGCACATCGGGCTGACCATGAACTGATTGAAGCGTGCACCGTCGTTAGCCAGCCGATCGAGGACCGGTGTATCGATCTTGGGGTTGTTGTGTGATCGGATGTCGCCGTAGCCCTGGTCATCGGTCATGATCAGCAGGACATTGGGCGGGGTTTCGCTCGGCGTCTGAGCGCTTACAGGCGAAGCGGCCAAGAGGAAGCACAAGATCAAGAGTTTTTTGGCAAGATGCATAAACATTTCTCGTGGGTAAACGCCAGGCGAAAATCAGGGCGAACGCGGAGCCGCACCGCCGTAAACCGCCGGACAACCTTTCGCGTTATCAGTGCCCCGTACCCCAGCCGTTGTAAAGCATGAAGTTGTCTTCCTCGCCGTTGTCGGTGAGGTTTGTGATCTCGCCCGCCTGACCGCGCTTGAGCGTGCCGAGGTCGCCGCCCGGCACCGTCGTCGCACCGAGGTTGTATTGGGTGTCGAACTCCTGCGGGGTGATGACCGAAACGTGCCCATCGACATAGCCCGCGTTCATGGCCGAGCCCACCGCCGCATGGGCGTACTCTTTGGCATCGGTCAAACCCCACTCGGGGTAAGCCTCGTCGTAGACGAGCATGGCATTCGAAGGATCGGGCACGCCGCCCGCGACCTTGCCGATGTGATTCCACCCGCCGGTGCTGTCCAGATCCCACTCGATAGACCAGTAGTGGTTGGTTCGGTAGGTGCGTTGCGCGACGCCGCTAGCGTTCTCGGTTTCGCCCTCCATCGCCAGCCGCCCCGAGCCCGCAGCGACCAGTGGGCAGATCAGGGTATCGACCGCGTCGTTGTCTGCTTGCTTGTCCGGGAAGTACTGCCGGATGAACTTGCCATAACCCGAGACGTTGAAGCGCCGGCTGTCGGTTGGGATAATCGTGCTCGTGGCGGTGGAGTCGGTGCCGGCCACGGGGAACCGGCCCTTCTCGTCAATGATGGCGTAGTTGAACGCAAGCACCTGCTGCTTGACGTTGTTGCTGCAGAGCGTCGCCCGGGCCGCGTTGCGGGCGGCACCGAGCGCGGGGAGCAGGATCGCGATCAGCAGCGCGATAATGGAGATCACGACGAGCAGTTCGATCAGGGTGAAGCCGCGTGGACGGGGGTGAAGACTCATGATGAAAGTCCGCCGAGGAAAGGGGGCCTCAGAGGGCCAAACGCGGCCTGGGCCTCTCAGCCAAGGCTCGCGAGGAGGTCTGCCGATCAGGCCCGGCGTCGCCGAGCGAGCACGAACAAGCCACCCACACCGATCAGTGCCAACGAGCCGGGCTCGGGGATCTGCGTCACATTGATGGTCAGCCGGGCGATGCGCAGGCCGTCTCCGGTCTCCGACTGGAACGTGATTGATCCGCCGTCGGGGTCGATCGCGAGGGTCGGCTGGTCAAAGGTGTACTGCGCACGATTGTTGTTGGTATTCGCATCATCGAACAGGTCGTCGTTCGTGATGGTCCCGCTGTCGCCCCCCGAGGTGGTGTAGGACAGCGATTCGCCGCTGGAGGCGAGGCCCTGCCCGTCAGCCACGTCGCCGCCGATCCACAGCAGCGTGATCTCCAGCCCTGGGTTGGACAGGGTGAAGTTGTCAAAGGTAATGGTGAGCGACTCCTTGAAGTCGGCGCTATTGCCGAGCAGGTTCTCCCCGGGGTCGAGGACGATCGCACTCCCGTCTTCTGACGCGGTGTCCACTCCAAGACCTCGGGCACCGCTCGAGTGAACGATGAGCTGGTCAGGCGAGCTGGGGCCGTCCGTGCTCGCAGTCACGGTGATGTCAAAAGTTTCACCAGCGAATCCCGCGCTATCCAACTCAATGCCCGGCCGCAGCAATGGCACTCCGTCCCCACTGCTCGGGCCGCTCGCGTTCTGGTTGCCCTGGGAGGAGAAGTCCACCACCATCGTTGCCGCGTGGGCGGCTGAACCAACCGCAACAGCCGCGGTCAGTGCTGTCAACTTAGTCATCATCTTTCGACTCCTGATTTGTGCTGAAAGTGTGTCTGATTCAATGAAACGCATACGTCATTCCTCCTGGGATCGATCGGGCAAGGCCCGGGCTCACTCGGCCTCCGAGTAGATGAAGTAACCCGCGGATCGGCCGTGGGTCTTGAGTTCCTGTTCGAACGCGCGGGCCCGGCTCAGCAGCCGAGAGACCACCTCCGGGTGAGACGCCGCGACGTTGTGCTGCTCGCCGATGTCGGCCGACAAGTCATACAGACGCAGCTCGGTTGTGACCGGCTTGTCGTGCTTCTTGCCGTCGTCGGTCTTCCACGTCTTGTAGGGCACATGCAGCTTCCACTGGCCCGACCGCACCGCATCCATCCGGTCGCCCCAACCGAGGTAGAAGAAGTAGTTGTGCGGCGTCGTCGCGCCCGGCTGCCCACTCAACAACGGCCAGATGTCCTTGCCGTCGATCACACGGTCATCCGGTGCGGTGCCGCCGACGAGCTTCGCGAACGTGGGCAAGAAGTCCATCGTGGACGCGACTTCTTGGGTCTCCGTGCCCGCCGGGATGGTCCCGGGCCACCAAGCGATCATGGGGACACGCATCCCGCCCTCGAGCGTGCTCTGCTTGCCGCCACGCAACGGGCCGGTGGACCCGCGGATCGCCTCGTCTTTCCAGGTCGGCGGGCCGTTGTCTGAAGTAAAAATCACCAGGGTGTTGTCGGCCAGCCCGTGCTGCTCGAGCGCATCCAGCACTTGGCCGACGCTCCAGTCGATCTCTTCGATCACATCGCCGTAAGGACGTACGGTGCGGCCGGCGAAGGGCTCGCCCGTCGCCAGCGGGGTGTGCGGCATCGTGTGCGCGAGATAGATGAAGAACGGCTGATCCTCGTGGTCGGCGATGAACTGCAAGGCACGCTCGGTGTACCGCCGAGTAAGCGTTGCCTGATCCGCAGGCTGCTCGACGACATCCATGCCGTCCATCAGCGGCACGTTGTGGACACGGTTGCCGTGAGCGTCACCCACCTTGCCGTTCATATCGTTGGAGTAGGGCAGCCCGAAGAACACATCAAAACCCTGGCCGGTCGGCAGCATCTGCGGCGTATGCCCCAGGTGCCATTTGCCGATGCACGCCGTTGCGTAGCCCTGGTCTCGCAAGACCTCAGCGATCGTGATCTCGTCCGGGCTCAAGCCGTGCTTGTCCTTCGGGAAGATCGCCCCGCGGATGCCGACGCGTCCCGGATAGCAGCCGGTGAGCAGGGCTGCACGCGACGCCGAGCAGATGGGCGCAGCATAGAAGTCGGTGAAACGCATGCCCTGGCTGCTCATGCGATCGAGGTTCGGCGTCTTAAAGTCGGTCGCGCCGAAGACCCCGACATCTGCGTAACCCTGGTCGTCGGTAAAGATCACGACCATGTTGGGCTTGGCCCACGCCGAAGACCCGCAGGCCGCGAAGGCGACCACAGCGACAGCCGCTACGCAGCGAACGGCCAGGAGAAGGCAGACAAGGCGGGATGGAACAGGGCGACAGGCCATATGAGATCTTTGACACCGACAATGTGAAACGCTAGATGTACCGTTTCAGTTTACTTCAGCTGAAATCTGTGTCAACTGGCCGTGTTCCAGAAAATGTTAGAAATCTCACGAGAACCGGAATCCAGGCGGCAGCATTCAGCGAAATTTCTGGATTTAAGGCCATTTTAATGGATGTTTCGACTCCTGAAGCCTCGGCTTATTGCCCGCTTTTCCGCACTCAGGGCTTGACTGAAAGCGTATTTATCGGTAAAGTTCAGGGCGGTCCCATTTAGCCGGTCATCGGCGGAAAGAAGATCCTTGCCCATGGCTCAGAAAGTTGGAATTAAACAGATCGCGGAGCAGTGTGGGGTCTCGAAAACGGCTGTCTCGATGGTGCTGAACAACCGGGCCGGCGTTTCGGACAGCACTCGCGAGCGGATCCGCCGGACGATCGGCGAGCTGGGGTATCGCCCCAATCAGGCCGCACGCCGGCTGGGACGGGGGGGGACGACCGGCTCGAAGTCCGGCATGCTCGGGTTCCTCGCCTTTGACCGCTGGGCAGATTCTGGGCACAGCTACTACGGACAGGTCCTCGCGGGCGCCTCCCTCCACGCTCAGGAGCTCGGGGTTGGTTTGACCTACCACCAAGTCATCGACCCCACGGACGCCCCCCCCGACAGCGTCGATATCGAGGCCCTCGACGGCCTGCTGGTGACCGGCAAGCCGACGCTGGGCTTCATTGAGGCCATGCGAAAGCGGTCGGCCCCGATCGTCGTCGTTTCGCCGTCCACCCCGCACATCCAGGCCGATTCGGTCCGCCCTGAGAACATCGAGAGCGCCTGGGTCGCCACACGGCACCTGATCGAGCTCGGGCATACCCAGATCGGTTACCTCGGCGGCCAATCCTTCAACGCCGACGCCCAAGAGCGCCACTTCGGATACCGGCTCGCCATGCAAGAAGCCGGCCTGGAGGTCGATGACGACCGGTCGGTCTTCACCGACTTCTCGCCCGAAGGCGGCGAGCAGGGCATGCGTGAACTGATTGAACGCGGCCACCCGATGACCGCGGTCTTCGCCGGCGGCGACTATCTCGCACTGGGCGCTTACGACGCCGCTCACCACGCCGGCCTGTCGATCCCAGGCGACCTCAGCATCGTCGGCTTCGACGACATCGAACCCGTCCGCTATCTCAGGCCCGCGCTCACCACCGTCCACATCGACCTGCGTGCGGTCGGGGCCCGGGCCGTCGACCGCCTCATGCAGCTGATCACCGCTGACCAGAGCCCCCTGCGTATCCGGGTGCCCGGCGAGCTGGTCCTTCGCGATTCAACCGCTCCTGTCTAAACACCGGACCCCTCCCCACGCCCCGAGGCAAACGTTTCATGATCACTATCAATCTGGGCGGTGCGTGGCAGATGCACGCCGCCGAGGACAAGTCGTCGATCCCCGCCACCGTGCCCGGCTGCGTCTACACCGACCTCCTCGCCGAGGGGAAGATCGCCGACCCGCTCTACCGGCTCAACGAGCACGAGGTGCAATGGGTCGCGCAGAAGGACTGGATCTACCGCCGATCTTTCGACGTCGATCAAGACCTGATCGGGCAAGACCGCGTGATCCTGCGGTGCGAGGGCCTTGACACGCTCGCCACCCTGAAGGTCAACGGCCGGCAGGTGGGCCAGGCCGACAACATGTTCCGCACCTGGGAGTACGAGGTCGGCCACCTGCTCAACGCCGGCTCGAACGAGATCGAGATCCGCTTCGATTCCTCGGTCAACGGCAGCCTGCGGAAGATGGACGAAGACCCGATCCCGCATGTCTGGTGGGACCTGCCCGACGCGAAGGGCCGGGCCTGGGTCCGTAAGGAGCAGTGCCAGTTTGGCTGGGACTGGGGCCCGATGCTGGTGACGGCCGGGGTCTGGCGGCCCATCGAGCTGATCGGTTTCGAATCGGCCCGCCTCCGGGACCTTGCTATCCGGCAAGACCACGCCACCGACCCGGGGCGTGTCCGCCTCGGTGTCGAACTCGAGCTCGAACGGCACACCGGCAAGCGATGCGACGCGATCGTCGAGCTGAAACGCAACGGGCAGAAGATCGCAAAGGCTGAGGTGTCGGGCAAGGGCAAAAGGCTCCATGCGGAGTTGCTGGTCGAGAAACCCGAGCTCTGGTGGCCCGCGGGCATGGGCGGCCAGCCCTTGTACGACCTGGAGGCGGTGCTGCTCGATAGCTTTGGGGAACCGCTCGACCGCGTGACCAAGCGCATCGGCCTCCGCACCCTCCGGCTGGGCCGGCATGCCGACGAATGGGGCGAGTCGTTCCAGTTCGAAGCCAACGGCATCCCGTTCTTCGCCAAGGGGGCCAACTGGATCCCCGCGGATGTGTTCCTGACCCGGGTCCCCGACGAACAGATGAGCGACCTGCTGCAGAGCGCGGTCGATGCGAACATGAACATGATCCGCGTCTGGGGCGGCGGCATCTACGAAGACGACCGCTTTTTCGATCTCTGCGATGAGCTGGGGCTCTGCGTCTGGCAGGACTTCATGTTCGCCTGCTCGCCCTACCCCACGCACGACCGCCACTTCCTCGAGAACGTCCAGCGCGAGGCGGAAGACAACCTGCGTCGGCTACGCCACCACGCATCGCTGGCCTTGTGGTGTGGGAACAACGAGCTCGAGTGGCTAAACATCGCCGACGAGCCCGGCGACGGGAAGATGAGCTGGCAGCAGTACAAGCCACTGTTCGACAAAATCCTCCCCAAGCTCTGCGCGAAACACTGCCCCGAGACCGACTACTGGCCCTGCAGCCCGCACAAGCCGCTGGGCAAACGCGAAGACGTCCAAGCCGAGCACTGCGGTGATAACCACGTCTGGGGGGTCTGGCACCACGGCGAAGACTTCGCATGGTTCCGCGAAACCCAGCCCCGCTTCATCAGCGAGTTCGGGTTCCAGAGCTTCCCCGAACCCAAGACCATCCGCCCCTGCCTGTCCGAAACCGAAGGCGACCTCAACCTGACCTCGGTCGCGATGGACCAACGCCAACGCAGCAGCGCCGGCACCGGGCAGATCCTCCACGACCTGGCCCGCTGGTTCCGCATGCCCAGCACCTTCGACCACAGCCTCTGGCTCACCCAGCTCGTCCAAGCCTGGTGCGTGCAGGTCGGCGTCGAACACTGGCGGCGGTCCATGCCCCGCACCATGGGTGCCATCTACTGGCAGCTCAACGACTGCTGGCCCGGCGCGAGCTGGTCGTCGATCGACTACCTCGGCCGATGGAAAGCGCTGCACTACGTCTGCAAGCGCATCTTCGCCCCGCTCATGGTCACCGCGGTCGAGGACGAGAAGATGCAGCACGCCGAGCTGCATCTCACCAGCGACCTCGGCGAGAAGACCGCCGGCACGCTGCACTGGGATATCGCCCGCCTCGACGGCCGCACCGTCACCACGGGCAGCAGGCGCGTCCGCGTCGGGCCACGCACCTCGCAGCACGTCCACACCCTGGACCTGCAGGCCGCTAAAGACGGGCACAACCTCAACGAGCTGATCCTCTGGCAGCGTTTCGAGGTGGACGGCCAGACCGTGTCGTCCCACACCCTGCCGTTGGCCCGACCGAAGCAGATCCCTCTGCGCGATCCGAACATCACCACGGCGATCAAGGCCTACAAGGATGGCCGTTTCAAGCTCACCCTCAAGGCCAAGTCCACCGCCCTGTGGGCATGGGTCAACCACGAGACCGCCGACCTGCGCTGCAGCGACAACTTCCTGCACCTGCGACCCGGCCACCCCGCCACCCTCACGGCCACCCCCAAGCAAAAACTCTCGGCCGACGCGTTCCGCGAAGGCCTCACCGTTCAGAGCCTGTTCGACACCTATTGAACCCAAGGAGGCGACCCATGCCGAACGATCGGTCACGGCTGCGATGGACCCTTTTCTGCCTGGCGTTTCCGCTTCTGGCGGCCTGCTCAACGATCGTTGAGGCCGAGCCCGCCGCGCAGACGCCGCCCAATATCGTCCTCATCATGATCGATGACATTGGCGCCGAAGCGATCGGCGCGTACGGCGGCACCAGCTACGCCACCCCCCGCATCGATCAGCTCGCCGAAACCGGCGTGCGGTTCAACAACTGCTACGCCTCGCCCGCCTGCACGCCGTCGCGCGTCCAGATCATGAGCGGCAAGTACCCGTACCGCACCGGGTGGTCCGGCTTCATCAACCTCAAGGCCGAAGAGTCCAACAACGACTACGTCAACCCGCAGGTCGGCAGCTTCGCACTCCGACTCCAAGAGCTGGGCTACGCCACCGCCGTCGGCGGGAAGTGGCAGCTCGCCCGGCTCGACAAACGCCCTGATCACCTCGCACAGATGGGCTTCAACGAGCACGCGATGTGGACCTGGATCTATGAAAACCGCTACCAGAGCCGCTACTGGGAGCCCAAGATCCTCAAGAACGGCGAGCTGTTCGACGCCCAGGCCGACGACTACGGCCCAGACGTGATCAACGACTTCTTGCTCGAGTTCATGGAGCGTAAGAAGGACGGCCCCTTTTTCGTCTACTACCCCATGCTGCTCGTCCACGCCGGGTTCCATCCCACGTCCGACTTCGAAGGCGACCCGCTCGCCGAGATGGACCGCATTAAGAAGCAAGACCGGGCCGCCAAGAAGAAGGACCGCAAGTACAAGAACACGGCGAAGTCTGAGGCCGGCGCGGCCACCTATTTTCCCCATATGGTGAGCACCGCGGACAACCGGATCGGCCGGGTCATCGACAAGCTCCAAGAGCTTGGCGTCTACGAAAACACCGTCGTGATCGTGACCGGCGACAACGGCACGCCGTACCAGGTCTACTCCGAGCTTGAGGACGAGCGGGGCAAGCTCACGATCAAGGGCGGTAAGCAGAACCTCGGCGAGACGGGCTGCCGCGTGCCGTTGATCGCGCGTTGGCCGACGCGCAGCCCCCAGGGCACGGTCCTCGATGACCTCGTGGACTTCTCCGACTTCAAGCCCACCCTGGTCGAGCTCGCCGGCGGCACCCTGAAGCCGGGCGAAGTCGACGGCGTCAGCTTCGCCCCACAGGTGATCGGCCAGCCTGCACCGCAGCCCCGGGCGTGGGCGCACGCCGCGTTCAAGGACCGACGCTTCGTCCGGGATCGCCGGTTCATGCTCTACGGCGACGGCCGGTTCATCGACCTCGCCGATCGCTACCGGCCCAAGCCGGCGTCACCCGACGATAGCCCTGAAGCGCAAGGGTCGTTCGACCTGCTCAAGGCCGCGCTCGACGCGATGCCGCCCGACGCGGATCGCTACCGCTGGGAGAAGTAAGCCGGGCGATCGCCGCGGCCGTCCCTACTTCTTCCAGATCGCTCCGGGGTTGTCCGGCTGCACCGTCGCACCTACTTCAACCTCTTCGATCCACCGGTCTAGAGCTTCACGCATCTGGTCGGCACGCGACGGCTCATCGGCCGAGAGATCGTTTGCCTCCGACAGGTCGTTGCCGAGGTGAAACAGATACTCCCGCAGCTTGTTGTTGTCGGTGACCCGGACAAACTTCCACGGCCCGTCACGCATCGCCCAACGCGCCTTCTGGCCCCAGAACACAACCCGCGGCTCGGCCTGAGCCCTCCCCTCCAGAAGCGGCAGCAGGTCCTGCCCATCCAGCGTGAGCCCGTCGGGCGTCTCAACCCCAGCGAGCGCCATCGCTGTCGGCATCAGGTCGAACGTCATCACCAGGGCATCCGACTCGACACCAGGCTCGATCCGACCGGGCCAGTACGCGATCCCCGGCACACGGTGGCCCCCCTCGAAGACATGGCCCTTGCGCGCCCGCAGCGATCCCTTGTTGCCGTGCTTCGTCGGGCCGTTGTCCGACACAAAGAACACCAGCGTGTTTTCCGCGAGCCCCTCCTCCTTGAGCACCCGAAGCAGCTCGCCCACCCCGCGGTCCATCGACTCCATCATCTCGCGGTAAGCCCGCGGGATCTGTTTCTCCGGGGCCCGCTTCTTCATCCCGTCGACCGTCCGCAGCACGGCATCGTTCGGGCCTTGATACGGGTAGTGCGGCGATTGATGCGCGATGTAAAGAAAGAACGGCGCGTCCTTATTCGCCTTCACAAAATGGACCGCGTGCTTGTTGATCAGGTCGGTGACGTAGCCGGGCTCGTCTTCGATCCGATCCTGGTTCCACCAATCGAGCGTGTTGGCTTCATCGACATGTGAGTGGAAGTCGATGTTGCCGCTGATGTAGCCGCGGAACACATCGAAGCCCTGGTGGATCGGGTTGTATTGGGGCTTGTAGCCCAGGTGCCACTTACCGATCAGGCCCGTCCGGTAGCCGGCCTGTTTCATCGCGTCGGCGATGGTGAACTCCGAGAGCTGGAGGCCATGGTTGTGGGTCCAGTGCTTGGGGCTGGACTTGACGACCGCCGAGAGGCCGCTGCGCTGCTGGTATCG
This sequence comes from Planctomycetota bacterium, assembly GCA_038749105.1. Classification (GTDB taxonomy): domain Bacteria; phylum Planctomycetota; class Phycisphaerae; order Phycisphaerales; family Phycisphaeraceae; genus JBCCOW01. Next base: position 71,930 of record JBCDIM010000001.1, read on the forward strand.
GCCGGTCAGCAGGGCCGCACGGGTCGGGCTGCACACCGAGCCGTTGGAGTGGAAGTCGGTGAAGCGCATCCCGCCCGCCGCCATCGCGTCGAGGTGCGGCGTCTGGTACCGGTCGTTGCCGTAGCAGCTGAGGTCGGCGTAGCCGAGATCGTCCGCCATGATGATGACGATGTTGGGCCGATCATCACCGGCCGGTTGGGCGGGCGGTGCGTCCTGCGCAAACGCACACCCCGCCAACAACAGCAATGACAACACGGACGCTAGATGCCTGAACATAATCGCTACTCCTTGGGATCGTCTAAGAGTTCAACCTTGATGTGACTCGGCCGGTCAAGCCGACGCTCGAGCCAGACCACACTTCCCCCACCAGCCACCGCGTGCCGGAACGCATGAGCGGCAAGCCGCTCGCCATCGATCGAAACGCAGACCGAGCCCGGCGCCCAGCCGTCGATCAGAAACACCGGATTGATCAGCGGCTCGGACGCGCTGATCTCGAACGCGACTTCACGCACCGCGCGGCCGGCCGCCAAACGCAGCCCACGCTCGTAAGGCGCCGGACCCACATACGACACACCTGGGCTCGCAGGCTTGATCGCCACCTCCGCCAGCCACGACTTCACCTCGGCCCGCGCGGCCGCATCGTCGTCCGCACCCGTCAGGCCCACCAGCATCGCGTACGTCCGCTGCTTAGGCCCGACCGGCCAAACCTCGCCCGCCTGCCCCGTGGTCACCGAGATCAACGCGACATGCTTCGGCTCCCGCAGGTACTCCGCACCGATCCATTCACGGTTGTCATACGGCTGCTTCATCACCGGCCAATGCGAGAACCCACCGAAGTCGAGCAGCCCCTCGGGGCTCAACAGCTCCGGGCTCTTCGATCGGCTGCGCAGCTCCCAGTCGCTCCCGAACTTCAGCGGAGCCGTCGGGTTCAGCAACGCGTCCCACCGCGCCTCCTGAGGGAACGCGATGTACGGGCTCGGCCAAGGCTCCCGCATGTTCGCGCGGGTGATGACCGCCGACCAGGCATCGGAGTTGTGCCGCCACTGATCGACGTTGTCATAGCCGGCGAGGTCCCAGGTGTAGTCCTCGCGTTCGTCGTCTTCGAGGCCGAAGACGCTCAGCGCCCGCTGCCTCAGGTAGTCGTGGGTGCGCACGCCCCCGCCCGTGGCGACCATGAGCTCGGCCAGCTCGTGCCCCCACTTGTGGAACGTCTCGTGGTCTTCTAACGGCGGGCTATAAACCACTTTCCGCACGCCCGTGCCGTCGGGGTAGAACGTGAAGACCTCCTTGACCGTCGGGCGGATCGTCGGGTGGTTGTTCCACCAGCGGTACGCGCTGTCGATCAGCACATAATCCCACTCCACCACGACCTGGGCCGCGTTGGACTCCACGACCCTTGCCGTGCTGTACCGCAGCAGGTGGTCGGACATCGGCTCGTTGCACCCCACCGTGTCCCCGCCCCAAATCTCGACGAACTCGTAGCTCACCGCGGACCGGTCGTCGAGGTGCCACCACGGCACGTAGTTGGCCTCGGACCAGAACACGAACTTTGTATCCGAGTGAGACGCCCGCTCATCGAACGTCACCACCACCGCATCCCCCGTATAGCCCGCCCAGGTGTACGGCCGAGCCTTCGCCGCGAAACCCGTCTGCGAGTCGTCGCGATCCGCCGCCGGCATCGCAACAACGCGCGGCAGCTCAAAGCTCATCGGCTCGGCCTTCACACCCTTCACCCGCTGGCCGTAGACGCCAAGATAGAACGCGGTATCGGCCGACAGCGGCAGCGTGGGCAGCTCCGTCCAACCGGTTACCCATCGGCCGTCGATCTCACGCCGGTCCGCAAACTGCAAGTGCAAGGCACCACCCGCCTGGTTCCGGATCACCCGCAGTTCAGGGGTATCGTTCCGCAGTCGGATAACACCCTCCGCCAAGTCAAGACCGAGCCGGTCCGGATCGCCCTCGAGCTTGCTGTCTTGGAGATTTAGCGGCGGGATCTCCAGCTTCTGACCCTGCCATCGGCCCCGCATCCTGACGACTAGCTGACCATCGACCAGCGTCCGCTCGAGCCGTATATAGCTCCCGCCATCGGGCTCGCCTTCGGTCTCAACAATCAAGACCAAACCAGCCGCCTGACCATTAAACGCCGGCAGCGGCATCCGGATGTCGAGATGCCCGGCAAGTGGCTCCGGAGTCCGGTACGCGCGGAACGACTTAGGAGCCCTTTCAATAAGCAAACGGTCGTTCACGGCACGGAATGGCGATACATTCCCGCGCGGCTTAGGGCTCCACTCGACCCAACCCGAATAGCCGGGGATAGCCAAGACACCACTTGGAGCAGACGACGCGCTTGCCGACCCAACCACCAGCGCGCTCAAAACGAGTGCGACCGCCAACACACACAGGAATGGCGCACGGGACAAGCCATCCTCCACGGGGTGACGCAGCAGCACGCATTCAGGCATAAGCCATGGTCCAGAACAGATAATAAAGCGAAGAAACTAAACTTGAACTAAAATTTTAGTTTACTTTTAAGGCCAAGTAAAGTCAAGGGCTGCATAGGCTCTGTATGGTTCGCTCTCGAGCTAGCTCAAGACTATTTAAACCTAATATCAGTAATTACTAACGAACACATGAAGCCCGACTTCGAACTCGGAGAAGCGGCAGAAAACGAGGCCAAACGAAGGCCCGGAATGGGGGTGCGAACCGCACAACATCGCTGATGCACCACCCACTCAGGCCCACACAACGACCGTCGTTGGATCCGGTCCATATAAGCTCGAGGTCGTACGCGATCCGACCCGATGCAGCAGCAGGGCTGGGGCTGGCTTGACTGAGCTACGAGAACACTACACCTTTCTCAAGCTTTTCTCCTCAGGGCGAACGGCCTCGCAACAGGCTTGCCAATACTCGACCTTTTTCGCGGCCCGGCAGCCCAAAATCAGTACTAGAAATAAATTACGAAACTTACCCACAGGTCAATTTTGAATCTGCCCGTACGGTCATATTTACTCACTGCAATTCGAGGTAATGCTATATCAGTGGTAGCCGCTTCCCTCTGGCTCTTTGATATGTAATATCTCGCGGGACCGCCCCTTAAACGATGCAAACGGCCGAGCGATTCGTTAGTGACCTCTTCCCCGTCTTGCTGTTTCCCTTGGAGCCTGTGATGTTTAAGAATCGCCTTGTAACTCATTTCGCTTTGGCTTTCGCCATCCCGTTTACATCGCTTACTCCGACGCATGCGGAAGACGTGGTCCCGCCAAACCAAGCGGTCAACGAAGCGGTCATCTCTGACTACGAAGCGGATCAAGCCCGCAACCTACAACGGGACAATCCCAACTATGTCGCACCCGCCGTCACCTGGAACCAGGGCATCGGCCGTGTCGTCCACGTGAACCCATGGCATCTACAGGCGACGGATCAGGGCACTGGCGAGCGTGACCGCCCGTTCAGAACCGTCAAGGCTGCGGTCAAAGCCGCGGACGACAGCAAGCGAGCCAACATCGGCACTCGCCTGCTGCTGCACCCCGGCGTGTACCGCGAGCCTTTGCTGCTGCCCGGCTGGGTTAAGACTCGGGACACCGATGCACCGCTGATCATCGAAGGCGTCCGTGATGTCAACGGTCGCGGCGTGGTGTTCACCGGGTCGGACACGTGGGTCGATGGCTGGCAGGCCGACGCCGAGACGCCGGGGCTGTTCTGGCATGCCTGGCCCCACGACTGGGGAACGGCCGCCGACCCGTGGGGCGACCTGAAGATGGGGGATCAGCAACGCATGAAGCCGTTAGCCCGCCGCTACGAGATGGTCCGTGCGCGGGGCGAGATCTTTCGGCAGGTGCTCGACCGGGCCGAGCTCGAAGAAGGTCGGTACTTCGTCGATGAGACGGAAGACAAGCTCTGGCTCCACTTGCCTGAGGGCCAGACACCGGGCGAGATCGAGCCCGAGGTTGCCCAGCGATGGCTGATGCTTCAGGTCATTGGTCGACGCAACGTCACCCTGAAAGGCCTAACCGTCGAAGGCACGGCCAACGGGCCCGCCCGATGGAACATCACGCTCTGGGATAACCACGACCTGACCATCGAGGACTTTACGACTCGCGAGAACAACGGTGGCGGCATCAGCATGGCCAAGACCGAACACCTGACGCTCCGCAACTTCTCGAGCCTGCGCAACGGCCTGAGCGGCGGCGGCATGACCAAGTGCCGGCAAGTCCTCGCCGAGAACCTCAACCTGTCGTTCAATAACTGGCGCGGCGACTGGGCCGGCTTCCGTGGCTGGGACCCCGCGGGCATGAAGGCGTTGTCTATCCGCGACGCGCTGTTCCGCAATGTGCACGTCGAGGGCAACAAATCGCACGGCCTCTGGCTCGACTACGACCACCGCCGCGTCGTCGTGGAAAACCTCCTCTCGATCAACAACGCGCGCCACGGCATCTTCATCGAAGCCAACCCCGGCCCCGTCACCCTGCGCAACTCGGTCATCACCGGCAACGAATACGGGATCGAATTCGCCAACACGATCAATACGACGATCGAGAACTGCATCGTTTTCGACAACCGCCGTGCACAGATCGACTACTACGACAATCCCGGCCGACGGTGGATCGATCGCTTCGACGGGCGTGAAGGAGTGGTCGAGATCGCCGATGTCACGCTGATCAACAACGTCTTCGCGTCGATTAACACCGAGGCACCGCTGATCAATGCCATGATGCGTGAGAGCATCTGGGACTCGAAAACGACCGACGGCAACCTCTGGTTCAGCGTCTCGCCGGAAGACGCCTTCTACGTCGCTGGCCTCGGCTACGCGTTTGACACCTGGCAACGGCTGACCGGCACGTCACTCACCGACCGTTTCGCCGACCCGATGATGGCCGGGGAAGCGACCGACGGGCTGAGCTTCGCCGACGATAGCCCGCTGCTGCAACGAGAAACATGGCCCCAAAAAGAGGTCGCCGAGATTGGCTTGAATGCAATCACGGACCGCGTGGCGGCGCGGATCCGTGCGTCTTGGACCCGGCCCTACCCACGCCTCGCAGACGCGAACGGCGATGCCTTTACGCCCATCGACCTGACCGGCGTCGCCAACCGTCCGCTTGTCGGCGACAACGCCTGGATCGGGATCGACCTGCACCAGATCGAGCCTGGCAAGCACAGCTTCCACGGCGTCCCTTTTGTCGTTGGGGCACCGAACTCCAATGGCGACATCGGCGTCATGCTGCTCTCCGATCAGTTCACCGACACCGCGGGCCGACCGCTGCCTCGAACTGTTGAACTGCCGGTGGAGGCCAAGGCTCAAGCCATCTACGTTCTGCATGCCTGCGGCTACGCACCGAACCGCGAGACCATCGCCAAGTACACGCTCGTCTATGAAGACGGCAGTGCGCACGCAATGAACATCGACGTGCTTGGGGGCGATGTTGGCAACGCCGGGGCCGACATGATCGACCCGCTCGTTGCGGTCTCGGAGATCCAGGACTGGTGGCCGCTGTTCCACCATTTTGAATCAACGCACGCCCGGCATGTACTCCTCGCGGACAAGGACAACCCGCTGAAAGACCCGCGTTATCTGTACACACTGGAGCTGGTCAACCCGTCTCCCGAGAAGCGTGTCCGAGCGTTCCGAGCCGAGTCGATCCCTGAGACTAAAGCGACGCTGATGCTCCTTGGTGTGACCGCCCACACGCATTGATTCGGTGCGTCATCGTCTAATCCAAGCGCGAGGTCCGCGTACTCACCACCGGTAGTAGCGGTAAGGGTCATCGCCGTAGTCAAACTTCGTGCGGTAGTCCGGGTGATACATGCCGCGGTGGGTGCCGAGCAGCGACACGTCGATGAGCCGCAGCGTGGAGGCGTCCTTCGCCATCACACCGCCGGAACCGAAGCGGTCGAAGATACGGATCCGCAGCTGGTTTTCGCCGGCCTTCAAGAGCGTCGCAGGCACGCGGTACTGGCGAGGCACCGACCAGTGCGCGTCGGCCTCCAGGCCGGTCGAGCCGATCTTCTGTCCGTTGATGAAGACCGTATCGAAGTCATCGAGCGGCCCAAGCTCGATGACGTGGTCACGCTCCGCGGCTTGCTCAGACAGCGTGAAAGAACGGCCGACAACCCACTCACCGTCGCTGCCGGCACCGGGCATGCCCGACCGGTCGATCGCGTTGGGCATAGACACGGGCACGCCGAAGCTGCCCGCCGATTGCCACAGCAGCTGCACCGCGCGGCTGGAGATGCCCGGGTCGGCGTGTGCTTCACTGATCCGCTTGGCGGGTTCCAGGCGGAGGGTCTGTTCGATCCGCCAGCCGTCTCCACCGAGCGCGACCTCACCGCGACGACGGCCGCGAGGATCAAGGAACCATGCGTCGCCCATGAGTTCGACCCCGAGGTTTGCCAGCAGGTTCGTGATCGCGCGGGTGTGCCGCCAACGGGTGTACCGGAAATAGGGCTGAGCGTCGATGTCGAACCGGTCCGGGTCCCACTGCATTGCGATGACTCGGCCGTTGCCCACCCGCTTGATGCCGAGCAGACCCGTCACCAGCACTTCGTCGAGGCTGTCGTCGTCCAAAAGGGTCCACTCAGTGGGGACGCGGAAACGTGTTTCTGACTGGCTGATTCCAACGGCAAGCGGATCCGCAGCAATGCCACGCGGACCATCGATGAGGGCGTTGCGGTATTGAATACCGAAGGGGCCTGCCCCAGGCGTGCGGCGTGATACCAGCAGCACGTCGCCACCGGCCGCGAGGTGAGACTCTGCGCCGCTCGCCGCCGAGGGGTTGTCGGCCGCGAAGACAAGAAGCGGCTTGTTGACCGCATCTTCCGAGAGTACGGGGCCAACCATCGTCAGCCAAGACGGCGCATCGGCCTTCTCGCCAGCCCAACGGATCCCCCGCTGGGGAACGGCCCGCTCACGCTGAGCCGTGACATATGCGATCAACCGGGTCGCCACGTCTTGCGCCGCAGGGTCAGCAGCAGCCTGGTCCTCGAGGTCAAGGGTGCACAGCACCGCCACGCCGCGGCCAAGCCGCAGCTCCATCAGCGGGCTGTAGGCAAGGTCAAACTCGCCCTGAAGAATGGGACGCCAGCCGGACATATGGGGCTTCTCCACCGCGGCACTGCTCACACTGCCACGGTTACCCCAACGCCAGCCGTGCCAAGGCTTGTCGTGCTGATAAGGCACGTCTGCGCTCTTGGGATCCACCGCGTAGACCGGGCGCGGCTCGATGAGCGTGCCGGTCCCCGCCCAATCGCGCAGGTCCTCATGATCCAAGCCGTCGGTCATGGCGTGACCCGCACCGACCGGGAACGCCCTGCGAGACACGTGGGGGCTCACCCGGAAACCCCAGACCGACTTCAGTACGCCCGGGGTCTGCCCCATCACAACCAGTCGGCCGCCGTCACGAACAAACGCCTCCAGGCCTTCAGGCAGATCGTCCGCTGACGTAATGGTCTTGCGGCCAAGGACGAGCACGCCCGACTCCGGGACCGTCGGCGTGCTCGTGTATGGCACTTCCAGGGCGTCGAGCATCGCCGCGGTATCGCCAACCGCGTCCATCACATAAATGGCGGCCGACTCAGGGGCGAGCGCCAAGCGTGTGTCCGGCCAGACACGGAACGCAAACCGATCTTCGTGCTTCACGCCGGCGATCTCGGCCACCAAGCGAATCTCGCCATCTTGTCGCGAATCCACGCGCGGCAGATCTGCCTTGATCGCAAGGCGAACGTTCTCGGCTGGCTCGATTCGGCCTTCTCCGCCCCCTTCCGCGATACGAAGCCCGTCAACATGCACCGACCACTTAACGCTATAGCTGCCCGTGTTGCGGCCGTCATGGATCAAGACCGCGGTCTTCCCCAGCGAAGCCCCACCATTGAAGTTGTGCTTCTTGTCGGTGATCGCGCCGGTGTCGCCTTCGACATCCTCGCCAGCGATCCACGCCAGGGTCTCCCCGTTGTGATCCACAAGCGCTCGGGCAGCCGGCAGAAGTTGCGATTGCTCCTGTGAGATGATGAAAAACTCCTTCTTGGGGAGGCTTGGCACCCATTCGCCACGGCGTCCGGGGGCGAACGGCGTGAAGGATTCGCTACCCGCAGGCTTAACCAAGAACGAGTTCGCGGCCCAAGGAACCAGGCCACCGGTCATGCCGAGCGTCCGCCAGCTGCGCCAGGTGTTTCTGATAAACAGCGCGGTCATCCGCTGCAGCACTGGGTCATAGTTCACCGGTTCTTGCAAGGCGTGCGTGTAGACCTCGCCCCCGGCATGGACCTCAGGGATCCACCGCCGATACCTGGGTGACTCTTGCGCGTAGGCCTCTGGTCCAAAGTAGATCGCACCGTATTCGGTGACCATTGGCTCGCTGTTGTACGAGCCCACTGTGCGTGAGCTCCAGCCCCCGCCGGCCTTGCCCCGCGTGAATGTGTTGTTCAGCGGGAGCCCGAACTCACCGGCCATGAAAGGGCGGTCGCCGGATTCTGACCAGGCGCTGAGCCATTCCTCACGCTCCTGGAGCGGAAGCAGGTTGAGGTACATGTTGGCGACCTGCACATCGCCCACAAAGCTACCGCTGTGTGCGTAGACCGGGCGAGTCGGGTCCACAGCCCGAATGCTGTCGAGCGCCTCAAGCCCCTTCTCCGCCCGCGTCCACCACCGCGGGTGTTCATCGCGGACATCGAGCATCTTGCTGTTGCCCACGAAGCGTGGGTTCTGGTCTTGGCCGTGGGCAAAGGTGTTCGCACTGGTTGCCCAGATCACGATCGACGGGTGGTTGCGAAGGCGGCGCATGGACGCGGACATCCGGCGCTCCCAGCGTGCCCGAACCTCACTGTCAGACCACGATCCGTCGACCGCGTAAGCCGCCATGCCGATGGTCCATCCCTTAGCCATCAAGCCAAGCTCGTCGGCAGTCGCCGCCGCGAGGTGCGTGCTGGGCGAAGCGCCGGACAAGTGGCCGTCCGTCGGCACCATGTTGAAGCCCATCGCGATCGCGTCCCGCATGACTTGTTCAATCGACTCGACGTGGGCAAAAGGCGACCGGAACTGGCTCGGACGCAGGCGGATCGGCTTGCCGTTGAGGACAAACCCCTTTCCATCAATCCAGAACTCACGGAAGCCGAAGCGTTGGCGGTAGTCGTCGTTCAGCCCATCGGGGCCAACCGCCTGCAGCGAAAGCGTGTAGAGATTGGGCTGGCCGATGTCCCACAGCCGTGCGTCGGGCCATTCGAAGCTCAGCTCGACCACCTGCAGGTCTTCCGAATCCGCCTGCCCGGTCGCCTCGAACCGGCGTTCAACTTCGCCCGCCTCGTTGAGCATGTTGGCGATGAAAGTCACTGGGCCAGGCTCGGCAACCCCCGCCAGCTCAACCCGCAACGCAACGGTGCTGTTGCGGAACGAGGGCATCACAAAGACATCGGAAATGCGTGCGCCGTTTGGCCGGCTCTTGAGCTCGATGTCTCCAGTGATCCCCATCTCACTCAATCCACCGGTGCGGCGGATGATCTGCTCGGGGTTTTCGCCCTGCAGGAACAGCTTGTCCGACGCATCCGGGATAGCGGCCACCCGGATGGACAGCCGGTGCGATTGCCCAGGCTTAACGAACGGCGTGACATCAACAGAGCCCTGACCAAACGGGGCTTGCCCCGCACGCCGGCCGTCCACAAAAACATCCGCCACCGTTGAGACATGCCAGAAGTCGACTTCGACGGCTCGGCCGTCCCAAGACGCCGGGATCTCGATCGGCCGCTCGTACCAACCCGCAGCCACCCGGCCGCGCGCTTTCTTGAACTCGACCCACGCTTGCCCCGTGCCCGCCTCCAACCAGCCCGGACGCTTCCAGTCGGGCTGCCGGTGCCAGGAACCGGGAACCCACGCCTTGCCCCACGCCTCGCCCTCGGGAATGGACTCATACCACCCCGCAATGGCTGGCGCAAAACGCCACTGACCATTGAGCACGATCGACGCCCGCTTCGGGCCGTCTGAGACCACGGGCTCTTGGCCCCATGTCGATTCCATCGCAGCGGGCTGCGTGCCAATCACTTCCAAGCTGACCTGGTCAACACCAAGCTGCCCAGTCGCCCCGTGCAGGCCCGGCTCAAGACGCACCGCCGCCGCCCCTTCAGGGACCACGTGATCTTCGGTAATCGTGACCCAGTCCCGGTCCTGCCGAAGCATAGGCGGCTTCTGAAACTTGATGACGCCCCCGCTCGCGTCCAGATAGATCACCGCCACACGCCCCACCTGCCAGTGGAGCTCACCGGGCTTGAGGTTTTTCGCCCGGAGCTTGGCCGAAACGCGTAGGCGTGACCAGGTGGGATCCAGCGGGATAGTTTGAGAAACCACGACTTGGCGTCCGGGCCGAGAATTGGCGAACGCGAGGTAGGCGTCGCCTGCCTGCCTTCGAACCGACACGCCGTTCGGGCTTGCAACCTTCCACCCGACGGGGATCCCTTTTCGAGCCTGATCGAAACCGGCATTAGAAACGAGGTTCTCGGCCGAGGTCTCCGAGCCCCAGCACGCAATGGCCGAGACGAAAAGGCAGAGCCAGAACGCATTTCGTTGTCGTGAAGTTTTCATGACGGGTTACTCGCTAGCTGAAAGAAAGAAGTGACTTGGAATCGGTGATGGACGTCGCGATGGCGACAGCGTTAGTCAATTTCAGGGCAACAGTTAAGCCCGATCATGTATTGGCGCATCGCGGACCCCATGCGGCCCGCGGCGAGGGCAGAGCCGGGGAGGGAGATCAGGCGATGCGTCTCACGGACGCTAAATCTTGCTCTCCTCACCCCGCAGATCCGACCTGAGAGGCGGCGAAGGCCCACCGCCGAGCGGGAGGCGTCTTGTCTGGACCGGGGTTTGGAACACTCAAGAGGAAACATGCTGCAAGGCCGGGAGGCTGAACGTGATGCTCGGGAGCTGCGAGATGACAACGGGCTGCGACTTGTTGGGATTTCTCGTTGACAGAGCCCGAAGACTGATTTAGCATTCTTATGTTAGCGCTATCATTTGTCAACAGGCCGGTTCACTCGCCCAGGTATGGTTACCCTTAAAGACATCGCGGAGGCGGCTGGCGTATCGTCAATGACGGTGTCGCGGGTGCTGAACAGCAAGACGGAATACAGCCGTCCCTCGTTCGCCGTGCGGGCCCAAAAAATCCGGAAACTGGCAGACGCGATGGGCTATCAGCCCAATGTGGCGGCCCGCGCGATCTCGACGGGAAAGTTCGCTTCAGCGGGGCTTTTTGTCGCCAAAAAGCGGGCCGAAGGGGTCAACGCCGGTTCGTCCGTTTTCGTGCGAGGCCTCGTGTCCAGACTGGATGAACAATCCATCGCGCTCAGCTACGCGGTTGTGGAGGTGGACCAGGATTCGTCGCCAACCCTGCTGCGTGAACGGCGGTTAGATGGCATGATCCTAGAGGCCGAGCAGACGCTCTCGCTCGGAAACCACAAAGCGATTCTCGGCGCCAACATGCCGGTCGTGCTCTTGAATCACAGGGCCGAGTTTGACGCGGCATATCCCGATGAAGTACTCGCGGCCGGAGCGGCGACGCGGCTCGCACTAGAGGGTGGGCACCGTCGAATCGCCCTATTGGGCAACACGGATTCGGACCACTTCAGTGGCCCTGATCGCCGGGCTGGATATGAAAAAGCCATGCTGGACGCGGGCCTCAAGCCCGAGGTGATCCACGCCGACGCCAACAACGCGTGGGCCCGTGCCGAAGCGATTGCCCCGCTGCTCCGGCGGGCCGATCGCCCGACGGCTTTGATCGTGATCGAAGGGGTCTGGCAAAACGCGATGGTGGCCGCAGCGATGGCGGGCCTACGCGTGCCAGAAGACCTTTCCTTGGTCGCAATCGGCCAGCTGGCGAACGCCCATGATGCTCAATTGACCCACGTCCGTATGCCCACCTACTGGGTGGGACGGGCTGCGGCCGACCTGTTGGTGGCCAAAATGATTTCTCCCCACGAGCCGCAGCCGGCGGTGGCTGTGCCGTACCGACACGTTGACCGCGGGGTCACGTTTAAGCCGATTCCCTGACTCTTTTCACTCTACTAGGAGGTATGCCATGCGATCTAAAATGTTAGCGTTATCACTCACGGGGCTCCTCGCAGGAGCCACATCCCAGGCCGGGGCCAGCCTGCTGGTCTACGAGGGCTTCGACTACGACAGCCTCGCCACCACCACCGTCAATGGCACCACCGGCGGGACCGGCTGGGGCGGCGCCTGGGGCATCACCGGCGGTGGCCCCACCGTCTCGGCCGCCTACTCGTCAACCTCACTGGTCAACCCCGCCTTCCCGTCGATCGGCGGCTCCTTGGCCGTGGATCACAACACGTTCGGCGCCACTCGTAGCTTCGATCTGACGAATGCCGACATCGCCGATGCGGTCAACCTGAGCCTCGATGGCAGCCTCTACTTCAGCTTCGTCTACCGGCCTTCCACCACCACAAGCTCCAACATCCAGTTCACCGGCCTGTCCGACCCGGTCTTCGCCAGGTTCTTCAGCAACAACATCGCTGCGACCGCCGGCAGCGGCACGTTCAGTTCCGCCGGCGGCGGGGCTTTCACCCCCGGTTCGTCCTACTTCGTGATCGGTAAGTTCACCAAGTCGGCCGCCGGCAACGACGTGCTGTCTCTCAACGTCCTTGGCGAGAGCGACCCCATCGGCCCCGAGTCGTTCATTGTTAGCTCGGCAGGCGCCGCCCTCTCCGGCTCGCTCACCGGCATCACCGTCCTCCAGGGCGACCCGGCTAACAACAATGGCACCCCGGCGTTCTTCGACGAGTTCCGACTCGGCACGACCTACGAGAGCGTGACCGCCGACGCGGTCATCCCCGAGCCCGGCTCCATCGCCCTACTCGCCTGCGGCTTCGCACTCGTCGCCGCACGACGGCGACGCGGCTAAATACAAAACACCCCCAGCCGGCTCGGGATCAACCCCGCGCCGGCTCTTCCCCGTAACGACGTTCGCTCCATCGGTTCGGCCTCTATACCCGCAAGCGTTGTAGAGCTCGTCGGATGACTAAGGGATGCAGGTATCGAGGCAGCAAGCCCCCCCCCAGTCACCCGGATAAGGCCAAGAGCCAGTCGACGCCTCAAAAATCGTCGCTAAGAAATGCCTTCTGCTAAGCCTGGCTCCGGCGATAGCGAAACTCATAACCCTGCCGGCTGGCTGCCTCCCATCACCTCCACAAGATTCTCTCTCCTTGCCCCCATCACTCTCGCTCAAGAACCTTCCATTTCTATGCATACCCATCTCCTGGCAAAAACAGCTCTGACTGCGACAGCGTTAGCAGCCATTCCGCTCGCCGCCGAACCACTCGAAGTGACCGGCATTAATGCCATCAAACACTTTGAGGTCCCAGTACATCGCAGCATGGCAGGCATCTCGGTCACGACGCCACTCGCCACCCACCGCGGCTTCAATGACGCGGCCAACGCGGGCGACATCTACCTCACCGTAATCAGCCCCCAGGAAACCGGCGACGCCACGAACAACGCCAAGGCCCGGCTCTATCGGTATGACACCGCCGGCAGCCTAACGTCCGCGGTTTACGACGCATCCGTCGACTTTACGAATACCCACCACCAGCCTTCACTGGGGCTCGACCAGGACGGCCGAGTCCATCTCGCGGTGGGCCAGCACAACGGATCCGACAACCGCGCCCGGTGGAACCACTACCGAAGCCATGCGGTCGGCGACCTCTCCCAGGGATTTCGCTGGAGCAACCACGCCAACGGCAATCCCGACGCCAGTTACGGCCTGGACAACTTTCGACCCACCTACGCCGTCATGCAACAGCTGAGTACTGGCGAATTGGTCATGACCAACCGCCAAGAGATTGACCGCAACAACTTTGCGAGTCGGCCTGGCGGCACCGGCCTGGGCATGCAGGTGTACAACACCACCACGGGCGACTGGGTGATGAAGGGAAACCATGTCGAAGCGCTGCCGACTACCGGCGAGCGGGTCTTCGCAAGCAACTGGAACACCAAGACTATTGCATACACCCCTTATGCGGCCCGCGACGAGTTCAACTTCGGAACGAACCAAGACGACCCCGCATTTTGGTACCAGTCCTGGCGTAGCAGCACCAGCACAGACGCCGACGGTCGAATCCATGTCGCTTTCCCCGTCTACGATGGCCGGCGTTTCCCCTACGCCAGCCATGTCGGGTACATGGTGTCCGACGATGGCGGGCAGACGTTCAAGACGGCGGACGGCACCGTGATCACCGATCCGCTCACGCTCAAAACCGGGATCAACGGCCCGTTCAACCCGGAGTTCGGCTTCGTTGCAGAGAGCGTGGGGCTGCGATCCTTCAACGGCACCTACGACCCGACCGCGGGCCTGCTGGCGACCGTCCACGTCTCAAGCCTGCCCGACGGCACACCGATCGTCGGCGCGATCTACGCCCGCGGAGGGAGCTTCAACGCGAACGATCAAGAGCACCGGCTCTATATCTATGACAAAGACGCCAACTCGTGGATCGAGCAGCAACCGCTTTCCAGCTCCGATTGGTTACTGCAAAAGAACGCCAATTATATTGCCCTGCTCGACGGTTCCATTGCGTTCGTCTATGACGACAGTATTCACCGAAGCACCGACCTCGGCCTGACCTGGGAGCATTTTGAGATCCCGGGCCTGGATCACGACATCCAACAAGTACAGATGATGTGGGATCGCAGTTACAGCCTCGATAACCTCGGCGTGCGATTCGTGACCACCGGCGGCGACAACGGAACGGGCGACAACATCGCTCAGGTGTGGACCGTCGATTTTGAGGCCATCCCCGAGCCCACAACACTATCCCTGCTTGCGATGTCCATCTTCGTCGTGATCCGCCGGCAGCAACGCGACGCTTGAACCACAGGCGAAGCTCTGGCCGTTCGCAGGGTGGATCGGGCCATTGTGCCCTATAGAACCTTTCGGCACGAACACCTCACTCCACTGCGGCCTAGTCGCCAGTGGAGGCCTATACCACTTGCTCATTGGTCGCCTAGCAGACCTGCCGGGTCCGCCCGCCGACGGGTTTTCGATCGCCCTCGTTCCGGCGTCACGGTCAGCACCAAGCGATGCCGAAGGTATCCACGGCGAGATGGAGCCTACTGCAGTGCTTGCGTGCGCGTGTGCCTTAGCTGGCGCAGCTACCACTTTCTGGTGTACTGCGGAGGGTACGGCGATCGAGGATGGCCGCGGTGGGCTTGGTCTCCCGGCCGCCGAATTCTCGCGAGAACCGACGCAGATCTTCGGCGAACAGCAGGAACAGGTAGAGGTTCATCCATCGCTGGATTTGCCGGTTAACGGTCTGCCAAAGCGGGAAGTCATGCGTGAGGCACCGCCATAGGCTGCCGGTTCTGCGATCCAACGCAGGCTGTTGAACAGCGCGCGGAGCAGAGATTCTCGCTGTGCGGCGTCTTCACGCATGAAGGTGAAGTATCGCGCGACGAACGCCCGCTCGCTGTCGCTCACGTCACTGGGCTAAGGCTTGCTCGCCATTGCTCCAGAGTACGCAAGATCCAAAATGCACAACAGGCTCTACCGCCACTAAAAAACGACCGGCGAATTAAACATCGACTGTTAGTCTTAACCACGATATTCAAGCAAGGATCATCTCCCTGGTTTGACTGGCAAGTAGATAATCCCCTTGTTCAGCCTACAAGACACCTTGTGGGACCAAGAGGTGTTGATCAAAGACAGAATCTGACCGTATAAGATGCCTGCGGCATTCCAAAGATGTGACAGTTTGTCTTTAACCCTTACGCTTGTCTTTACCCCCTACGCTTATTGATAGCCGGCTCTTCGGTAGATTGGCTGGAGTCCATAAAGTCAAGCATAGATCTCTCGCACATCGTCTAAGAACACTTGTGGTTCGACACATACATTGTGATGCTGCAGACCTCAGGCGATAGACGAGCATCCGTCGAGACTGTGCGTCATAGACTGCCTGTCTTATGCGCAGGCTATTTAGCCTCGTACCACAGATCTTCTTCCTGCATAAAGCGAATGTATTCGTCAATCATGGCTTCACCCATCCGTTTGCACTCAGCCCCCATGGATCCGGCGATGTGTGGAGTCAAAATCACATTGTCGAGATCCCAGATCGGATCATCCCGTGGCGGGGGTTCCGGATCGAGAACGTCAAGGACTGCGGTCAGATCAGGGCGATTAGCCAGAGTGCGGACCAACCCCGGCTGATCAATGACCCCTCCCCGGCTGGTATTGATCAGCGTCGCTTGCTGTGGCAAACAACGGATGTGGCTCTCCTGGATCATGCCGCGCGTCTCGATTCTGAGCGGGGTGTGGACGGACACCACGTGGGAGCCACGAAACACCTCGTCAAGTCCGACGAGGGTGAGCCCCAAGGCTTCGGCGTCGGCGGGCGCGGCATGAGGGTCGTACGCCAAGATCTTGACGCCGAATGACCTCAAGGCGTCCGCTACCCGCCTGCCGATTGCACCCAGTGAGATCAGCCCTACCGTTCCGCCGAACGCACCCGGTATACCCTCGAGCCTTTCCCAGCGGCGTGTCTGCCGGGTCGTTCTGACGTGCTGCCAGCCAAGCTTGAGCCCGAACAAGACCTGAGCAACCGTGTATTCCACGACCGGGATCGCATTGATGTCGGGGGTTGCACAGACCCTCAACCCCCGGTCTCGGGAGGCGGGCGTGATGAGGTGTTCGGTGGATCCGGCGGCGTACAGAACCAGCTCGAGCTGCGGCATTTTGTCAAGGAGGTCTTGATCAAGGGCCGGCATGCCCCAGCCCGCAAACAAGACCTGACACCTGCCCAGTGTTTCACAAGGCTTGATGAGCTCTTCGGGGCCCAGCGGGGCGTAGAGCAGGTTAGTGAGTTCGGCGATCCGAGCCGTGAGGTCCGGCGGGTAGACGTCGTCACGGTACTGCGGGCTGACGCAGATCAGGCTCGATGGCGGGCTTTTCATAAGACGGCGGGCAGGGGGCTGGATGCTCGAAGCCAACGGGAATCGAGCGGGCGCAGGAGACCCAGGGACTCGAGCAGGATGCCGCTGAAACCCAAAAATCTCGAATTCATATTGAATAATATTGCATAAAACGGTCCTCGCGGCTAGTCTGCACGACGGCAGAGCTCACGAATAAGCCGAATTGGCTCGGCTTCTCGCCCCATTTTGCCGTGAATCTAGCTCTTTTTGGAGGATGTTCATTATGAAAACAAGCAGCTTGATCAGCGTTTCGTGCCTCTTGGCATCCACCGCATTTGCGTCATCAGCGGCAGGGGCCACGTTTTGGACCGGAGCCGATGTCAGCGACGACAACTGGAACACGGTGGGCAACTGGTCCAACGGCCTGCCGCTCAGTAACGGAACCAACAACGCAACGATCGATCTGGCGGGCGCGGTGGTAAACCTGAACGCGCCCGGCTTCAGCCGGAATACCCTGGTCAGCGGCACCGGCGGGGCTGCACCCGTACTCAACATTGCGGCCAACCTCACCAACCCCTTTAGCGCGATCAATGTGGGCAGTGACGCTACCGGGAGCAACTTCAGTGGTGTCGTGAATCACACCGCTGGGACGGTCAACATCGGGGGCGGCTCCGGATCGCGCCGACTCTTGATCGCCGCGGCTGCCAATCCCACCAGCACGGGCACGGGCAACACGGGCACCTACAACTTCGGCGGCGACGCATTGAACGCCCCCTCTCTTATCGTCAACGACTTCGTCGGTATCGCGGCACGCTCCGGCGAGACCGGCTTCTTCAACCTCTCGGGCAGCGGGAGCGTCCAGATCGCCAACCAGCTGACGCTGGGGCAGTTCAACGGCTCGGGGAATATGTCCGTCACGGGCGGGCTGCTGGACATCAATATTGGAGGCGACTTCTCGATCGCGCCCGCCGGCGCGGGCAGTTCCAGCCTCTCCGTAACGATCACCGATACGGGCTTGAGCACGATTAATGTCGGCGGGGATGTTGTCCTTGACTTTGCGGGCACCACGCCTGGATCTGCCGCCTTCAATCTCAATGTCGACGGCAGCTTCGTGCCGGTTGCCGGAACGAAGTTTGTCGTGATCGATGCAGACGGCAGCTTCACGGGGCTTGGCGGCTTCGCCGGCATTGCCGACGGGGACGTCATCACGGCAGGCGGCGTCGATTTCACCGCCAACTACGACACGTCCGGGTCAGGCACTCAATTCACACTGACCGTGATTCCCGAGCCGGGCTCGTTGGGATTGGTGATGCTGGGTGGGTTAGCCGTGGGCTTCCGGCGTCGGCGGTAGGTGGAGGCTTTGCGGCCCTCCGCTTCACCGTGGAGCTGGCCGTTTTCGATGGACGCAGGCCACGGGTAAGCGGTCGATTAAGCTCGTCCGGGTTTGAGTCAACCACGGTTCTTCGCCTATGACCACCATTGCCGACATCGCTGAGGCCGCGGGAGTTTCAACCGGCACCGTCGCCAATGTGTTGAAGGATCGGCCGGTGGGGGACGCGCGTCGTCGGCGTGTTCTGGCGGAGATGAAGCGGCTGGACTACACGCCGCGACCACGCAGACGATCGGGCACGATCAAGGCGGACCGCTTGCTCACGAGGATCAAACTGATTGTGGTGGGCCACACGTTCGGGTCGGTTTCCCGGCACCCGATCTATATGAACCTGGTGCATGGCGTCGAACGGGCGTGCGCCGAGCGCCGGGTGTCGTGCCAACTCACCGCGTTACCCGACCCTGAGTCGCTAGACAAGTTCGAGCTCCACCGCGGGCAGGGCGCGGTCTTATTCCTGGGGTGCTCGCCCGCTTGGGCCAAGCGTTGGGACTTGTCCGAGCGTTGTGTCGTGACCGCCTTGGGACGCCCCCTGCCCGGCATCGATCATGCCGACTACGACCACCCCGCCGTGGCGAAGCTGGCCTGCGAATACCTCCGCCAGCGGGGCGTTGAGCAGACGTATGTCGTGGCCCCGCAGGATGGCGATCGGGCACGGGCTTTCCTCGAAGCGTCGGAGGGTTTCTTTCCGCAGGCCGCGTCATCCATCCATATCCAGTCGATCGCGAACACCGCAAACGCCGATGGCGGCCGGCTCGATCGTCAACTCGATCTGAATGGACTGGAAAAAGGCCTGCAACCGATCTTCGCGCAGGCGGACACCCCGTTCGGAATCTTCGCCAACAGCGACGAAGTGGCTGCGCATGTGCGTCAGATCGCCACACGGCACGGCCTGGTCCCTGACCGGGACGTCCACATCTTGGGGTGTAACAACGACGCGATCCTAAGCACCATGGTTTCAGCCTCCATCGACCTGCATCTCGAACGGGTCGGCGAAGCCGCGGTCGATCTGCTCCATGGCCGGGCCGCCGAGCCCACGATGGCCCGCCGTCACCTCCTGGTTCAACCCACCCTGAGGACCTGATTCATGTCTGCACTGCGCCCGCGCGGCCGCCGCGCCGCCTTCACGCTCATCGAGCTGTTGGTGGTCATCAGCATCATCGCCCTGTTGATCGCCCTGTTGCTCCCCGCCTTGAGCGCCGCCCGTGATGCCGCGAGAAACACGGGGTGTCTATCGAATCAGCGCCAGCTGGGCATCGGCTTCGCCGCGTACCTCACGGACAACGAGGGCTTTTATCCCGCGGTGAACGTGCCCAACACCGCCGCTGAAATCAACGACTACCCGGGTGCTCAGAACGACGCGACCAGCCTCAACCGCGGCTTCACCTGGGGCGAAGCCGTCGCGGGCTACCTCGGGTCCGGCATCCGATACCCACGGGGCAACGCGGATGTCATCAGGATTTCTGGACTCCTGGACATATTCCATTGCCCGTCCGACGAACAGGACGCCAATGACCCGCTGGTCCCCAACAACATGTCCTATGCCATGAACGCGCAGCGCAGCGCGCAGAACGGCAGCCGCGACGGCCTGATGCGTGAGACCAACCCCACCCGCAACCGCCCGGAAGGCCCCGGCCGGCACACCTCCGCGCTGTGGATCGCCGCGCCTTCCGACTTCTTCGTCACGGTCGACGGCAACCTCGGCAACTTCGGCTTCGCCCACTCCACCGGCACCGAGCGCCGCTACGCCGCCCCCAACTACGAGGTCAACGGGTACGTCCCCACCTCACCCGCCACCGACTATCTCGCGCTGCACACCAACAACACCAACACCTGGGGCCTGGCCGACGGCAGCGCCGCCGCGTTGCGGACCGAAGACACCATTGGCACCGGGACTATGGGGAGTACTTCGCCCTCGGCACCGCGCGGCCTGTGGACTAAAACGGCCAACGACTGATCGGTGCCGGGCGCTCCGTGTTGTATCCGGGAACGCCTGAGACGCATCACTCCACACCCTTCTTCATTACCCCTGAGTTCGATCAAGCCTATGTGCCGAATCCTCTGCGTATGTCTCGTCTTGTCATGGCCCTGCTGGTCCGCGTCGGCCGACTCTTGGCAACGGGGCACGGACCTCTGGGCCGCCTCGGCCTTTGACGACGGTGACGCCACCCATGCTGCGCTCAACCGCCCGACCCGCGAAGCGTGGTCGTATTTCGTCGTGTCCGAAGCCGAAGACATCGCATCCCCAAACCGCTGGCGGCCGTTGGAACAGACGGGGCCCGGGTTGTATCGGCTGGTGCAGCGCGGTGAGGGCAAGCAGCGGTATTTCATCCGGCATGACTACGCCGTGGACCGCGACGGGCTGACCGCTTACTGGAACCACAACGCCGACGCACCGGCCACCGAGATGGCGCAGGGCGCGGTGCTGGCGGTGTTCACGCCGCCGCAGGCCGGGCGTTATCAGGTGCAGGGCGTGCTCCGTTTCCGCGGGTGGGGCGTGGCGGAGCAACGGCGAGCGGAAGTGCGGGTCATGCGGCAGAGCGCGGGGCGGACCGAAACGCTGGGGGCGTGGGCCATCCCCGATGGGCCAACCGATAACCCGCAGGACCTGGCGGACCTCGGCACAGTGCCGGCTCTCGAAGAGGTCCGGCTCAATGCCCAGCAGCGCTTGGTGTTCGCGTTGGAAGCCTCGCCCATGAACTACCGTGGGATCCAGCTGCTTGATGGCGACGTCACGGTGCGCCGGATTGGCGGCGAGTCATCGGCACCCCCCGCGGAGGGCGTGGTGTTAGCACAGCGCTGCCTGTCACTGATCGATCTGGATCGCCCGGAGCTAGCCGAAGTCAAGCGGGACTATGAGGCCGGCCGCATGCTCGAAGCCATGCAGCGGTATCAGGCCCTGCTGATGCAGCGGCTGGCCGGCATGTCCGCGGACGTGCACCTGAAGCTCTGGCTGTTTACGCCCAACACCACGGAAGACCTCAAGCAGGGCTATGTGACCTACGCCCACTACGGCCAGCCTTCCCTGACCACCCGGTCGTTCATCGGGCTGCCCGGCTCGGTCGAGTGGGACCACCAGCCCGAAAACGGGTACCTGATCTACACCCGTGATCTCGCCACGATGTTCTGGGCGTCGCGCTTGGCCGAGTCGTTTGTCGATGACCGCGACGACGCGGCGGCCGCGCTGTGGGCCGGCTACTGGGGAGACCTGGGACGGAGCTGGTTAACCACTCAGCGCGCGATGGAGCGGAACGATCTCCTGCTCACGAAGATCCCCAAGCGGAGCATCCTCTGGCCGTCGCGTTCGCTGCTGTATTACGCCTGGCGGATCGAGAACTTCTTCAACCAGCTGCTGACGATGGCCCCGGCGAGGCCGGACGCGCTGGCCCTTGCGCTGCCGGCCGAAGACCTCGCGGCGATCCTCACCCACATGGTCACGTTCGAGATCCCCGGCGGGCTCGAACGCCTTGGCCGACACGGCGGGGCGCCCAATCAGCGCCGCGATCTGGCGATGTCCATCGTGACCGCCAGCGTCGTGCTGCAAGACTTCCGGAACGCGGAGGCCTGGCTGAACGCCGGGCTCGTCGAGGTCGATCGCTTCCTCGCGCGGGAGACGCTGCCCGACGGCACCGCCCTGGAGCAGTCGCTGAACTACAACAAGTCGCTGCCGCCCAACCTCGACGCGCTGCGCATCATGCTCGCCAACCTCCCGGCGTCCCCCGAGACGCAAGCCCGCCTCGCCCAGCTCGAGCAGGCCGCCAACGACCGTTGGTCGATGATCCACAGCCTGATCCGGCCCGACGGCAGGCTGCCGTCGATCGGCAAGT
Source organism: Planctomycetota bacterium (assembly GCA_038749105.1). Lineage (GTDB taxonomy): Bacteria > Planctomycetota > Phycisphaerae > Phycisphaerales > Phycisphaeraceae > JBCCOW01. The sequence continues at coordinate 94,029 of JBCDIM010000001.1, forward strand.
CCAACCCGTACCGCGCCGTCGTCCCATGGCCCGCTCAGGATCGGCTCTCCGGCCTGGCGACGTCTTCGGCGATCCACGCGGCGGTCACCGGGGACCGTGCCGGCAAGGGCCCGCCTTTCCACTCGGTCTACTTCCCCTTCGGCGGCTACGCCACACTGCGGACCGGCTGGTCGGCCACCGACCACTACGCCTGCCTCAAGAACAGCCGGCCCGGCCTCGGCCACCGCAGGCAGGGGGGCAACGGCCTGGAGCTCTGGGCCTTCGGCCAGCCGCTGTTCGTGAGCTCCGGTGCCGAGCAGTACAGCGAACAGGGCAACTACAAGTACTACTTCGATAGCACGATCGCCCAGAACTCCATCGCGGTCGACGGCTACACCCAGCAGATCGGCGACGCGAGCCCCGAAGACCTGCCTTACGACACCCCGATCCCTGCCCGCTTCTTGACGCACCCGCTGCTCGACTTTATCGAAGGCCGATACGACCGGCCGTACGGCGGCTGGAACTTCAAGCAAGACGGTTCCGCCAAAGACCCCGCGACGCTCTATGGCCGCAGCACCGCCATGGACATCGACGATGTGGAGCACCTCCGGCAGGTCCTGTTCCTGCGGGAGGTGCCGATGTGGATCGTGGTCGACCGCATGACCGCCGTGAATCAGCACACCTACACGCAGTCGTGGTGTCTGCCGCCAAGCCGTGAGCCAGCAGGCGTGCAGCCGGATGGGGTCGGCCGTTCCGTTTCGGTGAGTCGCCAGGGGGCATTACCGCGCATCGACGTTCGGCACGTCGGCGTGGACGCGGCCGACCTGGAGTACGAGACGTTCTACGGCATCCACGCACCGAACCGCATCCTCGGCTGGTCGTCGAAAGACAAGGGCGATCGGACCTACGACTTCGACCCGGCGGTCGATCTGCACACCACCTGGTCGGCCGACGGGACCAGCACGCTGGTGACCGCGATCGCGGCAAGCCAAGACGATGCCAGCGCCTTCGCCGAATTCACCCCGCACGACACCGCGGATCACACCGGCTTCGACGCGACACTGGCGGATGGCCGGGCGGTGGCGTTCCGGGCCTCACGCGATGGCGGCGCGGTCGATCTGGGCCTCGCTGGCGTGGACGGCCCGTACGCGGCGGCCCTGGTGGTCACGCCCGCAGACGGGGGGCCCGGCTGGCGGGTCGTTCTGCCGGCCAGCGCGGGTGATGCCGGGGCTCTGGTCGAGCCAAGCGGAGAGACGGTGCCCATCGCTATGCCAAGCGGCTTTGAGTGGGCGACTACCCCGGAAGGCATGGTGCCGCGATATTGAGCCTTGCCACCGTGTACACGCTGGACGTCTATGACTACCTCATGATCGCGGGCTACTTCGCGTTCATGCTGCTGATCGGTGTGGTCTTCAGCCGAACCAGCAAGGACACCAGCGACTACCTCCGCGGCGGCGGCACGATGACCTGGTGGATGACCGGGGCGTCGAGCTTCATGATCACCTTCTCGGCGTGGACGTTCGTGGGTGCCGCAGGCGAGATCTACCGCACCGGCACGCTGATCATCAGCCTGTTCGCCTTCAACGTGATCGCCAACGTGCTGGTGGGGCTGTTCCTCGCGCACCGGTTCCGGCGCATGCGGGTCATCACGCCCGTGGATGCGGTCCGCCAGCGGTTCGGTGCCGGGACCGAGCAGATCTATGCCTGGCAGTCGTCCCTCTTCGCGTTCCTCTTCGGCGGGATCGCGCTCTACACCGTGGCGATCTTCATCGCCCCGCTGCTGGGGCTGAACCTCGCGACCACCATCCTGATCCTGGGGGCGGTGATCACGTTCATGTCGGTCACGGGCGGGGCGTGGGCCGTCGTCGCGAGCGACTTCGTGCAGATGCTGGTGATTATGGCGGTGACGGTGGTCGCCGCGGTGCTGGTCCTGAACATGCCCGAGGTCGGCGGGGTGTCCGGCATGATCAGGCAGATGCCCTCGTACCACCTGGACTGGACCGAGCTGATGCGGCCGCAGGTCGTCGGGCTCTGGCTGGTCGGGATCTTCATCAACCAGATCGCGAGCAGCATCAACCTGATCGCCGGCGCCAGCCGTTACCTCTACGTCAAGTCGGACCGGGATGCCAAGCGAGCCGCCTACATGGTCGCGCTGGGGTTCCTGGTCGGGCCGGTCGTGTGGTTCATCCCGCCGATCGCCGCGTCGTTCGTGATCCCCAACATCGCGGCACAGTTCCCGCAGCTGACCGTGCCCGAAGAGGCGTCTTATGCCGCGATGTGCATGCTGGTCTTCCCGTCCGGGATGATCGGCCTGTTGGCGTGCGGGATCTTCGCGGCCACCATGTCCGCGATGGACAGCGGCCTCAATCGCAACGCCGGTATCCTGGTGCGGAACATCTACAAACCGCTGGTCCGGCCCGGGGCCACCGAGACCGAGATGCTCTGGATCGCCCGCGGCGTGACACTGCTCCTCGGGATCAGCATGACGCTGATCGGGGTGTGGTTCTCGGCGATCAATCAGATGCCCATGTTCGACTGGACGCTCCTGGTCGCGGGGCTGATCTCGATCCCGATGACGATGCCGCTGGTGCTGGGCATGTTCACCAAGCGGACGCCGGGGTGGACCGCCTGGAGCACGATCGTGGTCGGCCTGCTCACCGCGTATCTCATGCGGTACCACGTCAGGATGGACGCGGTCGCCCGTGCGATGGGCGTCCCGCTCCCGCTGTCCAACGACGAGCGCGGCGACCTGCAGTTCGCCTGCATGGTCGTCGGCGTGTCGGTGGTCACGACGGTGTGGTTCCTCGCCAGCCGGCGCTTCTATCGGCCACCATCACCCAAGCGACAGGCGGAGGCCGACGCCTTCTTTACCAACCTGAACACCCCCGTGACCGCCCCCGCCAAGGCGTTTGTCCAATCCGACGCCATGCAGTTCCGTGTGCTGGGGCTGCTGTGCCTCAGCTACGGCGGCTTCATCCTGGCGGGCGTGCTGATCCCCAACGACCTTTCGGGCCGGCTGTGCTTCTTATTCGTAGGCGGTTTGCTGATCGCGGTAGGGGGGCTGCTGTACGGGCTCTACCGCCGGGCACGGAAACGGAGCCGGGTGGAGACCAACACCGAGGATGCCTCACCACCGGGATGAGGCACATCTACCGGCGGAAAAGTGAACGCAAATCGCTGACAAAAAGCCGCTTAGAACAAAAGCCCAGGCCCACGCGGCATAGATTTATCAGTCCCATTGAAGGACAACACCCGCGATTTGAGGCGTGTAATAGGACGCAATCCCAGGAATGCCTACCTGGTGACGAATAACCGGCTCAAGGGTGGGCAGCTTGAAACCGGCAAAATTCTGCGGCCTCGTTTTCGGACACCCAATATAAGCGCATACTATTGATATCCAATATTTTAAGCCGTCTTTGAAAAAGAAGAAGCTGGTTTCTATTCAGAGCTCTCACACGCTTGCCATATTTCGTTGACAGGTCCTCCTCCTGACCGTACAATTCTTAACCGGTAAATAATTGTACCGGTTAAGAATTGGGCGAGCATGACCAACATCTCTGATATCGCACGCGAGGCAGGGCTCTCGAAAGTCACCGTCTCCAACATCCTCAACGGTCGAAATAAAGAGGTCTGGCCCAGCGCTATCGAGCGTGCCGAACGTGTTCGGGCCATCGCTCGGCGGATGGGCTACACACCGAACGCGGCGGCTAAAGCAATGTCCACCGGACGATTTGGCAGTATCGGCTACCTCTCGTCTGAAGACCCTCTACGCAGCTTCAATGCCGAGATGCAGCTGCGGGGCATTCACGAGCGGCTGGCGATGAAGAAGCTGCACTTCACCGCCGCGATGGTTCCCGATCGCCGGCTCTGCGATGCCGGTGATCTCCCGATGCTGCTCCGTGAGCTAACCGCCGACGGACTCCTGATTGACTACATCCAGGACGTCCCGCCGGCCATGGCGGACGCCATTGCCAATAGCCGGGTCCCCGCCGTGTGGCTCAACACCAAACGCGATTTCAACTGCGTCCACCCCGACGATGTCGCGGGGTCTCGCCTGGCCACGCAGCATCTGCTGTCCCGTGGTCATACGCGGATCGCGTTGGCACTGCTCACACACTCCAAGCACTACAGCCTCGCGGACCGTATCGAAGGCTACAGCGACGCCATGGTCGATGCCGGGCTCGCCCCCGCAGTCTTCTATCCCGACTCTGCTCCCGCGTCCTACAGGATGGAGATCGCACTCGAATACCTTAAGAGCGACGAGCGCCCGACAGCGATCGTCGCCAACGGTGCCGGGGCAGCTCTGCCCTTCGCCTACGCCGCAGCCTCGCTCGGTCTTAGCGTCGGCACCGACCTCGCCATCGTCACGATGGGCGGGCACATGGATGTCTCCCTGGGCTTTGAAATGACCACGGTCCAACTGCCCTTCGCCGAGGTCGGCCATGCCGCGGTCGATGCCGTCTGCCGCCTTGTCGATAACCCCGACCTGCGACTGGATCCCATCCAAATCACCCCCAGCCTTCTGCAAGGACGGACTTCTTGAATCCTGTTTCATTCGGCGCTGCGTCGGCACTTCACTTCTCAATTGGAGGACTCGTCATGACAAAGAAAACAGTTATCACCACAGTCGCGCTCACTGCCGCCGCGGCCGCGTTCAACGCAGACGCGGCAATCTTCGCCGGCTTCGAAGACATGGCCCCTACTGCAGGAGGCGGGTTTCTACAGGTCACACCCGCGAATCTCGTCGCCACCGACGCCGATCAGTACTCGGGCATCATGGGGGACGGCTGGCTTAACGGTTGGGAACTCGAAAACCCTGGCGGGAGCTTCCGCACCTACCGCGTCGCCGATTTCAACTCGCTCCAAGGCGGGGCCGGCAACCACCTGGACATCGCATACTTCGCAGACACCGGCAACCCGCGCATTGCCAACACACGCCAGTACGGAAACTCTGGCGATTTCCAGCTGGACCAGGCCGGTACGTTCGAGTTCCTGTTCCGCGTGAACGATGCCTCCACCTTCGCGGCCGGAGGCTTTACATTCATCACGTTCAACGACGGTGGCGGGTTGTTCGCAAATGGCAGTACCTGGCAAATCACTACCACCAGCGGCACGACCAAGCGTTGGCTTATCAATGGCGGTGGCAGCAACGAAGATTCCTTTTTAAACATCGTCGAAGGAACAACCTACAAGTTCACGATCAACTCAGACCCCGTCACGCAAACCTTCAATGTGGCAATCGATGCCGACAACGACGGCATGGTCGATTTTCAATCAGCCGACCTCGCTTTTCTACAAGACGTCGATGAGCATGGCGGCAAGCTCTCTTTCATCACGCAGTTCGGTACCGGAGAAGTTCAGTCGGGCCTTTCCTACTCTCTCGACTCGGTTTCGATCCAGGCCGCAGAAGTGATCCCTGAGCCCGCGTCCATCGGACTGATTTCGTTCGGATGCCTGCTCGCGATAACTCGCCGACGCAAATCACAGTGAACCTCCTATGTGTAGGGAGCGCGGAAGTGCTCCCTACACGTATTTCGGCATAAAAGACTTTCGCCAAGATTAAAGACCCCGACGCCTCAAGCCAATCGGCAACCGGAAAAATACACCCGCACACACAAGACGCCGCACGCACACAAGCCATCATTGAATGCTCAAGCGGTTGCTGCGACACGAACTGATCATCAGCCCATGCATTGAATCTTCCGGCCAACGGCCATGACTCACAAACAACAGGTTTGATCTCATGTATACCAATCGCAAAAAGACGTCTAGTGCGTTCACACTGATCGAGCTGCTTGTCGTCATCAGCATCATCGCCCTGCTGATCGCCATCCTTCTGCCCACACTCCAGTCTGCCCGCGCCGCAGCAAGGCAGGTTCAGTGTCTAGCGTCACAGAGACAGATCGGCGTGACCTTCCGTGGTTATGCGAGCGACTACGACAACTTTGTGCCGGCTCTTTTCACTAACGACTTCGCCGATCGGCCAGACCATGGACACTGGCAACTCTCCCTCGCCCGCTGGCTGTATGGGAAGGGCGGTGCGACCCGGCTGAACCAAGTCAACGATATCGCGCCTGGATCAGTCCTTGATGAGCTTGGGCCAAATATCTTCTGGGGCTGCCCGGAATGGGATCTTTTGCGTGCCGAAGCGGTGCATGGCACAGGGGCTGCCGCAAACCCCGGCTACGGTATGAACCGCTACCTCCAATACAGCGATGGCCTGGACTTCTCCCTGCCCTTCCCCTACGGCCTACACAGCGGATATGAAGATATCGCGGACCCTTTCAACTTTCTTGATTTTGAGAGCCTGACACGGCCCAGCGATCGAATGCTCGTTATGGACGCCCAGGCTTACCAAGTCTTTCCAACACAGCTCTGGACCCCCACCACCACGCCGATTGCCGGGTGGGAAGAAACGAGCGAACGGCGGCACAACCTGACCTCAGACAACGTGCTCTTCGTCGATGGGCACGCCTCATCAGCGGGCCCAAGCGAAGTCCGCGCGGCTGTGATCGTTGAGTGATTACCAGCCTCAAACAGACGTCTCGGGAAATTCTCTCTTCACACCAATCACTACAGCTACCACGCACGGAGTACAAACGTGTCTAGCGCTAGTTCTAACATGAAACTCAAGCTCGCCCGATACCTAGCCTGCATCTGCTGCCTCTTCCTCTCGAGCGGCTGGGCCACCGCACAACACCAATCCGTTAAGACGGAACCCGCGAAAGACCTGAACTGGACACACATATATGTCTCGACCAAAGGGTCCGATACGAACCCAGGCACTCTGAATAAGCCGCTCCGCCGCGTCTCAAAGGCTTTAGCGGAGCTGAAAACCATCGACGGGCCCGTCGTGATCAAGATCGAACCGGGCGTATACCGCGAAGGCAATCTGCGTATCGGTCGTCGAGCCTGGCCCACCGTGATTGAGAGCTCTGGAGAGCAGCAGGCGGTCATCTCCGGCTCGGATGTCTGGTCCGAATGGGAGAGTGTTGGCCCGGACTGGGTGGCGGCCTGGCCTTATGACTGGGGCTTGTATCAACTCGACGCCTCGTTCCCGCAGCGCGACCACGACAGCCTGACGGTCGCCGGGCAACGCAGCGAGATGGTCTTTGTCGACGGCCTAAGACAAGTCCAAGTCACCGAGCGATCCGATCTTCGCCCTGGAACGTTCTTCATCGACCTGGCTGTTCAGCAGATCCGTCTCCGTCTTCCTGATGGGACGCAGAAAGACACAGCACTGATCGAGGTTGGGATGCGCCCAAATCTTTTAGCCGCGCTGCAACCCAAGGATCTAACTCTCCGACGGCTAACCTTTCAACACGCGGTAAGCCACACCACGCGCAAGGACAAAGGGTTCGAGACCTGGGGCGTCTGCATCTTCGGCGAGCATGTATCCGGAATATCGAACGACGCGTCCAAACCTGATCGCGTCTTCGCCGAGAACATCTTACTGGAAGACTGTAGGTTCATCCAAAACAATCGCTACGGACTTACAGTCGCTAACACAAAACGATTCAAAGCAATACGATGTCAATTCAGCGACAACGGCGTGATGGGCTTCAATGCCAACCGCAATCGCTATGTCCATATCGAGGACTCCCAGTTTGACAGAAACAACTGGCGGCTGGGGTTCCTGGGCCACGTCATCGGCTGGCACCCGGCAGGAACCAAGATGCTGTTCATGAGCGATATGGATATCGTTCGCTCAACCTTCCGCGATAATTTTGCAACCGGGCTCTGGCTCGACACATCGGTCAATCACGTCCGGATCCTCGATTCCGTCATAGAAGGCAACTGGGGAACCGGCTTCTATTACGAGCACTCGCAAGGCCCCGCGCTACTCAAGAACAGCCTTGTCAGACGCAACGGATTTAATGATGGATCAAGAACGATACGCGGCTTCGACGGAGGCGTCCTATTTGCCGAGTCTGAACACCTAACCATAGAGTCCTCCAGGATTGAAGAGAACATCAACTTCCAGATCGGCGCTCGGCCCCGCCCTCGAGCCGGCGGATGCTACTGGACAAACCGCCACATCGACGGGTCCTGCAGGCATCTCACTCTCCTCAACTCAACCATCGTAGGTACCTACTTTGACGGACCCAACGTTCCGGAATATTACAACGCAAGAGAACACCGCCACAGTACTCTCGTAGGCATGTCACAACACGGCATATCTGATATGTACGCCGCCGACTTCCCAACAACCTTCCGCGGCTCCGGCAACACATATGTGTATTCTGATCAGAACGTCACATTCTCAACGGGCCCAAATTGGGGTTATCAAAGGATCTCTCTCTCGGCCTGGCAAGACCTCACTGCCCAGGATAAGGATTCCGTATTCGTCACGGAATAGCGACACTCATACCACCCACCTACAGCCTGTTATGCACTTTATTGCGCAGCTTGAGCGAGCTGAGCGAACATGATGACGATGAACGCGACGATGTGCAGGCCCTCAAGCGTGCGGGGCAAGCGTTCATCGTCTTTAACCAGCTGGCGGAATCGGCTAGCCCACGCGAAGCTGCGTTCCACCACCCACCGCCGCTGCAGCAGCACAAAGCCTGCTTGGCCTCGGGCAGCTTCACCACCTCCAGCTGGATCCCGTGTGCTTGGGCGGCTCCCGCGGCCCGGTCGCCTGCCAAGGCCTGATCGACATAGGCCCATTCAACGTGTTCATCGGCGGCTTCTTGGACCTGCCGGGCCAGCTCGCCCACCTGCTTACGGTCGTCTTCATTAGTTGGGTGACGGTCAACGCAAGCAAGTGGCCGAGGGTATCGACGGCGAGGTGAAGCTTGCTGCCGTTCTTCCGCTTGTGCCCGTCATGGCCGGCCGGGGCCCTGCTCTCGGGGGTGCTGCGGAGGGTGCGGCTGTCGAGGATCGCGGCGGTGGGTTCGGGCTCTCTACCGCCCTGTTTACGCAGCAACCGACGCAGGTCGTCGGCCATCTGTAAGAACAGGTGCGAGTTCATCCATTGCCGAGACTGTTGGTAGACGGTTTGTCAAGGCGGGAAGTCGTGAGGCAGATACCGCTACTGGCTACCAGTGCGGACGATCCAACGTGAGCCGTTGAACTGCTCGCGGAGTGAGTATTCTCGCTGTGGGCGTCTTCACGCATCAGCGTGAGATACGGCGCGACGAACGCCCACTCGTCGTCGCTCACGTCGCTGGGGAAAGGCTTCCTTGCCATCGCCCTCGATTACGACCTACCCAAAATGCATAACAGGCTCGAGTGTGACTTATTCGTACGCATCGGCAGAAAACTCTCGCTCGGTTCCTTGCCCTTGGTGCCCACCGGAGAACTGGGCAACCTCTCCCGGCGCAAACTCAATCTTCAAGACAAGGACTTGGCCCGCCAGTTCATTCACCGGCACATTCAGCAAGCGAAGGAAAGGCTTTGCCTCAACGCCTGGGCCATAACCGGGGATACGATTAATGACGTACTCGATAGGCTGACCTGTATTTAAGAGGGTTACAGATCGTGGTTCGGTATCGATCGGCTTGAGTCGAACACTGGTAGTGACCGGCGGCTTATGCAGAACTGCGTACAACGTGTCGCCTTTTCGCGTCAATAGGATCTTGTCGTTTGATGTGAGATCGCTGCAACCCTCTACGTTGCAGAAGGCTTCACGGACCCGCTTAAACCACGAACCCATTCGCGAGAGCAGGGCCTGCGAATAGCCGCTAAACGCGCCATCAGGCTGTGGGCCGACATTAAGCAGATAGTTGCCGCCCTTAGCCAGGATTTTCGCCACACTGTGCTGCAGATGCCAGTCACTGTAGTAGTCCTCATCAGGCTTGTAGGACCAGCTGATCAACCCGATCGATGTGTTGGCTTCGGTTGGTTTCTCAAACTTGACCATGGCATTGACACTATTGTCCCAGTCTCGTTCCGGGGTCTTGAAGTCACCCCTGCCGAAACCGCGGTTATTGATCACGGCCTGTGGCTGCAGCTCGTGGATCATGTCGTGGAATGACTCATCCACATGCTCAATCACATTCGCGTCCCACCACCAACCATGAATCGGCCCGTAATTGGTGAGGAGTTCGCGTGCCTGCGCCTCAACATAAGCGAGATATTGATGCACGTTGGGCTCATCACCTTCGAGTGGATTGGCGTACTCATAAGGCCGACCTGCGTGCGGGTAGTTCGGATGATGCATGTCCGGAATCGAGTAGTACAGGCAGAGCGGTACACCACGGTGTTGGCAAGCATCGCTCAACTCTTTGAGGACATCCCGCCCAAACGATGTGTTCGTGATCTTGAAGTCGGTGTGAGCCGAGTCCCAGTTGCAGAACCCATCAATGTGTTTGGTCGTAAAAACCACATAATCCATGCCCGCCGCCGCTGCGGCATCAAGCCATGCATTCGCATCGAAGCGTACTGGATTGAACTGGCTGGCGTACTCGGCATAATCCTCGCGCGAAACCGGCCAACGCCAGATCTCTTGCTCGTGCCATCCTTTGATGGCGTAGAGCCCCCAGTGAACGAACAGGCCAAACCGGTTCTCGAAAAACCAGTCTCGCGCGTCATTGAACTTGGCAAGGCCATCCATCTGCGGTCTCCAAAACGGGCATCCTACCCAAGACGCGCGGGGGAATGCTGTGACACCCGTTCACTTCATCTGGTAGCCGTATGACAGACGACATCGCGATCAAACTGGATCGGGGCGGGCCGTGAAGTACCACGCACCTTCTTCTGTGGAAGGGTCAGTCATCGCTGATCCGCATTGATCAGAACAACTTTTGACGTCCGTAAGACAACGATTTGAAGGACTCGATATCGGTACGCCCCAGCACGCTGTAGAGAGGCCAGCGGGATCCCTCAAGACAATCCGCGATAAGCGTCTCGCGGATGACGGGGGCTATCAACCACTTTTGCGGGAACATGCGTGACTGGAGTGAGTCCCCCAATAGTGTGATTGGAGATCATCCCTACATGTGGTCTGTATCAGCCTGATTTCAAGGATTCGCGGGGAACTCGGACTGCGAGCGGTTAGACGCGCTGCCGTCGAAGAAGACGTAATTGCGGGATTCGTTGATGTGCGGCGGGTTGACTATCTCGCCGGCAACCGAGTCATCGAGTGCGAACGAGCTGCCGCCGGAGTTAGCTGCGTCGAAATTTATGCCATCGATGTCACTCATCGCCCAGATATCCGAGAGGCTCGTGACGCCACGGTGCACGACCCGACCTGCTGATTCGATCTCATCAATCGCATTGGGGAAGCGGTTGGAATCCGTAAAACCACCCACGCCGGTATTGGACGCCCAACTCGGGTTTGGGTCCGACTCGCCGAAGAACTTACGCGGCCAGGTGGTGGACTGATTGTTCACCTTGTAGACCAATTGACCCCCGGTTGCGTGGTCAAACGCGGCGTCATTGCTAGGGCAACGCCAGATGCTCTCGCCCGCCCCGACATAGTCCGGCAGGTTCCAAACGGGGTGACTGAGGTAGGTGCTGGACGCGAGTGCCGCCACGGCATCGGGGTGTCGGATACTGCTGAACACCGGGCCGGGCAGGCTGCCGTGTTCCTGGTCGTACATCGTGAAGGCGAGGCCGAACTGCCGGAGTTGGCTGAGGCACTGGGCTTGTCGTGCCGCAGCCCGGCCGCCCTGCAGCACGGGCAGCAGGATGCCGACAAGCAGCGCGATGATCGAGATGACCACGAGCAGTTCGATCAGGGTGAAGCCGCGGTCGGCGTGTCGTGGCTGACCCAAAGAAAGACTGGCGGCGGGATACGGCATGAGGGGCTACCGGTACAAAAAACGTGCCATTCCCCGGCAAAGACAGCGTATCCCACACCGCCGCGATTTCCACGCCCCCGTCGATCAAGACGAGCCGCCACAGACATCGCGTGATGACGGATTCACACGGATATGTGACAGAATGACATCGCTTCGGCTCTCCCAGCAGACAGAAACCGGCTTTGGCGGCCACACGGCGATTGGTACGGGCTTTGCCCAAGAGAGGGACAGCCGGGGGAGGCCCGGTGTGTGTGTCGGCCGGATTGTCGATGCACTTGCGTGTTAAACCCGCTGATTGAGGAAAGATGGGTCATGGCCGAGATTCGATGTGCACAGTTTGGTTTGGGGCCGATCGGGATCGAGTCGCTGCGGTTGGCGGCGGAGCGGCCGGGTTTGGTGGTGCTGGGCGGGATCGATATCGACCCGGCCAAGGTGGGCCGGCCCCTGAGCGAGGTGGCAGGCTTGGACGGGCCGGCAGGCGAGACGCGGGTCTACAGCAGCTTCGAGGAACTCGTGGCAGACCAGGGCCCGGTCGACGTCGTGCTTCACACCGCGGGATCCAACGCGGCGGTCACACTGGAGCAGATTGAGCCGATGGTCGCTGCTGGGGTGAGCGTGGCGACCACATGCGAAGCGATGATCTTCCCGGCGTTGACCGCGAAAGCCGAGGCGGAGCGGATCGATGAACTCTGCGGGGCGTCTGGGGCCCGCGTGGTGGGGACGGGCGTGAACCCGGGGTTCGTGCTGGATTTTCTGCCGGTGTTCCTGACTGGGGTCAGCCGACGGGTAGACCGGGTGTACGGCGAGCGGGTGGTCAACGCCTCGACCCGTCGGATGCAGCTGCAGCGGAAGGTGGGCAGCGGCATGGCGCCCGAGACGTTCCGGGAGCTGTTCCGGCTGGGCAAGGCCGGGCACGCGGGCTTCCGGGAGTCGGCAGCCCTGATCGCCCACTGCCTGGGCTGGCCGACCGACGACATCCGCGAGACCTGCGAGCCGATCGTCGCCGAGGGCCCGATCCAGACCGAGTACTTCACGGTCGAGCGGGGCCAGACCTGTGGCCTGCACCAGATCGTCAAGGTCTACGACGACGGCATCGACCGCGTCGAGCTCGACCTGAAGATGTACCTGGACGCGCCGCAACCGATCGACCGCGTCGTGATCACGGGGGACCCGCCCCTGGAACTGCAATCGCCGACCGGCATCGCCGGCGACCACGCGACCGTCGCGGCGCTGGTGAATGCCGTGCCGCGTTTGCTGGCAGCGAAGCCGGGCGTCCGGCTGCTGCCCGAGCTGGGGTGTGTGGCGCCGCAGCCGGTTTCCGCAAAACCCGAACCCGTGGCGGCCGTTGTTTGAGCGAAAAGCCGAAAAAACTGGCCCAAACCGATTGATTGTTTAGTTTTGAGCAGAATGCTCACCCCAAGCCTGCAGCTGATTTGATCCATGGAATGGAGGAGGTCAACCCTATGAAAACCTGCCGTAATGCGCGTTGTGCGATCCCCGTCTTGGTGCCCGCGTTGGGCGTCTTTTGTGCGTCCCCCGGCGAGGCGGCGTTGCTCTATTCGACCGCGGGTGTCGCGGTCACCGAAGACTTCAACGGACCGGCTGGATCGGCGGCGACTACGGCTTGGGTCGATGACTCGACGATCCCTAACTTCTTCGCTTACGAGGAAGACCTCTCCGGGCCACCCGCCGATATCCGGGCGACGAGCGGGAGTTCCACGGGGATCCGGCTTTATCGCTGGCGTCAGAACGGCGACGCAACAGACTATGCCTTCGGGACCAGGCCGCTCGACGCGTCGGGCGACATGATCATGGGGTGGCAGATCGTGAACAACACCGACGAGACGCTGGAGTCTTTCTCGCTCGGTTACACCGGCGAGCAGTGGTCGTCAACGACCAGCAATCAGAATAATCAGTTGGTGGTGGCCTACCAGTTGGACCCGGTCGGCGATCCGATCGATGACCTGGCCGACGGCACCTGGACCAACATCGACGACCTGACGTTTAACAGCCCGATCGACAACGTGGCCGACAGCTCGGTCAACGGGAATGACCCGGCCAACCGTGAAGTGCTCGATCCGGTCACGATTTCTGAGCTCGACTGGGCCCCGGGCCAAACGCTTTGGATTCGCTGGTTTGATAACAACTCAAACGGCACGGACCAAGGCCTGGCAATCGATGACCTTTCCTTCACCGCGTTCCCCATCCCGGAACCCAGCAGTGCGATTCTGCTTTCGGCCGGCCTGGGATTGCTGGTCGCCCGGCGTCGCAGCCGTGCCTGAAGGGAGTAGCATCTAACGCATGACGAGACATGGCCTCTTGATGTCGGTGGTGTTCTGCGGCAGCCTACTCCTTGCCCCCACGGGGATGCAAGCGGAGACGCTCTCGTGGGAGTTTGGCGATAAATCGGGCACGCGGCTGAACCGGGTCGTGGACAGCAAGGGCCGACCGGGCGGCTGGAGTGATGCTTTTGAGCGTTCGCGCGTCACGGGACGAGGCGTATACCGGCTGGGTCGCGGCAGCGGCACGGTTGCCAACTCGTACCGCCGGCTGTCGTTTGGTGCCGCCGAGCAGGTCACAGCGGTGTATGAGCTCAGCGGCTGGGAGATCGAGGGCCCGACGGCGAACGAGACGCTCCGGCTGGGGCTGGTGCACACGACGCACGCGGAGCGGCCGAGGGTGCTGTGCCAGTTCAAGCTGCGGCGTACGGACAAGGCCGAGCTGACCCTGTCACTCGAAGCGTTTGGTGAGGGGGCCAGCAACGTGTACGAGACGGCCAAGCTGCCGGCAAAGTCGGACGCGCCGCTGAAGCTGAAGCTGGTGTACGACGCAACCGCGGACCGGTACGAGGGGCATTACGCGGTGGGTGACGGCGAGTTCACGCGCTTGGGCGGGGCGACGACGGCTCCGGACCGTCAGCCTAACCACCTGCGGCTAGGCGCGACGGGGGCGTTCGACTCGGGCGATGGTTCGGAGCATGTCGCGTTCGACCGCATCGCGGTGTCGGGGAAGTAGAAGACAGGTTGCGTCAGGGCAGAACGCGGGCGGCATTGGTGCGGCGGTCGTCCCCGATGCCGATCCATTGGCCGTCGGCGTTGCGGGTGATGCCGTTCATGCCACCGAAGTACATCTTTCGGCCGGGGAGGATCTGCGGCCGCCAGCCGCGGCGTTCGAGCTGATCATGGAGGGCTTGGGCATCGGGGCCGGGCTCGAGGTGGACCTCGAGGCGGGGGAGCCCGGAGATGGCATGGAGAACGTGGGCACGGGGTTGATGAATGGCCTGGTCTAGGGTGTTTTGGCCGTCAAGAGCTTCGCTCAGTGCGCGGAGGACCATGGTGGGGATGCGTTGTCCGCCGGCCCCGCCGAGGGCGAGGACGGGCTGGCCGTTGCGAAGAGCGATGACGGGGGTCATGGTGCTGCGTGGCCGGAGGCCTGGCCCGGCGTAATTCGGTGAGCTGGGGGTGCGGACGGCGAAGTTGACCATGGTGGTGTTGAAGACGATGCCGGTGCCGGGGACGGTGACGCCGGAGCCGAAGTGGTGGCCGAGCGACTGGGTGGCGGAGACGACGTTGCCGTGGGCGTCGGCAACGATGAAATGGCTGGTGCAGCCGCGGGTCGGGAGGTTATGAGGGAGGCGGGCAGCGAGGGCCTGGGCCTCCTGGCTGGGGTCGAGGTCTGCGGCGGCCCGGGCGAGCCGGTCGAGGGCGTGTGGCGTGAGGTGCTCTTGGAGGGTTTGGAGGGCGGGGCCGCGCCCGCCCAGGGTGCGTCGGACTTTGGGGTAGATGAGGTAGAGAGCGCGGGCCATGGCATCGACCCGGCTGGCGGGATCAGCGATGGGTTGGGGGTGCAAACGCTGGAGGGTTTCAAGAGCGAGCAGGAGGGTGGCGCCGCCGGTGGCGGGCGGGGTGCCGGTGTAGACGGAGTGGCCGCGGTAGGTGACCGAGGGTGCGAGATGGACGGCGGGCTGGTATTGCGCGAAGTCCTGAACGGTCAGGTCGCTGCCGAGGCCGGCGAGGTGATCCGCGATGCGCTCGGCGAGCGGGCCTTCGTAAAGAGACCGCGGGCCGTGCGCTTGGATGGTCCGGAGTGTCTGGCCGAGGTCGGGGTAGGTGACGGGTTGACCCGGCGATGGGGGTGAGCCGTTGGGAAAGAAGACCGGGTGCAGGCCGCCGGCGGTGAGCTTGTCGACGGCGACGCGGGCGGCGTGGGTGTCGTAGCGGTCGGCAAGGACGCCGTTTTCGGCGGCGTCGATGGCGGGCTGGACGAGGTCGGCCCAGGGTTGGGTGCCCCAGCGGGCGTGGGCTTCGCCCCATCCGGCGAGCATGCCGGGGATAGCGACGGCGTGCGGGCTGGCGGCTCGCTGGGCTCGCGGGCGTTGGATGAAACGCTGGGTGTCCAGCTGGTCGCCGGCCTGGTCGAGGGCTTCGATGCAGTAGGTCTTGCCGGTCTCGGCGTGGTGAAAAAGGAGGACGACCTTGCCCCCAAGGCCGGAGCCCCAGGGCTCAGCGACGCCGAGGGTGAGGGCGGTGGCGACGGCGGCATCGACGGCGTTGCCGCCTTGCGCAAGGACGGCAATCCCGGCCTCAGCAGCGGCGGGATGAGCGGCGACGACGACCGCGCTGCCGGGCTTGCTCAGTTCTGTAGCGTGGGCACCGGACATAAAGAGTCCGATGCTGGTCACCAGGATCACAAGCAGGGGCATGCGGGACGAGAGGGCGGCCGGTTCCATGCCAAACGGTGTAACAAACCCGATGCCGGCCCGCCTAGCCGGCTGGATTAAAGTGGCTGGGTGCGTCCGTGATTTTGATGTATATTCATCAAATCTGAGTTGATATTTTGTCACGATTATGCCTACCGCCAACGGAACCCGATCGAGCCGGCCCGGCGTCCTGATTGTGGACGACATCCCGGCGTTTTTGCAAGAGAGCTCGTCGGCCTTGGAGGCGGCGGGTGTGCGGTGTCGGGTGTGTGACGATCCGACGCGGGCGTTGGAGATGATCGGGCGGTACCGGCCGAGGGTGTTGGTGACGACGCTGGTGATGCGGGCGATGGGAGGGTTTGATGTGATCCGTCGGGTGCGGGGTGCGGGCCATCGGTTGCCGGTGGTGATGATCACCGGGCACGGGACGCCGTCGTCGGAGCGGGAGGCCGCACGGCTGGGGTGCTGT
This sequence comes from Planctomycetota bacterium, assembly GCA_038749105.1. Taxonomy (GTDB): domain Bacteria; phylum Planctomycetota; class Phycisphaerae; order Phycisphaerales; family Phycisphaeraceae; genus JBCCOW01. The sequence continues at coordinate 110,923 of JBCDIM010000001.1, forward strand.
GATTACTTGAATAAGCCGGTGGCGGCGGCGGAACTGGTGGCGCGGGTGCGTCGGGCGATCCGGCTGGCGGAGCAGGGGCTGGATGATGCGGTGCGGATCGGGCCGATGGTGACGCGGGACCCGGCGATGCGCGCGGTGATGGACATGGTGGACACGGTGGCGGACTCGAACTGCCGCGTGTTGATCCTGGGCGAAACGGGGACGGGCAAGCAGCTGGTGGCGCAGAACATCCACGGGCGGGGGCGTCGGCCCGCGTCACCGTTCGTGGAGGTGAACTGCTCGGCGATACCGGAGAACCTTTTAGAGAGCGAGCTTTTCGGTCACCGGCGGGGGGCGTTCACCGATGCGGTCAAGGACCGGACCGGGCGGTTTGCCGCGGCGGGGGACGGGATGATCTTTCTGGATGAGATCGGCGAAATGCCGCTGACACTGCAGGCGAAGCTGCTGCACGTGTTGGACGACGGGAAGTTCACGCCGGTAGGCGGGGAGCGGGCTCAGCGGAGCAAGGCGCGAGTGATCGCAGCGACCAACCGGGACCTGGGGCGAGAGGTCGAGCGGGGGCGGTTCCGTTCAGACCTGTACTACCGGCTAAACGTGGTGTCGGTCCGGCTGCCGCCGCTGCGCGATCGCCCGGGCGATATCCCGTTGCTGTTTGATTACTTTGCTGAGCGTTTTACAGAGGGTGCCAACCCGGTGGCGGCATCGGATGATGCGCTGGCGGTATTGCAGCGGTATGGATGGCCTGGAAACATCCGTGAGCTGCAGAACACGGTGGAGCGCTTGGCGGTGCTACAGCCGGGCCGGGTGATCGAGCCAAGCAACCTGCCGGCCCGGTTCTTCAGTCAGCCGGGCGAGGCGGGAGAGGGGGGTGATGGGCCGCGTTTGGTTGGGCCTTGGCGGGCGGCGAAGCGGCAGTTTGAGGCCGCATATGTGAAGCGCATGATCGATCGGGAAAACGGGAACTTAGCGGCGGCGGCGCGGGCGGCGGAGCTGGACCGGGCGCAGTTCTACAGGATGGCGCAGCGGCACGGGCTGCTCCCGGCCACAGACCGGCGGGGGGGTTAGGTTCTTCACAAGCCGGCATCGCCTTTGCATTAAGACTTATCCACGGATCGCAACCCATGACTGAATCGAACGCGCAGATACCAGAACCCCGAACGACGAATGCGCGATGGATCAAGCTAGCGGTTGTGCTGCTGGGGCTAGGGCTAGCGGTGCTGGTCGGGCAGGCAGTAGACCCGAGCTGGCTGGTGACCAAGGCGTCGATCGATGTGCTTGAGAACGACCAGGGGCTGCTGTATACGGTGGAGAGTGATAAGCGGGTGGCGATCGATAGCGTCCTGGACGCGGCGGCACTCGCGGCGCTGCCGGAGGCGGAGCGGGACGGTCAAGTCGTGACCGACGCGTCGGGAGGGTATCAGCGGGTGACGGCGACGCGGCACTGGGGGGTGTTTTCGTTGATGCCGGCGCTGCTGGCGATCGTGCTGGCGATCGTGCTGCGGGAGCCGTTGATCGCACTGCTGATCGGGATCGCGTCGGGGGCGTTCCTAGTGGGTCGGTTCGACCTGACCGAAGAGGTGCTCATGCCGGTGCTGCAGACCAGCAAGGCGGCGGGCGTGCTGCTGCTGTACCTGTGGCTGCTTGGTGGTTTGATGGGGATCTGGTCGAAGACGGGGGCCGCGGCGGCGTTCGCGGACTGGGCGGCGCGGCGGCTGGTGCGTGGGCCCCGGTCTGCAAAGGTGGTGGCCTGGGCGTTGGGGATCGTGTTCTTCCAGGGGGGGACGCTGAGCACGGTGCTGGTGGGCACGAGCGTGAAGCCGTTAGCGGATAAAGAGAAGGTCAGCCATGAGGAGCTGTCGTACATCGTGGACTCGACGGCGTCACCGATCGCGATTCTGCTGGCGTTCAACGCGTGGCCGGCGTACGTGCAGGCGTTTATCTTCGTGCCGGGGGTCGCGTTGCTAGCAACGCAGGCGGACCGCGAGGCGTTCTTCTTCGCGAGCCTACCGCTGAGTTTTTATGCGTGGTTTGCGGTGCTGGGGACGCTACTGTTAGCACTAGACCTGAACCCGTTCGTGGGCAAGGGGATGAAGGCGGCACGGAAGCGGGCACGGGAGACGGGGCAGCTCGACCGGCCGGGCAGCGAGCCGATGATCGCGCCGGAGTTCGAGTCGAGCGATGTACCGTCGGGGTATCGGCCGAGTGTGTGGGAGTTCACAGCGCCGCTGCTGGTGCTCACGGGGGTGGCGATCGGGACGTTCGCGGCGACGGGCTCGCCACAAGTGCGCTGGGCGTTCGGACTGGCAGTGCTCTCGGCAGCAATCATGGCGTTGGTGCGGGGGATGTCGCTGCGAGACCTGATGGAGGGGATCGGTAACGGGCTCAAGGGGGTGGTGGTGGCGTCGGTGATCCTGACGCTGGCGATCGCGCTGGGGACGATGACGGAGCAGGCGGGGGGCGGGGCATATCTGGTGGCGGTGATGGCCGACGTGGTGCCTTACACGGTGCTTCCCGCGGCGTTGATGGTCCTGACGATGGCGATCGCGTTCGCAACGGGGACGAGCTGGGGGACCTACGCGGTGGCGTTCCCGCTGGCGATGCCGCTAGCGGTCGCGCTGAGTGAGTCGGCCGAGCTCGAGAACCCGATCCTTTACCTGATGGTGTGCTTCGCCGCGGTGCTCAACGGCAGCGTCTACGGCGACCAGTGCTCGCCGGTGTCGGACACAACCATCCTGAGCAGCATGACCACCGGGGCTGACCTGATCGATCACGTCAAGACGCAGCTGTTCCCGGCCACGCTGGCGGCCGTGCTGGCGATCGGGTGCTGGCAGGTGGTGGTGTTTGCGTTCTGCTGAGAAAGAGGTGACGTTGATGAATAACGGTGTTTCGGTTGGTTTGCGACGGTGGGTGATGGCCGGGGTGATCGCGGCATTGGCGGGCTGGCCTCTGGTGGGTGGGGCGCAGCAGGAGACCGTCAGCCGGGTAGAGCGTCAGCCGATCGAGGTGGTGACGAGCCCGCACGGGATGGTGGTGAGCGACACGCCGTTGGCTAGCGCGATCGGGGCGGCGGTGCTGGAAGAGGGGGGCAGCGCAGTGGACGCGGCGGTGGCGGTAGGGTTTGCGTTGGCGGTGACGTGGCCGGAAGCAGGCAACATTGCGGGGGGTGGGTTCATGATGGTGGCGGGGCGTGACACGGATGAGGTGGTGTGTATCGATTACCGGGAGACGGCCCCAGCGGCGGCGACCCCAACCATGTTTGCGGAGAAGCGCACACGCTTCTGGCACGGCCAGGTCGGGGTCCCGGGGACGGTGCGGGGGATGGCGATGGCGCACGAACGCTGGGGCCGGCTGCCGTGGGCGCGGTTGATCGAGCCGTCGATCGAGCTGGCCCGCGCGGGCTTCGAGGTCAACGACGCCTTAGCACGCTCGATCAACGAGGTGCTCAACAAGCGGATCGTGCGGCGTAACCCAGTGCGTTTTGCGGAGCTGATCCGCGTGTACGGCAAGCCGGACGGCGAGCGGTGGGAAGCAGGAGATCGATTGGTGCTGCCTGACCTGGCCCGCACGCTGGAGCAGATCGCTGAGGGCGGGGCGGATACGTTTTATCAGGGCCCGATCGCAAACGCGATCGCGGCAGACATGGCCAAGCATGGCGGCCTCATCACCGAAGCAGACCTCGCGGGCTACCGTGCGATCGCTCGGCCGGCGATCCATGCCCGGTTCCAGGGATACGACGTGTTCGGCCCACCCCCGCCGTCCGCGGGCGGGCTGACGCTGGCAATGATGCTGCACCAGCTCGACACCTTCGACCTCACCACCCACGGCCGGTACAGCCCACAGACCCTCCACCGCATGACCGAGGCGATGCGAAGGGCGTATTTCTGGCGGGCCAGGACGCTGGGCGACGCGGACTTCGTCGATGTGCCCTTCGAGATCGGCGGCCCCGCGTTCGGCCAGCTGCTTGCGACCACCATCGATCCCGCGCAAGCAACGCCGAGCCACACCCTCGAGCCGGCGCTCCCGCTCGCCGATCGGGAGCCCGAAGAGAGCCCAGACACCACGCACTTCTCCGTCATCGACGCGCAGGGCCTCGCCGTCTCGAACACATACACACTCGAGATGAGTTGGGGCAGCCGGATGATCACCGCCGGTTACGGCATCGTGCTCAACAACGAGATGGGCGACTTCAACCGCGAGCCCGGCGTGACCAAGACCACCGGCCAGATCGGCACGCCCGCCAACCTGATCACACCCGGCAAGCGGATGCTCAGCTCACAAACACCCACCATCGTCAAGCGAGACGGCAACGTGGTCCTCATCACGGGAAGCCCCGGGGGCCGGACCATCACCAACACGGTGCTCAATGTGTTGGTGAGCCACCTAGCCTACGAGATGCCTTTGGTCGAGGCGGTGGACGGGCCTCGACTGCACCACCAGTGGTTCCCGGACGTGCTGGAGTTTGAAGCCGCCGATGAGCCGGCTCACGCGAGTGCGGTGGCGAGTCTTAGAAACCAAGGCCATCGGGTTGAACCGGACGGACGGCAAGGTTCCGCCAACTCGATCGGCGTCGATAGAGACACCGGCCTCTTCATCGGCGTCGCGGACTGGCGACGCGGCGCGGCTTCCTCAGCGCCCATGGCTACACCCGGTGCCCCCTAAGCCACAGGCATCCGAAGCGGCGTCCAAACCCGCGACCTCTAGCCAGCGCATCGGAGTGCTCCTCGCTAACACCCGACGTCAACCGATTTCGCCGCACTGCGGATGGCGCCGTACGACGGCACTTATGCCCTTCGCGGTAAAGCCTGGGGTCGATCACGCCTAGCGGGGGCAAGATTCGAACCTGCGACCTCCGGGTTATGAGCGGTTTGGAGGCCGGCCCGTAACTACAACACCAATAAGCAAATGCAGTCATCGGCAGGACATATACACCTGCCAACGGCTGTCTATGTTACCCATGGCGACCATGTTGTCCATCTCATAAGGGGCAATATAAGGGGCATTTTTTGAGCGGCCCAGGCCCCCAAAACAGACCAACTTCGAGTCTTCTTTGCCCCAAAAGAGTCGAGCATCAAGCACCTGGATGACCTACTCGCCTGCGGGCGGGTCAGCGTCTTCTGCAGAGCGATCAGCATGCGGACCACCGTATTCTCCGACGACACCGGGCCCCAGACCGGTTCGTGACAGACGGCTTCTTCTTCGAAGCTCGCGTTCTTCTGATTTGTCTTTTTACTGGCGGCCATGCCGTTGGTAACACCGGTCCACACCTGGGTTTTCAACTCGTGCACAGCAGCTAATAACCTAGCGATTGGAGGCATGAAAAACACTATCGAAGCGTTCGGACATTGACATCGAAACGATTCGACAGTATTTTTGAGGTGTGAGCGCCTCAGTTCCCTCGACACCCGTTGGCCAGACAGATTCGGCTGAGTTCGACCGTCAAACCGCGAGATCTGGACGAACAACCCTCGCGGATGTCGCCCGAAAGGCGGGCATGTCGATCGGAAGCGTTTCAGACATCCTCAACGAACGTGTGGGACGGTCGTACAGCCCCGAGGCAAAGGAGCGTGTCCACGCCGCGGTTCGCTCGAGCGGGTATGTCTCTAACCGCCGTGCCCAAATGCTGGCTCGGCGACAGTCCAACGAGATCGGGCTGCTGTTCACGCGGGACTTTCAGAACCCTTACTTCGCCGAGACGATTGAACGGCTACGCCAGCATGTCTCGGCGGCCGGTCTAGTGCCAACGCTGGAACTCCGCTCGGACTGGTACCACGCTGGCGATCAAAGCGTCCGGGCGTTACTCGCTGACGGCGCAGCAGGGCTGCTCGTCGGACCCATCTACTCGCCGGAAGACCTCGCCATGGTTAACCGGATCCGCGAGATGAACGAGCCGGTCATCTTCTTCGGTGGACGGATCGATAGCGGCAGCGACCTGGTCGCGAACGACCTCTACCGTGGCGGCCAGATCGCGGCCCAGCATGCCCTCGACGCCGGTCACACTCGCTTGGCGTACCTCGGGCCGAACCCCGTCGGGCGGACGATCGAAAAGGCCGCAGGCATCGCCGACACCCTCCGCGACGCCGGGCTTCTTGACGGCGTGATGTTTCATGCGGTGGACTTCTCCACGTCCGTATTAATGCACGGGCGGATCCAGGACTTCGTCGAACGCTGGCTCGCCTGCACCGCGCAAGACCGCCCAACTGTATGCCTCTGCATGAACGACTACGTCGCGAGTGCCGCGATGAATGCCTTCCGTAACGCCGGCGTGTCGCTTCCGGAGCAGCTCTCATTCATCGGCTACGACGACATCACCGAAGCTCAGTATCTCGCCCCGCCTTTGACAACGGTCTATGGCGGGGCGGACCAGCAGATCCAAGCAGCGTGCGAACTGATCGCGCGTTGGATCCGTGACAACGTCCCCCCGTCCGAACAGACCGTGCTCGAGCCTCGGCTCGTCGAACGCTCGTCCGTGGTCCGCTTGTGATTCCTGCATTCACTTACCCCTCACGTCTCAAGGTTCGGTTCTTACATACAGGAGGAAACCCATGAAACTCCAGCTCGCCACCGCATTGGTTCTCGTCGCCGGCTCGTTCTTCTCGCCCGCCTCGGGCTCAGTGATCTTGCCGGGGGATACGGCCGACGGCGATATCAATGCCAACAATGTCATCGTCGCGAACGGCCTGACCCGCGCATGGAATATCGCCGGCACCCGCTCGACCGACGCGGCAGGCCTCCGCAATGTCCTTTTTGTCTTCGACGTCTCGACACTCCCAACAGGCGGGTCGCTCGAGTCCATCTGGTTCAACGCTACCTACCGCGAGACCTGGAACAACGCGGCCCTGCCGGACGGGTTCGCGGTCGATGCGTATTTCGTCGGCTTCAGCAGCACCGCAGCGCTTGACAACGACGTGCCCGCCGAGATGGTCCACGTTGCGGCGGACACGGGCCCCGGCATCAAGATCGCCGACGACATCTTGGTCAAGGGCAGTACACCCGCCAACAACACGCTGATCGACGAGATGGGCTTAGGTAACGCCGCATTCCTGACCGCGATGCAGGGCCGTGCCACAGACGGCACGGAGAACTTCGCCATCTTCCGGATCAACCCGGATGTGGCCCTGGCACCCGGGGCCCCTGGGTTCCGTGGGTTCGCGTTCTACCAGGCCAACGAGCCCGCCGAGGCGAACCGGCCGTTCCTCGAATACACCGAAGGCGTTGCGATCCCCGAGCCGAGTTCGGTGGGCTTGATGTCGCTCGGGCTGCTCGCCGTTGCCAAGCGTCGCCGCCGCTGAGCCGCATCCACGCGGGCCCTCGGCCGATCTCGCTCTCTCTGCTACCAGGAGTCTGGTCATGCACCACCACGCTTCACGCTCCCACGGATTCACCCTGATCGAGCTGCTTGTTGTGATCTCGATCATCGCGCTGCTGATCGCGATCCTGCTGCCTGCTTTGGGTGCTGCGCGATCGGCCGCCCGGTCGACGCAGTGCAAGTCAAACCTCCGCCAGCTCGGCGTCGTGCACGAGATCTACCGCAACGAAAACAACGACTTCTATGTCCACCTCACCGGCGACTGGGACGGCACAGACGTGCAGTGGCCCCGCCTGCTGCTCGACCTCGCCATCGGCGACCGGCAGATCACCGGCTTCCCCGCCGGCCGGTTCTCCAAAGCCGACTGGGACCTCATGCTCTGCCCCGAGCAGGACCACAGCTTCATCGACGCACTCCCCGTGGTCTCCAACACTGTGTTCTCCGGCTTCATCGCACCCAACATCGACTACGGCTACAACGGCGCCGGGCTCGGGTCGAGCGCGCTCTACACCACGCCGCAGTTCGACCCAGCGCTCACGGCACCCCAGTGGGGCGCTTCGCTCCCGGGGATCAGTGTCCTCAGCCCATCGCGCACCTACCTGAACATGGACACCCGAGCACGGGGGCTCACCGTCGGCAGCGAAGGCGCGGCGGGCTTCCAGACCGGCTCATACCAGGCCACTCCCGACCGCCCCGGGCCGTCGACCACGGCGCAGGGCTCACCCGCAGGACGCCACACCAACAGCGTCAACATCCTGTTCGCCGACGGCCACGCCGAGGGGGTACTGGTCAACCAGGCTGACGAGGACGACTTCGACACGCCCTACGACACGATCGGCACGTTCAACGACCCGGACTCGCCGTGGTTGGCGTTCTGATTATCAGTCAAGACACACTCCAATAAGGACGCACACGATGCAAGTACGCAGCCGCCCGACCCGTCGAGGCCGAGCCTGGAGCCTCTGGCTGGCTACCGCAGCCCTGCTAGCCGCCGCTCAAACGCTTGCCGAGCCCCCGACCCACGACGAGGTCGCCGACCGGTACCGCTCGGTGGCCGCGCTCCAGCAGCGTGTGCAACAGATGGGCCACGACACAACCTACGAGTTCGTGTCGCTCCACACGGTGTCGCTGTTCCTCGACTTCGTGCAATGGGACAAGGCCAACCCCGACAAGGTCGCGCAGCGACTGGAGAAATACCGGCGTAAGTTCCCGGTCGACATCGCCGGGTACGCCCGCGATCTGCCCGGCATCCAGCTCGCCGACTGCATGGTCCTGCTCGACGACGCCGAAGCCTCTCTCGAAGCCCTGGCCAACGGCACGCTCCAGCGTCGGACGCCGCCCCAGCGTGACGGGTCGAAGATGCGCTTCGACGGCCCGCACGTCGTGATGGACGGCAGACCGGTCTTCCCAAGCACCTTCATCTGGATGCCCCACACCCCCGAGAACGAGCGGGCCTTCGGCGCCTTCCATAACGCCTACACGACCGCGCTCTACCTCAAGCCCGACCTGTCGAGCAACCGCCCGGACGGCGGCGTCCTGAGCGGCAACCAAATCGAGCCCAACGACACCCGGTTCCGCACCGGGCTGTTCATCGGCCACAACCGCCCCGTATGGATGGAGGAACGCCACCCCGAGATGATCCAGGGCGAGCGGCACTTCACCCGGTACGACATCGACAACCCCGGCGTCCGCGACATCGTCTCGAGCATGCTCGACCGAGCGATCCCCGATGCGCTGCCCACCAACGACCACAACCTCTACCTGCTGGCCAACGAGCCGCACTTCTCCACCGCGGTCGGCCGGTGGATGGCATCGGAGATGTCCGAACACACACACGCCGGCTTCCGGGTCTGGCTCAAGTCGCACTACGGCAGCATCGACAAGCTCAACGCCTCATGGGCAGCGTCACATCCATCATTCGACGCCATCCGCATCGAGCTGCCCATCGACCCCGAGCTCCAGGGCGGAGCCCAGTGGTACGACTGGTGCCGATACAACATGGACCGGGTCAACGACTGGTTCGCGTTCCTCAAAGACAAAGTGCGCGAGCACGACCCCGAAGCGATTACCACCATCAAGAAGATCGGCCACCTGCTGAGCCGACCCCACCGCGACCACGGCATCGACATCGAAACCCTGATCCGCATGCAGGAAGTCCCGGGCCTCGACCCCGGCACCGCCCCGGCGTTCGACGACCTGATCTATTGGAAGTTCCGCCGGGACGAAGTCCGGCACCCCTACGCGATCGACTGGCGGGCCCAGAGCGCAACCCTCGACATGATCAAGTCCATCGCCCCGGACCGGCCCGTCTACAACTCGGAGTGGCATGGCTTCGGCACCGCCAAGTGGATCTCGACCAAGATGTCCGCCGACTACGTCCGGGCCGGGTTCTGGCTGGAGTTCCTGCACGGCGACAGCATGATCAACGCCTGGTTCTGGGGGCGGAACGCCGACGGCTCGATGAAGGGCAGCGTGCTCAACGGGCCGTTGACGCAGCCGATCGCCGTGGCAGCATTCGGGCGGGTGATGCACGAACTCAACGCGTTCGCACCCGAAGTGGCGGCGTTGTCGCAGGCCCCCAAGCGTGCGTTCGTTTTCTACGCCGAGGACGCGGCGATCTCGAGTGAGGCCTACGCACGGGGCGTGATGACCACGCACGAAGCGCTGACGCTCGCCGGTGCGATCGTGGGCTTTGTAACGCCAACCATGCTCCACGACGCCCCCGACGCGTACCCGCTGGTGGTCGTCCCCGAAGCCAGCCACATCAGCGACGATAGCCTCGCCGCGCTGCGTGAGGCCGACACCGCCCGCGTGCTGATCGGGACCGGGCACTTCCGGCTCAACGAGCGGGGCCAGCCGCGCGATCCGGCGGGCGAGCTCTTCGGCATTGCGGTCGCCGAACGTCTCGAATCGGCAACACCCGCCGAGCTGGCTAAGCAGCTCCGCCCGATCCTCGCACAGGCCGGCGCGCTCGCACCTGTGACCGTGGCGGACGCGGCGTCGGGTGCCCTGCCCGTAGGCGTACTGGCACGATCGGTCGCCGTGGATGACGGCTGGCTGGTCGCCCTGGTTAACACCGCCAAGACCGAACACGCGGTCAACCTGACCGGCCCCAACGGGATTGCGCTCGACGTCGCAACCGTAGATGACCACGGCCCGTTTGACGGCAGCCTACCCCCGCTCGCCGTCCGCCTGCTCAAGGCCAAGGCCCAGCCCGAAGCGGTCGCGCAAACGACATCGCCCACGCGCTGATCCGGTCATGCTGATCAACGCCTACTACTACGCACCCCACAACCACAGCCTGCTCACCCGCCATCTGCAAGCCGACCTCAAGCTCATGGCGTCGTTGGGCACCGACCTGGTATCCGTCTGCGTCGCGGAGAGCCAGCTCACAAACTGGCACCAGCAGCGGCTCCGCAACACCGTCGACCTCATCCACGAACACGGGATATGCGCCTGCGCCATCCCGAACCGCTGGGCGGGGCTCACCGCCTGCTGTTTTCAGACCACGCCTAGTTTGCAGGGGGCAAGTCAGCCTCATCCTGGCGCGCGTGCTGATCCCCAACAACCTTTCGGGCCGGCTGTGCTTCCTGTTCGTCGGCGGTTCGCTGATCGCGGTGGGGGGGCTTCTGTACGGGCTCTACCGCAGGGCACGGAAACGCGAGAAGACCACCGTGGTGGGCCTTGGCGGATCATCGGAACCGAGCGTAGGCGGAGTCCACCACGATCGCAAGACTCCCTGGTTGCCCAATAGCCGTACCGTGGCGCGGCGGCCAATCCAGTGGGGCTACAGCCTGCTCACAGACCGGGCAGCGCATTCGGTTCTCAAACGGGTTCCTGACGCATATCTCGGTGACGACGTGAAATCAGCAGAACGCCTCCGATCAACGAGAGCAGGGCGGTCCCCGGCTCGGGGATCTCCACCGTAGGCAGCGCAGTCAGGCTGAAGACTTCCGTGGTGTAGCTGGCGGCGAACAGGTTCCCGCTGATATCAAGCACATCACCATCCGAAACGTTAGTGAAGTCGCCGTCACCGCCGAAACCGCCGCTGGCGTTGATCACCTCGAAAACCGTGCCCGGCGTGTGGACGTACCCCGCCCCAAGCTGAAGGTCAAAGATTGAACCCGGGCCTGAACCATCGATAAACGAGGCTACGCCATTGACATCGATCGTGCTGAAACCCGTATCGTCGATCACAGCACGGAGTGTGGCCGAGCCCAAGCCGTTGGGATTGAAAGACAGGCCGTTCACGCCGATGTCGATCGCTAGGTTGCCGCCCGTGATGCTGAGCAGCGATGTGCCGTTCACTGCGCTCAGTACCATTTCACGGGCAAAGAACGTTCCGTAGTCGGTCATATTTATGGTACCGGCCTGGTTCGCCCGCACAGCGACCGTAACCCGCCGAGAATCCAGGAAAAAATCCGGCGCGTCTACCTGTGCACCGCCGAAGTTGTAGGTTCCGGACAGGACGCCATTTCCTCCGATACCGATCTGTAGATCGCGATTGCCGCTGCCCGGCGTCCCTACGGAGATTCTCAGAGCGCCCGCCGTATGATTGAGTACACCGGAAAAAGCCGAGCCACTTTCATAGCCGACACGCACCACAGCGTTACTCGAGAGCTGTCCGCCAGTCAGGTTCAGTGTGGCGACACCTGTCGTGCTACCAACATCGATGCCTCGTGCAGAGTTGGTGGCGCCAGAGGAAATGACATTCGCGCCATCGAGATTAATCACGCCCGGTTCACTCGCCGCCACCGGTACACCACCCGTCCAGTTGCCCGCATCTTCCCAAGCGTTCGAAATGCTACCCGACCAGACGCTGGCAAACGACGGAGTTGTGGTGCTCGCAGCTGCAACGGCCACGAATGCAAAAGTGGAAAGTCTGAGCGTCATGAGGCCTCCTTAGAAATCAGAAACAGGCAAGGGAATCGGGACCGCGACAGAATTTTCCACCCCCGGCTGTCCTCATATGGCCCCTGTATCACCTAATCATTGATTACACAGTAAGGCATTGCGTGGAAATGTCAACGAATTTACGATATTTCCATATCCATTTATTTTTAATACAACATCTTTTTTTACAATTATTAATATAGTTCTTGAGATATTAATGATTGACTTAAGCGGTTCATCTACAGGCTATTTTTCCATTTTCGGAACTAATCGACCTATGTACATGGCGCTTCAGTCATGCGTGCAGGATCACCGCCCCTTCACTCGCCGGCGGTTTCTTGGCTTGGGCTGGGTGCTCTGTTGTGAAAGGAGCCTAGTTCGGCCTTGAAGGACCTTCATCTCTAGATGAGACGTCGCCCATCGATGGCGGACCCGACCGACCCGCTCTCCGTCCAACCCAAGCCAGCACCACGCCGATCCCCACCATGACGCCACCCACATAAAGGAACGCCAGCCTGCCAAACAGGGCGTTGGGGATGAAAACGCCCAACAAGACAAAGCCCCCGAAGCCAAGACAGATCAGGCTGACCAAGCGGTACTGCATCGCATCCTGGTCTTCGATCCTCTCACGCCGCGGGTCGATCGGTGTAGACATGTCGGTGAAGAAGGCGTCCACGCTCTCGCGATGGGCCTTGCCCGACCTTTCGTAGAACAGCCGCGTCACAAGAAACCAGACTGAGGAGCAGGCGATCACCGCGAGCGAAATAAACACGAAACGCGAATCAATGATCTCTTGATCCGTCAGCGGTTGGAGGTAGCCCATGACACGGGCGAAGCGTTCGGGGCTGTAGAAACCCTTCGCGATTGCTCCTACCGCAACACCGACCAGCACTGTGCTCCAACCACTCCAAGAAGGGGTCTTCTTGATCACAACGCCCAACGCAACCGGGACCACCGTCGGCACCAAGACCATCGAGTTGAGCAGGAGAAAGATATCAAAGAGGTTGATATCGCGGAGGCTGTCAAACATGAGGCCGATCAGGATCACCAGCCCGCCAAAGATGCCCGTGAAGACTTTTCCGACGCGGACCTGGTTCTCCTCGCTCGCGCGTCGGTTGAGATACTTGATGTAGATGTTCCGCACGAAGAAACCCGCATTCCGGTTGAGTGCGGTGTCCATGGAGGACATGCTGGCGGCAAACATCCCACAGATCAGCAGGCCGATCAGGCCTTGCGGGAGTGTGTAGAAGGCCATCGCGACGAACGCGCCCTCTTCGGGGATCTTCAGGTTGGGGAACACTTCGGCCATACTGGGGAAGACCACCGCCGCGCACAAGGCGGGCAGCTGCATCAGGATCATGAGTGGGATGATCGCCGAGAGCACAAACCGCATGACGATCATGCCGCGCGCCTGTCTTCCGTTCTTGACCAGCAGGTACTTGGCCCCTTCGCCCTGCATATTTAGCGTGTAGAACAGCGTGCTGATCTGCATGGTGATCAGCCAGAGCCAGATGATGGCGAGCCTTCCTGTATAGGTGAAGTCGGTCTGGCGTTCGGGTAGAGCGGCGAACATGTTTGCCAGCCCGCCGATTTCGGGCAGCCGCAGGGTGGCAAAGATCACCACAGAGACGATCAGGAAGAGCATCACGCCCTGGACAAAATCGCTCGCCGCCACGGCCCACTGACCCCCGGCCATCGCCATGACCGTGACGATGACGCCGAGGCCGATCAGCGAGATCGTCATGTCGATATTCAGAGCGGCGGACATGAACACCGCCACGGTGTTGAGTCCGATGCCACCCCAGAACAGGCCCATCGGCAGAACGAGATAGGTATAGAACTGTTCGGTGCCGAACCCGAAACGCCGGCAGATCGCTTCCACCGAGGTCACGACACGCATCTGCCTAAAGCGCGGGGCCATGTACCAGAGCACGGGGATCTGGATGAGTGTCCCCAAAAACCAGGCCAGCGGGAGAAGGAACCCCGAGTCGTAGACCTTGGCGGCGGCACCGGTAAAACTCCAGGTACTGATCCCCGAGATGATGGCGGACATACCCGCCATCCACCAGAGCATGTTGCCGCCGCCGCGGAAGTAGTCGCTCGAGTTCCGGTTTACCCTACGGAACAAGAACCCGATCCCGACAATGAACGCGAAGTAGAACGCAATCACCCCCCAGTCCCAGATTGTGAGTTCAAACGTCATCGGCTAACACACCGCCTAACGGGGAGCACCGGCAGCGATTCGGAGACGGGGCATGCTCGCCTCGCGGCGTCGGATCGGGTCTTTAACAGAACGGCTTAAGGTTCACTGGTGGCAGCGGCGAAGTCGGCCCATGTGTCGAACAGCGCGATCTCATCGATGGCGAAAGTGCGCCCCGGCAAGTAAAGCTGCGACTCAATGCCCAGGCGTGTTGCAGGGGCGTCGTTACGCGTGATCGAAGCGGTCAGCTGCCACTGCGGCTCCTGCTCGGAGAGCTTGTCGTCGGGGGTGAAGACAGCAAGATGGATGTGGTCTTGGCCCCGAGCCTGCGTGACCACTTTGGCGATCAATAGGTAGGTCTCGCCCGCGGTGTAATCGGTCTCACCCAGCACGCGGGCCTTGGAGGTGCGGTTCTGGATCTGCAACCTCAGGCTGTTTCGTGCCTCACCGCTGTTACCCAGGCCGATGCGGGTCTGGTTGTTGCCGAGCTGCAGGAAGACGCGCGAGGCGCCGCTGGGGTGGTTGCCAGACCATCGGATCAGCGCACTGATGTACCGGGTGCTGTCTGTTGACCAATCGATCGGGGCTTGGAGTCCCCGCCAGATCTGCACCTTGCGTCCAGCCTCGACTTCGAAGCGGTGTCCGCCGGGCGTGTGCCCAATGCTCTCGAGGGCGGGCGAGTGCAGAGACCCCGCCGTGACGAGGAGGTCGTTGGCGACGGGCGTGGTGAGTTCGGCGTCGGCCATCCAGGTGCCGGTCCAGCCTGGAGGGGCGGGGAGTTCAGCGAGCGCGGTGCCCGGCGCGGCGTCGAAGGCTTCGCGCTGTACGTTTTGCCCGTGGGCACCGCACACGATGAGGATCGCCGTGAGGCCGGCGACACAAGACGAGAGAGGCATGATGGCTCCTAAGGCTGGAGAGACAGGTCTGCGCCCTTAGGCTTCCGCGGCCCAAGGAAGGAAGGATCGATAGAGGGGGTCGATGGTTGCTGCGTGTCCGTTTGGCGGTCGCGCCACCCGATAAATTCTCGCAGGATGTAATCCGACATCCGCCTGACCTCATCTTCCACGCTGCCGGCGATGTGACTGGTGAGGATCACGTTGGGCAGCGTGTAGAGCGGGCTATCGGCAAGAGGTGGTTCGGGGTGTTGCACATCGAGGATCGCGGTTAGGTCCTCACGCTGCTGGAGGACGCTCGCGAGTCCGGCCTCGTCCACCTGGGCGCCGCGTCCGGTATTGATGAACGTCGCGCCTTCACGCATGGACGCGAAATGTTCTTGCCGCAAGACCTTTTTGTTCTCGGAGTGGTCCGACAAGTGGTTGCTGACCACCATCGACCGAGCGAACGCCTCGTCAAACTCAACGACCTCGTCGATACCCAGCCGCCTCGCCAGATCGGGTTGATCACGCAGGCAGACATCGCTCGCCATGACCCGGACTGCGAACGGCCCGAGGAGCTTGATCACGAGCCGACCGACGACCCCAACCCCCAACAAGGCGACCGACTCGCCGTACGACCCAGGCCCGACCGGCATGTCACGCTGCACCCAAGGCCCTTGCCGACAGGCCCGGGCGTTCCGGTGCACACCCTTCAGCGACAGCAGGGCCTGAGCCAGCGTGAACTCCGCCACCGGGATCGAGTTGGCCTCGATCGCCGTAAAGACCTCAATCCCGCGAGCCTGCAGGGGTTCGGAAAAGTCTGCGGCGCACCCTGCCGCATAAAACACGGCCCGCAGGTTGGGCAGCTGGTCGAGGTCCCGCTCCAGCAGGCGTGGCATGCCCCATGTCGTGAAGAGCACCTCGACCTCGGTCAAGCGATCGATCTGATCGTTGAGGTCCGACGCATACAGCCGGTGGGGGTGCATCTCGGTCAGGCTCGAGAGCCGACGCAGGGTATGGCGACCGTAAACATAATCGACAATATCGCCCTTGTAGAACGGCGGGTTGTCGGCAATGACGGCGGCATGGGGCTTGTATGGCATCTTCTGGTTCGCCCTGTCTCAATCGCCGGTTTCACGCGTCCATTGGCCGTCCACAAAATTCCTAGCGAGCGTCCCGCCCGACGCAATGTCAAAGTTGGTGACCGTCTCTTCCGGATCAAGCAACTCTGCGTGGCCGTCAACATAGAGGTAGGTCCAACTCTTGCCGCCATTGTGCCAAGGCTCTACGCCAAGGCCACCGGACTGATCGTAAGGCGTATCTACAACGGCAAACTTACCGTTCTGACCACCGCTGACCACGGTCTGGTTATAGCTAGTGTTGTTGGGATTTACGCGGACCTCCGCGAGCAAAATCGTGTCAGACCCTTGCGGCACCTCAGTCAAAGACCGGGTCACCCCCCAACTCACCAGGCCCCGCGGCGATGATGCTTGATTATTTATACGACCACCCTGGTTAATGGCATAGCTTCGTGTTGGATTACCGGGGTTCGACGGGTTTGCGTCCCAGCCCAGCTCTTCGGCTTCTGGGCAGCGGTAGATCGCCAGCTCTCCTTCCGTGCCCGCGTAATTGGGGTGCAAAGAGTAACGGCTTGTGTCGGTCGCGAACGTGTGCGAGCGTCGGCCGTCGTAACCCGCCAGCGAGTCGTCCCAAGTCCACGAAGCATTCCACGCCCCTCCGGTCCCGGGCTGTTGATCAAGTGGGACGTCGGTGTAAACCCGTCCCCATGGCAACGTGTCGTCCGAGTCGGCGACGTAGCCTGCGAACGCGATCCCTAACTGCCTCTGATTCGACAGGCATGCGGTGGCCCGAGCCGCGGACCGCGCACTCGCCAGAGCAGGCAACAGGAGCGCGATGAGCAAGGCAACAATAGAGATCACCACCAGCAGTTCGATCAGGGTGAACGCAGGGCTGTTGGAACGGAAGCGAGGCGGGGCTGGCATCAGAAGACTCCTCGACAAATCAGACACAGACGGTGAGAGCTGAAGCGGACGTGGAAATCAAAGTCGAACACAGATCGCTATGGAAAAAATAGACTCCATCCACGCATATTTCCAAAGCCTACACACTGAGTGTGCCCAAATCAAGCGCGTTTATCTGGATTATTCAGGTTCATCAGACCAAAGCCCTTGCGTCGGGTCGTGACGGCCGGTATGCTCTTTCCATGGAAAATACCCGTACCGAGCCGCATTCGAAAGGTCCCGCCACGGTGACCGACGTGGCCCGATACGCCGGCGTGGGGATCGGCACCGTGTCGCGTGTGCTGAACAACCACGCGGCGGTTCGGCCTGAGACCGTCGAGAATGTCCGGTCGGCCATGAAGGCCCTGGGGTATCAGCGGTCGCGTCGCGGCCGGCCACCCCTGGCTTCTTCCAGCAGGCGAGCCCGACGGGCCTCGCGTCCACAGCCGGAGTCGGGCCCCATGGTGGTCGGGCTCGGCAAGTTTGGACTGCGGTGGATCGTCGATCGTGCGCCGATCTACTCGTACGTCCTGCACGAGCTCGAGTCGATCCTGCAGAAGAGTTCGAACCAACTGCAGCTCACGCAGTTCAATAACTGGTCCGAGGTGAACCAGCTCGCCAAGAACCAGAAACCGGCCGGCATCTTCTTCATCGGCAACGCACCCGATGGCGAGAACTCATCCATCCCCACCGGGGTTCCCTGTGTCCAGATCATGGGCCGGTTGCCGTCGCCACTGATCGATCACGTCGCCCCCGACCACAGACGGGTATGGCGTACGGCGGCTGAGTGGCTGATCGGCCACGGGCATCGCCACTGTGCGGTGATCTCCGAAGCAGGCCTTTCCCTCGATCTGGTCACGCATGAGTTCGCACACCTGATGCAGTCGAGCGGCGGGGCATCGCACCGTTTTTCTGACCCTGATCTTGTTCGCATCGCCGCCGACCGTCACGAAACAAACGCCGCTGTAATCGCCTCCTTCGTCGATCGGATTGTCAAGCTCGAGCCGCGTCCGACCGCCATTGTTTCGGCGATGGACATACTCACTCCGCCGATCTATCAAGAGCTCCGGCAGCATGGGATTCGGCCCCAGGAAGACATCGCCATTGTTTCGATCAACAACGAGACACCTTACCTCACGTCCCTGAACCCGAAACCCATCGCCATCGACCTCCAGCCGCACGACATCGCACTCCAGGCGGTCCAGCAGTTGGCCTGGCGACGCCAGCACCCCGAAGCCGCGTGTACCCGGTCCTTGGTGGCTCCGAAGTTGATCGAGCCCCCGGCTTGAACACCCGCCTTTTGGGGGTCTCGGCCCCGTTGATATCCGTCCGCGGCCTTGAGTTCCGCCGCTCACTACCCGCCTCATTTGACCCCGCCCCGCTTGTTCGCCCTGCCCCGATTCAGGAGTTCTCTGATGCCATCGCTCCTCCGTCCGTCCTTCGCATCCGTCCTGGCCTTTGGATTGTCCGCTTTGACGGCGCTGCCGGCCTCTCTCGCCGTTGCCGAGCCGGACCACCGGTATCAAGCCGTCCTGGAACTGGACCCCGCGGGGTTCTGGCCGCTGGACGACGGGGCTGGGCAGTCGTTCCGCGATCTCTCTCCACAAGCCAACCACGGCGTGGTCCATCACGTCCCCTGGGATGCCTCCCGGAAGATGCTCGACTTCACTTCGAAGTATCAGTGGCTCGCCGTCCCCGGCCACGCCCGCTACCAGACTCCGGCGATGAGCATGGGGGGGTGGGTCTATCTGCGCACCCCGGTCATCGGCACGGGTTGGAGCAACCGCTTTGCCGGCCTCTTGGTCTTCGGCAACGACCATTGGCACATGCGTGAGGGTGTTCAGCTCGGATTGCGTAAGGGCGAGTTCATCGATGTGGTGTCTAACGCAAAACATGACGTGATGGACACCTGGAAATTCCTGTTCGAAAAAGACGGCAAACGCGTCCGATCGGGCACGGGCGACGTGCAGCTCGAACTCGGGCAGTGGCACCACCTCATCTACACGTTCGAACCCGATACCGAGCAGCCACTGGTCTCGGCCAAGCCCAACTTAGCATTGGCTGCGCGAGTGACCGCCTCGAACGATGGGGGACACCCGACACGCCGCCCCGCGAACGTCGCGGACGGCGACGATAAGACACAATGGGTCGTTTGGGCAGACGCAGCGCCGACCCAGGGCAGCCGCCCTTGGATTCAGCTCGATCTGCCCGAGGAGACCCAGATCAATCGTGTCCGGCTTGTCGGACGACAAGGAACCTACGACGACTTTATCGCCGGCAGGCTGGTTTTTAGCGATGGCACGCAGATCGACATCGGAAGCCTCAAGGACGGGTTTGACGCCCTGTTCACGCCGAAGACTGTCGCGTGGGTACGGTTTGAAGCCGCCGGCTCGCGTGGTGGCCGACCCGGCATCAGTGAGTTCCAGCTCTACCGCGAAGACCGGGTCGTCTGGCAAGAAGAGGGGGTGGTTGAAAACCGGGTGGTCAGCCAAGGCGTGACCGGCACCGGGTCGCTCTACCTCAATGGGGAGCTGATCAGTCGAGTCGAAGGGGTCATCCACAAGCCGGTATCGGCGGGGCTGCACGCCGGGAACGATGCCCTGTGGTGGCATCAACAAGCCAGCAAAGCCGGGTCATTGGATGGGTCGCTGCGTGCGTTGGCGTGGTTTGATCGGGCGCTCTCACCCCGTGAGGTAGAAGTCCTTCGGGACGCGACCCAGCCCGAGACCCGGCCGCTGACCTTCTCCGAAGACGCGCTGGTCATTGGTGACTTCCGGTTCAACGTCCAGACGGTGGGCGGGCGCGAGGTCACCCTCGACGATTGGGCTTCACTTGATACGCACGAGCGTCGAGAGCTCCTGCAAGACCTCGAGTCTCGCGATGTCGAGTTCGCCAAAGCCCACCATGATGCGTTGCTACCGATACTGCAGAGAGCACTCAACGACTGGCAGACCCGGCGTGCGGCGGCCGCCTTGCTCGATGCCTTGGCAACACGCGAGTCGAGAGCGATAGCGTACGAGGTCGCGTTGCCGTTGCTGGAAAACGCACTGAACGACCACGACTCCGGGCGCGAGGCCGTTGCCGAAACCGCCTTGGCACTCGCCGAGCTGGGCGGCCTGGCGGAGCCCGCGGTGGGTACGATCGCAGATGCACTGGAGCAAGTCATCGAGCGAGACGGCGAACGTTTCCCGCGCATCGACGATCTTGATCGCAACGCGATGATCCGTGCGTTGCTCGACATCGCACCCGACCACCCTCATAGCCGCAAAGCGATCGCGCGTGCCTACGCCAAGCCGCTGTTCGAGACCATCGAGCTGTCTGACAGCACGCACTCACAGCTCTCGAAGCACCTTGAGGATGCGAACTATCTCGGCGCGCTCCGGGCGTTCAAGGCGATCCCTGCCCGCAATCGTTCCGAGCGATTCTTCACCGAACGCCCCTCCGGGTTCGAGGGCAACTACACCGGTACGGCCAGTGTCTCGGGCTACACCTACAAGGTGGGCACCGGCATCGCCTGGCAGGGCGTTGAGAAAGTCGAACCCGAGCTCTACAACCAACTGGTCGATGAGCTGGCCCAAGACTTCCCTTCGGCCAGGCAGTGGCGGCCCGATACCCACCCGCATCTCTATCGCGTCCCGATCACTCAGGTCCGGCCCGATGGGACCGAACACCGGATCTACCTCGAGGGCAAGCACTTCATCCTCGACGGATACGACAGGAAGACCCATGGCTGGTCCGTCTTCATTGACGAACTCGGCTACATCCATATCACCGGCGGCCAACACAACCGCCCTGACCCGAATTGGTACATCCCCGGCACATGGGAGCGGATGGGTATCTCACGCGATAAAGACAGTGATGATTTCCCGGCTCAGATGTACTGGGTTTCCTCTGAACCCCACAACATCGACACCCTCGAATTCGTTGGCCGACGCAGTGACCCGCGTGCTATCCCTGCGGAATACCTGAACTACATGGTCTTTCTGCAGAGCCAGAAGAACGAGACGATCTTGTACGGCCGATCCTTGGCGTACGGTTATCAGTGCTGGGGGATGTTCCGTTACGACGCCTCGATCAAACGCTGGGTCACGGTCGGCGACGACCCGTATTACATCATGCAATCCGCTCTGCAGCACCATCCCGACTGGCGAGGCTACTTGCATGGCACGATACGCGGGGGCACACCGAAAGAGCCCGCCGGCCTCAGGCGTTTGGTTTGGGCGTGGCAGCCGCCTTTCTATAACTTCTGCCGTGATCCGTGGGGCGCTCGTTTCGACGCCACCGGCCGTCTCCATGTCCATATGCAGCTTACCGGTCTAAATCGTGATGGCTACAACCGCATCAGCAGTGTGTACGCCTGGAGTGATGATCTGGGCCAGACCTTCTATCGTGCCAACGGCACTGAATTGAAGCTTCCCCTCACCATCAATCCCGCCCCCGAGCACAATGCAGAGACCCGAGCCGGCTCTACGCGACAGTGGTGGGATCTGTGGATCTCCTTGATTCGCGACGCGGGATATAGAACGCCCAGGACATCATCACTCTAGGTGTATAGTCCCGCGGTATTGTGGTGTGTTGGATCACGAATGAAGCGTTTGGGTTCTTGCTGCCCACGTCACCACCTCCGCGCATGACGCCCAATACCGCGTCTGCACTCACGCGTAACCTCATGATTACCATCGGCATCACCGCCTGGTTCCTGATTGGCGCCGCCCTCGACTTCCGGCACTTTGTCGCCGCATTCAAGCGGACTGACCCGTCGCCGAAAGACTCCAGTCCGTGACCTCCTGCCAAGGCACCCGGTGGTCCGAGTTTCGTTTCTCCGCAGCAATGACAGAGCTGCCGATCGGTCCAGTCATTGAAAAAAACCTCGCCTTACACAGAGGTTTTTTCGGTATTGAAGTAGCGGGGTAAGATTCCACTTTACTAGATCTACTCGACCAGTCATCTATCACTAAAGATAGCGTTTCACCAAGCATTAAATGACATTGGCACACTGCAGAACAGCGAGACGTGTAATGCCTTCCACGAAGCGTGTGCTCATAGCGACTTCTCTCGCCGAAGACCGTTGCAGGTGGACAAGCAACGTATTTACAAGTCGCTTTTAATCCGTTCTTGAATAAGATCTAACAGCCTGCAGCTTACGGTTTTTCGCTTTTCTCGCACGCCTCTATGCGCACAAGCCCGAACCCCCGGCCCCAGGTGACCGAACCGCATGACAGGTAAGCCAGCACTGAGATCAGCTAGAACTCAACCGCGAGCTACCCCCCAATGACTATTCACACCATTTTCATCGCGTCAGTCCGAATTGGGCTTGGCGCAAGACCACCCAGAGAGTAATTTTGAATTCGTGCCCGGGTAGGGCGTCAAGATGCGACGCCCGCTGCTTTAAGTGCCCAGGGCACTTTTTTATTGAACTTCCGGACTAGGTGTAGGACGCAATCAACCAGATTTCAGGGATCGACGCACTCGGCTGACGAAGGCGCGTTTCCTGATCACTATTTGCTTCCCACATCTGCGTTTTTTGAGCGGGATGGGGTGTGCGGGTTAGTCCTTGCGGATTAACCGTGTGTTAGTGACGGCATCGAAGTGAACCGCCGGGGTTCACGAGATGTACCAATTTTTGAGACGTTTTTCGTTTGTGATTGCCAGGGGCACTGGCAGAATTTTCCAGGGAACCATTTTCTAGGGGTTCAGCATGCCAAGTCCGACACGAGGTAACCGCAATCGGCGTTCGCGGAACGATGAAGACAGTCGTTCTTCCACGAGTAACACTTGTTGCGGGTGCGAGGAAACCCCTTGCAAGGACAAGTGTAAGTACGGAGGCAACGCCGAGAACGAGGGTAAGAAGTGCCAGGAGGACACGCCTGATCCAGTTGGCTACGCCCATGGGCTGATCCGCCACACGGACTCCGGGATTAACGCCGGGGTGCCCGGCTTCTCCCACGCCCGACTGTTCCGCAACAGCTACTACTCACTCGCTCGCGAGCAGACTCCACCCGAGGAGCCGCTGATCCGATCGGTGATCGGCAACAACTGGAATGTAGCGGAGTGGTCCTTCCTTACCCAGCGTACCAAAGATGGCAAGGTTACCGTCATGGCCAAGATCGGCCACGACACGATCTGGTTCGACAAGCCCTCGGGCGGCACGACGTTCACCGCCCGGTCGTACGCCGCCGACACCTACAGCCTCACGCACGACGACGTGAACCACCGGTTTACGCTGGTAGACCGGACCAGCAGTGGCACGGAGACCTACGTCTTCCATGACTTCGACGACTCGCTCACGGCCAGCAACACACCGTGGGGCTCGTTGATCTCCATGACGGACACCAACGGGTACACCTGCACCGTCACCGCGTACTACGACCAGTACTTCATCTCGAATCTCCGAACGGTGCGCGGGGCCTCAACCTTCGATCTGACGTACACCTACCTGACGACAGGCCAGAACACCGGTTACTTCGACCACGTCACCATGACAGAAGACACAGGTTCTGGGCCGCAACCGATCCGTCGGCTGCGTTACGAATTCTACGACGGCACGACCGAGACGGATTACGGGCTCCAAGGCGACCTTAAAGCGGCCATCCTTCAGCAACCTAACGGGAGTGGCGGCTGGGAAGATATCGAAGTGACGTACTACCGGTACTACACCCAGAGCTTCCAGGCAGAAGCAGGGGGGTTCCCGCACGGGCTGCGGTATGTAGTGGATCCCTCGACGTACGCCGAGCTGGTTGAGGCGGGGCAGGACCCGCTGGCGGGTGTGCCTTCAGGAGAAGACTTAGTCCCCTACTACGCGGACATGGCATTCACCTACGACGAGCGGCGTCGGGTGGCGTCGGAGGTGACACGGAACTGCTCAGCTTGTGGCAGTGGCGGCGGAACAGGACAACAGGGGACCACCCTCAAACGCGAACGCAACAAGAACTATCCCCCTGGAACGACAAGTGATGTCCGCCCCAACGTCTGGATGTGGAAGGCCTTCGAGGACTCTGGGCGCGGATACACCCAAACGGTCTACACGAACCGCCTTGGGCAGGCTATGCTCAAGGTCAAGAAAGACAAGTCCTCGACCCGGCAGTGGATCACCTACACGCGCTTCGATAGCGAAGGACGCACGATCCTTTTCGCCGATCCCTCGGCTGTCACTGGCTACGACGAATCCTTACCCGACCTCGTCGGCAACTTCAGCCCGACCGGCTACACGTACCTCAAGCCGGACGATGGGCTGATCCGTACGAACACGTTCTACGCCTCGACGACCGCCACACCGACGGCAGCGGGTGGGGTCACCGGCTATATCGAGTTCGAGCGGCTCCAAAAGGGCACCGCGGGCACGCCGATCAACCAATCGAAGAACACATATTTTGAATCGGGCAACACCAGCGGCGACACCACCTACGTCCCGGCCTCCGTCACCACCTACCCCGATGCGGATACAGGTGGCACTGCCGAGATCACCACGTCGATGGCCTACACCTGGTACGCCGACCGCGCCCAGGTCCAAGAGAAGACCACGACCTTGCCGGCGATCCCGTCGTCACAGAACGGCGACGGCACGTCTGCCACCACCAAGGAGTTCTACGACGCCAACGGCCGCTTGACGTGGCGCATGGACGAGCGGGGCATCATCGACCAGATGGAATACGACGACGCCCGCAGCCTGCTGATCAAGCAGACCCGCGACGTGTCTACCGTGACGAGCCCGCCCGGCTGGACGCCCACCCCCGGAAGTCACGCGGATCAAGTTACCGAGTACCGCTACGACAACCTCGGGCGCATGACGCTCGAGCTAGGTCCCGAACACGAAGCGGATGTCAACGGCACCCCCACCACACTCCGGACCCTCACCAACCGGCTATACATCCAGTCTGCAGTCAGTGCCCAGTCCCTTAACAATCCGCAAGTCGATGACGAAACGTGGGACGCCCAGGGTTACGCTACGGGCCCTTCCGGCAGTGAGACCTTCACGCTTATTGATCCGGTCCAGATCACCCTCCACGACAAGCAGGGCAGAACGACCCAACAGGTGCGCTCTAAGCGTTCGACGGGCACTGGGCTCTTAAGCGATACGGATGCCTTCCTCCGTGCGGACTGGTCGGCGTGGTCCACCATGCGGTACAGCCTGCAGGGCCAGCTCGTCGAACAAAAGGACTACCACAGCATCCCGTCGCAGTCCCCCGACCTCGGCCTGGGCGGCATCAACTCAGACCTCGGCACCGAGGGCACCAACTTCTACACCTCTCTCACCGGCTACGACCGCCAGTCCAACCTGCCGCTGCGTTCGGTCTCACCCACCGGCACCATCACCCGAACCGTCTACGACGGCATCGAACGCCCCGTCGCCACCTACACCGGCACGAACGACACGCCCGACCCCATCCCCGGCATCACCGGCCACTGGCCCCTCGATGCCGGCTCCGGGACCACCGCCGACGACACCTCCGGATCAGGCAACAACGGCACCATCCACGGCGCCACCTGGACCCAAGGGCCCGTCTGTCCCTCCAACGGACAGATCACCAACGCCCTGTCGTTCGACGGCACGAACGACTACGTCGATCTCGGCAACCCCAGCAACCTCGACTTCACCCGCTCCTTCACCCTCACCGCCTGGATCAAGCCAAACCTTCAAGACATGGCCACCGTGTCCGGCCGCTTCATGGTCAAAGACGACACGGACGCAGGCTTCGGCTTCGGCGTCGGCGGGACCAGCGGGGCCAACAACATCTTTTTCTACATCCGGCACGGCAGCGGACAGGGCGGGACCGGCACCGACGTGCAAGAGGTGCTGACCGACGGAGCATGGCAAGCCGTCACCGCGGTCTACGATCAGGCAGAGCAACAAATCAGGATCTATCGGCAAGGCATCCTCGTAAGCACCAATACCGTCAATCAGCCACCCGCCCCAGCCCCAAACGCCCGCTTCTGTCTCGGAGCCGATACCCTCGAAAATCGCTGGTTCAGTGGCTCCCTCGCCGATTGCCGCGTCTACGACCGCGTCCTCACTGCCGCCGAGATCCAAGAACTCGCGTCCTACCCCCAATACAGCCGCACCTGGCGAAGCTGGACCCCCGGAAGTGCCGGGACCAATCTGAAGCTCGTCGCCTCCATGGCCTACGACGACGGCAACGGCGGCGGCCTCTCGAACCTCACCTCCACCACCGCACACCTCGACAACGCCCCCTCCCGCGTCACCCGCCACACCTACGACTTCCGCGGCCGACGCGTCATCACCGACGGCGAAGAGACCCTCTACACCACCACCACCTACGACAACCTCTCCCGCGTTACCCAGACCACCTCACGCAACACCACCGCCGCCGGCAAGCTCGAAGCCCGGACCGACACCGCCCACGACGACCGCAACCGCGTCTACCGCACCACCGTCCACGGCGTCGACCCCACCGACGGCTCCCTGTCTGACCAGCTCGTCGGCAACAACACCTACGACCCCGCCGGCAACCTCATCCAGCAGTCCAACCCCGGCGACTCCGCCGCCTACTCCAAGTTCGAGTACGACAACCTCGGCCGGCAGACCCGCGCCCTGCTCGCCTACGAAGACGCCACCCCAACTGAGATCGTCGTTGAAGACAGCCTCACGACCTTTAACGAAGCCGATCTGCCCATCACCCTAACCCAGAAGCAGATCAACACCGGGACGCATTCCAGCCCCACCTATCGCGACAGCTACACCTTCCAGTACTTCGACCCGCTGACCCGCCAGATCGCCGTCGCCGACTACGGCGCCCCCGGCAGTGCGCCCACCCGTCCGGCCTCGATCCCCACGCGCTCCAACGACGTCCTCGTCACCACCATGCAGTACGACGACGCGGGCCGCAACGACCAGACCACCGACCCCAAAGCCCTGGTCACCCTCCGCGAATACGACGCCCTCGACCGCGAAACCGCCCTCATCGAGAACTACTCCGCCCCTGGCACCCCCACCGACTCCACCAACCGCACCACCCAGACCACCTACACCCCCGACGGCCAGATCGCCACCCTCACCGCCGTCATGCCCCCCGGAAGTGGCTCCACCCCCGACCAGGTCACGACCTACCACTACGGCGTAACCCTCTCTTCCGCGGGCGGAACCTCCAAGGTCGCCGACAACTCACTGCTCGCCCGCATCGAATACCCCGAATCCCCTTCCGGGGGCGGGGTCACCTTCGACTACAACCGCCAGGCCCAGGTCATCTGCAAGTCCGACCGCAACGGCACCAAGCACCTATACAACTACGACAGGCTCGGCCGGCCCACCCAGGACAAGGTCACCGACTTCGGGACTTCCGGGGGTGGGCCATCGAATCCCGGGGTCCACCAGGGCATCAAACGCCTCACCACCCAGTACAACGCCCGCGGCCTCGTCGCCTCCAGCCGCTCCCACATCAGCCTCGGCGACAACCCCAATCACGGCGTCACCAACGAGGTCCGCTTCGCCTACGACGCCTTCAACCACCTCAAAACCTCCTGGCAGCAGCCCGACTCCGCCGTCAACGAAGCGACCTCCCAGAAGGTCCAATACACCCACGCCCAGGGCACAGCTTCCGGGGGCACCGGCACCACCAACACCACCCGGCTCGAGTCGATGACCTACCCCAACGGCCGAAACCTCGTCACCGACTACCTCAGCGGCAGCAGCGATAAGCTCGGCCGACCCTGGCGACTCCTCACCAACGGCCCGGGCTCCCAGAACATCGCTGAATACAACTACCTCGGCCGCAACTACCTCAGCCGCGTCATCTACCGCGTCCCCGACGTCATGCTCGACCTCTGGGGCGGCACCACCGGCGCCTACACCGGCCTCGACCGCTTCGACCGTGTCATCGACCAGCACTGGAAGCTCATCCCCAGCCCCAACACCACCCAATCTAGGCATAAATACGGATACGACCGCAACAGCAACCGACTGTACCGTGAAGACGTGGTCAGCAAAGCCCTCCCCACCCCAAAATACTTCGATGAGCTCTACACCATCGACGGGCTCAACCGTCTCACGCGTTACGACCGTGGCGAACTGGTGCCCGCCGGGGGCCCGCCCTACACCGGCATTGCCAATACGTCTGTCGAAGATTCGTGGAACCTCGACCCCTTAGGCAACTGGAAGAGCTACCTCTTTGAAAACGGGACGCGTCAACAAGGACGTGACCATAACACCGAGAACCAGATCACGTCCATTTTCATGAACAGCGAGCCAGATTGGGCCACGCCGACCTACGACGGGGAAGGCAACACGACGACGTTCCCCCGGCCGGACGACCCGACGCTCGCCTTCCGCGCTCAGTACGACGCCTGGAACCGCCTCGTCTGGATCAAACAGGACTCTGCCGGAACGCCCTTCGCCGATCTCCCGCGTGTCGCCTTCTACTGCTACGACGCCCTGGGCCGACGCATCACCGAAGCCGCCTACGACACGTCTTCCGGGGGGACGCTGAAGCTCACGCACACCGACACCGTCTACTACTCCCGGCACTGGCAACGCCTCGAAACCCACCGACAGACCGCCGGGGCGTCTTCCTCGCAGCTCTACCAGCAGGTCGTCTACCACGCCCCCGCCGTCGCCTATGTCGATCAGCTCTGTGAACAACAGACGGATACCACTTCCGGGGGCGGGAATGGGGTCCTGGACGAGACGCTCTACTTCCTCCAGGACGACCTCTACAACGTCACCGCCGTCATCGACCCCGCCGGCAACGTCCAGCAACGCTACGCCTACACCCCCTACGGCTCACGCGACGTGCTCGATAACAACTATGACCCCGACACCACACCGCTCACGACCTACAGCCAGCAGGGACTCACGCTCGATCCGACCACCACGCTGATCGAAAACAGAGCGCGAGTTCGTTCAACCCTGCTCGGGAGATTTGTGCAAGAAGATCCACTGCGCTATATAGATGGCTTATCACTTTACGCGTCCTATGTATGCATGTACTCAGGCAAGCGAGATCCCTCCGGGTTAGCCTTAGTGCATCAAGGTGTCCGCGAAAGCTTTGTCAACGTATTTAACATGCCAGACATACTGGGATTCAGTCAGGTGAGATACACTTGGAAGCTAGAAAGCGATCCTGTTGAAGTTAAAGAAGAAAATGTATGCAAAGATGTGTGCCCTGCGGGGAAAATTTATGCAGCGAAATCTCGCCTAAAGTCCATACCCGTAGGGACGATCAATGAGAATGTAGTAATTCTGCAAGTACGAGCAGGTGCCGAGAAACAGGTTGACGACATTGCAGGACTTAGACGTCTTGTGACGAGAATAAATCAACAAACTCGACAAGAAGAAAGACGACATTCCCAAATCTCCCAGTCGATTATTCGGGAATTTACCGTTGAAGGAGAAGCAAAAAACTGCAATCAAACCCGCGCCGAGATCGACGCCATTGTCGATGCGGAGAAGAAGGCTGAAGAAGGACGAAAAATAATTAAGGACGCCCACAATCTTGCTCAGGCAGCAATTGAAGTTTATAGTGATTACGTTAACCGAAGGCAGATCAACGCGCTTGACAGAATACTTGGCAATTAGATATGCAGCTACATACTCTTTACAGACCAGTAATCTTTATGATTATAGTCACGTGCCTTTCTGTGCAGGCCTGCGCTCCGCGTCACAGTGTTATTGCATCATATGATAATAAATGCGAAGAGATCAACGACACCCTTGCAGAGTATCTCACAAGGCAAGCAAAAAATATGATGATCGAAGGAGAACTTCGGGAAGCATTAATCACAATACAATTTGCCCGTCGAATTTGTGAAAGCTACGAGCCAGCTATGCTTCTAGAAAAATCCATCGAAAAAAGGATTTCTATTACTGACGATTATACTGAGCAGCGTTTTTAGCATGGCGCTTATGAGAGTATGCGAGGAGCATCATTACCGCCGGGAAAAACAGCGAAGGGCGAAGAAAAGGGGTCGGGAGGGCACTGTTGCGACCCTCGGTTGACGTCTGATGATCATGATGTTGTGGGTAAGGACTTTGAGCAGCATTTCCATTTCTCGGCGGTGGGTTGTTCGGGCACGCAGGCAGTCGCCGAGGTTCCGCTTGAGCATGCTCATCACCGTCTCGGCCTAGGCACGCTGAGCGTAAGGCCTGCCCGCCTGGCTACCCCGGAGTTGCCGCTGCATCTTCCGCCGGTAGGGCGAAGAAAAGGGGTCGGGAGTCGATAATTGAGCAAGAACGAAGACAAACTACCGCGAGCCGTTCTCTGCATACGGGGCCACCCCCGCCTACGACGGGGAGGGCAACACGACGGCGTTCCCCCGACCGGACGACCCGACGCTCGGGTTCCGGGCCCAGTACGACGCCTGGAACCGCCTCGTCTGGATCAAGCAAGACACCCCCGGAAGTCCCGGAACGGCCTTCGCCGATCTCCCACGTGTCGCCTTCTACTGCTACGACGCCCTTGGCCGACGCATCACCGAAGCCGCCTACGACACGTCTTCCGGGGGGACGCTGAAGCTGACGCACCGCGACACCGTCTACTACTCCCGGCACTGGCAACGCCTCGAAACCCACCGACAGACCGCCGGGGCGTCTTCCTCGCAGCTCTACCAGCAGGTCGTCTACCACGCCCCCGCCGTCGCCTACGTCGATCAGCTCTGCGAACAGCAGACCGACACCGCCGGCAACGGCACCCTCGACGAGACCCTCTACTTCCTCCAGGACGACCTCTACAACGTCACCGCCGTCATCAATCTCGCGGGTGATGTCCAGCAACGCTACGCCTACACCCCCTACGGCTCCCGCGACGTCCTCGACGCCGACTACAACGCCGTCACCGGCGACCCCCTGACCCCCCACAGCCAGCAAGGACTCACCCTCGACACCACCACCGCACTCATCGAGAACAGGGCGAGAGTGCGTTCTACAACACTGGGGAGGTTCATGCAGGAAGATCCAAGAATATATGCAGATGGCTTAAGTGTTTACACCGCATACAGTAAATTACACCTCAAGCTAGATCCAAGCGGCACTAGAGCAATGGTCCGTACCCCTGGCCAGATAGGCGCAGGAAGCGGAGGCGCAGTATTGCGTGCTCCCGCATGGGGAGGCGGCGCAAAGAGTTGGCCGCGCCCTAGCCCGCCCCAGACGCCTCGCCCCAATCCTAACCCAACACCTCCCCCGCAAACTACACCTGTTCGCCCAGCTCCCAAACCTCAGCCTCGACCAAAAGCTCCCCCTCAACTCATCAACCAGCCTGCTGGAATGCCGGGATCTGGCACACAGCCGGCACCAACTCCCGGCACACGCTTCGCCACAGACGACATGCTTGATCCCAACTTATCATTAGATGATCAGATGCGAGATCATTGCCCAAATACATGCGCAGACCAGCACCTGCAATGCCTTTTGAACCCTAGGCAACCAGATTGGAATAGAGAAACGTATGGCGACCAAAAAGACTGCGGCGCATGCTATCGTGAATGCACACAAAACAAAGGCTCATGGCCATACTACAAATGCCCTGCGTGAAATACACGCGCACCCAGGAAATTATTCTTTCATCTACAACAAATACTTATGAATATAGTCATACGCGTTAAGTGCGATGGGAAAGAAATTGCGTCTGCTTCGTTTTCAGACGAAGAAACATATTCAATTATTATTAACTCAATGCCCAAAGACGAGCACCACCAAAAAGACATCGCCTTACTTAGTATCGGATCTGCAATAAAAACTCCATCGGGCAAGAGTCGATTTAAACGCTGGAAAAATAAATCAATTCCATTGAACTCCAAAATAACATTCAGCATTGACCATATAGACGATCAACCGCCGACGGAAGACCCGGAATCTACATACATTTCAGATTAGTATATCAGTGAATAAAAGAGCAGCCTACTCCAAAATGTAGATACTGGATATTTCCCGACAGAGCTCGATCGGTTTTTGACAAGATATCACTGAATAGGGTGAATAAAAGGGGTCGGGAGGGCTCTGTTGCGACCCTCGGTTGACGTCTGATGATCATGATGTTGTGGGTGATCACCTTTAGCAGCATTTCCATCTCTCGGCGATGCGTTGTTCGGGCACGCAGACAATCGCCGAGGTTCCGCTTGAGCATGCTCATCACGGTCTCGGCCTGGGCACGCTGGGCGTAAGGCCTGCCCGCCTGGCTACCCCGGAGTTGCCGCTGCATCTTCCGCCGGTAGAGATCGGCAGCGGGCTTCTCACTTGGCCGGCCGACGCCCGTCTTGATCCAAGAGCACACGCCCAGCCGGTCGCGGGCCAGGTGGTGGTTGGCTTTCGAGTCGTAGCCCGCATCCGCCAGTACGCGACGCCATCGGCCCCGACTGCAGGCCTCGGTCAGTAGCGGGGCGAAGTCCGGCGCGTCCGAGCCCATGCCCGTCTTGCCGAGTGCCGAAGCGATTAGATGTGTGGACGCCTCGATGCCGACCGCGAGCTTAGGGATCCCCCGTGCGGTCGCGGATCGTCTGGTGTTCGCAGCGTTTCCGTGCCCCGCGGCGTGCCGGCGGCACCGCCACTCGTAATGTCGGCTGCGGTGGCGGATGTCGAACTGCGTCGAGTCGATCGCCAGCGATCGACCGTTCTCGATGAAGCCGACGCACCCGTCGAACAGCGGCCGAATGGACGCGTCGTTAGCGATTCGCCCGAACGCCCGGCAGAGGGTGGTGTGGTCCGGCGTCCACCACATGCCGATCGACTTGCACCAGTCGGTGTCCCGAAGCACCGCCTCGGCCTTCCGGTAGCTCAGCCGCAGCTGCTCCCGCACCACGAGACACGCAAAGAGCTGCGGCAGCGTGAAGTCGTGCCGGCTGAACCGAGAGGTGTAATCCGGCAGCACTCGCGCCGCGAGGTCGTGTGC
Source organism: Planctomycetota bacterium (assembly GCA_038749105.1). GTDB lineage: Bacteria > Planctomycetota > Phycisphaerae > Phycisphaerales > Phycisphaeraceae > JBCCOW01. The sequence continues at coordinate 144,051 of JBCDIM010000001.1, forward strand.
CACCCGCATCACCGTCCGTGGCGATCGACAAGTTTCCATCCCGCATGATCTAGCTCTCACAAACCAATCGCGCAAGCGAACATGCGCCAAACAACCGCATGCTACTCAAGGGTCGCAACAGAGCCGGTCGGGAGTCGTTAATTGACTTCGGGCGCGCCTGGCTTTAGTTTCTGCGGATGCCACGACGTCGTCGTATTGGTGCCGGGGGTTACATCTACCACGTGCTGGCGAAGAAAAGGTACCGGCGAAGAAAAGGTACCGGGGGTCGTTCTCTGCATGCGGGGCCGCGGCCGCCATATCGGTGCAGGTGGGGTATGTCTACCAATTCTTGAGCCGTGGAGTAGGTCGCGGCACCGTATTCCACAAGCCCGGCGACAACGAGGCGTTCGAACTGGTACTGCAGAAAACGCTGATGAGGGCTGAGGGCATCGAACTGTTTGCCTACACGTTCATGCCCAACCACTGGCACCTGTTGCTTCGCGCGCAGGACGGCAACGATCTCAGCCAGTTCACGAGGCTGCTCACGTTGACTCATACGCAGCGCTGGCACGCCCAGTACCGCTCGGCGGGGACCGGGCTGGTTTATCAGGGGGTTTCGTCTGTCTCGCGGTTTCGTCGGCGGTTGATCAGCAGCAAGTGAATTACCGAGATCGTCGAGCCCAGGCACGCCCTATACACGCCCTGTCTCGAAATCGACGTATCATCTAATAAAACAGGCCAGCCGTAAGGGGCTGGCCTGAAACCTTTTGCGGTAATAGCGGGGGCAGGATTCGAACCTGCGACCTCCGGGTTATGAGCGGCTCCGGAGGGGTTTTCTCAACTTCTGATGTCGAAAGCAACTGCGGTATTGCCAACGGATTAAACCCGTCGATAAGACCCTTACCTATACCACATATTCGCCATGTTTTGCAAGTCGTGGGTACCAAAGTGTGTACCACTTTGACGCGCAATTTTTCGCGCAAAGACATAGGAACCCCGTTCTTCGCAAGAGCGCCTCTCGGAGCTCTAGAGTCTTCTGTTGCTCCGGCCAAGAGTGGTAAAGCCGGAGGAAGCACACCAGATCGGTGTGCCCCAGCACCCAATACGCGCGCTCGAACAGATCCCCAAGACAACACCGCGTAACCGCATAACTGACTCGCTGATCGGCGAAAGGAGCGCAGGTTAGATCCGAATCTAAGCGACTCCATTACCTCAGCCTGCGGTTAGCGTCGCCCCAAACCGCCACGCTCTCCGATGCTGTTTACGCAGGCGAGATCATTGGCAACTCTTGGTATGATCATACCGCGTGGGTATGGAGGAGTTTTGCAAAGCCCAAGTGTTTTGTTTCGGATACGGCCCGAGTTTAGTACGGACGATCCCGAAAGCGAGCGGCTTTTGCCTCGCCGTTCATCCGACGAGACGCGCTTGGTGGCTTGCGAAGACGGCACGGACGCAATACTCGGTGTACTTGCTGCATGGTCGCCGACGGAGGGACAAGCGGGCGGAGCCGGTGAAGCGAGGCCACTACCGATTTCGATCGCATTGCACGAGGATCTACGGGGTTCAGAAGCGACAAGTGATGGCGTCGCACGGGGGTTATTAGACGCTGCGGACCGGCTTGCGATACAGTCCGGCTACTGGGGCTTACAGTCGTCGGACATGTTCGTGGAAGGCAGCGCGGAGGATCGGCGTTGGCGGGGGTGGGGCTTCGTCGAGTCTGAGCGTACGCAGCAGGGGGAGGCTTTGTTTACCGACTTTCGTGACGCGACGAAGCCGTTGGCGGATCGGCTCGAGGCACGAGGCCGACGCCCTGCCGGATCACGGATCGTATCGCTCAAGGAGGCGGCACCTGCGGCCGTCGCCGACCTGTTGGCGGGGGCAATGGGCGTTCCCCGCGACAGGCTTTACGGCTTGATCGTGCGAACAGGACCCGACTCGATGCTGAGCCGTTTCTCGGCCGTCGCGCTGCGTAACTCGGTGGTGCTGGGGGCCCTGCTGGTCACCGAAGAGCCGGATGGCTGGCCGTGCATCGGGGCTATCGGAGTCGATGAGTCCGCGCGGAGCGGATGGGTGAACGTTGCGGTTCGAGCGGCGGTCGCCGAACGGGTGATCGCCGCGGGGATCCAGTGGGGACGGTGGCGTGCGTGGGACCGTTACCGCGACACAGTGAACTTCATGAAGCGGCTTCCGTCGCTTCGGCGGAGTGATCTGGTGCGCTTGGTGCGGAGACCGCAGCCGCCGGCATAAAGGAGGAGGTGACTGGCAGCGGGTCCTGAAGAAAGGCTCCGGTGCTATGCTGGGCCGCCCGTCGCCGTCGATCGTCGCGGAGGCGTTCGGCCTCGTGACGGTGCCGCTTGGCTGTTTCGGCGTCGCCGTCGCCCATCAGTTGAGCCAAACGGTCGTGCAACTCCGGATCGTCCGGCACCGCAGCGATCCCGTCGGAAAGAACGATTCTCGCCCGCTCGATCTCCCCATGAGCGACCAAGGCGTTAGCCCAGTGGAAGTACGCGCCCGCCATCCTCGGGGCAGCGCGGACGATGACTTCGCAGGCGTTGGCTGCACCGGCGTAGTCACGCAGGCCGAGCCGTGCCCGCGCGTACCCGTATCGAGCGGTTATGTCGTCGGGGGACGCTATGAGCGCCAAGCCGAAACGATCCGCCGCGTCGGCGTATCGCCGCAGCGCCAGGAATCCTTCCCCCAACAGGTTGTCAAAACCTGGGCCTTCGCCACGTGAGGCCGCAGCACGGTCGAAGCGGTCTCCCGCCGATTCCAGAGCTCGGTCTCGGAGGTGGATCACCCCGTGCGCGAGGTGTAGCAGCGGGGTGTTCCAGCCCCGGGCCTCGGCTTCCTCGATGAGGGCGATCAGCGCGTCGTAGTCGCCTGCGTGTAGCAACGCTAGCCCAAGCAGCCCAGCGACCCCAAGATCGCTAGGCAACCGCTCGCGAACCTCGCGGAGACAACAGATAGCCAGATCAGTCCTGCCGGAATCAAGCAGCGAGGAGGCAAGCCGTGTGGCATTCCCATGATATACCTGCATCGCCTCGGGTCGCGGCCGACGCCGCGGGAAGGAGACGGGACCGGGGGACCATGCATCGATACCCGGCAGTGCATGCCCCCATGAGAGACGGGTCGGCTGATCGTGGGTGAGCTTGTCGAGGCGGATGCCCTGCTCGAGGTCCAGTGGCCGACCGGGCAGGTCCAGGCCATGTGGGAGGCCAAGGAGGCTGAGTACGGTCGGCACGACATCACTGATGTGGGCATCGATGGGGCCGTCGCCGGACGCGGGGCGAACCCCTGGGCCACCGGCAGCGAGGAAGCCGTGGCTCCGGCTACCCAGCCCGGGCCCCAGCGGCGACGCGACAAGGACGGTAACACGGGTTCCGGCCAAAACCATCAGATGCCCCAGCATCTCGTCATGCAGCCGGAGGCTCATCTCCTGTACGGCGTGATACGGGCTCGGTTCGTCGGCGGCGACACGCTGGGCCAATCGAAGCCCCGGGAAATTGATGACGGCCAGCTGTGGCTTTTCGTCAGCCAGAACGCGCGTGGCGATGGCTTGAACCGTCGCCGACTGCGCCACCGCGTCGGCGATCCGAGCGAGCCCGTTATCGAGTTCCTGATCGATCTGATCAGGCCGCGCAACAAAGGCCCGCAGCGTGTCGGCCCCGACCTGTTGGGGATGCACCCGCGTCGAGGTCAGTAGCTCGGAAAGGCTGTCCGGCCAAAGCGGGTCGTTCCACCAACCGCCTCCGTCGCCGGTCAGCGGCCCGATGGAGCGGACCGCCGCGTCCGGGACCGATGTTCCCTGGAGCGGTTCGCGTGTCGTGGTGTACGGGTACGCAATAACCGACGCGGAAAGCCCGGCGGCCTCCGCGATGTGCCACAACGCGGGGGCCTTTCGGTGCTGTCCATCGGTCGGCTCGGGTAGCCCCGACCGCGGGTTGAGCGAGAACGGGCCACACTGCCTGTGATGCAGGGCATGCCGCCCTGTCGCCAGAGTCGCACAACACATCACGGGGTGTGCGGGTGCAGGCACACGCAACCGCATCAGGCGACCAGAACAACACAGCCTTTCAAGATTGGGCACCGCTCCTGTACCGAGAGCAGATCTCACCAGCGTGAGATCAACCCCCGGCCAGGTCAGGAGCCAAATCGAAGCCAAGGAAGACAGTCTCCCGTCCAGCGATACGCTGATCTTTAAGCCGCGCGGCGGCGCCTCGCTCCCGGACGCCGACCCAGCAGCCCCGCGGTGAGCGCAAAGAGTGTGAACGTACCGGGCTCAGGTATGGCGAAGATGGTGATGGGGGTATCCGGGGTCGTTTCCCAGGCAAAACCGACTAGCGTGGCGGTGTACTGGTTGATCTCGCCGACGGTCGCCGCGTTATCGGTAAAAGGCGGGACGGTTTCAACGAGGCCGAGCGCGAAGAACCCGTAGTGCGTTTCGCCGCCAAGCTCAAAGGAGACGCCGAGGTAGCCAACGCCATCTTCGAATTCAGAGAAGGTGCCTTGCACTGCTCGACCCACGAGATATCCGGTCTGGCCGCTCTCGATGGCGAGAGTGCTCACGTCTCGGAACGTAAAGTCAGGCCCGACCGTTTCCCCCACCGCGAGGGGAAGCACTTCACGCGCATCGGCGAATGGTGGCGGATTGTTGTCTTTGAGGCTTTGCTCTTCAAGGCCTGTGTTTTCTTCGCTTCGGTTCACCACCTGAGAGTTGCTGAACCCGGTCCCCGCGAGGATCTGAACAACGCCGTTTACATCGATGCTGCTCGCACCAACCAGGGGGTTGTCATCGAAGGTGTGAATGAACTGAAACTCCGACGTGCCATTGCCGTCAAAGTCGATCTGGATATCGTTGTCTTCAAGCTTAAAGAACAGTTGTTCTGAAACGACCGCGGCATTAGCAGCAGAAACGCCCGCGGCCGTGGCGGCACCGCCCGTTAGCGCCACAGCCGTTCGGGTTAGTGCCGAAGTGCGAGGCTTAGCATCCATTTTCTCCGTATTCTCCTTGGTCATCTGTTGATTCTCCGTGGGTGATCGGCTTCATTGCCGGGTTGATGATCGATCAAAGCCTCAAAATTTGTCATAGAAACGCGGGTCTTCGCCGTCCGAATCGAAAAAGCTCCACAAAGTCTTTCGATAGAAGTTCGCACTGTTTGGATTCACGCTAAGGCGGTCGATAAGTTCAGGGGTTGGCCTCAGATAAGACACATGCCCGTCGCCATACAGGACATTCGATCCGTCGTCGCCGTGCGAATATGTCACGCTGAAGTTTATGGGCATCATAAAACACCATTGCACCGCCTGACTGCTGCTCAAGGCGGTTGCGTCATCAGGAAGCAGGTGTTGGAACGACGACAGGTAAGACGGATTCTGCTTGAACAGGGCGAAATCTTTTGTTTCAACCCAGCTCTCTCGCCATTGGTGCGTACCTAGACCGGACTGGATACCCACGGCCGAACCGGTCGTTCTCAGCGCTTCAATCCCTTCGACAAACCGTTGCGCCCCGACATCCGGATCATCGACATCAGCGACGCTGTCGAATGTCGCCGAGAGGATACTCCCGTTGATCCTGCCCGGCGACGTGCACCACAACTCGCGGGCATCGTTGAGATAGCCACCGGTAATCAGTCGGCCCCCGTTCACCGCCTCTTGACCCGCGAATGCCCAGTACCCCAGGGTTTGGTCCCCGAACAAGATCGGTACTCCGGTCGTCAGGACGAGCGGGGTACCTCCACCACCGTTAAACCTCGCCTCGTTGGGCACTTGGTTGTCGAAGTCTTGAGCGTAGGCAGCGCGTGCGATACCAGCCTGCCTGTGAAGGCTGCCACAGGTCGCCCGGGTGGCCGCCTCTCGGCTGTTACCAAGTACCGGGAGCAATATCCCGATAAGCAGAGCCACGATCGAGATCACGACCAACAGCTCTATCAATGTGAAGGCGAAATGGCTTGAGCGTCGTTTGGTGTGGATCACGAGACAGATGCTGTGGGGTGTGCATGGACGCAGGCCAGTGCGTTGCACGTCGGCATAATAGCCGTCTTTCTGCTCTGAACAATTCCAAAAATAAAATTTCTGGAAAAAATCTTCCCGACGAGTTCTCTATAGTGGGATAGTCAGGCCAAATCCGCCGCCGTTCACGCATCCGTCCCGGGTTCATCATGCCTTCCACCCAGCTCCGCCGATTACCTACACGCACTTCAATCCGACGCTCCGATGGCCTTGATTTCCTTGACCGCCCCTTTAACGTCGAGGCGCGGAAGGTCATCAGCCAGCTCCAAGAGTCGGTGCGGGCCGCCATTGACGCTTTGCCAGGACCGCAGATCCTGCATGCCACGGACCTGGCCCGAACGGCTCGGATCGACAACAAGCTCGCGTGGAAGATGCACTCATTGGCTCAGCTGCGGGACCCGTTTGAGGCCGGTCAGTTTGTTCCGGGACGTCACGGCGTCAAACTCTTCCTGGAAGGCTGCAGGCGCGCCGGGGTTAAAGCATCCAGCTGCGATCGAGTCGACCGCCACCTCGACGAGTTTATGGGCCTGATCAAGGTGCACGCGGGCAACCGCCGGGCCTTCGATATGCTGCTGGCCGGCCAATCCTCGACGGATTCCGTTCGCCGAGAACTCGCCCACCGCAAAACGGCGTTTGAAGCCCAGAGTTACCTCTATGGCGTGATGACTCGGCTCCACCTGCAGACCTACATCCTGCTACCGACCGACGACGCCGACCGCCTTGACCTGATCGACCTGCACGCCAACGTGGACCTGCAGCGATTCCGGCCCGATGTCCCGTGGCGGATCTCGAGGATGTTTCGAGTCAACGAAGAAGAGGGCCGTATGGAAGAGGGGACAGGGCAGCCGATCGATCCGGACCACCCCGCCGATCCGACGCTGCCAGGCCTGCCGCTGATCCCGAGGTTCTGCTCGGAGCCCCTACCCGTGTGCGAACGGCTGACGAGCGCAGGCGGTGACGTGGTCTATCAACTCAAGGCGGGGCCGGTCGGGCGCACCTCCACGAACACCTGCGTGACCGGCGAATATATGCCCCTGCAGCATGCCAGGACCGTGGCCGGAAATCAAGGCAAGGCCAAATTCTTCGTTGCCACACGCCTCCGAACGCCGTGCCAGGCCATGGCCCTCGACCTCGTTCTGCCGACCGCATGGGTCACACAGCGCTTCAGTCCGCAAGCCTTGCTCTACAGCGACCTGTTTGGCAAAGAAAACGCCGACCGTTTCGAGTGCGATCGGTTGCCGCTCACCGAGACGGCCGAACGCTTGACCTTAACCGATGAGGCCGTGCCTTTCGATGCAATGCCTCGCTACCGCGAAATGCTCGAGTTCGCCATTCAACCGCACGGCTTAAGCCTGGACGCACTGACGATCTTCCGCCTGCACATCCCCTACCCCACCATCCCGAGCAACGCCTATCTGCAGTACGACCTCCGCGATATTGACTGCTCATCGCTTTCCTAGCCTGCTTGACCCCCACTAGCCCCGTCAACTATCCAGCAGTGCTGAAGCCCGGCTTGCAGGCATACGATAACACCCGGCAAACAGACCACGCGGGCCACCCCGTGCTTTGATAGGAATCTGACGAGAACCATAGAAATCGGCTCCAACCTCGTGTTGCACGATGTTTGGGTCTTACAACGGCGCCGCCGATTGTTGGACTAGGGATGACCATGCGAAGGCTGGTCCGACCAAATCAAGCCATCCTCTCTCTAACTAAGAGAGGAAATGAGTCGGCCCCTGAAGGCCAATCTGAAGTGCTTTGTGGTAGTCGCGGGGGGCAGGATTCGAACCCGCAGCCTCCGGCGTATGAATGGCTCCGGAGGATTTTTCGCCACTTCTGATGTCGAAAGCAAATTCTGTATTGTCAATGGATTACGACCGCCGACCGGGCCCTTGCACATACCACATATTCGCCATGTTTTTCAAGTGATGAGTACCAAAGTGTGTACCACTTTGAGGCGGCCATTCCGGCACCACGACATCCAAACACTCCGAAGGGCAGGAAAATAAGTCACGGGTCTCTGGCTGCCATTTTGGAGACGGTGACCAAGCGACCTCAGGGCCACTTCGACGCAAATACCTGCTTCCGCGGGGTAGCCAGGGGGTGCAGGGGGGCGGTAATGAGCACCCCCTGCGTGCTTGAAGTACGAATAGAGGTTTCTGAAATCGAAACCATAAGGTTGGCAAAATCGAAACCATATTTATCATGTCTCCAATGAGTGAGCGCCTCGAAATCAAACCCGTTACCGTCCCGACGGAGTGGGTGGAGTCGCTCGCAGTAGAGCGACTTGAGGACACACGGTGGTACATAGAGCGAGGAAGTCAACGGCAGTTCTTCCAGTGGCTGGGCGAGCTTCATCGGAACATGCAGAAACGGCGCGGCGGAATCCTAATTCCGCTTCAGTGGGTTCCAGGTCTGGTTGGGGTGTCGCGTACGGCAGTCCAGAAGCGAGCGAAGAGTGGTGGGCTGACGGTCTTTAGCTACGTGATTACGGAGCCGTACAGCACACTGCTTGGAGGCGTGAAAGAACGCGAGACAAAAAAGCGTTATGACCTTGTTCCCTGGAGCGAGTGCGAGCAGTGGCGAAAAATCCTCTTTGAAATTGCAGAATTTCTGCGTTCAGATGAGGAGGGGTGGTAGACGATGGATTCAAGACCGAAATTTCTGGAGTTAGCTGGCCGAGTATTCTGCGTGTTGATCGACGGGAAACGTGAGGCAGTCTGGGAAGTGAAGTGGAGCTTGAAGAAACTGAGCATGCAGCTGCAGAAGGCGGAAATTCCTGATCGCGAGCGGGTCATCGAACGACTCCGCTGAAACTAAACCCTATCCCGCAGCCAGCGACGACCTCTACAGGTACCAGCCAGCCATGGGCCAACGGTGCGAAGCACCAGATAGGTTCTCATTGCTGTTGTCTTGTCATTTCCGAGTGGGGCGGTGTGGAAAATGCTCAAATCGGCACCTCAAGGGTGGCGTCGAATGCGGAGTGTCGGTGTACGAATGCAGGCAGACGCGAAGGGCGAGGGGATTTTCGTTGCTCTCTATGAGCTTCGTGGCAACTACGTGCAGTACATCGCCGATGGATGCGTGACATGGTGCAAATGGTGCGGTGCGGGTCCACTGCGATCGATCCAGTGTCGCGAGGTGGATGATCTCGTCTCAAAGTTGATGAGGGGCGAGGATGATTGATCGTGAAGCCTTTCACGTCTCGGAAGGAGGTCCGGACGCAGGGGCGAGCGGATGCGGCGGCCCCGCCGCCGCTCCGGCCGACACTGCGGCCGGGCCTTCTAGACTTGAATCTTCCAACAATAAACGGAACCGCATCTACACCGGCCGAGTCTTCATCGTGCCGTGCCGTTGCCGCTGTCGAACCTGTCCTGATTGTGGTCCTCAAGTGGGGAGACGGGTGCGGTGGCGGCTCATGCAAAAGCTCGATCTGTTTCCACGACCGGCCTTGTTCACACTGACCATTGATCGCCAGAACTTCAGCGGTCCGATCGACGCGTTCCTCGTCGTGACCTCCGAGGGCTATATCCGCCGGCTCATGCGGCTGCTTGAGGTTGACGCCTGGGCCTGGACGCTTGAGCTGCAAATGAATAGTGGTGATGGGTGGCCGCATTGGCACATCGTGCTGAATCTGCCGCGGGGTGGCCTCGACCTTCCACGGGCTTGGCGGCTTTGGCGGGACAAGTGGGAACTCGGCGGCCTTGACCTGCAGCGGAAGCGGACCAATGACGCGCGTCACGCCATGCTGTACGCGACCAAGTACCTCACCAAGTACCCGGAGGCGGGATTCCCGGAATGGGTACTGACGTTCGACCGCCGCATCCGCTGGGTCAGCTGCTGCCGGTCCGTGGGCCGACTTGTGGCGGATCAGGAACCCACTGCCGAGTCGTCGAAGGTGACGGCTGACCAGGCGGAGTCTCTGCCTCGCCAGCATCGCTCGCTTGCCGTCCGGATGGCTGATTGCGGGCAGACCGTGGACTTCATGCGTGAATACGACAGTGGCGACGAAACCTCGCGTGAGTTCTTCGGCCGGATGCCCCTGGATGTCTTCGAAGCGGCGGGGCGGGGCTCCCTGGAGTTTCAACCCCGGAAGCTCGATGATGGGCGGCGGTTCATCCTCGCGGACGCAGAGAACTTTGTTGACCTGGGTAACGAGATGGCTGGTGCCGCCCACCGGCCGGCCGCACGGCTGAACACACCCCGCAGGACCCGAGAAGCCATCGAACGCCAGCGAGCAATCGTTGCCGGAAAGCGTGTGTCATGAGCGAGTCAGGTTCCAAACAAACGCTGCAGGACTCGCCCTTCTGTTCACCTAAAGAACTCGCCGTGCGTTGGCGGTGTTCGCGGTCGAGTGTGGATCGCATCGCACGACGGGCAGGCCTCTCGCGGGTGTGTCTGGGCGAAGGAAGAAACGGAATCGTGCGTTACCGGCGAGAGGAGGTCGAAGCCTATGAAGCAAGCCAGCAGGTCTAGCGATCGGCCGAATCTCAACGAGCGTGGCCGCCCCGGAGATGCAAGTCCGCCGGGGCGGCTCCGTGTTGATCTATCTCAGAAAAAGCATCCAAAAAAGCCGCCGGCAGAACACTTGGGCAATTATCGTACACTTTCTCTATAACGCCCCTCAACAATGAGTCTTGGTGATTACCCAATCTTTTTAAAGACGGGAATTTACTTTTTAGCGCATCTGCGTAGTCATGACCACGTTGTTGACACAATTCACGCGGAAGAAACACAGACCACCCACCTGCACAAGCGACTTCAATAGTCGCTGATGCATCCTTCAAATCCGTAAAGGCTGAGACAACGATATCTGCTACAGTTTGTGCAGAATCAGGCAGCTCATCAATTCCATTCACAAAGTTGAAGCCAATATCCTCCCGAATTTTGTCGGACTCCTGAAGCAGGAGTAATCCAATCGCAAGCGGGTTAAGTACCAGGCTTTCAAGCGAATAAAAAACCCCCTCGCCTAAGACTTTCACAAACCGCGACGGTGCATTCTTCAGATCCCAGTCGATCATTCCAAAAACACTCTTATTGCCGAACTGGCGCAGGTCATTCACGATTCTAATGACATTGCTACAGCCTCCTCCCTGGTATCCCGATACCGTCTTTGAGCCGGTCGGTATAAACGACAGTGAGTGATCGAACTCTCGAAGACGCCTACTGATTTTATCGATTCGCTGTAATGCGTATGCGTCAATACCACCCTCGACAAAAATCTGCCGTCGCCCCTCAAAGTCGACAGCCAGAGTAGGAATACCGGCTGTCAGACGATCGATAGCCTTTTGGCGACCACAGCGCTCGATACAACCGCCAGTTGCTATTGAAAAGACGTCGTCATCCTCCGCGAAAGCGACTGTTGTCGGCGAATGTGTTGTCATAATGACAGGAATGCCTGCGGATAAGACGATTGAATCTCGAATAATGCTTATAGCGATCTTCGCCATAGATGGATGCAAGACTGCATCAACCTCGTCAAGCAATATTACACGAGGCTTGGCAATAGAAATTGCTTCATAACCAGAATTGTAGACGCACATAGCGAGTGATATAAGCACGCGTTCGCCTGATGACATTTGTGCAAAGTTCAAGGGCGTATCGTCACCATCCTTAGTAATAACTGGCGTAAACTTATGCAGGTCATGTTCATTTGGCGCAGATACAGAAAACGGAAGAGAGCATTTTCGCAACACGGAGTTGACCTGTTCCCATGGAGAAGGACCGTATCGCGCGGCGAAACCGATCGGGGACAGATACCGTGAATCTTGGTCCGCTTTATAAATTTTATTTCGGATCAAAAGGTCGTGGTATGCCGTGAATATGCTTGCTATATTTTGCTTAAAGATATCATCTACTGAAAAAGCGCTCGACTGCATGACCTTTGATGGATCTGCGGCTAAATCTAGAAAACCAAATGACCCGATCGCCTGGTTAATGATGCGCTCTTGAATACCATTGCTTCTTTTAATGTCAGAAAGATATCGGTCGAGTTGAGACTTAGCACGACCCCAGTCTCTGTCACTAGCGAACGTATTCAGATACTCTACTGCCCTTTCCCAAGAGAAAGGATCTGTCGTTTTGGTTTCAAATAGCGGTTCGATTTGGGATCGGATGTTTTTGAGCCTATCGCGGAAGCTCTTCTCTGCGTTTTGGTGATGAGACCAGACCCTTGCAGCTTGAACCTCATCTAGCTTATTCGGAACGAAATTAGCCCAATTGAAGCGCTTTATTGAATTGCGAGTTGGTGCGATGCCGTTGACTTCCACAGCACCTTTCTCGATGGCTTCAAGAAGGTGCGTCTTTCCAGATCCGTTTATTCCCGTCAATATGGTGAAAGGCGGGAAGTCGACTACGTCTAAACGCTTGAGTGAAAGATAAGACTTTTTAAGCTGTAGTCGCATTGGGTGGGTAACAGACAAAATCCACCTCGCTTGTCATAGTTTCTGGGACCAGGCTTGCGTAGTGCCGTCGGCAAATCTCCGGACTGTTCCCCATAAGCGTACTGATCTTGTACAAGCTAACTCCGTTTTGGGCGAGATGGCTTCCGAAAGTATGGCGGAAGTCGAGGCACGACCAGCGCAGGTCTTTTTCGTGGTTAGCCTTGTAGAGATGTCGATCGGAGAAGTTGTCGGGATCCCAGAGGGTGCCTTCGGGGCTGGGGAAGTACCAGGCCTGTGATCCGCCGACGCCCGGGGTGGGGGCGTCGGCGGCGGTGGCGGGCGGGGTGTAGCGGTCTAGGTACGGGCGTAGGGCCGAGCTGATCGGCACCGCTCGGTTCTTGCCGGTCTTGGGCTGCCAGCTGCGGCGGCCGGCGGGTGTCTCGATGGTCTTAGCTCGGACTCGGATCAAACCGTTACCCCCGTGGCTTCGGCGTAGGTCGATGTCGTCGAGTGTAAGCCAAAGCAGTTCTTCCCGTCGCAGACCGGCGTAGATGAGGACGGCGACCATCGTCTGTAGCTGAGGCTTGAAACGCAGGGCGTGCAGCTGTTCGTCGATCTGGTCGAGCTTGAGAAAGCGGATTTCGGGGGCTCGCTCCTTATAGGGGCGGATCTGGCTGGCGGGGTTGGTGTTGCCGGGCAGGCGGAGGCCGTGGCTTTCACGGGCCCAATTGAAGACGCGGCTGATGATGCTGCGGTAATGGTTGGCGGTCTTGGGCTTGAGGCCCTGGTCACGGACTTTGAAGTCGATGAAGTCGGAGATCTGGGCGGCGGTGATGAGCTCGAAGGCATGGGCCTCGATGACCGGCAGTGTCTTACGGCGATCGAGCTTGGAGATGCGGGATGGCTTCTTGCGCGTCTTGGCGGAGGGGCGGCGGCTTGTGATGGTCAGGGCTTCACAGCACAGGCCGAAGGCTTCGCGGAGGTAATAGACATCGGTCTGGGCGGATTTCTCGGTCTTCTTCGCTCGGACGTGCTTGACGTAGGCCTCGAGGACCTGACCGATGGGTGTGCGGGTCGGCAGAGGGTTGTCGTTGCCTTGGGCCTGGGCGGACTCAAACTGCCGCTGTTTCTCGCGAGCGATTTGGTAGTTGCTGGTGCCGAGGCTGCGCTTCTTGGGCTTGCCGCCGACACGCCAGCGGAGGTAGTAGATCGATCCACGTTTGACGAGACTTGCCATGGGTAGCTCTCCTGAAAGAGGGTGTCTTTCGTGGCGAGTCCCATGTGTGACGTGGGGTGTGTACCAGAGTGTGTACCACTTGGCCCATAGTGCCCATAAGAAAAGGGACTCGCGTTGCCGCAAGTCCCTTTCGATTAAGAAGTAGCGGGGGCAGGATTCGAACCTGCGACCTCCGGGTTATGAGCCCGACGAGCTACCAGGCTGCTCTACCCCGCATTCGGTTTTGGATCGATGAGTGTAATGCGTTTGGTGAGGCTGTCAAGTGCGGCGAGTGGTGTCGAGGTATGGGTGGGGGCCGGGCGATCATGAAGTAGGGCGGAGGCCCTGGGTCGTTGACCCAGGGCTAAATGGCCGAGGTGGTGTTATGTCCGAAGCGGTTAGGCGGTGAGGTGCTGGGCTTGGAGTTGGGCACGAACACAGAGCTCGGCGGCCTTGAGGGCGTGGGCCTGGGTCATGGCGGTTTCGGTGCCGTCGAGGCAGTCGCGGATGAGTTGGCCGAAGAACTTGCAGCCGACCTGACCGGCGAGGCTCATGCGTTGTTCGCCGTCTTGGTTGACGAGGATGAGCTGGTCGCCGCCGTTGTCGGTGGAGACGTCTAGGTATTTGCGGAGCTCGATGTAGCCGTCGGTGCCGATGATGAAGGTGCGGCCGTCGCCCCAGGAGCGGAGGCCGTCGGGGGTGAACCAGTCGACGCGGAAGAACATGGTGGCGCCGTTGTCGCCGATGAGGGTGCAGTCGCCGTAGTCTTCGAGCTCGGGGAAGTCGGGGTGGTTGTAGTTGGCGATTTTGGACGCTTGGATGGTGGCGTCTTTGCAGCCGGCGTAGGTGAGGAACTGTTCGATCTGGTGGGAGCCGATGTCGCAGAGGATGCCGCCGTATTGCTCGTGGTTGTAGAACCAGTCGGGGCGGGAGGGGGGTTCGCCGAGTCGGTGTGGGCCGAAGCCGGTGATGTGGATGACTCGGCCGATGGCACCCTGTTCGACGAGAGTGGTGGCGTGCATGGCAGATTCGACGTGGAGGCGTTCGGAGAAGTAGACCATGTACTTCTTGCCGGTGCGTTCCACGGCGGCTTTGACGTCTTCGAGCTGTTCGAGCGAGACGAGGGGGGTCTTGTCGGTGAAGTAGTGCTTGCCGGCATCCATACATTGGATGCCGAGGGGGGCGCGTTCGTTGGGGATGGCGGCGGCGGCGCAGAGCTGGATGTCGGGGTCGTCGAGGATCACCTGGAGGTCGTCGACAGCGGTAGCGCCGTGCTGCTCAGCGGCGGCCTGGGCCTTGGCGGGGTCGAGCTTGTCGTAGGTGTATTTGAGGGTGGCACCGGCTTCGGTGAGGCCATTGATCTGGCCGTTGATGTGGCCGTGGTCGAAGGCGATGGCGGCGAAGTTGAATTCGCCGGGGCCGACGACGGGGTCGGGCTTACCGGTAGGGGCGTAGTTCATGCCGTCGTTGGCGGACATGGCGGGTCTCCGGGGCTTGAGAAGGGGGGTAAGAGAGGGTTTCGCGCGGGAGAGGGTAGCGGCAAAGCGCGGAAAGTTGGGGCGTCGGGCAGATATGAGCCGGAAATAGTTGACGATGCCCCATCCGGGCGGTGCTCTCTGTCGAACCTAGGTATCCTCCGCGCATGTCTGGTCAGCCCACCCACATCCTCTACCTGCATTCTCACGACACCGGTCGATATATCGCCCCTTACGGGCACGCCGTCCAGACGCCGAACCTGCAGCGGTTTGCCGAGTCTGGCGTCGTCTTCCGCCACGCGTTCTGTGCCAACCCGACCTGCTCGCCCAGCCGGGCGTGTCTGCTCACGGGCCAGTACGCCCACACCAATGGAATGTTGGGGTTAGCGCATCTTGGGGGTCGCCTGGCCGAGCCCGGGGATACGCTGCCGAATCACTTGCGTTCACAGGGCTATCAAACGGTGCTGGCCGGGGTTCAGCACGTCCGTCCGGCCGATGGCTCCTACACGACCGCCGACATGGGCTACACGCTGGACCTCAGCGCGGACCGCAAGCCAGCTAAACCAGGGCCGATCGGCAATGACGAAGCGACGGTCGAGAGCACGTGTGCCTTCCTTGCGGAACACCAAGGTGACGACACGCCGTTCTTCCTCGACGCGGGGTTCTTCACGACCCACCGGCTCGGGATGGATGAGGCGGATGGCCTGCCCCTGCAGTGGCATAACGATGATCCGCCGCTGGGCGACCCGCGTTATGCCGCGGTGCCCGCCACGCTGCCGGATACGCCCGCCTGCCGGAAGGACTTTGCCGACTACGTCCACGCGGCCCAGCGACTCGACAGCTACTACGGCCGGATCTTTGATGCTCTAGAAACGCATGGCCTCGCCGACCGAACCCTCGTGATCATCACCACTGACCATGGCATCGCCTTCCCGGGCATGAAGTGCAATCTGACCGCACACGGCACTGGTGTGTTGCTCATGATGCGTGGCCCCGGGGTTACGGGCGGCCGAGTGCTCCAAGGCTTGGCCAGTCATGTAGACCTATTCCCGACGGTCTGTGATGTCGCCGGCTTGCCCACGCCCGACCGCGTCCAAGGCGTGAGCCTACGGCCGATGATCGACGCAGACGATGACACCGCCTCGGTCCGCGACGAAGTCTTTGCCGAGGTGAACTACCACGCCACCTATCAACCGATGCGTGGTGTCCGAACCGAACGCTACAGCTATATCCGCCGGCTGGAAGAAGCTCCCCGCATTGTCCGTCCGAACATCGACAACTCCCCGAGCAAGTCGGAGCTGCAGCATGCCGGGCTGCTCGAGCGTGACTTGGCTGCCGAGGAGCTGTTCGATCTTTATCGCGATCCGACCGAGGCGTGCAACCGTGCGGAAGACCCCGCCTACGCCGAGGCGTTGAGCGATATGCGGGCACGCCTCGACCGGTGGATGCAGGACACCCACGATCCCGCTCTCGCCGGGCCGGTCCATGACCCACGCATCACGACCCGGCCCGCCGAACAGTACAGCCCGTCTAAATAACGCCGGCCAGCCCCGCGCACGGCACATCCCATACCCCGAACTCCCACCAGGCCCACCCCATGCACCAGCTCCGCTACCGCCAGATCCACCTCGACTTCCACACCTCGCCTCACATCACCGGGATCGGCGAGGCCTTCGACGAGAAGCACTGGCAGGAGACGCTCAAGCGCGGCCACGTCGACTCGGTCACGCTCTTCGCCACCTGCCACCACGGCTACGCCTACTACGACACGAAGGTCGGCGAGCGGCACCCGCACCTCAACTTCGACCTGCTCCGTCGGCAGTTTGATGCGACCAAGGCCATCGGCGTCAACGCCCCGATCTACCTGACCGCCGGCGTGAACAACTGGGCCGCCGAGAAACACCCCGAGTGGCGCGAGATGGGCCCCGACGGCCGACTCACCGGCTGGTCGCACTCGAACCTCGAGGCTGGGTTCTTCCGGATGTGCTTCAACACGCCGTACCTCGACCTGCTCTGCGATCAGATCAGCGAGGTCGTCACGCTCTTCCCCGACTGCGACGGCATCTTCCTGGACATCATCAGCCAGACCGGCTGCGTCTGTCACTACTGCATCGCCTCGATGCACGAGGCCGGGCTCGACCCGACCAACCCCGCCGACCGACAGAAGTCCGCCGAGATGAACCTCCTGAAGTACTACAAGGCAACCACCGCAGCGGCCCGCATCAACGACCCCAACATGCCAATCTTCCATAACTCCGGGCACATCCAGCCCGGCGAACGCGAGATCCTCCCGTACTTCAGCCACCTCGAGCTCGAGTCGCTGCCCACCGGTGGCTGGGGCTACGACCACTTCCCCATGTCCGCCCGCTATGTCGCCCAGCTCCCGCACGACGCCCTGGGCATGACCGGCAAGTTCCACACCACGTGGGGTGAGTTCGGCGGCTACAAGCACCCCAACGCGCTCCGCTACGAGTGCGCGGCCATGCTCGCCCACGGCACCAAGTGCTCCGTCGGTGACCAGCTCCACCCCTCCGGCAAGCTCGACGAGTCGACCTACGACCTGATCGGTGCTGCCTATGCCGAGGTCGAAGCGAAGGAGCCGTACATCAACGACGCGGTCAACGTCGCCGACATCGGCTGGCTCTCCAGCGCCGCCGTCAACCCCGACGCCGGCCGCGAGGTCTTCCCCGACATCGGTGCCGGCCGGCTGCTCCTCGAAGGCCAGTACCTCTTCGATGTCCTCGACGCCGAGATGGACTTCAGCCCCTACCGGCTGCTCATCCTCCCCGATGACATCACCGTCAGCCCGACCCTCAAGGCCAAGCTCGACGCCTACCTCGAGCAGGGCGGTCGCCTCCTGCTCTCCGGCACGTCCGGCCTCAACGCCGACCAGACCGACTCCGTCTTCGACCTCGGCGCCGACCTCCTCGGGCCGTCGCCCTGCCAGCCCGACTATGTCCTGCCCATCCCCGAGCTCCGCCCCGAGTTCGTCCAGTCACCGCTCGTCATGTACTCCCCGCCCGCTCGCCTCCGCGCCACCACCGGCACCCCGCTCGGCGACGTCTACGCCTCCTACTTCAACCGCTCCTACAAGCACTTCTGCTCCCACCAGCACGCGCCCTACCAGACCGAACCCTCCGGCGACCACCTCGGCGTCACCCACGGCCCGATCACCTACCTCGCCCACCCCGTCTTCACCCTCTACGCCGCCTACGGCGCCGTCGCTTACCGGCACCTCATCACCAACGCCATCGACCTGGCCCTCGGCACCGCAGACCAGCCCCGCACCGTCACCACCAACCTCCCCTCGACCGCCCGCATCACCCTGACCCACCAGCCCGACGAATCCCGGTACCTGCTCCACCTGCTCTACGCCAACACCGTCCAGCGCGGCGCGACGCTCGAGCTCTCCGGCGGCACCACCCGGGCCACGCAGCCCATCTCCATCATCGAAGAGCTCAACCCGCTGCACGACACCACCGTCGAGCTCCACAACCTCCCCCTCGCCGGGTCCGCCCACGCGGTCGTCGCCGATCAGGCCGTCCCGGTCGAGACCTTTCCCGATGGCGGCCTCCGCCTCAGCCTCGACCGCTTCAACTGCCACGAGATCATCACGCTCCCCACCGCGTGAAACACCGCGCCACTTTCATAGCCGCGACGCGACGCGTCGCAGGCCGTGAACCCGTCCGCTCAATACACAATCGACGCGTGCACGTTCTCGTACGGATCGAGCTTCTCACGCCCCGGCAAAAACGCGAGCTCAATCAGCACCGTGATCCCCAAGATGTCTCCGCCCATCTGACTAATCAGATCGCAGCACGCCTTCATCGTCCCGCCCGTCGCCAACAGGTCGTCCACCATCAGCACCTTCTGACCCGGCTTCACCGCATCTTCGTGCACCTCCAGCGTGTCGCTGCCGTACTCCAACTCATAGCTCGCCGACAGCGTCTTCGACGGCAGCTTCCCCGGCTTACGGATCGGCACAAACCCGGCAGACAACGACTGCGCGATCGCCGTCCCGAAAATAAACCCCCGGCTCTCCGCCCCGCACACCAGCTCGACGCCCTTGCCCCGGAACGGGTTCGCCATCTGCTCCACCGCCATCGCCAGCCCGGACGGGCTCGCCAGCAACGGCGTGATGTCCTTAAACACAATGCCCGGCTTTGGGTAATCGGGCACGTCGCGGATCAGCGTGTGGATGTCCATAAATGAGAGGCCGTAGGGGGTAGGTGGTAGGTTGTAGGAAAACCGACACGGTTTCCGATGGACCAAGGGCTCAGCCCCACTTCCCTACAACCTACCACCTACGGCCTACAACCTCACCCATGGACACCTTCGTCATCAACGGCGGCCGACCCCTCCGCGGCACCGTCCGCATCAACGGCTCCAAAAACGCCGCGCTGCCCCTCATGGCCGCGGCCCTCCTCACCGACCACCCGCTCACCCTCCAGGGCGTCCCCGACCTCGCCGACACCCGTAACATGTCGCGCCTGCTCAAACGCCTCGGCATCGACGTCACCCACACCCCCCCGGAAGATCAGCAGCCCAGCAGCCTCAATCTCTCGCCGCACGACCCCAGCCCCACCGCCGCCCCCTACGACATCGTCCGCACCATGCGGGCCGGCATCTGCGTCCTCGGCCCCATGCTCGCCAAACGCCGCGCCGCCCGCGTCTCCATGCCCGGCGGCTGCGCCATCGGCGACCGCCCCGTCGACCTCCACCTCCGTGGCCTCCGCGCCCTCGGGGCTGAGATCCACCTCGAAGCCGGCGATATCGTCGCCACCACCCCCCGCGGCGGACAAGACCCCCTACAAGCCGCCCACGTCTTCCTCGGCGGGCCCAACGGCTCCACCGTCCTCGGCACCGCCAACGTCCTCTCCGCCGCCACCCTCGCCCAGGGCACCACCATCATCGAGGCCGCCGCCTGCGAGCCCGAGATCGTCGACCTCGCCAATCTCCTCCGGGCCATGGGCGCCAATATCACCGGCGATGGCTCGCCCTGCATCATCGTCGAAGGCGTCGATGAACTCACCGGCGCCGACGCATACCCCGTCATGCCCGACCGCATCGAGGCCGGCACCTACGTCATGGCCGCCGCCATCACCAACGGCGAGGTCACCCTCGAGAACTTCCCCCTCGACTCCCTCACCGCCGCCCTCGACCGCCTCACCCACATCGGCGTCAACGTCGAGCCTGAAACGGATACCGACACCAGCCCGGGCAACTACCCCACCGTCCGCGTCCTCTCCCCACGCCGCCTCAACCCCACCCAGGTCACGACGCAGCCCCACCCCGGCTTCCCCACCGACCTCCAAGCTCAGATCATGGCCCTGCTCACCCTCGCCGACGGCAACGCCATCATCACCGAAAAGATCTTCCCCGACCGCTTCCTCCACGTCGCCGAACTCCTCCGCATGGGCGCCAACATCACCCGCGTCGGCCCCTCCGCCATGGTCACCGGCACCCGCGAACTCGTCGGCGCCCCCGTCATGGCCTCCGACCTCCGCGCCTCCGCCGGCCTCGTCCTCGCCGGCCTCGCCGCCCAAGGCACCACCACCATCAACCGCGTCTACCACCTCGACCGCGGCTACCACAAGATGGAGCTCACCCTCCAATCCCTCGGCGCCGACATCCAACGCGTCGA
>JBCDIM010000002.1:0-118111 GCA_038749105.1 Planctomycetota bacterium
CGACGCAACCTCCACTCCCTGCTCAACCCCGCCGCGGTCACCGACGCCTACGACATCAACCGCGACAAGAAGGTCGATGGCACCGACCTCAACCTCATCCGCCGGAGCCTGACCAACTTCCAGACCGACGTCTCGCTGATCGAGCCGCCTCTAAATCCGGTGAGCGAGCTGGGGGCCGAGGTGTACAGCCAAAGCGAAGCTTGGCTGCGATGGAAAGACCACTCGCAACACGAAGACGGCTACCGCATCACCGCGTACGACGCCTCAGGCATCGAGGCGTTTACCACCGACATCCAAGGCGATGCCACCGGGTTCTTAGCTACGGGCTTATCCGCCGGTTCGGACTACACCTTCAGCGTGACGCCCTTCCTCGAACGCGGTGACCAGATTACGGAAGGCTTCTCCCAATCGGTGACGCTGACCACGGAAGAAACCCTCACCTCTGGGGTTGGGCAGAAGTACTACGTGGTTAAGCTGAATCCCGCCAGCGTCACCAAGGGCCACGCGGGCTTCTCGGCCACCGGTCGCCTCGACGTCGATGCCTCCCCAGACACCGTGGCTCACGTCCAGGGAGGCCGCGCCCTTGTCCAGGCCGATGACGAAAGAGCCGCTATCCGCCAAGCATTTATGGGTGACATCACCGTTACAGACTACGATGGCGTCGAAGAAGTGGCCGCTTATGGTGTCAACAGCATGTTCGACGTCGGTACAAAATCTGAGCTCCAGTCCAAATACGATAGCTACGGCCTCGGCGGTGGGAGTTCGTACCAGATTGTCATGGAAGACCGGAACGTTAGCGCGTCGTGGCAAGAGTTTTCCGACAATGACTACGATGACTTTTACTGGGATGTGGATATCGAACAAGTCTCCCTCGACAAGCTGACCGTGTTCAGCGAAAACCACTGGTCGAACCAGATCGAAGGCACGCCGGGCATCGGCACCCAGACGCTCTTCGTCGAGCTTGAAGACGGCGAATCATCTGTTCCGATCGGCCTCTTCCCAACTTTAACTGGCGTCGAACTTCCGATTGAAAGTGTCCGGTATAGGGTCTCGGGTCCCGGCGTGGACGAAACCGACGCGTTCAACGACAGCGACACTTCTGTAGTGGATCTCACAACCGCAGGAGCTACATATGTGGTCGAGGCGGGCTTTGACATGAACGACAACAATCAGCTCGACAGCGGCGAGGTGTTGATCGATGCAGAAGTGGTGGTGGTGCAGATCAACCGACTTCTCGCGACGGAGGCGTCTTATGCGGTGAACAATGTTGCCGCAACAGAAGCCAAGCCTTTTGAAGAGATCTTCGTTGCGAAGCAGGCCGACGGGTCCGCCACTGTCAATTTCGATGTCGACGGCCTTCCGCTGAGTAATGAAGCAGCTGAGCATGTGCTCTGGGATATGGTCTGGCCTGGTGCAGATAACAATGTGCTTCGGTCAGGCAAAATGTCCCAAGGTGATCCTACGGTGAATCTTGGGTCTCCTCAGTGGCAGCATGATGATGTGATTATCAATTTGGGATTTGACGATGATGGTGACGGAACGCTTGATCATGATTCCGAGATCACTAGACGAATTATTGCACGTTCGTTCTCATTCGAGATTGTTGTGGGTACACCGACGTCGAAAGACAACCTTACTTATTACCCGGATTGGCATCTCGATGACGAGCCGACATATTCAAGAGCTAGCGATTATGCAGGGCATGAACAGGTAAATATTCAGATTAATGTTGAGCAGTCTAATGTCCTTCTTGAGAATGTAATCCATCGTGTAAGCGGAATAGATGTGCCGGAAATCAAAGAGGCAGAAACCGGCGTGGATGTCTCTTCCAGTATTGGTAAAGGCACGGTTTACGAGATTGACAGTAGTCAAGGTAAGTGGGCGTATGTCGCTCCGGTTGAGAGCGTATCCAACAAAAACCCAAAGGTTTTAGAAGCTGAGCTGCACGTTACGACATGGGGAAGTGATCGCATAACAGAAGATGCGCATGGCGTGCGCATAATCCCAATCTTTCAATATATAAATCTTTTTCTAAGCAAGTCCAAGGCAATAAAGTATGTAAATGATAAATATGATCTAGTCGATGATGAGGTATTCGCAGGTAATTTCAATTATGTGACAGGCGGCACAGGAATGGGAAGAACTGTATCAGTGTTTGGTAATGCGGAAGTAGAAATATATGATGATGCTTTTCAAAATGAGAATGTTTTAGCCAGTACTATTGGTCATGAAAACGAGCATTTTAGAAAAGACGAAACATGGTTTCTTGGCAATAATCAAGCACGAGCGATCGCCGAGGTGGATGCTCATAATTGGGAGCTCACAAATGCGCCTATTACTGGTATATCTGCTTCGTACCAAGCCTTGACGGAGCATTGGGTGCGGTATTATCGCGGCCTCGATCATCATCCCGACGATCCGACTGATTGGTATCCTAATCCTGCTCCTTAATATAAAATGCATATTTTTATTAGAATCTTATTCACTTGTGTGTTTTGCCTAATATTATTATTTCCTGCGAAGTTATCAGGCGGAATTCCTTTTCAAAAGAATTCCCTTACAGGAATTGGACTGCTAATTTATGTGGAGATCGTTATTCGTCAAGACGGTGTTGTCATCGTCCAATGGCATACATATCGTGCTATAGCGACATGCGTCTTGCTTGCTTTGGTTGCATACTTTGGATTACGTAAGTATTTAATGGGATGGGTTGTGGGATCACGCGATGGTAAATGAATTCAGTCGTTTCCGTTTGCAGTAGCTATACATAATGGGCAATATCACCCAAGCAGCCGCACCACTTCGTCGAGGTCTTTGTCGCCGCGGCCGCAGAGGTTGAGGATAAGGATGTGATCGTTGAGGAGAGTGGGGGCGAGGGTGAGGACGTGGGCGAGGGCGTGGGAGGGTTCGAGGGCGGGGAGGATGCCTTCGAGTTGGGAGATGAGTTGGAAGGCGTCGAGGGCTTGCTGGTCGTCGGCGGTGGCGAAGGTGACGCGGCCGGCGTCGTGCCAGTAGGCGTGTTCGGGGCCGATGCCGGGGTAGTCGAGGCCGGCGGAGACGGAGTGGACGGGGGCGGTCTGGCCGTCGTCGTTCTGGAGGACGTAGGAGAGGGAGCCGTGGAGGACGCCGGGGCGGCCGTGGGCGATGGCGGCGGCGTGCTGGCCGAAGGAGGTGCCGGTGCCGCCGGGCTCGACGCCGATGAGCTGGGTGTGGTCGCAGTCGGGGTCGGAGGCGAAGGGGTAGAACATGCCGGCGGCGTTGGAGCCGCCGCCGACGACGGCGACGACGGTGTCGGGGAGCTTGCCGATCTGGTCGCGGCATTGTTGTTTGGTTTCGCTGCCGATGACGGACTGGAAGTCGCGGACGATCATGGGGAAGGGGTGTGGGCCGACGGCGGAGCCGATGATGTAGTGGGTGTCTTTGGAGGTGGCCATCCAGTCACGCATGGCGGCGTTGGTCGCGTCTTTGAGGGTGCGTGAGCCGTCGGTCACGGGGGTGACTTTGGCGCCCATGAGCTGCATGCGGAGGACGTTGGGACGTTGGCGGCGCATGTCCTCTTCGCCCATGAAGACCTCGCAGTCAAGGCCGAACTTGGCGGCGGCGGTGGCGGTGGCGGTGCCATGCTGGCCGGCGCCGGTCTCGGCGATGATGCGGGTCTTGCCCATGCGGAGGGCGAGGAGGCATTGGCCGATGGCGTTATTGATCTTATGGGCGCCGGTGTGGGCGAGGTCTTCGCGCTTCAACCAGATCTGGCAACCGCCGCATCGTTCGGTAAGTCGGGGGGCGAACTGGAGGGGGGTGGCGCGGCCGATGTAGTCGCGGTTGAGGGTCGCCATCTGCTCGGCGAAGGCGGGGTCGGCCCGGGCCTTCTCGTACTCGTCGGCGAGCTCGGCGATGGCGTGGTGGAGGGTCTCGGGGATGTAGGTGCCGCCGAAGGGGCCGAAGTAGCCGCGGGCGTCGGGGACGGTGTCGGCGGGGGGGAGCGGTGCGGGGGGCGTGGCGGTCATAGGGGCATGATATGGGGGTTATCTCGGGTTGGGCTGCTGGGCAGGGTGGGGGTGCTATGGTGCGGGGATGCTGTCGATCCCGCGGGATGAGTTGCCGCTGTTGCTGGTGATGGGTGGGCTGATTTTTCTGTCGCTGGTGGTCGCTCCGATCGTGTTCTTCTGGTTCCTGTTCCGGTCTGAGCGGCGGCAGCAGGAAGAGGTGGCGGAGGGGTTGCTGCGGCGGTTGGAGGGCGGCGTCAAGGCGGGGACGGAGCTGGTGAGGGTGGAGGCGGATCGCGTGCCGGCGGAGGCGTTGGCGTGGTTTGGCGAGGCCGGGGCGTCTTTGGGAGACGAAGGGTTCACGCCCTTGGCGGATGCGGCGGTTGAAGTCCCGGTGCGGAGCGGTGAGGTTGTGGTGGTTGCATGGCAGCGGGTCTTCGTTGCGCCGGACGGGCTGGCGGCGGCGGTGTTGGAGTGGCTGACGCCACCGGTATTACCGGTGGGTGCGGAGTTGAAGGGGCAGGAGCCGGTGAAGCAGACGGTGAGCGTGTGGAGCTCGACCGAGGCCGGGGCGGTCTGGGTTACGCGGGATGTGGTGACGGTGCGGACCACATCCCCCGATACGGTGCGGATGTGGGTCGTCGGGTCGGGCTTTACCGCGGCGCAGTACGCGGCGTCGCACCGGGCGTTCCTGCAGGAGAACAACGTGGACGGCCTGACGCGGGTCGAGGCGTTCGGGGATTACACGGCCATCGTGCAACGGGAGCGTGAGCTGGTGCGAGCGCACCGCGATTCTTTTGGGTATCTGGATCGGACGGAGCTGGCGACGATCGACGGGATCGCGGTGGGCGATGTGGAGCCGCGGCTGGTGGCGGCGGTAGAGCGGATCAAGCGGGTGCGGGGTCTGGCGGCGGGGCGGGACTGAGGCTTGATTCGCAATGCGGACCGGGACGCTTCGCGTCACCCGTCAAACAGAAGGAGTGTGGGGTTAGTCGCTAGCGTTACGGATGGAGGCGGCGATGAATTGGCCGACGTTTCGGCGGAGTTCGCCGGAGTTGGCGCGGTAGAGGTCGTCACGGATGCGGCTGAAGGTGTCGGCGGCGTTGTCGAACTGCCGCTGGTTGAACTGGGCCTGCCCGAGGTTGTAGGTGGCGGTGACAGACTCGACGAGGTCGGCCATGGCGGTGTAGTAGCGGGTGACGTCGGCGGGGTCGTCGAGGGTACCGTCGTTGACGGCCATGGCGGCGCGGTAGGCCTCGTAGGCGAAGTAGATCGCGTCGGGGTTGTTTCGGCTCTCGGCGAAGACGCGGCGGGCGCGCTGGATGCTGGTGCTGTAGGCGGTGGGGTCGGGGGCGCGGGTCTCGGGGTCTTCTTCGATGAGCTGCTTGATGCGCTCGTCAGACAGGGGCTGGAAGCCGGTCTGGGTCGGACCTTGCTTGTCGCCGCCGAAGGCGGTGAGCAGAACGACGAAGACCACGGCCATGAGCCCGAGGTAGATGCCGATCCCGAGCCAGAGCTTCTTGCGTTTGGGCTTAGGGGCCTGGACGACGGTGGGGCCGGCTTCAGCGGCGGCGGCGTTGGCGACGGTGGGGTCGGTGGAAGGAGGGAGGACCGTGATCTGGAGGATCGGGTTGCCGGCGACAGCGAGGGTGTCGGAGCCACCGGGGCCGGAGAGGGGGCGGGGCTTGTTCTTGACGGTTTTGCGGTTGAGCTGGGTGCCGTTGGAGGAGGCGTTGTGGAGTTGCCAGGCGCCCGTGGTGGGGTCAAAGAGGAGTTGGCCGTGCTGTCGGGAGACGATGGGGTCGTCGAGGACGAGCGCGTTGTCGGGGACGCGGCCGAAGGTGATGGGGGAGGCGTCGAACTGGACGATCTGGTTGGTGTTGGGCCCGACAAGGACCTGGATGCGGAGGGGCGGCGTGGGGTAGGTTGGCGGAGATTCGTCGGTCATGGGATGCGTGAGTGTAAGGCGGGATAGAAGCGGGACGCTTCGCGTCTCCCGCTGCACAGCGTGTGGGTCAATTCAGAAGAGGCTGCCGCTCTGGAGGAAGCCCATGACAAGGGGGGCGAAGATGGCGACGACGACCGCGATCAGGATGAGCATCGACGGGATGAGGATGCGGAGGCTGGCGGAGGCGGAGAGCTTCTCGGCGTGGACCGAGCGGTGCATGCGGAGCATGTCGGCCTGGAGCTTGAGGATCTTGGAGAGGGGGGTGCCGAGCTTGTCGGCCTGGTTGAGGGCACCGACAACCGAGCGGAGGGTTTCGAGGGGGATGCGCCGGGCGAGGTTGTTGAGTGCCTGGGCGCGGGTGGAGCCGAACTCGATCTCGGCCAGGGCGAGCTGGAGCTCCTGGTTGAGCTGGTCGTTAGGGTCGTCGCGGATGAGGGTTTCGACGGCTTCGGTGAAGGACGAGCCGGCGGCCATGACCAGAGCGACGAGGTCGAGGGTGTAGGGGAGCTGCTTGGCGATGGCGGCGACGCGTTTGTTGGCGGCGGACTTGAGGACGATGAGCGGGATGTAGAAGCCGAGGACGGCGAAGACGGCGAGGCTGAGGTGGAGGATGCCGCCGACAAAGAGCTCGGCGAGGAAGCCGCCGCCGATCGCGGAGACGACGGCGGTGATGAGGCAGATGGCAAGGTATTGATTGACGGTGTAGGCGGACGGGTTGCCGGAGGCGTCGAGGTCTTGGCGGATGCGTTTGCGGAGGGTGGGGATGTTGATGCGTCCGGCGAAGCCGGCGGCGGCGTTGAGGGGCGGGGCGAAGACGGGGTTTTCGAAGAGGGTGTCGGAGTCGGTGCCGAGGGCCCGGGCGACGCGCCGGTGGGCGGGCGGCTCCGCGGGGACGGGGTAGCGGAATACAGCAAAGACCGTGATGAAGACGGCAGCGAAGACGGCGAGGGAGGCGATGAGGGGGATGAGGAGGGCCATGGGGTGTTTTGAAGATGAAAAGACAAAAGATGAAAGATGTTTCTGATCAACATCTTTGATCTTTCATATTTCATCTTTCAGCTTTAGATGTCGATCTTCATGATCTTCTTGATCCAGGCGTGGCCGAGCGCGATCAGGGCGATGACGACGAGGAGGATGATGCGGCCGGTCGGGTCGGTGAAGAGCAGGCCGACTTGCTCGGGGATCATGAGGTACAGGATGCCGAGCATGACCAGGGGCATGGCGGCCATCATGTTGGCCTGGGTGCGGCCCTGAGAGGTGATGGCGTCGAGCTTGCCCTCGAGGCGTTGGATCTCGCGGACGGACTCGGCGATGCGGTCCATGGACTCGCCGGAGTCGCCGCCGCGGAGCCGGTGCATCTCGACGGCGGTGAAGGTGAGGCGGTAGAGGGGCGAGCCGATGCGGTTGGCGGCGTTGCGCATGGCCTGGTTGAGGTCGAGCCCCATGGAGTATTCGCGGAGGAGCTGGCCGAACTCTTGCTTGATCGGCCCGGTGTGGTTATCGACAACCAGCTGCATGGACTGGGTGAGGTTGAGCCCGGCCCGGACGCCGGAGGCGAGGGTGGTTAGGCCGTCGACGAGCTGGCGGTTGAGCTTGTCACGGCGTTTAAAGGCGAGGTGCTTGAAGACGATGTTGGGCAGGAAGAAGGCGCCGGCAGCGAGGGCGAGGGCGACGATGAGCTGCCCCGAGATGAAGTAGGCGACGATGAAGGTGAGAGCGATCGTGCTGAGGTTGAGTATGAAGACGAGGCGGGGCTCGATGTCGATCAAGAGCTGTCGGCGGAGGACGTTGTCGTAAAGGATCTCTTGCTTGGCGTGCCAGGCGAGGGCGGGGCGGTAGCCGAAGGCGATCCCGATGAACGCGGCGGCGAAGGTGAGCAGCGAGATGGCGAAGAGGTAAGGGGCGTGGTCCATGGGATCGGTTGGCGGGCGTGGCGGATAAATCCGCCCGCTAAACGGTCAGAGGAAGACGTTCACATCGAAGCAGTTGCGGTGGAGCAGTTCGTCGGTGAAGGAGGGGAGGTAGCCCGAGTGGCGGAGGGCGGGCTGCTCGGGGTTGCGGAGTGTGAAGATGTCTTCGAGGCGGATCTCGTCGGTGTCGGGATCGATCGCGGTGATCTCGGAGATATGGGTGACGCGGCGGCGGCCGTTGGGTAGGCGGGTCACCTGGACGATGAGGTCGACGGCGGTGACGATCTGCTCGCGGATCGCACGCATGGGCATGTCTACGGCCATGAGCACGAGGGCTTCGAGGCGTTTGACGGCATCGACGGGGAGGTTGGCATGGAGGGTGGAGAGCGAACCGTCGTGCCCAGTATTCATGGCCTGGAGCATGTCCATGGCTTCGGGTCCGCGGACCTCGCCGATGATGATGCGGTCGGGGCGCATCCGCAGGGCGTTCTTCACCAGGTCACGGATGGTGTAAGCACCGCGGCCCTCGACGTTGGCGGGTCGGCCTTCGAGGCGGACGACGTGGGGCTGGGGGAGCTGGAGCTCGGCGGACTCCTCGATGGTGATAATGCGTTCGGTGGGGCGGGCGTAGGCGGAGAGGACGTTGAGGAGGGTGGTCTTACCGGAGCCGGTGCCGCCGGAGATGACGATGTTCTTTCGGCCGGTGATGCAGCCTTGAAGGAAGGCGGCGGCGGGTTCGGAGATCGACTCGCGGTCGATCAGGTCGTCCATGGTGAAGGGAACCCAGCCGAACTTCCGGATGGTCATGCAAGGCCCGACCAGCGACAGCGGGTTGATGACCACGTTGACGCGGGAGCCGTCGGGGAGGCGGGCGTCGACGAGGGGGGTGGAGGTGTCGACACGCCGGCCGACCGGCGTGAGGATGCGCTCGATGATGGCGAGCAGGACCTCTTCGGAGAAGAAGGTGCGGGACGCGGGCTGGATCACGCCCTGTTTTTCGATGTAGATGTGGTCCTTGCCGACGACCATGATTTCGGAGACGGAGGGCATCTCGAGGAGGTCTTGCAGCGGCCCGAGCCCGAAGAGGATGTCCTGGATGTCCTTGGCGAGGGTGCGGGCGGCGAGGTATCGGCGGAGCTCCTGGGTGAGCTGAGAAGACTCCTGGTCAAACAGGTCGGGGAAGGCCTCGTCGGCGGCGTCGAGGTCTTCGGTGACGGAGGTCGGGTCGAAGAGCAGCGGCATCTGATCGACAAGATTGCCGACGAAGCGGTTGATCGTTTGGTCGTGGTGCGGGTCGGAGATGGGCAGGTCGTCGGCCTTGTAGTCGGTCTGGACCTTGCCTTCGCACTGCCGGACGACCTCGGCGGCGACGAGGCGCTCGAGCTGGGTCCGGGTGATGTGCAGCGCGAGCTCGGGGGTGATCGATGCGGCGTGCTTCTGGACGACCTGTTGCAGCTGGAGGCGGACCTGCTCGATGAAGCGGTGGTCGGCCTTGTTGACCGAGCCGGTGACGCGGAGGTTGAGGCGGTCGAGGATGTCGGTGTGGATGGTCTGCTCGAGGTCCATGACCGCTTGGCGGAGGCGGGCCTGGTCTTCGGGCAGGTCGGGGCCCTGGCGGTCTCGGCCGACGGGGGCGAGGGTGTAGGGGCCGATCTGGATCTCGTCGCCGAAGTCGACCTTGGCGGGTGTGCCGGGGACGACCTCGCGGTTGGCGACGCGGGTGCCGGCCCGGGAGAGGGCTTCGACGTAGAGCTGGTTGCCGCGGCGGAAGAGGCGGGCGTGCTGCTTGGCGACGAAGACCGACTTGAGGGGGATGGTGTTGGAGGGGTCGCGCCCGATGGTGATGGCTTCGCCGTTGACCTCGAGGGTCTGGCGGGCGTTGGTGGTTTGGTCGGTGAGCCAGAGTTCCATGGTGCGGCGCGGGGCGTTTGGTGGGGCGTCCGGGAGACCGGGCGAGCGTAGCTCGCCGGCTACTGCGTGGGCAAGGCGTGGGTGGGTGGGGTTAGGGGACCGAGAGGAGGCGCCCGACGACCTGCTTGAGGGCGGGGTTGATGCCGTCCCCGTCGATCTTGGGGGTGGCGGGGTCCCCGGCGGGGCGGACGTGGACGATGAAGTTGCCCTCGATCTGGGATTCGATCAGGGCCATGTCGGTGGCTTGTTTCGGGTCGACCTCGATGTCGATCTTGGAGTAGTTGGTGGGGAGGCGGTCGTCGTCGCCGAGGTCCTGAACGCGTTGCCGACCGACGGCGATGACGCGGACGTTCTCCATGACCGGGAAGATGCCGGGGCGTCGGGAGAAGCGGGCCTCGATGTCGATCTGGGCCCCAGGGACGAGGGACGCGGGGATCGACCGGGCGTTGACAGGCAGGGCGATGAGGCGTTTGCCGGGGGTGACGTTGACGCGGGGGGTGAGGGAGCCGCGGCCGGTGAAGTGGTCGTCCCGGAGTGGGTCGTTGCGGTTGGCGTCGCGGAGGAACGGGCGGTTGAGGTACTCGTCGATGCCGGCGGAGTCGTCGGTCTTGACGATGAAGCCGGTGTCCTGGAGCGGCTCGAGCAGGGCGAGGGGGAAGCGGAGTTCTTTGACGTCGTCGGCGTCGAGGCGGTCGCCGGCCTCCTTGGGCGACTCGAGCGTGTAGGCGGTGAAGGTCTCTTCGGAGGCGTCCTGCTTGGCGGCGGCGACGTAGACGTTGACGAGGATGACCGCGAGCAGGGCGAGCCCGGCGGCGACGAGGATGAGCTTCCCCGAGCCTCCACCCGAGCCGGGGTCGGGGCCCGGCGGGAGGCTTTGGCGGGCGGGGTCGAGGGGCGTGGTAGAGACCTGTGTCATGTGGGGTACTGCGCGAGAAGGGATAGAGCCGGTGGGTTAGGGCAGCGCGGCGGACGCGGTGGCGTCACTATAAATCAGGGTCAGCCGGGTGTCGGGCGGCGTGGCACGCGTGAAGCGGAGCACGATACGCCCGGGCTGGTTGGGTTTGGTCCCAACGAAGAGCGTGGTGGGGGGGAGGCCGGAAGCGGTCTGCAGGCCGGGGGGTTCGGTGGCTCGAGCGGTGAACCCGAGGCGGCTGAGTTGGCGGGCGTAGTGCCCGGCGGCCTGCGGAGCGGTATCGGGCGGCAGCTGCCAGCTGGAGGTGTGGAAGACGACGCCCTGACGCCGTGTAATGGCCCGGCCGAGGCTCTGGGCTTCTGGGAAGGGGATCAGGCCCAGCGGCTCCTGGTCGGTTGGACGGGGTGAAGCCTCGGCAGCGAAAGGGCTGAGCGACGCATCTGGCGTTATCGCGGCGCTGGACGAGAAGTTCGGGAGGGCGTCGGGGGTGATCACGGCCGCGGGCGGCGGGTCGGGGGTGTACCAATCGCGGGGGACTGCGGCGGCAGCGAACACGGCAGAAGCGGTGAGCGCAACGACCAAGCCGACCGCAAGGATGGCCTGCGGTTTGGTGATGGCGAAGGGGTCTTCGGGGCCGTGGCTCGGTTCGGGGTGCGGGGGCATTCGACGGGCGGTGGACGGTTAGTTGTCGTTGTCGGGGGCCGCGGGGACCGAGCCGCCGAGCTGTTCGATGAGCGTGCGGACCTCAGGCGTGGGGAGCTGGTCCCAAGCAACAAGGTAGGCAGCGAGGGCGTCCTGGTTGCGGCCCTGAGCCTGAGCGCGTTGGCCTTCGGCGAACCAGTTGCCGTACTCCGCCTCGGTGTTGATGCGGTCCATCAGGGCCACGAGCTCGGGCGAGGCGGTGGCCCCCAGCACGTTCCCGGCCTCACGGACCCGGGCCTTGGCGTCGCCGAAGCGTTTGGCGGCGAGCGAGCGGCGGGCCTGAGTGATCAGGCTTTCGAACTCGATGCGGGCTTCCAGCTCACCGATCTTCTGCGGCAGCTCACGGTTGTCCGGAGCGTTAGCAGAGGCGGTGCGGAGCAGCTCAAGGGCGGCGGCAAAGTCGCCACGATCAACAGCCGCGTAGCCCTGCTTGATGGTGCGGCGGTTCACGGCATTGGCGATCTGCGGCTCGGCGTCGCCGGCCTCCCGGTATTTCGCGATGGCGTCTTCGAACTTCTCCTCCTCGAGTAGACGATCCGCGTCGGCGAGCAGGGCCACACGCTTGGCCTGTGCGTCGAGACGGTCCAGGGCGGCACGGGCGGCGGTGTTGGGCTTGGCTTCGAGCGACTTGCCGAAAGCTTCGCGGGCCTCGGGGATCTGATTGGCTTCCACCGCGGCGCGCCCGATCGCCAAGAACTTCAGGGACTCCAGGTCGGCGATCCGGGCATCGATGGTGTCGTCTTCCGTCACCCGCTTGGCCTGACGCCAGGTGCGGATCGCGTCTTCGTAGCCGGCGCGGGTGTCGCCGCGGCGGGCGGCGGCGTCCTTACGCTGCGCCGACTGCATGGCCCGGGCGACATTCCGGGCCTGCTCGTATTCGGTCAGCCGGGCGCGTTCGGCGTCGGTATTGCGCTGGCCGGCATTCCGGATCTGCGCTTCGAGGTATCGGATCGCGTTGTCGGGGCTGCTCCCATCGCCAAACCGTCGCGCGGCCTCCGCCAGCACGCTGGCGCTCGTGCGCTGGGCTTTGATCAAGCGGATCCGTACTTCACGCTCGTCAAGCATGGCGATCAGCGACCGCGACTCGGCGTCCTCCAGGGCCGTCCGGGTGTCGCGGAGCACAGCGATCTCGTCGAGCGCGGTCTCGAGCTCATCGGCGTCGATGGCCTGATCGATCTGCGCGAGAAGGGCGGCGGTGGCGGCGCGTGGGGTGTTGAGGCCGCGGAGCTCACGGGCTGAGCGAGCGAGTAGGCCGTTCTGCTCGGTGGCGGGTCCGGTCCCTTGTCCGAGGTCGCGGATCTGGTCCTGGAGCGGTTCGATCTTTGGGTCCAGTTCGAGGTGCTGGCCGTTGTCGTAAAGAACCCAGGCCGACGCGAGGGCCTGACCCGCTTGCGCCCGGGCGAGGAATCGGGGCTGCTCGGCGAACTGTTCGGTCAAGGCGGTGAACTTGGCATTGGCAGCGGAGAAGCTTCGGACTTCGAGGTCGGCGAAGGCATCGGCAAGCTGGTCCTCGGCCTGGGCGCGTTGGGTCTCGATCTGCTGCTCGGCGCGCTGCTGGGTGACAACGACGAAGCCGACAGCGGCCAAGGCCCAGACCGCGAGTGTGACGCCAAGGATGAGCGGCAGCCGGCTCCGCTTGGGCAGGGCGGCGGTATCCGGGGCAGCGGTGGCGGTGACGAGTGGCTGGCCGGCGGCGGCCATCACGGCGGCCTCGGCCGGGGTCCGGGTGGGTGGCCCGGGCTGATCGATCACGCCAGAAGGGTGAGCAGTGGGCTCGGCGGGAGCCTGGGCCTGCGGGCTGAGCTGCCGGCGGATCGCGTCGAGAAGCTCGGTCGCGGAGCCGACGCGTTTGGCGGGCTCTTTCTCCATGAGGCGTTCGACGAGCTGGGCGATGTTCTCGGGGACGTCCGGGTTGACGCGGGTCAGCGGCTGGGCGCGGGCGCGGGGGTTGGTGTGCCACTTCATCCAACGCATCGCGGCGTTGTGCTGATCGCGGGTGATCGAGCGGAACGCATCGTCGAAGGCGGCGCGGCCGGCGAGCAGCTCGTAGGCCACGATCCCGAGAGAGTAGAGATCCGAGCGGGGGTCGCCCGGCTCGCCGCGGAGCAGTTCCGGAGCGAGGTAGCGGACGGAGCCGAGGTTCATGGACTGCTGCTCGGCGATGGCGGCGGCGAGCCCGAAGTCGGTGATCTTGAGGCCGCCCTGGTTGGGGATCAGGATGTTGGCGGGTTTGAGATCGCGGTGGAGCAGCTGCTGGGAGTGGATCGCGTGCAGGGCCTTGGCGCTGGCGGCGATGATGCCCAGGGCTTGGCGGGGCTCCATGGGGGCGGGGTTGGCCTGGAGGAGGGTTTCGAGGGATTGGCCGTCGACATACTCGGCGATGAGCATCAGCCCGCGGGGGTCGTCGACGACGTCGATGAGCTGCACGAGCAGGTCGGGGTCGGCGGCGGCGGCCTTACGCTGGGCGTCGGCTTCACGCATCACCGCGGCACGGGCGGCCTCGGGGTCGGCGGCATCGGGCATGAGGACCTGCTTCACCGCGACGTGGCGGTTCAGGAGCGGGTCGTGGGCGCGGTAGACCTGTGAGAAGCCGCCGGCACCCACGCGGGCTTCGATCACGAAGGCGTCGATGCGGTCACCCGGCTGGAGCGAGATCGTTCGGCCGGCGGGTTGGGGGGCAGGGGCGTCGATAGTGAGGGTCCGGGGGCGGGTGAAGGGGAACGCGGGAGGACGCAACGGGATTGCGTCGATGCTGATTTTACATCGTTTTACGCTGGGGAATAGTGGGAAGATTGGGCGGTCGACTGGCGACGCATCGCGGCGTGGCGGTGGGGTTGTTTTAAGGCCCGAACGCGGCCCAGGGCGATTGCCAGCCCAGGAGGAACTCGGCCCCGGCAACGGTCACCGCGACGGCAATGGCAACGGCGAACGGGATGGTGGGGTAGCGCTCGGTCTGGACGTCGCGCTTGCCGAACTGGCCGGTGAGCAGCCGGAGCAGGGTCTGCTTGAGCAGCCCGTGGCGGATGACCAGCACGACGGCAAAGACGGCGGCGAGCAGCAGGGCGTAGACGGAGGTGGCGAGGACCAGCTGCCAGGAGGCCGACAGCACCCCGATGGCAACCATGAGCTTGAGGTCGCCGCCACCGAGTGCACCCATGAGGACGACGACGGTGTAGGGAACGGCTGCGGCGAGCAGAGCGATCCCGCAGTCGGCCAGGCGTTCGGTGGAGCCGGTAGCGAGGGCGACGACGCTCCAGAAGAGCATGCCCAGGACGATGGCGGGGTAGGTCAGGCGGTTGAAGACCTTGCCGGTGCGGAGATCGATCCAGGCTGCGGTAATCGCCACGGCGAGGATCAGGCAGTATGAAGTGAGGTTGACCCAGAACACGGGCGGGGCAGGGGTGGGACTTCAGGACACGGCGTAGCGGACCGGAGATCGTTGATCTCCGGCTGGGTGCGGTCAGCCGTCTTGCTGGGCGTCGCCCTTGACCTCGTCCCACTTGTCGTTAACCCATTCGGTGATGTCGCTGCGGAAGAACAGCAGGACGGCCAGCAGGGGCAGGACGATCGCGGCGACGATCAGCAGCTTCTCGAGGCCTTCGGCACCCTGTTCGTTGCGGTGCAGCCGGGCGAGGGTGGACTTGATACGGCGGAGTGAGTTCATGGGAGGGCCTGTACGGATGGGGTCGTGGTTCTAGGGGATCGGCAGTGCGTTGAGTTCGGTGATCATGCGGTAGTGGCCGTGGAGGGTTTCCAGGCCAAGCCGGATGATGAAGTAACCGGGCAGGGTGATCACGGCCAGCAGGAGGGCGAACTCGAGGCTGGTGCTGCCGGCACGGTTTCGGTGCAGCCGGCGGAGGCGGACGCTGAGTCGCCGGAGGCGTCGGGATCGCGTTGTTCGACGATCTGGCATGGCTTAAGTCTAGTTAGTATCGGTCGCTGCGGCGAGTCAAAATAGGTCTTGGGTGAGGGCGGTGGGTTCTTGCCCGTGGTGCCGGAGGACTTCGCCCAGGGCAGAACGCTCACCGGTGGGGGCCAATTGCATAGCGTTAGGATTGTCCGGAGTGGGCGTGGGCTGCAAACGGAAGATGTCGCGGGTGTGGTAGTAGCCGTCGTCGCCAAGGGGGGCGACCTCGGAGACCTGGGTGACCATGCGTCGGCCGGTAACCTGACGGGAGAGGTGGACCACCACGTCCATGGCCGAGGCGACCTGGGCCCGCAGGGCGGAGAGCGGCAGTTCGACCTCGGACATCAGGGCCATGGTCTCGAGCCGGTTCAGGGCATCGAGGGTGTTGTTGGCGTGGAGCGTGGTCATGGAGCCGCCGTGGCCGGAGGTCATGGCCTGGATCATGTCGAGGGCTTCGCCGCCGCGGACCTCGCCGATGATGATGCGGTCGGGGCGGAGCCGGAGCGAGGACCGGAACAGGTCGCGGATCACCACCGCCCCACGCCCGAACCGGTCGGGGGCCTTGGCCTCGAGTGAGATGACATGGTCCTGCTGGAGCTGGAGCTCGGCGGAGTCTTCGATCACGACGATGCGTTGGCCTTGGGGGATAAACGCCGAGAGGCAGTTGAGCAGCGAGGTTTTGCCGGAGGAGGTGCCGCCGGCGACCATCAGGTTCTGCTCGGCGCGGACCGCGAGCTGGAGATACTCCTTGGCGGCGGGGGTGAGGGTTCCAAGCTGGATCAGCCAGTCGATGTCGAGCATCTGGCGGGAGAACTTGCGGATGGTGGTCGCCATGCCAAAGCGGGCGCAGGGCTCCTTGGCGACGTGGACACGAGAACCGTCGGGGAGGCGGGCGTCGACGAGGTGGTCGTCGTCGGCGAGGGACTTGCCGGTGAACTGGAGGATGTTGTTGACCGCCGCCTCGTAGGCCTCCTTGTCGGGGAAGCGGGCGGAGACCTTGTGGAGCTGGCCGTCCTTCTCGATGAAGATGTTGTCGTAGGCGTTGATCATGACCTCGGCGACCTGCGGGTCGCTGAGGTATTGGCGGACGGGGGCGAGGTAGTGATCGACGGTGGTCTGGAAAACCGCCGTGGTCGGGCGGCCATTGGACCCCTGATTGAGGGCCGTCTCGGGTTTTGCGGGCGTCGATGCGGTTGGCGGCATCGGAGCATTGTAAACTCCCGCAGGGGAACCTTATGTCCAAAAGAATGAAACGGCGGCGGACGCGCGACGCCTGGGAGTACAGCGGCCCACGCCGACGACCGCTGGAGCCGTGGCAGGTGGTGCTGGTGGTGGGTCTGCCGCTGGTGCTGTTGATCTGGGTGTTCATCTACGTCGAGACGCCGGTGGTCACGCGGTGGGTGGGCGGCATGTTCAGCGGGGCCGACGACGCGGCGGTGGTGGACGGGTCCGCGGCAGAACAAGCCCGTGCCGCCAGTGAGCAGGCAGCGGCGTACGTCCGCCAGTACGTCTCGATCGAGACCGAGACCAGTGATCGCCGGTTGGGGGACGGCACCGACCTCCGCTTGGAGGTGCGGGTCCGGCTGAGAAACGTGGGAACACAGACCGTGTCTGGCGTGAAGGCCAGGGTGTTGGTCCAGCTCGTGCCCTCGATGGGCGAGGCGGTGGTGCAGACCCGAACGCCCCTGGCGGTGGGTGATCCGCTGGGCCCGGGAGATCGCCGGGAGTTCACAGTGGTGTTTGACGGGCTCCGTCCTCAGCCTGGCGACGAGGCGGCGATCCGAGTCGAGCTGATGGAGCCCGAGCTAGAGGTCTGATCCGGAGCCGATTGAATCAGCAGGCGGCAGCGAGGGGCGACGCGGCGTCGAACTGGACGGCCGCGTGCTGGATATCGCCGTGTGCCAGGCAGCGAACGATGGTGCCTTCGCGGGCCGAACGGATAAGCCGGGCGGGGTGGTCGGGCGTGGGTGCGATCCCGATGCGGACCCGGGTGCCGCGGGCCAAGAACATCGGCCGGGGCAGCCGCAGCAGGGCCCCCCCATCGGAGATATCGACGGTGTGCCCGATCATCGCGTTAGCACGGTCCAGCGGGCGGACACTGGCGGGGAGCGATGCCTCGATCCGGTTGTGCCGCCGACGGTCGGCGATCAGCGTGCGGTGCTCGGGTAGGAGGTCGGGGGTCACGGTCATCGGAGAGGCAATCCTTGCTTGACTACCGGAAATATCGGTCGGTGCCCCGGTTTGTCTGCAGCCGCGATTAAGGGGTCTGGTGCTTTCTGCCCGGTCTGTGGATCCTGCACCGCCTGAGCCGTTTGCCGTACCTACGATCGCGTATGGTCAACGGTCAGTCATTCATCCGGCGGGTCCAGCCGCACCTCGAGCAGGGCGATGTCGAGGGGCTTGCGGCGACCGTCCGCGAGAACTGGCAGCTCAGCGATCTCTGCCGGCTGTTGAGTGACCCGTTGATCGCGGTGCGTCGGACCGCGTTGCTGACCCTGGGGCTGGTCGGTGATGAATCGGTAGTGGGCCCGGTCGGACGGACCCTGCACGACGAGGAGGAGATAGTGGTCGAGGACGCCGAGCGGGCGTTGTGGTCGGTGTGGTTTCGGCTCGGGTCGGATATGGCGGCACCATCGTTCCGCCGCGGCGTGCAGCTGCTGGAGGTCAGCGATTGGGATGGCGCGGTGGAACGGCTAACCGAGGCGATCGAGGCGGACGACGGGTTTGCCGAGGCATGGAATCAGCGCGCGATCGCCCATTACGGGGCGGACCGGTATGCCGAGTCGCTCAGCGACTGTGAGGAGACGGTGAAGCGGATGCCGTCGCACTTCGGGGCTTTGTCCGGGATGGGCCATAACCACATCGGGCTGGGGCAGTACGAGCAGGCAACCGACGCCTATGAGCGGGCGTTGTCGGTTCACCCGCGGATGCCGGCGATCCGTGACGCGCTGGAACGCCTTCGGCATCGCCCCACCAACGGGCGTCGCGGCAGCAACGGGCAGAGCCCGCCGAATGGACGCGACGACCACGCCAACGGCCATTGAATGAAAAAAGCCCCGGGCGGGCCGGGGCTTGACGCGAGACGTCCTTGTCCGCGTTTAAGGGCTGTGGGAGTAACCGATCAGGCGGCGTTGGATTGGGCTGCGGGGGAAGTGGGGGCGGCGGTGGGGCGACGCTTGCGTCCGACCGTGCGTTGGTCCGGGGTCATGCGGCGGTTGGGCGACTCGTTCATCACCTCCACGATCTCCGCGGGGTCGTTGGCCCAGAGGTCGGCACCGATCTCTTCAGCCAGGCCCTCGGCCCGGTTGAACACGCCGCCGCCGACGACGACCTGCAGGTTCGGGCAGGCGTTGATCGACTGGAGGTGATCGATGAGCAGCCGGGTCTGCGGCACGGTCGAGGCGACGGCCCCGAAGATCACCAGCTTGTCGGCCTTGAGCTCGCCGAGCTGGTTCACGATCTCGTCGTTGGCGATGCCGCCGCCGGGGAAGAAGCAGCGGTAGCCATCGGCCTCAAGGAAGTCGGTGGTCATCTGGGCCGCGATCTCTTCGGACTGTTCCTGGCCGGAGACGACCAGGACGGTGACGCCGCGGGGGTCTTTGCGTTCCAGGCGGAGCTGCATCTGGTCCACGATCTGGCGGAGCAGCCGGGTAGCGTACTGATACGCCAGGGGGGTGAGCTGGTCTTCGCGGTGGAGGCCCTGGATGTGCTGGAGCGAGGTCCAGACCAGATTGGAGAGGATTTCTGGGGCCTCGAGGCCCTGTTCGAGGGTGTGGTCGATCACCGCATGGGCGGTGGCGCGGTCACCACTGGTCAGGGCGGTGAAGAAGCGTTCGTGAATTGCATTGCGTCGGCTTGCCATCGGTCAACATCTTTCTTGAAGCATGGTCGGGGCTTTTTGGCGTCCCTGTCATTACGGGTTGGCCCGAGCGGATCCTTGCCGGGCGTCACGTCACCCTTTGCATCGACCTTCTGAACACAGTTTCGGGAGGGCCCAATCGGCTTGTCGCTTGGCGTCCGGATAATGCTTCGGGCTCCCACACGGGCCCCCGGACACCATTGGGCCGCGGTGGTTTATGAGACCGCAGCCCCGCGTTACACTGGTCCGAAAGGGTTATGCATCCAACAGGAAAGGCAGGAAAACCATGACGGGGAACGGTTTGGGTCAGCTTTGCAGGGGCTTGGGCGCTTGGATACACAGGTGTAAGAGATCGGTGGGAAGGAACCAATGGGTCTCCGGGTGGGTCCTGGTCATGACGCTGTCGGGCTGCGGGGTCGTCCCGATGCCCACGCTCGTTGATTTGAGCGAGGAGGAGATCAACGAGCTGGCGGCCCAGCAGGCCCCGCAACTCACCGCTGAATTCGGTGGCGAGCTCGAGTCTGAGCGGATACGGGCTTATGTGTCGGCCCGAGGGCAAGAGCTGGCGGAGGTGTGTGAACGGCCGGAGCTCCCGTGGACGTTCAAGGTCCTGGACTCGGACGTGGTCAACGCCTTCGCGTTGCCCGGCGGCCATGTGTTCATCACCCGCGGCTTGCTGGTCAAGCTGGAGAACGAGGCCGAGCTGATGTGCGTGCTCGGGCACGAGATCGCGCACATCACGCTGGACCACGGCGAGAAGCGGATGGAGAAGGCGGCGACGGCCCAGCTGGGTGTGGCGGTCGTGGCAGGCATCCTTTCCGGAACCCAGGACGACGACGCGGTCACGCTGCTGGGTGCGTACGGGACACAGTTCGGGCTGCAGATGGTGCAGCTCCAGCACAGCCGGAAGGACGAGTCGGATGCGGATGTGCTGGGCGCGGATTACGCCGCCGCATTGGGTTACAGCCCCGCGGGCATCCTGGGCGTGCTCGAGGTCCTGGCGTCGTTGGGCACCGACAGCACGCCGGAGCTCCTCAAGACCCACCCCAACCCCGAGCGGCGGATCGATGACATCATCGTGATGCTGGATGAACGCTACCCCGACTGGGAAGCGGTAAGCGGGGAGTATCACCGGTTTAACCCCGCTCGCTACCAGGCCGAGGTCCGCGACACGCTGGCCCAGCTGCCCCCCGCCAGCGAGGAGGCCTTGCAGATCCCCGAGAACGCGATCAGCGTGCTGCACCCGGTGCCTGGTCAGGAGCACACCTACCACCACCATCACCACCACCACCACGGCCACGGCCACGGCCACGGCCACCATCACCATAGCCACGGCCCTCACAGCCACAGCCACGGCCCCGCCGAGCAGCACTGACCCGCGCTATCCTGTGCGGATGGTGCAACCCCACACCCAGCCTGGCTCACCGGCCTACCCCGCACCCGCCGCCCCCCCCGCGGAGGAAGGGCCGGCCTGGGACGGCGGCACCCTGCGGGGCGATCCGCACGAAAGGGCCGACAAGGCCCGGCGGGTGCGGGACATGTTCACCGCCATCGCCGGCAAGTACGACCTCAACAACCGGGTGCACTCCTTCGGGCAGGACCAGCGCTGGCGTCAAGCCACGGTGCGGGCCGCGGGATTGAAAGCCGGTCACCGGGTCGTTGATGTGGCGTGCGGGACCGGTGACCTGACGGTGGCGTTCGCCGACGCGATGGCCTCGCTCGGGAGCGGTGCGGGTGCGGAGGCCGGCCGGCCTCCGGTCGTGGGGATCGACTACACGCTGGCGATGCTCCCGATCGCGGTCACCAAGACGGCGCGGCGGTTCACCGAGCACTCGGCGGCGGTTTACCTGCAGGCCGACGCCATGCGGCTGCCGCTGCCCGATGCCTCCGCGGACGTGCTGTCGATCGCCTTCGGCATCCGCAACGTGGCCGACCCCGAGCTCGCCCTATCGGAGTTCAAGCGGGTGCTCCGGCCCGGCGGACGGCTGCTGATCCTGGAATTCAGCGAGCCAAAGAACCGGCTGATCGGGTTCTTCGATCGGGTATACCGCAAGGGTGTCATGCCGTGGACGGCGACCCTGCTCGCCGGAGACCGGTCGGGGGCGTACCGGTACCTGCCGCGGAGTGTCTCGACGTTCCAGACCGCCGACGAACTGGCCGACAGCGTGGAGCGGGCCGGCTTTGATCGGCCCACCCAGAAACCCCTGACCTTCGGGGTTGCCACGCTGCACCGGGCGATTCGGCCCTGACCCAAACCGCGAATGGTTAGCGCGGGGAGTGTGGACTCGGCTTCGGGCCGCGTCAAGCGTCGCGCTTGTGCCAGCGCTGCTGAGACAAGACATGCCCGATGCAGACTGCGGTCGACGGCTCGCCAGGCGTCTCAATCATGGCGATATGGAACTCACAGTCGAGGATG
This sequence comes from Planctomycetota bacterium, assembly GCA_038749105.1. Lineage (GTDB taxonomy): Bacteria > Planctomycetota > Phycisphaerae > Phycisphaerales > Phycisphaeraceae > JBCCOW01. Next base: position 21,553 of record JBCDIM010000002.1, read on the forward strand.
ACCCGCTGCCGGAGCCGGACAATGGACGCGCGGTTTGGGCTGCCGGCCGCACACGACCCGGTAGACATCAGGTTGCAAAACCGCCAACGGTGGATGGCCTCACCCGACTGTCCCTCGGTCTCGTCAGACGCGCAGGCGTACGGGTTCCCGTGAGCACAACGGCACTGCTCCGACGCGGTTACCCGGAACGGCAGCGTGCCGAAGTGCTCCGCCTTGAACTCACACCGGAGGTGCAGCCCGCTGGCACACCGACCGTCGGCGATCAGCACTTCGCTCAGCGAGATCGGGTCATGGTCCTCCACCACGAGGTAGTCGTCGTCTTCGTCGGTGGGCTCGGCGGTCGGCTCGCCCAGCGACGAGACCATGACTTGGTACCCCAAGCCGGTCGAGGCGCAGGACAGGGCCTGGATGCAGAAGCACATGTCGGTCTGCCGGTCCTCGACCCGCCACGCTCCGGTGCCACACCGCAGCAGCAGGTCCCCGTCTTCGCGGTGCGGCAGGACATGCACGCAGACGCAGCCGGGGTGGTCGGGGTCTGGGTTTGCCGAGAGCACGGAGGCGAGGGGCTGGCCTTCGGCGTTGGTCAGCCAGGTGCCTTGGTCGGGGATGAACGTCATGGGTCGATCCGGAAGTTGGAGGACAGCGTGAGCAGGGCGGTTAGTGCGAGGGGTGAGCAGGACGGGACACGGTCGAACCTTGTTGCACGGCGGTGGCCTGTGCATGCGCCGGCGTGGCGGGGAGGCTGCCGGCGCCAGGCGCAGGCGGATGGATCGCAACGATGGTCATCAAGGTCAGGGTGCCGAGCACCAGCAGCAGCGTGAAGCCGAGTTGGGCGTGTCGCCAGTTGTGTGTGGTGCGGGCCATGGGCTGCCTGGGTGTGGGCTCGATGGGTGCTTTGTGGTCATGGACGCGGGCTAGTTGAAGCCACCGTCCCACCAGTCGTTGGTGGGGGTAGCGCCTTCGTAGAGGAACCCGATATCCAGGGCCTCGTCCGCAGCATTGACGCCTTCGAAGCGAACGGATTCGTTGCTGCCGTGCCCGTCAAGCCAAACCACGTTGGCCGAACGCCCGGTGTGGCGGCCGACCACCGAAGGGGTGCCCAGCGCGCGTTCGTCGGAGTCGGGCGGGTCATAGTCGTAGGTGTCGTCTTCGGCCGGGAAGAGCTCGAACTCGTCGGTCGGCACGACGAAGTCGCCGCCCGTGTCGGGCTCACGCCGACCGGCGTCGGCGAACATCACCGTCTCGGTCGGGTTCTTGATATCCCCGATCCGGAACCCGCTCCAGCTCGCGTTCGACGGCAAGGGGACGCCCAGCATCTTCCCGTTGTACGCGTAGTCGATATCGGGATAGACCAGCCCAAAGGCTGCCTGGAAGCGTTCACGGAACGCGACCGGGGTCTCGTAACTCGGGCAACCCCCGATCTCTTCCACCGACTGCATGTAGGGCGCCAGCATGCCCGCGGCGAAGGCCTCTTGGCCCGTACCCGACGGGGTGGCGACGGTCGCGATGCACCAAAAGATCGGAGCGTTCGGGCTGCCCGTAATCGCGTCGATCAGGTTGGCGTTGCCGTTCGAGGAGTGGGGCATGAGGCGGTCGGCGTGGTCGTTGGCGTAGGCGTAGGTCGCGATGCCGATCTGCTTCAGGTTCGACAGGCAGGCGGATTGCCGGGCGCTCTCACGCGCCGAGCCCAGCACCGGCAGCAGGATGCCGATCAGCAGCGCGATGATGCTGATCACCACCAACAGCTCGATGAGTGTGAAAGCCCGGGGCTTCACGGTCGACGCCGGCCATGAATCGCGTTGGGTTCCGCATGCGTTCAATCGGGTCCACCCCTTAACGTCGACGCCCAGCGCGCCCCCGGGTCAGCAGCGGGAGCATCACCACGATGCAGGCCGCCGCTGCGGGTTCGGGGATCACAAGACTGCCCACCGCGTCGATGGTGCCCGAGCGGTTGAGCAATACGCGCACATCAGTCACCCCCAGGGCGCTATCCACCCCGTCCACCGCGAAGGCGAAACCGTCACCGGAGAAGGTCAGCTCGCCCAAGGCCTCGAGGGCCGTAAACGTCGTGGGGACCCCGAAAGCGGCAAACCCGACGAGCACCTGGACATCCACAACCATATCGATGGAGGTGAGCACGCCGTCTTCAAACGTCAGCCCCGTACCGTCGAAGCCGGTCGCGGTGATCAAAACCTCGGTTGCGAACTCATTGTTGTTCGCACGGCCGCCGGGGTCGGCGAAGTCGCCATTCTGGAAAGACGGGTCGCGGTTTCGGCCCTCGAACTCGGTCTCGTCAAAAACAATGCTGATCTGACCGGTCTCGACAATCTCGGTGCCGCTGCCGCTGATCAGGCCCGGGTCGAACTGGATCTCACCGATATTGAAATCGGCGAAGTCGCTGTCTTCGGTGATCGCTTCGATGAAGGTGACCTGCGGGTCGCTGTCCGCGGCGGAAGCCGGCTGGATCGCACCGACCGAGGCGAAACTGTTTGGCCCGGTGGGCGCCAACGGGTCGGGATAGGTCAAGCCAAACCGGTACGGCTCGACAAGCATGATGATGACCTGGCTGGTGTCCTCTGGGTTCACATAAGCCGGGTAGTCGAAGAACTTCGCACTGGTCGGATCGCGGTCGATGCTCGAGAGCGGGCCGCTCTCCGGGTTTGCGCCGACGACCGCGAGGTAGCCGTCGCCGTCCGACCCGCTGACCGAGATCCCGACGCTAGCCAGAGCGGGGCCAGTGACGAGGACCATGCCGAAAACCAGGGCGATCCGAACGTAATGATTCATAACGAACCTGCAGGAATGAGGGAACCTCCGAGCAAACCCTCCGGGTCTTCTGTGGGTTGCAAGGGAGCGGAATCAAGACCGGTCGAGGGGTGTCTACCGTCGACCAGCGGGGACGCCGGGGTCTTGGCAGAACCTCCGCCGTCCTTGGAGACCAAGCGTATCGGTATTGCAACTGACTTGCAACACCGGGGCCCCCATCGCCCAGCCGATCCAACCACGACCGAACCCGTCCGGTGGTGATCCCTGCTGACCCGTGCTATGCTCCGCGATCCGCCGTGATGCTCCGTTCCGCTCATCCGAGCAGACGACATCCGGCTCTGTTGAGGCCTGCCTCAGCGGGTCGGTGTTTGAGGTCTTCGCGGGCGGTGCCCACTCGGGGCGTAGCGCAGCTTGGTAGCGCGCCATACTGGGGGTGTGGAGGTCGCTGGTTCAAATCCAGTCGCCCCGATCCGACCCTCCGGCCAAACCGCCGGAGGGTTTTTTCGTGGCTCTTGTCTGATCGCAAACGGGACGAGGCGTGTGGAGGCCCGTGAGAAAGGCGGTTAGTTGGTGCCTAGACCATCAAACACGCTGCTGCCCAGGCGATTGGTCAGGCCTTCGGGGATGAAGACGATCCCGACGGTCTGTTCGTCGTCGATGTCGTCGAACGACGCGGTAACCTGGAAGCGATAACGGGAGAACCGCCGCTCCAGGGCCAGCTCGATGGTGCGGGACTCGTCGGCGTTGAGCTCCAGGGTCTGGCTCACACCGATGCGGTACTTGCTTGTGAGCTTGTAGCTGAGCCCGTAGCTGAGCAGCTCGGAGTCGAGCGGCTCGATCTCGCCGTAGCCGACGTAGAGCGTGAGGCGGGGCGAGCGTTCGAGCTCAGCAGCAACCCGCCACTGGACCAGGTCATCGGACTCGAACGAGTGGGTCAGGTCGCCGCTGACGCCGAGCGTGTCGGAGACCATCCACAGCAGCTGGCTGTAGAAGTGGTCGCCGCCCACCGTGAGTTCCGGGCGGTAGTCGAAGTAGCGGGGCAGGACCACGCCGTCCACCTCATTGCCGTTGTCGGTGCGGAACACCGCGTCGGTCTGCAGGCGGATCCAGTCCACGGTCCGGGTCCGGCCAAGCCCGCCGCGCCGGGTCTGCAGCGTGTTGGTCAGCCCGATCCGGAAGATGCCGCCCTCGGCCAGGTCTTCGATGTCGGCATCGAACGTGGGGAGCGACTCGGACGCGAGGGTCGCGTCGCCGTAGACCGCGGTGACCTGTGGCGTGATGACGTGGCGGAGCCCGTCGAGATCAAGTAGCGGGTGGGCGAGGTCGTAAGTGCGGTGTAGTTCGGTGCCGACCCGCAGGCCTGTTTGGCCGTAGAGGCGGTACTGGTCGTTGTTGCCCCCGTTGAACTCGGCGAAGTCGTCGTCGTACCCGGTGGCCCGGCCAACGGCGAACACGGTCACGTCCAACGGGCCGAGCCGCGTCGGGGCGGAGAGCTCCTGACGGGTGTCGATGCGGGTGCGGTAGTCGGTGGGGAAGCCGGGGAAGCGGTCGCGGAAGGCGGTGTTGGCACCGATGCCGAACAGCTCCTGGGCCTGCGCCTCGGTGAAGCCGCGGTCGGCGGGTGTGTCGTCCCCGAAGCGGGCCCGGACCCGCGAGACGCTGTAGTCGGCGAAATAGGTCACCCGGTCGTCCAGCAGCGATCGGCCGGTGACGAGGTAGTTCAGCTCCGGCAGCCGATCGACGGTGTAGCCGGGCGAGCTGAGGGGGGCGAGCTGGGGCAGGAAGTCATTGGTGTTTCCGCCGACGTACGCGGTGAACGCCCAGTCGTCTTCCTGCTTGCGGAGATAGGCCGAGGTCTCGAACGGCTTGGCCTCGTACGCCAGCCGCTCGTAGAACTCTTCGAGGAAGGTCTCGTCGGAAACGTAAGCGCCCTCGAGCGACAGGTCGAAGCCGCCGGGCAGCCGTTGGCGGTGCTGAATCTGGAAGAAACCGCGGGTGTCGCCGTCCTGATCGATCGCGGACCGACCGCCCGGCTCGTCGTCGCCGTCGTCCTGGGGCAGCAGGTACGCCAGGGCACGGCCGCCGTACTCCGGTCGGGTGTAACGCAGGTCGAGTCCAACCCCCAAACCGTGCTCCCCGCGGTAGTCGATCAGGCTCTCGAGGCTGACCCCCTCCGGTGCTTCACGCCCCAGCAGGGCGAACGTGTCCCACCGCGTCTCCACCTCCACCCCACTGTTCGACGCCGACCCGACCCGCACCCGACGCAGCGGCACGTCCCGACCCGCGCCCGACAGCACCGGCCAGTAGAAGAACGGCAGCCCCTGGCTCTGCAGCGTTACGCCTTCTGCGGAGAACCCCAGGCCGTCCCGCCCGCTGCTCAATCGTTTGCTCGACGCCGTAAACCGGCTCGCCCCGATCGCCAGGTGCGGCTCGGCAAACTCAGACGTCGTCAACAGCGCCCGTTCGCCCTCGAACCGGTCCGCCGCGGTCTGCCGCAGCACCTCAGCCCGGGCGTACAACGGCACCCGCAGCTCGGGATCCCACGTGTACAGCACCGCCTCGAGCAGGATCGCCCGGTTGTTCTTCAGGTCGTAGAACACCCGCGGGCTCCGCACCGTGTAGTCGCCGCTGCTCACCACCGCGTTGTCTTCCAGGTAGATCCCTGTGATCTGCTCCGAGCCGACCTGCTGCGGAGACAACGGCTGCGACTCGCCGTCCCGATCGAAGTACACCACCATCCGCTGGGCCTTGAGCGTCACCGTGCGGTTGGTCTGGTAGTCCTGATACGCCAGCCGAGCCGGACCCAGCAGGATCAGCGCGTCCTCCCGCGGCCCGTCCACCCCACCACCCCCACCACCTCCACCACCCCCGCCGTCTGCGTCCGGGGCAAACCGGAACGCGAACCCCGCGGTGTCGTAGTACACCGTGCCCCGCGTCGGGATGATCGCCTCCGGCACCGTCTCGGCATCGACCTGACGTTCTGCCGTCTGATCCGCCAAGCGGTCACGCTGCTCGCGGGGCAGGTCCAGCTCGGGCAGCAGCGTCTCACCCGCACGCGCCTCGGCGACCTCCGCCCGACGCTCCGCTCTCCGGGCCAGGCTCGCCGGAGCCTGCAACGCGGCCCGCGGTGCGCTCAGCGTCGGCCGGCCCAACGCCTCGAAGTACCGGTCGATCCGTGCCGTCGCTTCTTGGACAAACCTATCCGGCGGGGCAGCGTCGATCGGCTGCAACAGGTCCGTCTTGAGCCGGACCCCGCCGCTCGTCCGCACCGTCACCAGCAGTCTCTCCGCCTCGGCCCGCGTCGCCCCCGCACGCCCGCTCCCCCTGCCGTCCCGCGTCGTCGCCCGATCGATCACCACCGCGAGGTGCTTGATGTCACGGACCGCCGGGTCTTGGCGGTCGATCCGCACCAGCGCGGAATCCCCGTCGATGATGAAATGCCCAACCCGCAGCTGGACCGCATCGTTCAGGCGGACATACCGCACACCGTCTTCCCGCCACGCCACCGCCCGTGCCGCCAGCAGCACCGCATCGTCTTCTAAGACCGGCCCCGCGAACGGCGAGTCCAGAGGCGGGACCGGGAAAGGCGCATCGGCCCAGGAAGAGCTCGGCGTCCCCAATACGAACAAAACCGCCCAAACCGTCACGCACCACCAAGCCGCTCTCAAAACGCCAAGCCTCCGATCGATCCCACCGTTGCGTCCGTGCTCGTCATCGCCCTGATGCACCACCGGAGTGTACCGGTGCTCGCCGATCGCCGCGGTATCGAGACGCATCAACCGCCGTCCTGGGCCAGGCTGGCCTCCGAGGGCAGGAGCTGATAGCCCGGCAGCGCCCGCTCCTCTTGATACCCCGAGTGGTGCAGGTCAAGAAACACCAGCTGCTCAGCCCCCGTCGCCGGGTCGCGCAGCCGATACCCATCCAGCGGCTGACCACCCGGCGTCAGAAACGTCCCTTCACGGCGGAACACCAACCGCTGGCCCGCCGCGTTCCGCAAACGCTGCAGGTACGCCAGCTGGCCCGCCGCGCCGTCCGCCTTCACCGGGTTTTCAAAGCTGCCCAACGCGGGCCGCTCGACCGCTAAACCACCCGCCTCCGCTCCGGCGTCTTCAACCGATCCCGCGTCGTCCCGCGTCAACGCCCCGCCCGGCTCCACCCCCTCAATCGCCGTCTGCGGCGGCCCCCCGATCGACGGCGGCCCGAACCGCTGCTTCTCCCGGCGAACCTCCTGACAGCCCATCGCGGTCAAGCTCAGACCCAGAGCCACGCACACCCCCAGCACCCCGCCCGTTCCACCCTTCCCGCGGTGTCGCTCAGTGCGAATGGTCATGCGGTCCATGGTCGTGTCCCTCGGGGTCATACGCAGCCCCCGTCGAAGGCATCATATCGCTCGACGGGCCTCCCGCCGGCCCCGCATCCCCAGGTTGCACATGCGCCCCGCTACCGTGCCCGTGGCCGTGACCATGCCCCGCATGCTCAAAAAAACCCACACACGCCGCCGCCCCGATCCCCAACATCAGCATCAACGTCAGCAGCAGCCGGTCGTGCCCGTGCGCGTGCAGCTCCGGGATCAGGTCCGACAACGACACATGCAGAAACACCCCCGTCGCAAACGCCAGCGTCGCCGCTACCACCACGCCCGAGTTCGCCGCGCCCTGCAGCCCCAGCGCAAAGCCCACCACACCCAGCGGCACCACGAGCGCGAACAGCACGTTTGCCAGCAGTGCCCGCCGCCGACCCCCGGGATGCCCCCCCGGACGCCCCGCGACGCGTTCGTCCGCCCGGATCAAAGTCAGCAGCGTCATCGCGTCCAACGGCTTGTGCAGGACGATTACCAAGAACACCCCGAGCCCCGGTAGCGCCGCCGACACCCCGGCCTCATCGCCCGACTCCGCCCGCACCGCCGCCGCCAACGCCAGCCCGCCCATCAGGCTGTGCAGCACCAGACCCAATCCCGCGCCCACCCACGTCAGCCCCCGCCGCCGGGCCACGTCCGTCCCGTGGTCGGTCTCAGGATGCTCCTCGTCACACACATGCCCGCCCGGCCCGCTGTCCGCCTCCACCACCTCGTGGTGATGGAACCGCAAAAACCGCTCCAAGATCAGCATCACCACCAGCCCCGCCATCACCCACCACACCGCCACCCCCGGCTCCAGACCCTCCATCGCGTGCGGCAGCAGGTGCAGCAACGCGATCCCCAGCACAAACCCCGCCACCAGACTCAGCAACACCTGCATCCGCCGATGCGTCATTTTTACCCACCCCGGCACCATCCCGCCCACCAGCGACGCCACCACAATCAGCCCGCAATACACACACAACACCACCGCCTCATCCATCGCCCTGGCCTCGCTCATCCCGTCGCATCGCGGGATCATAAACCACCTGTGATCCGCATCCCCTCCGGGTACACTCAACCCATGAACACCTCCTACAAGATCGGGCTGGTCGTGGCAGTGATCCTGCTCACGCTCGTCATGGGTTACCAGGTCACACGCCCCAGCGGCGACGACCCGATCGAGACGGCCGACACCCCTAACACCCTTGCCCAGACCGACCCGTCGGCACCGACATCCGGCAGCCCGAACCGCGCCGACACCCCCGACGTCGACCTCCACTCCTCCGACGCCCTACCCCCACCACCTGCCGATGAACCGGCCCCCGGCGCTCCGGCCAACACAGACCGGCCGCTGCTCGGCCCTGCAGACTTCCTCTCCCGACGCGTCTCCAGCCCCCCCAGTGATCTGCCCACTCAAGCGCAGCCGGCCACGCCTAACCCCACGGCAACCAACACGATCGAGCCACCACCCTCACGCACCACCGAACCCGCCACACCGCCCAGCACACCCACCCGGACCACGACACCCTCCATCACCCTGGGCGACCCCACCGACACACCGACCGCGCCAACCGCTACGACCGCGTCCAGCCCGCATCCCAACCCGACCACCCCCGTGACCACTTCACGCAGCACACCGGCCACTACACCGCCGGCCACCGCCACACAGTCCTACACCGTCCAACCGCGCGACAACTTCTGGGTCATCGCCGATCGCCTCTACGGAGACTCCAAGTATTGGTCCGTCATCGCCAAGGCAAACCCCGCGATCGACCCGACGAAGATCCAGCCGGGCGACGAGCTGCGACTCCCCACCCGTCAACAGCTCGCCGACTTCGACGCCAGCGCCGAGCCCCCGCCTGTGCCCACCGCGCCGACCGGTGGCCGGACCTACACCGTCCGCGCCGGCGACAGCCTTACCCTCATCAGCCAACGCGTCTACGGCTCCGCCCGCTACTTCCGACGCATCCACGCCGCCAACCGCCAGCTCATCGGCGAGAGCCCTGACAACATCCGCGAAGGCATGGTCCTGAAGCTCCCGATCATCGACACCTCCGGCTCCTGAGCCGCTATCACCCGCCGGGTGTTTTGGCAAGAGAAATCCCTCCGGGGTATCGGCGGTTGATAACTTCTCTGGCTGATTCATTGGACCTAGACCAACCGCCCGATAGACTGAATATAGAACGAACTTGCTCGCTTTCGCGGGACCGGATCACGGGCCAAATGCTCCTGAACCTGTCGAATCCCAAGGGAGCCGAGTTGGGCACGACGGTCAAGCCTCCCCCGAGTGGAAGGCCCGGTTGACCCCGCGACGCACCCACCTTGAATTGGGGTTCGGGACATCGCCCGCCCGCCCGTGATTGTGAGCTTCGAAGGCGGCCCTTCACTCGGGCCGTCTTTTTTTACCCCTCACCGACCCACGCAAAACCCCACGCTCACCAACCCGATCGCTTGCCTCGCGGACACGCGCCATACACTCTCGTGATGGCTGACACCTCGCTCCAATCCCCCGCGACCGCCCCCGACTTCTCGGCCCTCATCACGCGGCTCACCGAGCAGTCCACCGCCCACCCGGACCTCCACCACGTCGGCGCCACGTTCCTGCCGAGCCGAGACCGCGTCATCGCCTTCATCGAGGCCATGCGCCGCCTCGTGTTCCCAGGCTTTTTTGACAAGCAACGCCTCACACCCGACACACTCGCCGACCACACCCGCGCCCTGCTCACCGAGGCCGACACCCTCCTCTACGAACAGACCCGCGAGGCGATGCGTTACCACCTCAACCTCGACGGCTCGGGCCGGGGTGACGAATGCGACGCCTGCGACCAACAAGCCCGTGATCTCACCAACTGCTTCTTCGACCAGCTCCCCGAACTCCGCCGCATCCTCCTCACCGACGTGCACGCCGCGTTCGACGGCGACCCCGCCGCGCAGTCCTACGACGAGATCATCTTCTGCTACCCCGGGCTCGACGCCATCTTCACCCACCGCATGGCCCACTGCCTGTTCAACCACGGCGTCCCGCTGCTGCCACGCATGATGTCCGAGCTCGCCCACAACGACACCGGCATCGAGATCCACCCTGGCGCGACCCTCGGCGAATCCTTCTTCATCGACCACGGCACCGGCGTCGTCATCGGCGAGACCGTCACCATCGGCGACCGCGTCAAGGTCTACCAGTCCGTCACCCTCGGCGCTCTCTCCACCAAGGGCGGCCAGGACTGGCGCGGCACCAAACGACACCCCACCATCGAAGACGACGTCACCATCTACGGCGGGGCGGTCATCCTCGGCGGCGAGACCGTCATCGGCAAGGGTGCCACCATCGGCGGCAACATCTTCGTCACCCGCTCCATCCCCCCCGGCCACACCGTCACCGCCGAGATGCCTAACCTCATCCTCCGGCCCCCCAAGGCGCCGGACGGCCAGCTCCCCACCGACTTCGACCCCGGCATCTAGCAGTATCCGCACCGGCCCCCAAACCCCTGCGGGTAAGCCTGCCCGCAGCCCGCGTTGCGATGACCATCAACGACGCCATCGATTCCGCTAACACCCTCTTGCCGGGAACACCTACCCGTCAAGGAGACCAAGACCCGCGTTGGCAGGCCATCATCGCCGTCGGGGCGTTCATCGGTTCCGACCCTAAGGCCGTCTGGGAATTCACCGCCAAGTGGGGCTGCCACCCACAGCGCGACCTGCGCATCGCTATCGCCACCTGCCTGCTCGAACACCTGTTCGAATACCACTTCGAACCCACACACGAACTGGCCTGCGGCCTGCTAGCGAGGGACCACCGGTTCGCCTTCACGATCGGCTACTGCTGGGCCATGGGCCAGTCGGAAGAGGCCGGGAATCGTCAGCGGTTCGATGCGCTCCAGGCCTGGGCGGCGCGTGTGCTCAGCCGTCGAACACATCCCGTGCGTCCTTTATCGCTGCGGCCGCGGCGCCCTACAATCGGGCATGGCCGATACCGTCACGGTCGACTTCAGCAAGCCCGTCCCGCTGTTCCCCCTGCAGCAGGTCGTTGTGCTGCCGCACGCCGCGGCCCCGCTGCACATCTTCGAAGACCGCTACCGGGCCATGCTCTCCCGCGTCCTCGACTCGGCGGGGCTGATCGCGATGGCGACCTTCTCCGGTGAATCCTGGAAAGAGGACTACGCCGGCAACCCCGACCTCCGCCCCCACGTCTGCCTCGGCTACGTCGCCCGGCACGAACGCCTCGACGACGGCCGCTACAACCTCATCCTCCAGGGCCTGGCCCGCGCCCGCATCCGTGAAGAGCTCGAGCCCCACGACGACGGCTACCGCCTCGCCCTCCTCGAGCCCACCGAGCCCCGCACCGACGAGCCCGTCGACGACCAGCCGCTCCGGCAGCAGCTGGAAGACCTGCTCGCCGACGAACAGCTCCGCTCGCTCGCGGCCGTGAACTCAGTCGATGACTGGCTGACCGACGAGATCCCCACCACCGCGGCCGTCGATCTGACCGCGGCCGTGTTCTGCCGGGACAACGAGCAGCGCTATTCCCTGCTCGCCGAGCCCGACCCGATCAAGCGGACCCGCTTCATCATCCAGCTGCTCCGCCAGACCCGCGACACCCTCGTCCGGGCCGAGAACCAGGGCCTGCCCACCGACGACGACGGCCACCCGCTGAACTGAGGCACATCTGACCGAGGCCAATAGCCGGGCCGCGAGGCGGGCCGGTCCGTCCGCCCCAACCCTCCTTCTATACTCCCCCGCATGGCGGAACCAAACGCCCCCTCAACCCCACCACTCGAGATCGACGTCTCCGACGACCCGCTGCTCGCCGGGCTCACACCCCCACAGCTCGAAGCGGTGACTCACATCGACGGCCCGGCCCAAGTCCTCGCCGGCCCCGGCTCGGGCAAGACCCGTGTCATCACCCGCCGCGTCGCCCACCTCATCCACCGCGTCGGCATCGCCCCCTGGAACATCCTGGCGATCACGTTCACCAACAAGGCCGCCGCCGAGATGCGCGACCGCGTCGGACAGCTCGTCACCGAACGCCAGTCCCGCGCCACCAACGTCGCCACCTTCCACTCGCTCTGCGCGCGACTGCTCCGCCAGTTCGCCGACCACCTCGGCCTGCCCCCCGGCTACTCCATCTACGACACCGCCGACCAGAAGCGGGCCATGAAGCAGGTCCTCTCCGATCTCGAGATCAACCCCAAAAACTTCGCCCCCGCGTCCATGCTCTCGGCGATCTCCAACGCCAAGAACGAGCTCGTCGGGCCCACCGAGTTCGCCACCAACGCCGGGACGTTCTACGACCGTACCGTCGCCAAGGTCTACAAGCGCTACGCCGAGGTGCTCGAGAAGAACCAAGCCCTGGACTTCGACGACCTGCTCATGAAGACGGTGCAGCTGCTACGCAAGCACCCGGACGTCGCCGAGGAGTTGCGTGACAAGTACCAGTACGTCCTGATCGACGAGTACCAGGACACGAACCACGCCCAGTTCATGCTCGCCTCCGTCCTCGGGGCCCACGGCAACGTCATGGCGGTCGGCGACCCCGACCAATCCATCTACGGCTGGCGCGGTGCGAACATCCGCAACATCCTCGAGTTCGAGTCCCACTACCCCGACGCCAAAGTCATCCGCCTCGAGCAGAACTACCGCAGCACCAAGACGATCCTCCAGGCCGCCGACGGGCTGATCCAGCACAACACCGGGCGTAAGCATAAGACCCTCTGGACCGACAACGACAACGGCGAGCCCGTCCGCGTCGCCGAGTGCGGCAGCGAGCTCGACGAGGCCAAGCACGTCATCGACCGCTTTGTCGAGCTGAACCAGGCCGGGGTTCCGTGGGGCGGGATGGCGGTGTTCTACCGCATGAACTCGCTTTCGCGTGTGATCGAGGACGAGCTGCGGGATCGCGGCATCCCGTACCAGATCGCCCGCGGCACCGCGTTCTACGACCGCAAGGAGATCAAGGATGCGGTGGCCTACCTGCGGGTCGTCGCCAACCCCGCCGACGAGGTCAACCTGCTGCGGGTGATCAACACGCCGTCCCGCGGCATCAGCGCAACCACCGTTAAAGCATTGCAGGCCCGCAGCCTGACCGACGCGCAGCCGATCGACGTCGTGATAGAAAACCCGATGCGGCTCACGGAGATCAACACCCGCGCTCAAAACGCGGTGGCGAAGTTCAGCCGGACCGTCACCGACTGGCGCAGCACCGCCGGGCTCATCGCCGGCGACCTGGCCGCGTCCAACACGCTCATCGAACCCAGCCTGCGTGAGTTCGTCGAACGCCTCGTCCGCGAGTCGGGCCTCGAAGACCACTACCGCAAGGACAAGTCCGACCCCGACCAGGAACGCCTGGCGAACCTCGGCGAGCTGGTCAGCTCCGCCCAGCAGTTCGAGGAACGCCTCGTGATCGAACGCGTCGAGCAGCAGGGGGAAGACCCGCCCACCCTGGCCGAGAAGCTGCTGGCGTTCCTCGAGCAGATCAGCCTGGTCTCCGACATCGACGGCGTCGACGCCGACCAGGGCTCGGTGACGCTCATGACCTTGCACGCCGCCAAGGGCCTGGAGTTCCCCGCCGTCGCGGTGGTCGGGTTCGAGGACGGATTGCTCCCCCACGACCGGGCCAACAAGGACCCCAACGAACTGGAGGAGGAACGCCGCCTCGCCTTCGTCGGGATCACCCGCGCGATGCAGCACCTCGAGTTGACCCACGCCCGCCGCCGCACCGTCTTCGGTCAGAGCAACCTGACGATCCCCAGCCGGTTCCTGAACGAGCTGCCCGAGCAGGCGATCGAACGCCTCGAATCCGACGGCGATGGTCTGGATGCCTTTCTGTCCGGCGGGGGTGGCCGTGCTCAGCGTGAACGGGCGGCCCAGCGGGAATCGCTCTACCCCAAGGGCACGGTCGTGCGTCACCCGCAGTTCGGGATCGGGCGCGTCATGGCGGTCAACGCGATGGGGGCCCACACGCGGGCCACGATCCAGTTCAACACCGTGGGCAAGAAAACGCTGGTGCTGGAATACGCCCGGCTGGAACCGGTGATGGACCCAAACCTCGGCACCGCCCCACGGATCGAAGACGAGGTCGATGACGATCTCCCGTTCTAATCCGGATGAGGCGCCGACAGGTTTGACTGCAAACTAGCGCATGAGGTCGACGCGCGCGACGGAGCCGGAAGCCATGTCGCCAGCCGAGGACTTCATCCGCCCGCACAAAGCGGCGAAGACAGCAGATGGCACCCTGTTGGTGTCCAAGTACATCACAACGCGCCGCGTGGACAGGGTGACTCTCGCTGGCTGAAACGCGCAGAGCGATGGTTTTGGCCCTGCCGTGATGCTAGCCCGAAACTCCATAAGTGGTTTTTTTTCTAACGGCTTACCGCTGCGCCAGGGGCAGTTGAAGCGGCCTCAACCGGGCTTCGGTACCGCTTTAACGTGCTGGCAGAGGCCGTCGCGTCTTTTTCGCCAATCGCTTCAAAGGGGTCTTGACAAACTTCATGTTATCGATAAACTGTTAACGATATAAAGTCTGTCTAACTGTCCCCCTTCTCCTGTCCTGCTCTTTCTCGCTTATGGCCACCCTCCAAGATATCGCGGATGCCGTCGGTGTCACCCGTATGACTGCATCCCGTGTTCTGAACAGCGCTTATACGCCCAAGCGGTCGGATGGCGTTCGCCGGGCAGAAGAGATCCGACGCGTTGCTGAGCAGCTCGGTTACCGGCCAAACACCGCAGCCCAGTCCACCCGCACCGGCCGGTTCAATTGCGTCGCCATGCTCACCCCCCTCAGCAGCGGCGGTTTCCTCCCCCCGGCCCTGCTAATCGGCATCGACATCGCCATGCAGAAGGCCAACCTCCATCTGCTGATGTCTGATCTCCCGCCCGATCTCGAGCAGCGGGCAGAGGCGGCCCCCAAGTTCCTGCGCGAGCTGTTAGCCGACGGCCTGCTCGTCCACTACGACCCCGAACGCATCCCCGACACGCTGGTCTCGCTCCTGGCTGAGCAGCAGGTCCCCACCATCTGGCTCAACGCCGACCGCGAGTTCGACACCGTGTCGCCCGACGACCGGCAGGGGGGGCGCCGTGCGACCAAGATGCTGCTCGAGGCAGGTGCGAAGCGTGTCTTGATGATCAATCACGACGGTGACCACATGAGACAGCACGTTTCCGTGGCCCAGCGGCAGGAGGGCTATGCCGCTGCGGTACGTGACGCCGGGTTCGAGCCACGGGTGATCTGCTGCACGACCCCGATGAACGACATGGAGAAGTTCGCCGAGCTCGTCGCACTGATGAAATCGCCCGACCGCCCCGACGCGGTCTACGGCTACGAGGTGGGCATGGGCAGCCTGGCGATGAACGCGGCGCTCGCCGCCGGACTCCGCATCCCAGAGGACATCAAGTTCATCGTCACCAGCGACTCGTCCCTAACCAAGACCGGCCTGGCGTTGACGACCCTCCAGGTCCCCTTTGGCGAGGTCGGCGAGCGGGGCCTGGACATGCTCTGCCGCAAAGTCGCCCAACCGCATTTACCGATCCCGTCTGAGCGCTGCCCGTTCTTCCGTGTGGAACGCGGGGCCACTCTTTAATCATTCTTGTCCCTTGGTTTCCTTTTCACAGGCAATTTTGCCACATTCTTTCTTGGAGGAATTACATGAAATCACTATGCACCCCGATGGCCTGGGCATTCATTACCTCGACCGGCCTCGCCGCCCCCACGCTCGCCTCGGCCGAGGTCATCCTTACCGCTAACCAGGATCTGTCCGGCCGAGCGTTCCTGAACCCCTTGCAGTCGGCTCCAGGGGACCAGGGCTTCTCGTTCCTGCAGGCCGCGCTCAACACCTACTCGCCAGGTGAGTTCGTCACCGTGGGCGACACCGAGGGTACCGGCGCCGGCCGTTTTGGCATGGGCTATGTGATGAGCTTCACCATCACCCAGGAGTTCTTCGACATTATTAGTGCTGGCGGCACCAGCACTCTCACCATCGACTCGGCCTCGCCGATCAATGGCGGCGCGCCGAGCCCGGTCAACCTGTCGATTATCGCGCGCAACGCTACCCAGTCGTTCGGCAACACCAACGTAGGTGGCGCTTGGAACCCCAACGTCTTTTCTGAAGACGTGCTGGTCTCTAACAGTGTCCCGGCTGGCACCCCCAACCAGATCTACGACGTCTCGCTCTGGTTTAACCCCGCCAACCTTGTCGTCGGCGAAAACGCTTGGTTCGCTCTTTGGTCGGACAACACCAACTCCGACAACGCGACCTCCAATTTTACACAGTTCGGCCTCAATCCGGCGCTCACCGCCACCCCGATCCCTGAGCCGGCGTCGCTGACCCTGATCGGCCTTGGCGGGCTGCTGCTGGCACGCCGGCGTCGGCGCGTCTGATCGACCTCCCGCCCGGCGCGGTGCGCCTGCCGTGCCGGGTCTTCTGGCCGACTCGCCTGCCGTCTCGAGTAAACCCTATGACTTCGACGCCTCACGCAACCTTCATCGCTGCCCTCGCGGTGCTTACTTCGGCCCCCGCTCTGGCCCTGCTCGGCGGCAGCGCCCACGCGGAGGTCACGCTCCGTCCGGTGTCCAACCCCGAGGTCGGCAAGTCCGGGCGGGCGTGGATGGTGCGGCCCCCCGCCTCGGGTGACGGCGGCATGCAGCAGCTCGACGACGTCTCGCCCGCCATCGTGGGCGACGGCCAGGGCGATCAGGGCTGGGGGTACCTGATGGGCTTTGTCATCGACGAGAAGTTTGCCACCACCGCCGCGAGTAACACCTCGAGCGTGACGCTCACGGTCCACACCGCGGGCCTTGCGCTTGGGGCGCACGCCCCGATCCATCTGCAGCTGCTTGATGCGGCCCAGCCTGCACGCAAGTTCAACCAGTTCGCGGCCTACAACGTCGCCCGCCACCTCGCCAGGCACGAAGAGACCATCCCGCCCGATGCCCAGAATCAGGCGTTCACCTTCGACGTCACCAACATGCTCAAGGGAGCCGGCGTTGAGCCCGGCAAAGTGGCCTATTTCCTGCTGGCCTGTGATCCGCACACCAACCAGGACGGCCGTGGTGGACACCTCGAGTTCGTGGCTTCCGGGAGCCAGTCGCCCACGCTTCAAGCGACCGAATGATCCGTTGTTTAGCTCTGTTCTCTTCTTGCCTTGCCATGAACTCACCGCACGCGCAAAGGAGCTGATCTTGAAAAAGCCACACCAGGCCTTCACGCTCATCGAACTGCTGGTGGTCATCAGCATCATCGCGCTATTGATCGCCATCCTGCTGCCCGCTCTGGGCTCAGCCCGCAGCGCCGCCCGGAGCCTGGCCTGTCTAAGCAATCAGCGGCAGATCGGCATCTTCATGGCGACCTATCAGGACGACTTCGACCGCAGTGTCATGGCGGCCCAGCCCACGGTCTCCGGGAACAACTTCTACGACCCGTGGAGCGCGATCATCTACCGCAACTTTCTGGACCCCAAGGCACGCGGGCTCTACATCGGCCTGATCGGCGGCCTCGGCACACACCCCGTCTTGGAGGGCACGGTCCTTGAGTGCCCTTCCGCAGACCAGCGCGACACCTCCGGAGGCCTGGACCTCAACAACTGGCTCATGCGTGGCTACGCGTTGAACACCCAGCTCCCAACCAGCGGCGACACCGCGCTGACCGACACGGTGAGGAATATCTGGTTCGACTTCAATCAGCTGCGTGAGGACTACAAGAAGCCGGACGAGGTGATCTCGCCGAGCAACACCATGCTGGTCATGGACTGGGGCCGGACCCAGTGGGCCACGTCGGCATCGATCGGCGAGACCTGGATGTTCGAGGCTTCAGCCTCCCACAACAACGTGGTGAACGTTCTCTACAACGACGGACACGCCGCAGCCGAGCCTGACGCGGACATCCCGTTCGCCCCCAGCTTCTTCCCCGGGCAAGAGCCGGTGGACACGTTCTGGATGGGGACCCAGTAAACCCGCACCGGCGCGACACGATGCGGCGGGCTCACAGCTAACTTCAGCGCCCCTTCGTTCACCAGGATTTCCCGTGCACCACCCTAAGTACGTCCTAACCACGGCCCTAGCCTCGCTGCTGGCCCCTTCGGCGGGCTGGGCGGAGTATGTCGGTCGGGCCGACGATGCGGCATGGCGAGCCGAAGCCGACGCCCGGATCGAGCAGTACCGCAAGGGTGGCTTAACCCTTCAGCTCCAGGATGGTCTCGGCCGAGCGTTGTCGGGCGCGAGCGTCCGCCTCTCGATGCGTGAGCACGCCTTCAAGTTCGGGGCGACGCTCAACGAGCGCGTCTGGACCGACCCGGTCAGTGATGGGTTCACCCAGGCCGACGCCGACCAGCTCGACCGTATCCACTTCCAGCCGTTGCAGGGTTCGGCCTACGGGAACGCCCAAGGCAGGCGGATGTTCAACGCGGTGACGGTTGAGTTCGGTTACCGCGATGAGTCTTGGGGCTGGGGCGTTGAGGCGGGGCGTTGGTTCAATAACGGGGTAATCCCGCCCGCCGAGCTTGCGACCCGACGCGCCAACGCGGTGGGCATGGATGTGCTGGCCCACTACATCACGGAGATGGACACCCCGATCGATGTCACCGCCCCCGAAGACGGCGCATGGTGGAATCAGAACGGCGCGACCGACGCCCGAGACCTGGACGAAGACGGCGATACGGACTGGCAGGACCTGGTGTACGACCGCATCGCCGGGGCCAACCCCAATCCCGGCGGGATTGGACGCATCGCAGACTGGCATGTGCTCAATCACTTCGGCCGATGGACCGGCAGTGATCTAGCGGTCTCCAATGAGCAAGGTGTCGAGATCATGAAGCTGGTGCGGCAGCTCGATCCCGGCGCGCGGCTGTGGGTCAATGAGAACTGGATCCTGACGGGCGTCGATGACGACAACGACCCGCTCTACCGCACTAACATCCAATACCTCTTTGAAAATGACGCAGCGCCCGATGGCATCGGGTTCCAAGCCCACTTCGGCACCAACAACTTCGTGGTCGGCGATGTCTACCAGAACATCATCCCGGCGGGCGGTATCCCAGAAATCCTCGCCCGTCTGGAGCAGTGGCACGACGAGTTCGGGCTTGCGATGCAGGTCAGCGAGTTCGATATCCAGAAGACCCTCCCGCAAGACGTGCGCGACGACTTCGCAACCGACCTTTTGATCGCGGCGTTCAGTCATCCCGGCGTGACGCATTTCAACTACTGGGGTGTGAGCGACAGGGTCCACGACCGTGCGGTGCTATTCGACAGCGACTGGAAACTAACGCAGGCCGGGCTCGACTACCTTGAGCTGGTGCTCGGCGCGTGGTGGACTGAGGAAGCAGGGGTCACCGACGCCGAGGGCGTGTTCGACGCCAGCGCGTTTCTGGGGATCTACAGCCTCGAGGTCGAGCTCGACGGCCAGTCCTACAGCTTTGATCTGAACCACCTGGACGCATCGGGCCAGCGTCTGGTCATCACGATCCCTGAGGCCGCAGCTGGGTCGTGCGTGTGCGTGGGGTTGCTGTTCTGCCGTCGGCATCGCCAGTCCACTTGCCCCCATCGCTCACCCGGCAGATCCGGTGTGACCTGAACCATTGCACCGGCCACACGCATAGGCCTAGAGGAGCTGCTCCATGAAGCTTGTTGCATCCGTCATCGTTTTGCTCTGCTGCGCCTGGCTGGCTTCGACTCACGCTCATGCCGAGGTGCTTTTCGAGATCGATTTCGGGACTCAGGACCGTGTCGACTCGACGCGTTGGAACCCGAAAGCGCGTGGGACGCTGCCTCCGGAAGTGAAGGAGGACTCGGGCTGGGCTGAGATCAGGCCGGTCTACGAGCGTTACGAAGACCAGATGGGTGGACGGCGTGCGTGGACGGAGGTAAAGGTCGAGGGCTTCAAGCGTGGGCGGGCCCAGCTGCTGGTCGAGCTGCCGCCGCTGACCGCCGGCGCCTACTACAAGCTGAGCTATAGCCTTGCGAGCCCGACGGGTGATGCGCTGCGTCTGGCGATTATGGAGCGGGTCTCGCCTTGGAAGACGCACTGGGAGCAGACGCTGCCGCTGGAGCGGGGGCGGCAGGGCGCAACGCTGAGCTTCGAGCTGCCGGCGATCGAGAACCGGGTGGGCCTGATCATCGATATGGGTAAGAAGGGGGCGTTCGAGCTGGAGTCACTGAAGCTGGAGCGGCGGACACGCGCACAGATCGAGGCGGAGCTGCGTGCGAAGTATCCCGATGGCGGACCGGCCAATGTGCTGCCCGATGCGGACTTCGCGCTGGGTGTACCTTTCGGATGGGGTATCCGTCAGAAGACCCACGCGCCCAGACAAGTTCGCTTTGATCCCGTGCCTGCCGAGGGGATGCCGGGGTGGACAGCCCTGAAGGTGAAAGCCCCGGACTTCTCGTTGAGCTGGGGCGAAGACCGTCGGTTCGGTCTTTGGTCCCCGCCGTTCCGTTACGCGCTGCCGCAGGAGCAGCATGTCGCCTCGCTCTACGTCAAGGGCACCGTGACAGAGGGCGCGTTCACCGTGCTCGAAGACGAACAACCCGCCGTGCGAAAAGACCTCGCCGGTACATACCCGCAGTGGACTCGGATCGAGATGGCTTATCAGCCGTCGCTCTTGTCTCAGACCAACATCTACGCCATCACCGCGAGCGGCGAGTTCCAAGTGACGCGTATGTTTGTCGGGACAGCCGAGAACGCCAGCGCCGACAAGCCACGTCAGCCGCAGGTGCAGCTCGAAGTGAATGATCATCAAAGCGACATCGTGTTTGACCGCGAGCCCGCTGTGGCCGTCAAGTACCACGTTGCGGGTGACATCCCTGCGGAGGCGCGGCTGCGTTTGCAAGCCTTTGATCTTTACGGCGCGACCCGAGAATTAGTGACCCTTCCCGCCGTTGCAGGCGTAGGTCGGCTGGACATCGATATGTCCGGCGTGGATCGGCCCTATGGGCAGCACCGCGTCGAAGCCGAGCTCATCGACGCCGATGGTGAATCGCTCGGCGAGCTGGCCGAGGTGGTTTACAGCTACCTGAGGGAGCCGAGGTACTGGGGACGGCCGCGCCCGGAATCGCCGTTCGGCATCCACTCCGGCTACTTCCATGAACACCTGTACGCCGCCAAGGCGCTCGGCTTCAACTGGGTACGCCTGCACGGCCCGATGGGGGATCTCAACTACTGGTCCGAGATGGAGAAGACCCGGGGCGAGTACGTCTTCTTTGATGATCAGATGAACCACCTGATCGAGGATGGCTTCTCGGTGCTAGGGGTTCTGGCGCAGGCCCCGCCGTGGGCACGGATCACGCGCAAGCATGTGCCGCGCGGTTGGCACGACCTTTGGTGGCAGCCCGAGAACAACGATGACTTCGAGCGCTACGCCGAAGAGATCACGCGTCATTACAGGGGCCGAGTCAATCACTGGCAGGTCTGGAACGAGCCCTGGGGCCACTTCTTCTACCGGGAATGGCGGCCGGACTTCGTCGGGCTTAAGCGCTGGCATGTCGGGGACACGCTGGCCGAGGACTATCACAGGCTGAGTGAGGCTGGCTTCGGGGCGATCCGCCGGGGCAACCCCGAGGCACAAGTCGTGGGTCTGCATGGCTCGCTGGGCCCGGGGAGCGCCGGCTGGGTGCCCAAGATGCTCGCGTTAGACAACACGAAGACTTACGACATCGCGTCGTTCCATGCGTACGTGATCAACCGGGACGAGAGCCTGCTCGACAGCCACCCATCGACCTCGTTTGACAGCTTCATGGACAACATCCTCGCTCCGCTACGGGCGTTGCCGTCCGAGAAACAGAAGCCGATATGGATGACCGAAGGCAAGGGTACGACCGGCTCACCGGAGACCGGGATGCTCCGGCACACGCTGCATCTTGCGAAACAGGACACACGCGACGCCCAGTTCAACGCCGCCCTCACGCTGAACTATCACATGCTGCTGCTATCTGAGGGCGTGGAGAAAGTGTTCACCTACTCGCTGACCAACTACCCGCAGTGGGAGAGCAGGTACCGGATCTACTGGCCGGCCCTTACCCAGCCGGGCGGCGACCTGAACCTCTCATCGTCCTCGTTTGCATTCATGGCCTGGATGCTGGAAGACATGGCCTTTAAGAGCAAGGAGCCGATCGGGCGGCGTGCGATGCGCTACCGTTTCGAGGCCGCAGAGCACGCCCCGGCAGAGCGTCGGGGTGAAGTGGTGGTGGTGTACTCCGCAAGCGACTTTGACGGGAGCTGCCGTGTCGAGCTGCCTAAGGGGGCGGAGGCCTTCGACCTGTGGGGGAACCCGTTGGGGTCGTTAGACCTCCGAGCGGGTGAGGCCGCGTTCGTGGTTATTCCCAAAACACCGTAACGCCTCGCTTCAGCCAGTTTAGATGTGTCGTGATTGTGCGAAGCGTTGAGCGCTTGCGTTGCCGTTCCCGTCTGGATCAGAAGACCGCGTCACGCAGATCGACCAGGCTGCCGCTGATTAAGGCACCTCACTCGAAGGACTGAATCACGCGGCCTCAGCCGTCAGGATCGCGCCAAGGCAGCCTTTGAGAATCCGCCCCGAAAATGTAGAACAGCGGGAAGATGGGCACCTGCCCCGTGGCTTCCGTGTCTCCGTGGTAAATTCCTGGCGATGCGACGGACTCGGATCAAGATCTGTGGCCTGACCGACCCGGCCTCAGTAGAGGCCGCGGTGTCGGCCGGGACCGACGCCATCGGGCTGATGTTTGTCGAGGCTTCGGCGCGTCATGTGAGTCCAGACAAGGCCGCGGGCTTGGTGGATCGCATCCCTGCGTTCATCGATCCCGTCGGTGTGTTTGTGGATGAGCCTGTGGAGTCGGTGCTCGGCGTGATTGAGACGGCGGGGATCACGACGGTGCAGCTGCACGGCCGCGAGGGGCCGGGGTACGTTCGGCAGCTCAAGGCGGCGCGGCGGGGGCTGAAGGTCGTCAAGGCGTTGAGCTTCGAGGCGGACGAGGTGGGCCCGACGCTGGAGGTCTGGCGGGGTGAGCACCAGCTGATTGATGCATTGATGTTTGATGCCCCGCCTGCCGGAGGGTTGACAGGGGGAACGGGGCACGCGCTGGATTGGGCGGCCTTGGCAGCGTTGCGAGATACGGGGCGGCTGGACGGGCTGGCCCCGATGATCCTGGCGGGGGGGCTCACGCCGGAGAATGTGGGCGACGCGGTGTTCAGGCTTCGGCCCTACGCGGTTGACGTGAGCAGCGGGGTGGAGTCGGAGCGGGGCGTGAAGGACGTGGCGAAGATCGCGGCGTTTTGTGGGGCGGTGCAGGTGGCGGACGCAAAGCTCAATCATTGAAGTATTGGGCTCGCCGCGTGCCCCTGGGCAGAGCCCGGGGCTAAAGATCGATTACTCTCTCGGCCCTATGGCACGCATCCTCACGGGACTCCAGCCGACCGGGCAGCTGCACCTGGGCAACTACGCCGGGGCGATCCGGCAGCTCATCGATATGCAGGACGAGCACGAGCTCTACGTGTTCGTCGCGTCGTTCCATGCGCTCACCGCGATCCGCGACCCCGAAGAGCTGCGGGCCAACGTCCGGCAGGTCGTCATCGACTACCTCGCGTTCGGGCTCGACCCGGCGAAGTGCCACATCTACCTGCAGCACGACGTGCCCGAGGTGACGGAGCTGGCGTGGGTGCTGGGGTGCCTGTGCCCGAAGTCGCAGATGGACAAGGCCACGACGTACAAGGACAAGACGGCGAAGGGGTTGGCGGCGAACATCGGGCTGTATACCTATCCGATCCTGCAGGCGGCGGACATCCTGTCGGTCGATCCGGACTTTGTGCCGGTCGGGCAGGACCAGCGGCAGCACGTCGAGATCACGCGCGACTTGGCGCAGAAGTTCAACCACCACTACGGCGATGTCTTTAAGGTGCCGGAAGGGCGGTACCGGGCGGAGGCGGCGGTGGTGCCGGGGATCGACGGCGAGAAGATGAGCAAGTCGTACGGCAACATCATCGATCCGTTCCTGCCGGAGAAGAAGCTGCGGAAGGCGGTGATGAAGATCATCTCGGGGAGCGAGACACTGGAGGAGCCGAAGGATCCGGAGGGGGATACGACGTTTGCGATCTTCCGGGCGATCGCGGGGTCGGACGATCCGCGGACCACATCGCTAGCGCAGCAGTACCGGGCGGGCGGCATGGGGTACGGCCACGCGAAGCAGGCGTTGTTCGAGCTGTTGATGGACGAGTTCGGGCCGGCACGCGAGCGGCGTGAAGCATTGCTGGAGGACCCGGAGCGGGTCGAAGCGGTGTTGGCCGACGGCGCGGCGGCAGCAAGGGAAGCGGTCGGCCAAGTTGTCGCAAGAGTGCGTCAGGCGGTTGGGCTCTGATCCCCGGGTGTTATGCTGAAAGCTATCGGGAGGCTTTTGGGATGCTTGACGACGACCACATCGATGACGAGACGCGGGAGGCCAGAGCGGCATATCGGCGAAGCCGGTTTGTCCGGACGATGGTGCTCAATGGGATCGCGGTGCTGCTGTTGGCGATCGCGGCGGTGCTGGCGTTTGGGGAATTCAGCTGGCAGCTGTCGGTGCTGCTGGCGGTGCCGGCGTTCGCGCTGGTGGTGATCGCGAACCAGGGGGGAGAAGAGTGAGACGGGCTGGCAGAGGGAGTGGTTACGCGCTGCGGGCGTAGGCGCTCATCGCGGTCTGCTGGGCGTAGGGGTTGGTGGGCTGAGGGCCGGGCTTCGTGGGCTGGCCGTTGGGGCCGTCGTCGTCGCCGTTCTGCTGCATGAGCATGGCCCAGGTCTCGCGCTCGAACTCGAGGAGCTTGATGGCCTCGGCGAGGGGCTCGGCGACCCGGCTGGTCGTGGCTTCGACCAGCAGCTTGTAGATGTAGGTGTAGAGGGCCGAGAGCTTCTCGCAGAGCTCGGGGGCGAGGCTGTGGTTGAGGCTGGTGGAGAGTTCGAGGACGATCTTCTGGGCGCGGGAGAGCGACTCGTAAGACCGTTCAAAATCTTGCTGATCTAGAGCGTCTTTGCCCTGGTGGATGAACCGGAGGCAGCCGTCGTAGAGCATCATGCGCAGCTCCTGCGGGGAGGCGGTCATGATCTGGGTCTTGAGGTACGGGTTGACGGCGGGGGGGTTGGGCATCGTCGTCAGAGGTATCGGCGTGGAAGGGAAACGGGCTGCGGGTTATGTCTGCGTTTTGGGGCTTATTGGACGTGGTTTACCCGGCGTTACTGGCTGGGGCGGGGGGTGCGATGGACGAGATGGTGGCGAGGGCGGCGGACTGGTCCTGGAGGCCGGCGAGGGCGGACTCGAGGGCGGCGAACTCGGCCTCGAGACGGGCCCGGCTGGCGTCGAGGCGGTCATTGAGGCTGTCGATCCGGTCGTTGTTGAGCTCGATCTGGTCGTCGAGCCGATCGAGCGCGGCATCGACGACGCCGTCGCCGGTGCGGGTAAGGCGGTCGAGCAGCTCGTCGAGCTCGACGCCGACGCCGCGGGCGATAACGGTGTTGCGGTCTTCCTCGCCCGTCACGGGGTCGGTGTCGAACTGCTGGAACGTGAACAGGGCCTCCACGGCGTCCCGGTCCTCAGCCAGAGCTTGCGTGAAGGTGTTCTGGTCAAACTGGAGCCGTGCACCGGGCCCGACCCGGATGCCGACCTGAGATAAAGACTGGAACTGGCCGGTGAGCTCCTGGTTGAACCCGATGACGGAGTTGAACAGGGAGCTGCGGACACTGGCGATGGTCGAATCACCGAGCAGCAGGCCACGCACCTCGTTTTCAGCGTCGTAGCTGTCGTACTGATCGAGCGTGTCGGCAGCAGAGTTGAAGGCGTTGACGAAGTCGGACGCAGCCGTAATCAGAGAGTTGTTGTCCTGGCTGATGGTGATCTGGACGGGCTGATCAGAAGTCGCCAGCAGGTCGATCGTCACGCCGGGCAGGACCGCGTCGAGGGTGTTGGAGGTCGAGGTGATCACCAAGGCGTCGGCGGGATCAGCACCGCCGAAGAAGGCCACCGCGTCCTGGGCATCGCTGAGGTTGGACTGCCCAAGGCCGAGCCCGCCGTCGTCGAAGACGAAAGCACCGGCGGTCCCTGTGTTCTCGGCGGCGAGTGCGAGCCGGTAAGGGTTGCCAAGAGACCCGTCATCGATGACCGAGGCGTTGACCCCGACATTGGCGTTGGTGATCTTCAGGGCGACGTCGTCGAGGGTATCGGTGGCTTCGAGGGTGATGGTCTGGCGGAAACTGCCGTCGATGCTGGCCCCTGGGGCGGAGGCCGAGCCGAGGAGGTTGAGGTCGGCGGCGGTGGTTGAGCCGGAGTCTTCGACGGTGATGGCGAGGGTGCCGGGCCCGGTGTCTTCGAGGATGATGCCGTTGCCGGCGTCGTTGATGCGGGCGTTGATGGCGAGGCCGCGGGAGTTGATCTCGCTGATGACGTCCTGGATGGTGTTCTCGTCGCCCTGGGTCAGGTCGACGGTGGCGCCCTGGCCGGTGGAGTCGGTGATGCGGAACCGGCCGCGGGCGACGTCGAGGGCGTCGAGGGTGGTGGCCTCGGTGATGTACTGGCGGTCGAGGGAGCCGGTGTCGGCCACACCGTCTGCGAAGCTGCCGACGATCCCGAGCTGGGCGGCGGCGGTGCCGGAGAGGTCGCTGATGGTGAGTGAGCCGGCACCGACGGAGTTGTCGGAGATCTCCAGGCCGTTGCCGGCGGCGTTGACGGAGGCGGAGAGGCCGAGGCCGGCGTTGTTGAAGGCGTCGAGGATATCGGTGACGGAGCGTGCGGCGCCGAGGTCGAGGTTGGCGGTGGTGCCGGCGGCGTTGGTCACGCTAACCTGGGCGTTCGTGGGGGGGATGCCGTTGGGGTCGAGGTTGAGCGAGGTGACGGAAGACTCGGTGGTGTCGATGGCGATGCCGAGGCTGGTGGCGGCTTGGGAGATGTTCTCATCGACGATGCGGAAGTTGTTGGGTCCGTTGGTGTTGTCGGTGAAGGTGAGGGTGTTGTTGCTGTTGATGGCAACCGTGATATCGCCGCCGGTGAGGGTTTCGACAGCGGTGATGAACTCGCCGACGGTGTTGTACTGATCGACGCTGATGCCGACGCCGGTGGTGTTGTCGCTGGCGAAGATGGTCAGGTCACGGTTGAGGGGCAGGTTGTTGGTCTGGACGCCGTCGCCCTGGAACAGGTCGTCGAGGCGGGTGTCGGCGGTCAGGATGACCTGGCCCTCGCCGACGATGCCGCCGATGCCGGTGCCGCCTTGGAGGGATCGCAGGAGCTTGGAGTTGATCTCGGCGATGGGGCGGTCGCCCGTGGCGGTGCCGCCTGAGATGGTGGAGCGGTCGAGGCCGAGGTCTTGGAGGGCGAGGGAAGACCCTGCGGTGAAGGCGATGGACCCGGAGGCGGAGGTGAGCTGGAGGGCGGTACCGTTGGCGTCGGTGGAGACGGTGACGTCGCCGGCGGTGGCGGTCTCGATGGCGTCGAAGACGTCTTGGAGCACGTTGGCTTCAGAAAGATCGATGCCGAAGGTGCCGGTCCCCGTGGTGATGGTGAAGTCTGAGCCCGCGGCGGTGCGGACGCCGTTGCCGTCGTTGAGGGCGGCGAGAACGGTGCTGCCGCCGAGGGTGTTGATGTTGGTGCCGGTCAGGGTGTTGTCGTCACCGTCGAGGTCGGCGGATGCCGAGCCGGCGATGCCCAGGGAGGAGGCGGTGGTGGAGAGCCCGATGTCGGCGACGACGAGGTCTTGGAGGGTGGAGCCGGTCGCGTCGGTGAGGGTGAGACGGTCGCCCTCGGCCTGGGCGATGACGTTGACGCCGGTGGCGCGGTTGATGGCGTCGGTCACGTCGTTGATGGTGACGGCGGCGGAGAGGTCGATCACGCCCGTGTTGCCGGCCCGGTCGGTGATCCGGATGAGGCCGCGTTCGATGCCCTCGCCGCCGTTGAGGTTGGCGAGCTTGGTGACCGAGTCGAGGCGGGCGTCGCCGCGGTCGAACGTGAGGGTGCCGCCGTTGGGAGCCACGGAGGTGCCGGTGCGGTCGGCGAAGCCGTTGGTGATGGTCTGCTGGGAGGAAACGAGCTGGCCGACGCGGAAGGTGTAGTTCCCGGGGACGGCGCCCTCGCGGGAGGAGACCGCGAGGACCGACTCGTTGGAGCTGGAGGCGGTGGTAGCCGAGAAGACGGACTCGGCCGTGAACCGCGAGGTCGTGGCCTTGACCGCAAGGAGGTTGGCGTTGACGTCCTGGAAGGCGACCCGCTGAGACTCGAGGACGGTGTTGCGCTGCTCGACGAGCTGGCGGGGCCGGGACTCGATGGAGATAAGCTGGTCGATGATGTCGGCGGAGTTGATGCCGCTGACGAGGCCGATGCTGCTGCTGATTTGGCCCATAAGGTCGCCTCCGCGCTGGGGTTTGCGCTAGAGGGGATATCGACCCTGGAGAGGGGCGGGCTTGAGAAGGGGAAGTCCTTGGCGGCGGGCTCGGATTTGGGCTGGGGCTGATCCCGAGGCAGGAAGCGGGAGATTATCGGCGGAGCGCACGAATTTCCCGAAGTCGCGATAGGCCTGAGGCGTCTCGGGCCTGCGTTAATGGTCGGCCGGGGTGCCGGTGACGGGCCGGCGAGCGGTATCGAGCTGCACCGTCGGACCCGGCTCGGCGAGCATGGCCTCATAGGTTTCACGGACCAGGTCAGCGGGAAGCGCGTAGGAGGCCACTCGGCCGGCTCGGGCGATGTTGATGCCGATCGCCTGACCGCGGGAGTTGAGCAGGGGGCCGCCGCAGTCCCAGGGCTGGAGGACCGAGTCGTGTTGGATCACACGGGGAAAGCCGTCGCGGCGGTGGCTGATCTGGGTGCCCATGCGGTTCATCCGGGCGGTTCGGCTGGCGGGCGTGGGCTCGAGCCGAGACAGCTCGATCTGGAGCTCAACGGGGTTCCCGTTGCGGCTCAGCAGGACGGGGACGCGGTCGCCGGCCTGGCTCAGGGCGAGGGTGTCGGCGATTTCTTCGACCGAGCGGACGGTCTGGCCGGCGACATGGGTGATCAGATCTCCGGGGAGGAGGCCGGCGCGGGCCGCCCCCATGGCCGGGTTCACGTGCCGAACGAGCAGGCCGGCCTTGGTGGGACCGGTCGGATCGATCTGGACACCGAGCACAAGCCGGCGCTTGGCGATCGCACGGGGAGGCACACTGACAATGCCAACGGCACGGGCGACGCCGATCCGAGACGGGGTCAGGACCCATTGCCCCACGGTGACCGTGGCGTCGGGCCGTGCGGGTTCGGCGGGGTCCTGGGCAGGCTTCGCCCAGGCGACGGGCGTGAGGCCCTTGGCCTGAACCTTCAGCAGGGCGAGGTCGGTGGGGTGATCGATCGCGAGCACCTCGGCGGGCAGGACTCGGCCGTCGCTGAGGACACAGTCGAGGTCACCGACGAGCTCGCTGGCTTTGGTGAGGATGTGGCCGTCCGCCGAGACGACCGTGCCGAACGCGGCGTGGTGGCCGTCGACCTGGACAGCGACGACCTGCCCGAGCGACTGAGACATCACCGGGCTGAAGGCCTCGACGAGCAGCCGCTTGAGCGGGTTCTGAGCGGAAGGCGGGGTAGGCGGCGGGCCCGGCTCGGCGAGGAGCGTGGGGCTCGGCAGCAAGACGAGGGCGATCGCCGTGCTCAGGACGCCTGCAAGGAGGCGTCGGGGGATGGATCGGTGGGGCCGCTGGATCATGTTGGCGTTAGGCAAGGGGGTTAAGGCTCGGGCGGTGCGGCAGGCTCGGGTCGGGGGTTGAGCGTCAGGGCTCGGGTAAGGCGTTTGGTCTTGCGGAGGGCGGTGAGATCGAGACGGTCGCCGGCCCCGCGTTCGCTGATGAGTGCGGCGAGCTCGCGGAAGCTGCGGATGCGTTGGCCGTCGATGTGGGTGATGATGTCGCCGGGCTGAAGGCCCGCGGCGGCGGCGGCGGTGTCGGGGAAGACGTGGTCGATCTTGGCGCCCTTGGCGTGGTTATCGCCTGAGACGCCGAGGAACCCGGGGGCGACCTCGCGGGAGGCGGTGAGGTCGTCCCAGCGTGCGAGGAAGACGCCGACGGGGGCGTGGAAGTTGTGCCCGGTGGGCCCGCCGATGCGAGAGTGGATGCCGATGACCCGGCCCTCGAGATCGAAGAGGGGGCCGCCGGAGTCACCGCCGATGAGGGTGCAGTCGGTCTGGAGGGTGGCGGGCCGGGCGGCGATGACCTGGCCGAGCCGGGCGACAATGGGGCGCTGCGGCTGGAAGCCCTGGGGGTGTCCGAGGGCGAGGGTCCACTGGCCGATCTCGGGGAGGTCGGCGGGGCCGAGCTCGGCGTGGGGGAACCGGCCGGAGTCGGTGATGCGGAGGAGCCCGGAGTCGTTAGCGGGGTGTCTGCCGAGAGAGACGCCGTTGACGCGGGTGCCGTTGGGGAAGGTGATGATGCAGGGTCGCCCGGGCTTGCCCGAGACATGGGCCGCGGTGAGGACGTAGCCCTCGTTGCCGATCACGACGCCGGAGCCGGAGCCGCCCTGGATACGGACGGAGACCACGGCAGGGCTGACGCGCTCAACCACACCCTGGACCCGAGCCTCGAGAGCGAGCAGGTCCGCCAGTTGGCCGGTCGCGGCGTCGGGCGGGGAAGAAGCGAGCGGCTCAGCTGGGCTGGTCGGGGAAACCAGCATCACGCCTAGAAGGAGCGCAATAGCGGCTGCACACGGTCCGTCCATGGGTCGGCTTGAGCGTCCGAT
Organism: Planctomycetota bacterium; assembly: GCA_038749105.1. Classification (GTDB taxonomy): domain Bacteria; phylum Planctomycetota; class Phycisphaerae; order Phycisphaerales; family Phycisphaeraceae; genus JBCCOW01. The sequence continues at coordinate 52,317 of JBCDIM010000002.1, forward strand.
GCTGTGCCTCACACCTCCATGATGGCCCGCGTCCGATAGAAAGTCCAGTGCGGGGCGGCAGATCGGCGTGTTTGAGGTGTGGAGCTAGGGATTTGGGGGGAGTTGGGCGAGGGCGATGCTGCCAACCGCACGCGACCGGCTAAACATCCAAGGTATTTGTGAGCCGCTCGCTATGATCCCCCTTCATGATCCAGCCACGGTTTTACAACACGCTGACAAATCGAGTGGAGGCGTTCGAGCCGATCGAGCCCGGCCGGGTGAAGATGTACAACTGCGGCCCGACGGTCTACGACTTTGCCCACATCGGGAACTTCAAGACGTTCCTGTTCGCGGACGTACTCCGACGGACGCTGGAGCTGTTGGGGTTCGATGTCCATCAGGTGATGAACATCACGGACGTCGGGCACATGACCGAAGACCAGCTCGCGGACGGCGGGGGCGAAGACAAGATGGCGGTGGCGACCGAACGGCTCAAGGCGGCGAAGAAGGCGGGGGAGGCTCACGCCTCGGCGGTGGCGGACGCGGACGACCCGTACCAGATCGCCGAGTTCTACACAGAGGCCTTTATCGAAGACGCACGGGCCTTGCGGATCCGGGTCGGTGAGGGCTACCCGGAGAACATGCCGCACGCAACGCAGCACATCGGCGGGATGCTGAACATGATCGGCCGGCTGATCGACAAGGGGCACGCCTATATCGCGGCGGACGGGGCAGTATATTTCCATGTCGAGAGCTTTCCAGACTACGGCATGCTGTCGGGCAACCGGATCGAAGACCTCAAGGGCGGTGCGGGCGGGCGCGTGGTAGCGGAGAACCAGGCGGGCAAGCGGCACCCCGCCGACTTCCTGCTCTGGAAGCAGGACGCGACGCACCTGATGAAGTGGGACCCCCGCGAGTTTGGCCTGGAGCTTGGCGAGGGCTATCCGGGCTGGCACATCGAGTGCTCCGCGATGGCCCGGGCGATGCTCGGGCAGGAGGAGATCGACATCCACACCGGCGGTGAAGACAACATCTTCCCGCACCACGAGTGCGAGATCGCCCAGTCCCGCTGCGCTCACGGGACCGACCGGTTCGCCCAGTTCTGGATGCACAGCCGACACCTCATGATCGAGGGCAAGAAGATGTCCAAGAGCGCGGGCAACTTCTTCACCGCCCGCCAGGTGTTTGGCGGGGACTTCACCGGCCGGCCGGTGGACCCGGCGGTGCTGCGGTTCGAGCTGATCAAGGCCAGCTACCGGTCACAGATCGACGTGTCTCGCAAAGGGCTGGCGGACTCGGCGTCGGCGGTACGGAAGCTACGGGACTACGCCGCGGGGTTGGGCGAGGCCTGGGAGGCATCGGCGGATGCCGAGCCGATCGGCCTGGACCATCCGGTGGTCGGCCGCTTTGCCGAGGCCTTGGCGGACGACCTGAACACGGCCGGCGCGTTGGCGGTGGTCTTCGAGTACCTCGGGCGGCCGGTCGAGGACGCGGCGGAAGCGGCGGGGGTGCTGCGGCGGTTTGACAGCGTGCTCGCCGTGGTGGAAGCGGGCCCCGCGGCGGCGGAGGGGGACGGCGGGTTTGATGCCGAGGCGGCCTGCCGAGACTTGGATACGGCGCGGGCCGCGAAGGACTACGCGGCGGCCGACGGGCTGCGGGCCCAGCTGATCGAGGCGGGGTATGAGGTGAAGACGACCGCGGCCGGGACCGTGGCGACCAAGAAGCTGGCGTAGGTTTACGCGGCCTCTTCGATCACCGCGATGCCCTCGTAGGCGTAGCGTTCGGCGATGAACTGCTCGAGCTGACAGATCTCGACAATCACGAAGCGGAAGGCCAGGTCGGTCTTGGCTTCCATCATCTCGATCGCGCTGCCGAGCGTCTCGAGGGTCGTGGCACAGACCAGCTCCTCGCCCTCGGTCCGCAGCGGCAGGACCAGGCTGTCCCAGGCCTGCTCGGCGGTGAGCAGGCGGAGGCACTGGGCGTCGAAGCGTTCGGTGGCGAGGCTGGTCTGGGGGGACCGGCGGAGGTGCAGTTCGGTCAGCGCGGAGAGGACGTCGTCGTGCGAGAGGTCGAAGCGCTGGCGGGCGAGCACCCCGAAGCGGGGCGGGTCCTCGAGTCCGGCTTGTTCATCGAGGATCTGCTGGACCTGGGATTCGTTGATCAGGCCCCGAGCGATGAGGATCTGTCCGAGTCGGCGTTCGGTCATGGCCGGGTTCTCCGGGCGGGTGAGGCGGTAATGAGCAGGCCGCCGCATAGGGCGCATCGGCCAGCGGCGGGCTCGGGATTAAGTTTCCGCTCCAAAAAAAAGGACGTGCAGAACACCTCGGCGTTACACCCGTCAACGTCCGGAATCACAGCGATGAGAAGGACGCGGGACGGGTCAGACCACAGCGCCACGCAAGGCGGTGTATCGATCCACCTGAGCGGCGAAGGCGTCGGCGTCGATGGGCTCGACGGTCTCTGGCGTGACCGAGTTGCGGACCACCGCACGCAGCTCGGTGAGCCCGGCCAGTGCGCCGGTGCCGATCGCTTGGGTCAGCCCGTTGCCCAGAGCCGTGGCCTCGAAGGGGCCCACCACGACGGGGCGGTTGATGGCGCTGGCGGCCATGCGGTTGAGCAGCCCGTTCTGGCCGCCGCCGCCCACGATGTGGAGGACCGCGGCACGACGGCCCGTGACCTCTTCAGCATCGCCCAGGGCCTTGGCGTATTCCAGGGCGAGCGTCTCGAGGCAGCAGCGGACGCACTGGCCGGGCGTCTCGGGGACGGGCTGACCGGTGGCCTGGGCGAAGGCCTTGAGCTTGTCGAGCATGCCGCCGGGCAGGGCGAAGGGTGCGTGGTCCGGGTCGATGAGCGTGCGGAAGGGCTCGCTGGCCTCGGCCTGCTCGGTGAGTTCGGCATAGCTGAGCTCCTGCCCGAGGGCGGCAAACCCGGCGCGGACCTGCTGAACCAGCCAGAGCCCGGCGATGTTGGTCAGGAATCGCACCTTCCCACCGACCCCACGCTCGTTGGTGAACCCGGCGGTACGGGCGGCCTCGCTGACGATCGGCTCGTCGAGCTCCATGCCCAGCAGCGACCAGGTGCCGCTGGAGAGGTAAGCCCAGTCACCGGTGGCGGCGTGCTCGGGCGCGAGCGGGACCGCGGCAATCGCGCTGGCGGTGTCGTGTGATCCAGGGGCGACCACGGCGGGGGCGTCGGCGAGGCCGGCGGCGTCGGCAAGCGCGGGCAGCAGCGACCCGATGCGGGTGCCCGCGGGGACGATGTCCTTGAGGAAGTGTCGGGGCAGCGCGAAGCTGTCCAGGAGGCCGGTAGCCCAGCCGGTCGCGTCGGGGGTGAGCATGGCCGAGGTGGAGGCGATGGTCAGCTCGTTGGCCTGCTCGCCGCTGAAGAAGTAGTGCAGCAGGTCGGGCATGAACAGCAGGCGTTTGGCGGCCTCGAGGGACTGGGGCTCGGCGGAGCGTTGGGCCTTGAGCTGGAACAGGCTGTTGAAGGTCATCAGCTGGATGCCGGTCGCGGCGTAGAGGGCCTCCTCGCCGAGCTGGTCGATCGCCCGCTGCATGGCGGGGGGGTGGCGGGAGTCGCGGTAGGCGTAGGGCATCCCGAGGAGCTGGCCGGAGCGGCCGATGAGCCCGAAGTCGACGCCCCAGGTATCGACGCCGAGCGCGACGATCGGGGTGTCGGTCTGTTTCGCCAGATCAGCGGCCCGCCCGAGGCCTTCGACGAGCTCGAGCCAGAGCCCGGTGGTGTTCCAGTGGGTGCCCGAGGGGAGCTCGACGAGGCGGTTGGGGAAGCGGTGGGCTTCTTCTAGCGACGCGGTCTGGCCGTCGAACCGGACGATCATGGCCCGGCCGGATTCGGCGCCGAGATCAAACGCGAGGAAGCCTTGGTCGGTTGACATGAGATCGGTCCTGTAGTCGGGTCGAGAAGGGGGGCGAGAGGATACCGGATCAGTCGGCGGGGCTACGCATCAGCCGTACGGCACTGCTCAGATAGGGCCAGCCGCTGAGCACCGTCACCGCCACGGTGGCGTAGACCAGGGCATCACGGACCCAGGCGAGCCAGCCCCAGCCGTCGCGGGCCGGGTCGATCGCCACGATGACGAGAACGATGGGGACGACGACCGACTGCAGGATCATCTTGAGCTTGCCGAAGACGTTGGCGCCGAACTTCACACCGGCCCCCTCGAGCTCGCCCCGGATCCCGGTGACCAGCAGCTCCCGTGCGAGCACGACCACGACCATCCAGGGGTAGACGCCGGAGGCCATGTTGAAGAACGACCCGGCGGCGACCGCGTCGGGGTCGACAAAGCGTGGACCCGCGAGGTAGATCAGCGCGCCGATGACCAGCACCTTGTCGCAGAACGGGTCCATGATCCGGCCAAAGGTCGACTCGGCCTGCCACTTCCGAGCGAGGTGCCCGTCCAGGGCGTCGGTCACCGCGGCGAGGATGAACAAGACCACCGCGATCAGCAGCCAGAGCCACGGCAGTTGCGGCTGCGGTTCGCCGTAGCGGTACTGGTTGAGGATCAGGAAGAACGCCCCAGCCAGAACCAGCCGGAGAACGGTCAGCGCGTTGGGGACCTGCTTCCGCATGCGAAGGGCGCATGCTAAACCAACCACGGGGCTCTGGGGAGGACTACTTCAGGTTGTCCAGCGAGAGCCCGCCAAGCCCGACGCCACCGGCCCCGCCGAGGTCCATGCCGCCCCGCAGCTTCGACTTGTCGATCTTGGGCCGAGGCTTGCGGGGGGTGGTGTCCACGGGCTGATCGCGGGTCGGATCCTCCTTGCGGAGCGACAGCGAGAGCTTCCGCTTGCCCGGCTGGATGTCCTTCACGCGGAACGTCTTCACGTCGTTGACGTTGACGATGTCGGTGACCTTGCCGACGCGGCGGTCGGCCAGCTCGCTGATGTGGACCAGGCCTTCAACACCCTGCTCCAGCTCGACGAACGCGCCAAAGTCGGTGACGCCCGTGACCTTGCCCTCGTGCTCGGAGCCCTTGGCGTACTTGGACTCGGCGTCTTGCCAGGGGTCGCCCTGCACCGCCTTGAGGCTCACGGTCATCCGCTTCTTGCCGGGCTCGATGCTCAGGACCGACACCGTGCGGACCTGGCCCTCCTCCACGACCTCGGTGGGCTTGTGGATCCGCTTCCAGCTCATCTCGCTGATCGGGAGCAGCGCCTCGACGCCGGGCGCGACCTCGACGAAGGCCCCAAAGTTCGCCACCCGCGTGATCCGGCCGGTCACTTCCTGCCCGGTGGCGAAGCCGGCCCCCTCGTTAATGCCCTCCCACGGGTCGGGCGTCGCCTGCTTCATGCCCAGGGACAGCCGGTCCTTGGCCGAGTCGATCTTGAGCACCTTGACGGTAACGGTGTCGCCGACCTTGACGACATCGCCGACCTTCTTGACGTGCTGGTGGCTGAGGTCGGTGATGTGGACCAGCCCGTCGAGCCCGCCGAGGTCGACGAAGGCGCCAAAGTCTTTGATGCCGGTGACGATGCCCTGGCGTTCGTCGCCTTCCTTGAGGTCGGCCAGGAGTTTGACCTTCTGCCGACGGCGGACCTCTTCGAGGTGGGCACGCCGGGACAGCAGCACCTTCTTGTGCTTGTGGTCGATCTCTTGGACCTTGGCGTCGATCTTCTGCCCGACAAAAGACTCCAGGTCATCAACGTGGTGCACGTCGATCTGGCTGGCGGGCATGAACGCCCGGATCCCGCCGATCATCTCGAGCTCGAGGCCGCCCTTGTTGCTCTTGGTCACGCGGGCCTCGACCACGCTGCCGCGGTGGAGCTGGTCCCAGGTGCTGCGGGAGATCGCGCCCTCACGGGACAGGAACATCAGGCCCTGGCCCTCGTCCACCTTGTCGACGACAAAGTCCATGATCGAGCCGAGCCGGGGGGGCCGTTCGAACTGCACCAGCGGGACCACGCCCTGCAGCTTGTTGGTCTCGCCGGTGAGATCGACGAAGACGTCCTCGCCGCGGATCGCGCTGATCCGGCCACGCTTAATCTCGAAGTGCTTGGCCTGCTCCGGCTCCGCGACGGGGGCGTCGCCGGCCTCTCCGTCCTCGGCCAGGGCCTCGCTGGATTCAACGACAGCCGCGGGCTCTTCGGCCGCCTTCGGTTGCTCCAGGATCGCGTCCATCGAGCCGCCCAGCTCGGCCATCTCCGCGGCGACCTGTTCTTCGAGCGTCGGCTCTGGGGCCGCTTCAGCCGCGGGGACTTCAGGCTTAGGCTCGGGCTGGACGGGGGATGGGACGGGTGGCGGGGCTTGTTCAGTCGCAACCGGCACAGCCTCCGCGGGCACCGGGATCGCGGCGGGCTGGGATTCGGGTTGAGCAGCGGTCGGCTCTACGGGCGTAGGGATCGCGGCGGGTTCGGGGTGGTCCGTGCGTTCGGGGTCCATTCAGCTCATCCAGAGGGCGGGGTGTGTCTCCGCCTCCAGTCTACCCGGCGATCATGCCACGATTCAAACCTCAGCAACAGGCAGCCCAGCGAGGGGTGGGGCCAGCCGTTTGGGCGGTCGGCTCACGCCCGGGTGGCCCGCCACGTGGAACCGCAACGGCGCGGCCGCCCACGCGTCTGCATAGTCGATCCCGATGCGTCGTGTCACCGTGATCCGCTTACTCGGCAACACCCGGCTGCGTGCCCGTTCCACGAACAGCCGACCGCTCCCCGCCAGGTCTTCCCGATCAAACGCCCGGTCGATCGCCATCGCCTGGCTCAGCTTCGCCGGTCCATTGCCCAGGTCCCTTTCACGCCGGGCCGCCGGACGGTATCGACGCATCACACTCAAGCCCTCGGTCGGCTCGATCGCCCGGATCAGCACCGCCTGAGGGACACCCTCACCAACCGTCGAGATGTTCAGCAGGTGGTGCATCCCGTAGGTCAGGAAGACGTACGCCGTCCCGCCGGCCATCCACATCGGCTCGGTCCGTTCGGTGCGGCGATACCCCGCGGTGTGGGCCGCCAGGTCGTCCGGGCCCAGATACGCCTCGGTCTCCAGGATCAGCCCGGCGAGGCGTGTGCCGTCCGGCATCACCCGCACCAGCCGCTGGCCCAGCAGCGCTCGAGCAACCCGCACCGTCTCGCGTTCAAAAAAGTCTCGGCCGAGCTTCGGCGTTCCAGCCATCCAGCGAGTCTAGCTCCGCGGACCGGACGCTCGGTTACACTCGCGGCGTGACGCCCAAGACGCTCATCATCCGGACCGCCGGCACCAACTGCGACGCCGAATTGGCCCATGCCTTCCGCACCGCGGGGGCCGAGCCCGTCACGCTCCACCTCAACCAACTGCTTGCCGACCCCGCCCAGTTCGAAGCCTTCCAGCTCATCGGCTTCCCCGGTGGGTTCTCCTACGGCGACGACATCGCGGCCGGCCGGATCTTCGCCAACCGACTCCGCCACGGCCTGCTGGCCCCACTCCAGGCCGCTGTCGCCCGCGGTGTCCCCATGATCGGCATCTGCAACGGCTTCCAGGTCCTGGTCAAGCTCGGGCTCCTGCCCCACCCCGTCACCGCGACCCAGACCACCACGCTGGCCGACAACACCTCCGGCCGATTCATCGACCGCTGGGTGCCCATGACCGTCAACCCCGAGAGCCCCTGCGTCTGGACCAGAGGGCTCGTTGACGACGGCACGACCGAATTCGAGCTCCCGATCGCCCACGGCGAGGGCCGATTCTCCGCTCCGGACGACGTGCTGGACGGCCTGGAAGCCCACGGCCAGGTCGCCCTGCGTTACGCCGAGGACGTTAATGGCTCCGACCGATCGATCGCCGGCGTCTGTGATCCGACGGGCCGAGTGCTCGGGCTGATGCCCCACCCCGAGCGTTTCACCACCGCCACCCACCACCCCGCCTGGACCCGACTCGCCCACGCCGACCCCACCTGGCTCACCCAGACCCCACCCGGCCTGCGGATATTTGAGTCTGCGGTTGCTGCTGTTCGATCCTGTCAAACCTCGGCGGTGGGCGGATAGTTCACAACCGTGATTCAGGATCGACTTCGTTTTCGAGTCGATCCGCGTCGATCAGGTCCCGATCGCGACCTGCAGCACGTTTGCTAGTCAGAAGGTCTTCGCGGTTTAGAACGGAAACCGGCTCGCCAAGCAGTCGCGTTTGGATGCGGCCCTCCCACGCTTGATCAAACTCAAGACCCTCCACGCTGCTGAGCAGATCGATTCGTACCGGGGCAACGCCGATCTGAAAGACCGTATCGGGCAGCTTGAAGTCATCTTGATTAACGGCATTAAGAGGTGCGCCGAAATCGACCAAAGCCTGCCAGACCCGTTCAGCGTTTTCGGCGGTCGGACGTACCCAGAGATCGATGTCTTTCGTGGCTCGGGCCAAACCATGCAGCCCCACGGCAAAGGCACCCACGACCAGGTATTCAACGCCGGCGTTGTTCAACGACGACAGCATGTCTCGGAAGTCTTGGCTTTGGTTTTCCATAATCTTTGTCAAACATGGTCAAGCACATCACTGAATGGCGATAGACATAGTCCATTCTCTCGGCGGGCGTCAGGGTGGCGACCGATGGAGCTTTGTCGAATTCGGGGTCACCGATCTCGATCTTCCGCACCACCCAGTCCGACCGGTCTTTACGCGGCTGCTCCATCGCGTTATGTTACTCGGTTCGCTTCACGGCCCGCGTCCCCCGCAGCCGATGAATTCAAGACCTCAGCGGCCGTAACCGTCGGCCGCCGCCCGTTTTTCTCGCCATGCGGCGGGGCGGGACACCTCCTTACGGAACCGGGATTCACCCCCTCCCATGGTTAACAAGAACCTCATCGCCACCCTCGACATCGAAGAACAACAGGCCATCGACATGCTCGCCGACGAGTTCGGCACGGCGGTCGCCGACGGCGACATGGAGTCGCTGCTGGAAGACCAGATCGGCGACTTCAAGCCCGGCAGCATCCTGCAGGGCAAGGTCATCGGCCGGGCCGGCGACGACTTCCTCGTCGATGTCCAGCTCAAGTCCGAGGGCATCCTCGACAAGAACGAGTTCGACGACCCCGCCAGCGTCGAGATCGGCGACACCTACGAAGTCCTGCTCGAACAGCTCGAGGGCGAGACGGGCACCGTCGCGATCTCCAAGCGCAAGGCCGACCGCATCCGCGGCTGGGAGAAGATCATCTCCGAGAAGGGCGAGGGCGACTCCATCGACGGCACCGTCATGCGGAAGATCAAGGGCGGCCTCCTGGTCGATATCGGCGTGCCCGTCTTCCTCCCCGCCTCGCAGGTCGACATCCGTCGCCCGCAGGACATCGGCATCTTCATCGGCAAGACCATCGAGGCCCAGATCCTCAAGATCGACACCGAACGCCGCAACATCGTGATCTCCCGCAGGAAGCTCATCGAAGAACGCCGCGCCGCCCTCCGCAAGGAGCTGCTCGAACGCATCCACGTCGGCGACATCGTCAAGGGTAAGGTCAAGAACATCGCCGACTTCGGCGCCTTTGTCGACCTCGGCGGCATCGACGGCCTGCTCCACATCACCGACATGTCCTGGGGCCGGGTCAACCACCCCACCGACGTGGTCAGCCTCGAGCAAGAGGTCGAGGTCAAGATCCTCAACATCGACTTCGACAAGGAGAAGATCGCGCTCGGCCTCAAGCAGCGTGACACCTCGCCCTGGGAAGACATCGAGGCGAAGTACCCCGCCAACACCCGCATCAGCGGTGCGGTGACCAACATCATGTCCTACGGCGCGTTCGTGAAGCTCGAGGACGGCGTCGAAGGCCTCGTCCACATCTCCGAGATGTCCTGGACCAAGCGGATCAACCACCCCTCCGAGGTCGTGTCTATCGGTGAAGAAGTCGACGTCGTCGTCCTCGACATCAACAAGGACAAGCAGGAGATCAGCCTCGGCATGAAGCAGGTCGAAGTGAACCCCTGGGAGCTCGTGGCCGAGAAGTACCCGCCCGGCACGATCGTCGAGGGCAAGATCCGCAACCTCGCCAGCTACGGCGCGTTCGTCGAGATCGAGCCCGGCATCGACGGCCTGCTCCACGTCTCGGACCTCTCCTGGACCAAGAAGATCAGTCACCCCAACGAGCTGGTCAAGAAGGGCGACGACGCCCGCTGCGTCGTCCTCGAGGTCGATCAGAACAAGCAGCGTGTGGCCCTGGGCCTCAAGCAGCTCGAGGAAGACCCCTGGGACGAAGCGATCCCGTCGGCCTACCAGCCCGGCATGATCGTCCAGGGCAAGGTCACGAAGATCACCAACTTCGGCGTCTTCGTCGAACTCGAGGAAGACCTCGAAGGCCTGCTGCACATCTCCGAGCTGGCGGACCACAAGGTCGACAACCCGCAGGACGTGGTCAAGGCCGACCAGGAGATCGAGGTCAAGATCCTCCGCGTCGACCTGGACGACCGCAAGATCGGGCTGTCGCTGAAGCGGGCCCAGTGGACCGCGGACCAGGAAGCCGCGGCCGAGCGGACCGAGAGCAAGTCCGGCGGCGCCGCCCCGGCTGGCGGCGGCCTCGGCGGCCTCGACGACCACGGTGCCCTGGGTACCGACAAGATCACCTTCGGCGAAGGCGGCGCGTCCGCCGGCTGACCCGAACACGACAACTCAACCCACCGACAGCCCCGAGTACCCCTCGGGGCTGTTTTTTGCTTAGTGCATTGCTGGAAGGGCAGGACCGTGGAACGGGAGACGCGAAGCGTCCCGTCGGTCCCGCGGGCACCTTCGGTGCGCCCACTACACACGGTCAAGCGACACGATGGTCGCCTGCGATATCGTGTGCCGATGGCATCACCGCATCCCACCCGCGGCAAGCGGACGATGGACTACAACCGGCTGACGAGCTGTCCGGACCTTGAGCCGGCGTTCTTGTCGATCTATGAGCAGACCAAGCCGTACACGCTCACGTCGCTGGAGCGGATGTACGCGGTCTATCAGGCGATGGTGCACGTCACGCGGGCCGGCCTGCCGGGCGACTGGGTGGAGTGCGGCGTCTGGAAGGGCGGCAGCAGCATGGCCGCCGCGTTGACGCTGCTGCATCTTGGGCAGAGCGACCGTGGGTTCTGGCTGTACGACACATTCGAAGGCATGACCCCACCCGACGACATGGACCGGGACTACGACGGGCAACTGGCCCAGACGCGCCTGGACCAGGCCGCCAAGAGCGGCGGCGAGAGCCGATGGGCGGTCTCACTGGACGCGGTCCGCGACGCGATGGACAGCACCGGCTACCCCGCCGAGCACATCCGCTACATCCCCGGCAAGGTCGAAGACACCCTCAGTCTTGACCGCCGGCAAGACATGCCCGAACAGATCGCGGTGCTCCGGCTCGACACCGACTGGTACGCCTCGACCAAGCAAGAGATGGAACTCCTGTACCCGCGCCTCGTCCCGGGCGGCGTCCTGATCATCGACGACTACGGCCACTGGCAAGGCTGCCGAAAAGCCGTCGATGAGTACTTCGCCGAGCACGGCATCCAGATGCTCCTGACCCGGCAAGACTACACCGGCCGGATGGGCATCAAGCCATAGGGCTGACCCAAACGAGACGACGCTCCCTGAGTTGTCCAAGCCGCGGGCGATAGTTCACAAGGCGTCGGTTAAGCAGGCGGATGGCTTAATCGGTCGGCGTGTCCTGCTGGAGGACGTTGGGATCGCCATCGGGGAGCTGGATGATGTTGGCGCTCGCTGCGGGTGCGGCACGGTTCTGCTCGAGGCGTTTGGCGAGCCGGGTGCGCTGGGCTTCGAGGTCGGCGTGGTACCACTCGCGCCAGTCGGTGAAGCCGGCGGCGCGGGCCTGGGCGGGGTCGAGCGGGATCATGATGGAGGTCTTGTCCGGCTGGGACGGGTCGACCAGGACCGACTTGAGCTGAATGGTGCGGCCCGAGATAAAGGCGTTGCGGTAAGCCCGCTCGGTGCGGGAGAGGCGGGGCTCGGCGGTGGGGCGGGGCCGGGGGGTGTTGGAAGCGGCGGTGTTGGGGCGGGTCAGGTCGGGGCGGGTGGGGCCGGCCTCGATGAGCAGGGCGTCGGCCATGGCTTCGCGGTTGGCCTGGACCAGGAGCTGGGCGTCGCGGACCTCCCGGCGGACGGTCGCGGTGATCGATTCATCGGTCGGCATCGTCTTGCTCAGCTCGGCGAGCATCTCTTCGAGCATCCGCCTGGTCTGGTCGGCGGAGGCGGCGTTGACGGCGGCGAGCACGGACTTGAGCCGGGTCTCGGAGGCTTCGGGCTGCTCGCGGAGCACGGCCATGACCTCGGCGAGCTTGGCCTCGGTATCGCGCTGCTGCTCGACGGTAGCGAGGACACGCTCGACCAGCGGGTCGTTGGTGTGGTCTTCGGCGAGCTGACGGACCTCGTCACGCAGCTCACGGAGGGCCTGCGTCTGGGTGGTGTCGGCGACCAGGGTGGTGACCTGCTGGGTGAGGCCGGCCGAGAGGGCTTTGAGGTCGTCGGCGTTGGGAGCGGCGTCGAGGCGGGCCTCGATGGTCTTGAGTCGATCGGCGACGGCCTGGTTCTCGGCGGTGGCGACACGCTCGGCGGCCCGCTCGATGGCGGCGGCGAGCTGCTGCTGAGTGAGCTGGCGGTCGAGCTTGGCGATGGCCTGTTGCAGCGGCTCGGAGACGTCGGGGGGCAGGGCGTCCTTGAGGTCGGCGATGGCGGCGAGGACCTGGGACTGGTCTTGCTGCTCGGCGCTCTTCGCGGCGTCGAGCCGAGCGAGCACGGCCTTGCTGAGCTGCTGAATCTCGGCGGGCTGCTCTTCGACGATCTTGCGGAGCTGGGCGAGCTCGCCGGCGAAGTCGCGCTGCTCGAACAGCTTGGTCATGGACTGGTTCAGTAGGGCGACGGCCTTGGCGTTAGCGTCGCGCTGCTCGGCGGTCCAGGAGGCGAACTGCTCGGCGGTCGGCCGCTTCTCGAGCTCGTCGAGCACACGCTGGAGCATGGCGTAGGCCTGGTCGGACTCCTTAGCCATGGCGAGGCGGAGGGTGTCGGCGAGCTGCTTGCCGTCGGGGGCGTCGTCGAGGCGGTCGAGGACACGGGTGAGGGCGGCCTCGGCGTGACGCCCGTCGTGGCGGATGACGGTCTGGATGTCGGCGATGAGCTGGTCGTGCTTGGGCGAGTCGGCGAGCTCGGCGAGGACGCGGTCCATCGAACGCTGGAGCCCGGCGGTGTCGGCGGCGAGCTGTTCGCGGAGCTGATCGGCCAAGGCCTTGGCGTCGGGCTGCTGCTGCTCGAGGGTGTCGAGCCGGGCAAGCACACGCTGGATGAGCTCGTCGCTTTCAGCCGCGTTCTGCTGGAGGGTGTCCCGGACGATCTGCGCGAGCTGGAGATCGGCGGCGGCGGCCTGCTCGCCGTCGACCGCGAGCCGCAGGGCCAGCTGCTCGGCGGTCCGGGCGATGCGTTGGTGGTCGGCGGCCATCTCCTCGCGGAGGGCGGCGGCGATGGCGGCGGCGTCGGGCTGCTCTTCGAGGACGCCGAGCACGCGGGTCAGCAGCCGACGGGTCGCTTCGCCGTCTTTTGCCAGGGCGATCCCCAGCTGCGAGACGACGCGCTCTTGGGACGGGTCCTCACGGATCGTGTGCAGGGCCTCGTCAAGCCGGGCGGCCAGGTTGGTGCTGATGCCCGCGGGGAGGTGCTTGAGGTCGTGGGCGATCGCGCGGAGGGTCGTGTCCGTGGCGCTGGCGGTCGCACGCAGGGCAGCGACCTCTTCGAGCACGCGCTGGTCCTCGCGGGCCTTGGCGTCCAGGGCCGCGATGAGCATGCGGGTCTCGGCGTCACGCTGCTTCAGCGAATTCGACAGCGCGGCCTGGGCTTGGCTGCTCTCGGCCAGGCCTTGGGTCAGTGCGGTCATGCCCGGCTCGAGCTGCGTAACGATGCCCTGGGCGACAGCCCGCTGGCGCTGCTCGGTCAGGGCGAGGCGGTCGTCGATGTGACCGCGGAGCTCCGCATTGGTGGCGAGCAGCTTGTCGTTGGTCTGCTTGAGGGCGGCAACGTCCTGGGCCTGCTGAGACTGCTGGTTCAGGGCCTGCCACTGCAGGGTGACACCGGTCCCGACCAGGGCGAGCAGGGCGGCGGTCGCGAAGGCCCCACCGACGAGCAAGGTGCGTCGGGTGCGAGAGCTCAGGCGGGGGTGAACGCCGGCAGGTGCAAGCAGGGCGGCACGCTCCGAAACCCCGGTAAGGGCGTCCATGCGGGCCAGGACCAGGACGGTGTTGCCGATCTGGAGGTAGTCGCCGTCGGCCAGAGGAGCCTGGGAGGTGATGCGTTCGTGGTTCCGGAACGAGCCGTGCTTGGACTCGAGGTCTTCGACGTACCAGCGTCCGCCCTCGGCCCAGAGCCTGGCGTGTTTTCGGGAAACCTTGTGGTCGGACAGCGAGACCTGATCGCCCTCGCGGCCGAGGATGACTTCATCGCCTTGAGCGAGCTCATAGGTCCGGCCCTTGTCCGGGCCGCCAGCCACGATGAGGATCAACACAAGCAGGCTCCTAGGACCCGATACGCCGGGCCGGGAGGCCCGTGGAGAGTCCACTAAAATATGTCAATAAGGCGGTTGGGTCAAAGTTTTCCGGGCCTGGATTGGGCTCAATGGGCTCGAAGGTCCGGGAATGCGGGTCGCTGTGACATCCTGGGGCATGCAGGCTTAGGCACGGGTCGCAGACAGGTAGAGCACCCAGTCGTGACGGTTGTCCAGCCGTTTGACCGGGCGGTATCGACCGTCGGCGTGGCCGCTCTGGGCGTCGTATCGGTCACACCAGCAGGCTGGCTGCTGAAAGCCGGCGTCGGACATCGCGTCGGTCAGCTCGGGCGGGGTCCAGAGCCGCCAGTCGTAGCGGAAGGCGTTGCGACGCGTGACGCCGCCTGGCAGCTCGAAATGGATCCGGCAGTCGATACGCCGCGTCACCGGGTCGAACCGCCGCTGCTCCCAGTGGTAGGTGAACGGCGGGACCCGGGGGTCATGCGGCGTGACCTCGCGGGACTGGTTGGCGGGGGTTTCGGCACCCGGGCCGCCGAAAAGGTCGAGCAGCAGGACGCCGCCCGGTCGGAGGTTTCGGCGGGCGTGCCGGAGGTAGGCGAGCAGGGCGGCGCGGGTGTGGAGGTAGCCGATGGAGAAGCTCAGGACGGCGATGGCCTCGACACGCGGGCCGCGCAGATCCATCACATCGGATTCCACCAGGTGGAGGTCTGGATAATCGTCGGTGGGTCGCCGACGCCGGGCGCTGCGGACCGTCGCGGGGTCCCGTTCCACGGCCAGGGCTTGGCGTTCAGGGTGGGAGTCGCACCAGGCGGCCGCGACTGCGGCGCTGCCGGCAAAGTCTTCGCGGAGCAGCAGGGGGGTCCCGATCCGGTTGTGGTGCTCCCACACCCGCTCGATCATCCGTACTTCCGCCATCGGGTGCTGGACCGCCGCTTCGTAGAGGGTCAGGTTGGTCGGCGGTCGGGGCATGGGTGGGGTCGGCGCCAGGTCACACTGCAGAGGCTTAGCGCCTGGAACGGACCCAGCGGGCGAGCAGTTCTTTGCGGGTCCAGCCGAACACGTCCTGCAAGGCCTGTTCATCGCTCTTGCCGGCCTTGATCTGACGGATCAGGTCGATGTACTTCCGGCGGTCGTGCCGGATGAGGTAGCGGGTCAGGGCCTGGGCGGCACCGTAGTACTCGGGCTCGAGGGGGATGTTCGGGGCGTCGAAGAAACGCGCCGTGTCGGGGACCCAGCCCTGCTTGGCCCGCTCACGGGCGTAGGCGAGCTTGCGGTCGGAAGAAGCCTGGGTGACCAGCCGCGACGCGAGGGTCTCGGCCATGCCCTCATTGAGCCAGGAGGGGACACGCTCCCGGCCGTAATAACGGGCCAGGAAGGCGTGGGTGCTCTCGTGCACCAGCAGGTTGAAGAACCACTTGCGGGCGTCGGCCTTCCGCATCCCCGGCAGCAGGACCGGCCCGAGCACAACCGCATCAAAGTCACCGATCTGGGTGTAGAACCCACCGGCCCGTGAAGCCACACCCTGCGGGATCTTCATCACCTCGACGCAGTATCTGACAAACACGTCCTTGTCCCAAAAGGTGTAGACCGGCAGCCGACCCGCCCAGACGTGCTGCCCGATCGGGACGTTGAACTGTTCGCAGAGCTGCTCGTAGAGCCGGCTGTAGATCATGCGGAGGCGGGCATCGTCGGAGCGGGGCCAGCCGGAGTAGATGATGAAGTGGGGTGTCTCGACCGGGTGGACGTTGGGCTCGATTCTGCGGGCGGCCTCGAAGAGCTGGTGAGCACGCTCGGTGTTGCGCGCGACCTGCCGGGGCGATGGCAGGGTGTAGCGGCGATCGGGGCGCGCCCGCGCGTCCCCTCCGAACGCGGCTGGCACTTTCAGCCGGCCGCCGCGGTAGACCACCGTGAGCGGGGCCAGCCGCGGGTCGTCTTCTTCAAAGGCCAGCCCCTCGGCTGCGGCGACCCGGATGACCAGGGGCGTGTCGACGGTTCCCGGCTCGATCAGGCTCATCCGCAGAGCAAACTCGGTAAGCCAGCTGTAACGCTGCCGGGCGGTCCACCGAGCCAGCGTGATCCAGGCGTTCTCGGCCGCTGCGTCTTCGGGCCGTGATGCGATCGCCGCCGGGGGCAATTCCGGGATCTCGAGCCGGATGATGTTGGCCGACCGCGTCTCCTGTGGCCCGCCTTGATCGGGGCGGTACATGAAACGGATGCCGTCATCTCGGAGCACCAGACCCTCCGCCTCGACGCCTGTGGTCAGGACCGCCGAGACCCGGAGTGTCCGGGCGGAAAGCTCCGGGGTGAGCACCCAAGCGGCCATGATGAAGCAGCACAGCACGAGCCATCGGGCCCCAAGCGTTAGCCATGCGGCGGAATCCGTATCGCGTTTCTGCGGGCTAGGCATCGGCAACTCCAAGCGAGGCACGATCGTCTGCACGCGGGCGCCCGGTACGGCACGACGCCTCGCATGACTCCCTACCTACAGGCTACCCGGCGGGCAGCGGTTCGTCGTAAGACAGGAGCTGGCCTTCGCGGTCGGCGGGCTGGAGCTGCATGTGGATCATCCCGTGGTACAGGCCGCCGCCGGCCATGAGTTCGTCATGCGTGCCCCGCTCGATCACCCGACCGTCGGCGAGCACCAGGATCAGGTCCGCGTGCCGGATCGTGCTCAGCCGGTGCGCGATGACAAAGCACGTCCGCCCCTCAATCAGCGTGGTGAGGCTCTGCTGGATCAGCCGTTCGCTGGCCGTGTCTAGGTTCGAGGTTGCCTCGTCGAGGATGAGGATTCGGGGGTCCGCGAGGATCGCCCGGGCGATCGCTAGCCGTTGCCGCTGCCCGCCCGACAGACGCACGCCGCGTTCACCCACACGGGTGTCGTACCCCTCCGGCAACGACTCGATGAAGTCGTGGGCGTTCGCCGTGCGTGCCGCCGCGATGATCTCTTCGTCTGTGGCGTCCTTTCGGGCGTAGCCGATGTTGTCGGCCACGGTGCCGTCGAAAAGGAAGATGTCTTGTTCGACGATGCCCAGAAGCCGACGATAACTCCCGACCCGGATGTCGCGCAGGTCTACACCATCGAGCGTGATCCGGCCCTCGGTCGGGTCGTCAAAGCGGGCCACCAGGTTGCAGAGCGTGGTCTTGCCCGCGCCGGAAGCACCCACCAACGCGACCACGCTCCCGGGCTCTGCCGTGAAGTCGATGCCCTCCAAGACCGGTGACGCCCCCGCCGGGTATTGATAAGTCACATCCTCGAAACGCAGCTGCCCGCTCACCGCGTTGGGATCGACGCTGAGGTGTCCGGGGAAGTGGTGCAGCTCCTCCGGCTCTTCGAGCAGGTCCAGCGTGCGGTCGAACCCCGCCAACGAGTTCTGGAGGTGGGTCGCGGTCGCCGCGAGCGCAGCGATCGGGCCGAGCAGCGCCGCCACATAGGTCAGAAACGCCACCAGCCCGCCGATGGTCAGCCCGGCATCGGGGGCAAGGGTTCCCGCCGCGATCGCGGCGCGGTCGTCCAGGATCCGCAGCCCCCCGATAAACAGGATCAACGCCGTCGCCAGCGGGATCAGCAGCGCCCATGCCGTATCGACGCCACGGGACCACCACCAGACGTGCAGGTCCTGACGCACCTGCAGCCCGCTGCGTCGGACAAACTGCGCCGACTCGGTCCGTCGCCGTGCGAACCCACGCACTACCCGCACCCCGCCGAACGCCTCGGCCGCTTGCGCGTCGATCGTCCGACGCGTGAACCGGATGTCCCGGTACATCGGGCGGATCTTCGAGATCCACGTCCGGTGCGTCAGCCACACCACCGGCAGGATCACCAGCGCCACCGCCAACAGCCGCAGATCCACCCAGACCAGAATCGCCAGCGACCCAACGAGCTGAGAGATCGCTCGCCACGGGTTGTAGACCATCTCGAACACCAGCGCTCCCGGCGCTCCCGCGTCGTCACGGAGGATCGACGACATCCCGCCCGACTTCAGCTCGTGTACCCGGTGCAGCGGCAGCCGCGACGCGTGGTCAAACACCCGCCGTCGGCTACGCACCATCATCCGCTTGCTGATCTTTGTCGCCGTCCACCGCCCCAACAGCCCCACGCCCACGCTCGCCACAATCAGCAGGATCGAGGCCAACAAGATCACCGTCAGCAGCAGGCTCGGCCCCGACGTCGCTGGGTCGTATCCGAACACCGCCGTCAGCGACGCGACCCATCCGGTGACCGGGACCTCGCCGAGCACATGATCGACCACCAGCTTCGGGGCGTACAGCGGCGCGAGCCCCAGAACCACCGACCCGCTAAGCGCCGCGAGCGACAGCACCAGCGCCAGCCGGTCGTGCCCAAGCATCGCCCAGAACTGATTGAGCAGTTCACCAAAGCCACGCTGCCGCGTCATCTCCCGCGGCCGACCCTGGCGGTCTACCGGCCGGGACGCGGTCTTGTCCTTCATCCGCTGACTAAGCTCCCGGCGATACCGGGCAAACGCGCGTCGACTTGCAGCCTCTCGAACCATTCCCACAGTCTAGCGCCTGTACAGTACGCGACGCCGAAAACGCCGCCCGAGCCAACCCTCAACGCCTATGCCCGACACCGCCGAACACCAACGCCTGCAAGCCAACGCCGACCGCCAAGCCAACTGGCAGCGCTGGGGGCCTTACCTCGCCGAACGCCAGTGGGCCACCGTCCGTGAGGACTACTCCCCCAACGGCGACCCCTGGGGCTACTTCCCCCACGACCACGCCCGCTCCCGCGCCTACCGCTGGGGCGAGGACGGGCTGCTCGGCTGGACCGACCGACAGTGCCGGCTCTGCTTCGCCCTCGCCCTCTGGAACGGCAAGGACGACATCCTTAAAGAACGCCTCTTCGGGCTCACCGGGCCCGAGGGCAACCACGCCGAAGACTGCAAAGAGCTCTACTACTACCAAGACGCCACCCCGACCAACAGCTACGCCAAGGCCAGCTACATCTACCCCCAGGCCGAGTACCCCTACGACGACCTCGTTGCGACCAACGGCAGCCGTACCAAAAAAGACCCCGAGTACGAGCTGGCCGATACCGGGGTGCTCGACGAAGACCGGTTCTTCGAGGTCACCGCCGAGTACGCCAAGGCGTCGCCCAACGACACGCTGATCCGCGTCACCGTCCACAACGCTGGGCCCGATGCCGCCGAACTGCACGTCCTGCCCACGCTCTGGTACCGCAACACCTGGGTCTGGGGCTGCGCCCACGACGGCTGCACCTTAAAGCCCCAGCTCCGCCTGCAAGATGACGGCAGCATCCGCGGCGAACACGAAACCCTCGGCGTCAGCCACTTTTGGCTCGACAAGACGGCTGACGGCAATGCACCCCCACTGCTGTGGACCGACAACGAGACCAACCACAACCGCTTCGACGACGGTCTGCCCTGTTGCAAGTTCACGAAGGACGCTTTCCATCGTCAGGTCATCGACGGCGAAACCAAGGCCGTCAACCCCCAGCCTTACGGCACCAAGGTCGCCGGTCGCTACACCCTGAAACTCGCCGCCGGTCAGTCCGTGACACTCCGGGCCCGGCTCGCGCTCGACAACGAAAAACCCGAACAACCCTTCGGTGAAGGCTTCGACACGATCTTCCAACAACGGCTCGATGAAGCCGATGCGTTCTACGACGCAACCATCGACCCAGAGCACAACGACGACGAGCGCGACGTCGCCCGACAGGCCTACGCCGGGCTGCTCTGGACCAAGCAGTTCTATCACTACGTCGTGGAAGATTGGGTCAAGGGTGACCCGCATCAGCCCGACCCGCCCGAGTCGCGCAAGGAAGGCCGAAACCGCGACTGGGACCACGTCTTCGCGCGTGACGTCTTGTCCATGCCGGACAAGTGGGAGTACCCGTGGTTCGCCGCCTGGGACTCGGCCTTCCACATGATCCCGATGGCCCGGATCGACCCACACTGGGCCAAGAAACAGCTCCTGCTGTTCCTCCGCGAGTGGTACCTGCACCCCAACGGGCAGATCCCCGCCTACGAGTTCGCGTTCAACGACGTGAACCCTCCCGTCCACGCCTGGGCCTGCTGGCGGGTCTACAAGATGACCGGACCCCGCGGCCAGCGCGACCGCCGATTCCTCGCGTCCTGCTTCCAGAAGCTGCTGCTCAACTTCACCTGGTGGGTTAACCGTAAAGACCCCACGGGCCAGAACGTCTTCGCCGGCGGCTTCCTCGGGCTCGACAACATCGGGGTCTTCGACCGCTCCCAGCCGCTGCCCGAGGGCCAAACCCTGGCCCAATCCGACGGCACCGCGTGGATGGCATTCTACAGCCTGACCATGCTCGCCATCGCCATCGAGCTCGCCCAGGAATGGCCCGAGTACGAGGACATGGCCTCGAAATTCTTCGAGCACTTCATCGCCATCGCCGACGCCATCCACACCATGGGCGACCGCAACCGCGGCCTCTGGCACGGCGGCGACGGGTTCTACTACGACCACCTCTCCGCCAACGGACAGACCAAGGCCATCCGACTCCGCTCCCTCGTCGGGCTTATGCCGCTGATCGCCGTCGAGATCTTTAAGCAACCCAGGATCGACAAGCTACCCGGGTTCAAGAAACGCATGGAGTGGTTCTTGAAGTACCGCCCCGACTTAGCAGAGCGTGTGAGCTTTATGCAGTCCGACCACCGCGTCGATCACGACCGCATGCTCCTGGCGGTCCCGTCCAAGGACAAGGTGCGGGCGGTCCTCCGTTACATGCTCGACGAGTCCGAGTTCCTCTGCCCGTTCGGCATCCGGTCGATGTCCCGCGTCTACGCCGACGAGCCCTACCGCTTCCAGTTCCACGGCCACGACCACACCGTCGCCTACCAGCCCGGCGAATCCGACAGCCTGCTCTTCGGCGGCAACTCCAACTGGCGCGGCCCCGTCTGGTTCCCGATCAACTACCTCCTCGTCGAGGCCCTCCAGCGCTACCACCACTTCTACGGCGACACGTTCACCGTCGAATACCCCACCGGCTCCGGCCAACACCACACGCTCCAGCACGTCGCCAACGACCTCCGCCGACGCCTCGCCTCGCTGTTCCTGAAACAGCCCGACGGCACCCGCCCCTGCCTCGGCACCCCCGGCCCCGTCCTCTTCCACGAGTACTTCCACGGCGACACCGGCCGCGGCCTCGGCGCCTCTCACCAGACCGGCTGGACCGCACTGGTCACCCGCTGCCTGTGATGAACTAGCTCAATCCGCCGCCGCGGGCATCGGCCGGATGCGGAGAAGAAGCTCACTGAGCCGCTCCGTGTTCTTCTCTTGCGACGTGTCGTGATACACCGAGATGATCGCGGAAACCGGCTCGACCGAAACCACTTTGTTATTCACCCGCTTCTGCTCCGCCAAGGCCAGGTACTCCATGCTGCCGCGGTACTGCTGCCGATCAAAATAATGCACGCGAAGAACGGCGACCTTAAAACTACCGAGGTCGCGTGCGAACGGCTGTTCAACCGCGATCCCGTTCCCAGGGCGTTCGGTCAGTTTGGATTGCAGTTCTTTAAAACACGCCATGGCCTGTTCAAGCCGGACGCTTTCGGTTTCGACGACCTCCCACAGGTCGACCGCGTACTCCGGGAGTTCCGGGATCGGCTCACGCTCATTCGGGATGACCAAAGCCGCAATCAGCCTGAGCTTTAATCCGGGGATCACGCCGTCGGTCACGTCACGAAGTACCGGATCCGGCGTCACTTTCACCCAGCCCTCTGGCATCAGTACCCGCAACCCGAGCTCCGGGAATGCTTCATCAGCCCCACGGGCAGGTTCCGAGAGATGTGGCGAGAACCCCACGAAACAACAAAACGCCGTGAAAAAGCAGAGAAATATCCTTCGCATAGCGGTTTCCCGAATGACCATGATCCGCAAGTATTACACCTGTTCCGGTGTGTGACGGCGTGGATCGGTCACCTGCTACTCCACCCCCTCAGTCGGCCTCCCGCGGGTGCGGACGCAACGCAAACAGGAATGCGTCGATCGCTTTAAGGGTGTCTTCATCGGTAGCGTCAAACGTGATGACGGCAACGGTAGAGACCAGCCCGGTGTCCACCACCTCGTTGTTCACCCGCTTCTGCTGGGCAAACGCGACGAACGCCACGCTGTCTAAATACTCCCCCTGCATGCCGCCGAACGTGTGTGCCCGAAGGATGCCCAGCTTGAATTGTCCGAAGTCGCGTGTGTAGGCCGGCTCGGTTGCGATGCCCCGCTGATCGAGCTCCGCCCGGAGCACTCTGAACCGATCCATCACGAATTCCAGTTTGGCCGCAACGGGCTTTACCATCTGCCAGAAATCGATGGTGTAATGCGGGGGCTTGGCCCGCCGAAAACGCACGGGGTCCGGCATACGCACCGTGACATGACGCTGAAAGATCAGGCCCGGTACGACTTTGTCCGACATCTCCTTCACCGCTCGCACGGGCCAGACCAACGCCGCCTGTTCGGGGACCTCCACCTCTAAACCAAGCTCGGGCAATGCCTGGATGGCGTCCTGATCGCGCTTCTCACGGATGTCGGCCTGAGCGGTCAACGGACTGACAAGGCAGCCCATAACAAGCAAAGCAGAGATGGATATGTGGTGCGTCACGGTTGGTCCCAGAATAGGCTCAAGCGGCCCTGTCACGGTGCGTCGCTGTCCGGCATCAGACGGACGGTGTCGATGAGCTTCCGGAAAAGATCTTCCTCTTTGCGGCTGTCATAGATGTAGACCAGACAGGCATCGAACACCGCTTGATGTCTTCCGTCGGGTGCCTCTGCATCCCGCCCGATGAACGTCATCGCGATAATCATGGGCCGTCCGTGGGTTAGATACCAGTGTTCGGGCTGGGAAACCGAGTAGTAGGTGACACGGTGGAATGCTCCAATCTGCTCCCGGTCGGGCCCTTCGATACGCCAGCCGTTCCGTAATGGCTCCCTGGCCTTCCGTACCGCCTCAATCTGTTCCGCGAGATCGTTCATCGAGGGCTGGCTCTTCCCGGGGAACTTGAAGATATCGACGTAGAAGCGTCCCGGAGCTTCGGGGTGTGCTTCTCGGGTGCCGTCTGCAGACACCCATTCAGGCTTCCACAGCTTGTAACGCCACTGCGTATCGATGTCGCCCACGGCCAGGCCTATGGCGTTCACGGGTGGGCCGGTCAGTTCTGCCGCACGCCACCCCTCCGGGACCGCGATCGAGATCCGGCACTCCGGGAGTTCCACGCGGTTCTCACCATCCGCTTCGAGTTGCTCGTACTCGACGGACCAGCCCGCCAATGCAAAGCACAGAGCTGTCATCAGCAGGGACAGCCGCCGGTACGCTGGCGTGATCATGTGGTGCTTTCCATTGCGACTTGGACAAGCAGGCAATGATCGCGGGAGGGCTCGAACCTCCGACCTACGGCTCCGGAAACCGTCGCTCTATCCAACTGAGCTACGCGACCTTTCGGTGGACCGTGCAGTTTAACTTCGGCCAGTCAGGCGGTAAAGCAGGCCGGCTCACCGAACCTCCACAGTCGGCAAGCTACGCCCGTCTGGCCCCGCTAAACTCGTCCTTTCTATGGCAGGCTCCACCTTTGGCACTCTGTTCCGCGTCACCACGGCCGGCGAATCGCACGGCCCGGGGAACCTCTGCATTGTCGATGGCTGCCCGCCCGGGCTGCCGCTGACCGAGGACGACCTGATCCCGGATTTGCAACGCCGTAAGCCCGGGCAGTCGCGGATCACCAGCCCCCGTAAGGAGGACGACGCACCGGAGATCCTCTCGGGCGTGTTCGAGGGGCGGACGACCGGCACGCCCATCGCCGTGCTGATCCGCAATAAGGACCAGCGGTCGCAGGACTACGGCGACATCAAGGACAAGTACCGGCCGGGGCACGCCGACTTCACGTTTGACGCCAAGTTCGGCTTCCGGGACTACCGGGGCGGCGGGCGATCGTCAGCCCGCGAGACCTCGGCCCGCGTCGCGGCGGCGGCGATCGCCAAGAAGCTGCTCCACACCGTGCACGGCATCAACGTCCTCGGCATGGTCCATCAGATCGGCGACATCGTCGCGGACTTCCCCGACCCGAGTTTCATCACGCTCGAGCAGGTCGAGTCCAACCCGGTCCGCTGCCCGGACGCGAAGGCGGCCGAGGCGATGGAGCAGCTGATCAAGGACGTCCGCAAGGACCAGGACAGCATCGGCGGGGCGGCGACGCTGGTCGCAACCGGCGTGCCCGCGGGCTGGGGCGAGCCCGTGTTCGACAAGCTCCGGGCGGACTTGGGCAAGGCGATGTTCTCGCTGCCCGCGGTCATGGGCGTCGAGTTCGGGCAAGGCTTCGGCGTCGCATCGGCACGGGGCACAGAGCACTCCGACATGTTCATCCCAGACGGCGACAAAACCCCGCCGATCGGCACCGACACCAACCGCCACGGTGGGATGCTCGGCGGTATCTCGTCGGGCCAACCGATCGTGCTGCGGTGTGCGATCAAGCCGACCTCGTCGATCCCGCAGGACCGCCCCACGGTGGACAAGCGGGGGAACGCCACGACCCTCGCCACGCGTGGCCGACACGACCCCTGCCTGCTGCCGCGGTTTGTTCCGATGGGCGAGGCGATGCTCGCACTGGTGCTCGCCGACCACATGCTCCGGCAGCGTGCGACGACGGCTCTAAGTTAATCCCTAGGTCCTGTATTTCCCGGCAAAAAGACGCATGGCCTGACACGGGGATGGCCTATCTTCGGGGGTATGCAGACCCTGGACTCACACGCCGGACCCGTCGCCTCAAGCCCCGCTCTGCCGCGCGAGCTGATCCACCCACGCGATGCGCTGATGCAGACCATGCAGCGGATCTATCAGTACCGCATGACCACCACCAGCGGCGGCAACCTGTCGCTGCGTGACGTGCACGGCGACATCTGGATCACCCCCGCCCGGGTCGATAAGGGCAACCTCCAACGCGACGACATGATCCGCGTCGATGCACAGGGGGAGGCCCACGGCCCGCACCCGCCGTCCTCCGAGTACCCATTCCACCGGGCGATCTACGACGCCCGACCCGACCTCGGCGCGATCGTCCACGCCCACCCCGTCGCCCTGGTCGCCTTCAGCATCACCAAGCGAGCCCCCGACACGCGTCTGTTCGCCAAGAGCTGGCACACCTGCGGCGAGCCGGGCTTTGCGCCCTACGCCCTGCCCGGATCGGCGGCGCTGGGCCAGGTTATCGCCGAGACCTTCGCCAAGGGCCACGACGCGGTGATCCTCGAGAACCACGGCGTGGTCGTCGGGGGCAAGACCCTGGCCGACGCGTTCGCCCGGTTCGAGACGTTTGAGTTCACCGCGAAGACATTGATCAAGGCGGGGCATCTGGGCCCGGTCACGACGCTGACCGACAAGCAGATCGCGCTGCGCGACCAGGGGCCGCCGCCGCTGCCCGCGTTTTCGCCGGGGCCCGCCGATGTCGCCGAGAAGGACGCCCGGCGGTGCATCGTCGATTTCTGCCGACGCGGCTACCGGCAGCGGCTGCTGATCAGCACGGAGGGCAGCCTCTCGACCCGGCTGGGCCCCGATCGTTTTGTCATCACGCCCAGCAACGCCGACCGCCTGAGCCTGTCGGTCCAGGACCCGGTGCTGATCGATGGCGGCCGGGCGGAAGCGGGCAAGACCCCCAGCCGAGCCGCCCGCCTGCACGCGGCGATTTATGCCGCCCACCCCGAGATCAACGCGGTCATCAACGCGAACAGCGTCAACGCCACCGCCTTCGCGGTCTGCGGCAGCCCGCTGGACTCGCGGACCATCCCCGAGAGCTACGTGTTCCTGCGTGAGGTGCAGCGGGTGTCCTACGAAACGGCCACCACCGATGCCGAGGCGGTCGCCCAGACCGTGGGGCCGACACGCCCGGTCGCGCTGCTTGAGAACGACGGTGTCCTGGCGTGCGGCAAGGACGTGCTCTCGGCCTTCGATTGCCTGGAAGTGTTGGAATCGACCGCGGAGGCGCTGATCAACAGCCGGCCACTGGGCGAGGTCTCACCGATGGGGGCCGGCCCGATCCGCGAGCTGGAAGCGGCCTTCTTCGGCTGAACCCCAACACCTGCAGCGCGTCCCCTACCCCGCGAACCCGGCTCTCTGCAGCAAGTCCATATCCACCGGTTCGGGCTTGCCGGGCTCGGCTACCGCCCCCATCCGCTCGACGGTGGCGACGATCGTTTTGACCATCGCGTCGGCCTCGAAGTTGATCGGGTCGCCGGGCTGGGCGGCGTCGAGGGTGGTCTTCTCCAGCGTCTCGGGGATCAGGGCCACGTCGAAGCCGTCGTCGAACAGCTCGGCGACGGTCAGGCTCACGCCGTTGAGCGTGACCGAGCCCTTGGCGATCACCCAGCCGCGCATCGCCCCCGGCAGAGACACGCGTAAACGCCAATCCGCCGGGTCATTCTGGACGGACACGACGGTGGCGACGCCATCGACGTGGCCCTGGACGACGTGGCCGCCGAGGGGTTCGCTGGCGAGCAGGGCCCGTTCGAGGTTGACCGGGTCGCCAGGGGTCAGTCGGCCCAGCGTGGTCTTGTCCAGGGTCTCCTGCACGGCATCAAACCGCATCAGGCCGTCGCAAGGCGTCTCGGTAAGAGTCAGGCAGACCCCCGCAACAGCGACCGAGCCGCCGTGCTCCAGCGGGCCGGGCAGGCCGGGGGCCCGCACCGCGAGCCGAACCCCGCGGTCGTGGGGGGTGACGGCTTCAACCTCTCCTAACGCTTGCACGATGCCGGTGAACATGGATGGAGTTTAGCCCGAACCCCCGCCCGACCCGGCCCGCCGAGGCCCTGATATCATCCGCGGTTCGCTCGAACGGATTCCACCCCAAACGCCATGCCCCTACGCACCCACCACTGCAACGCCCTCCGCCCCGACCATACAGGTCAGACCGTCACCCTCGCCGGCTGGGTCAACAACTACCGCGACCACGGCGGCGTCCGCTTCATCGACCTCCGCGACCGCGAGGGTGTGACGCAGGTGGTCTTCCATCCGGAAGCCGGCGAGGCCCACGCCTTGGCGCAGAAGCTCCGTCACGAGGACGTGATCACGGTGACCGGCAAGTGCATCACGCGGGAGGGCGGCCCAAACCCGAAGCTCGACACGGGCGAGGTCGAGGTCGATGCGGTGTCGTGTGAAGTGCTGGGAAAGGCCGAGACCCCGCCGTTCAACCCCGAGGAAGCGGGCAAGGTCAACGAAGAGACCCGGCTCCGCCACCGCTACCTGGACCTGCGCCGCCCGGAGATGCAGAAGGCCCTGCGGACGCGGTCGAAGGTCGCCAAGGCGATCCGCGACTACTACGACGGCAACGGGTTCCTCGAGGTCGAGACGCCGTTCCTCTGCCGATCGACGCCGGAGGGCGCGCGAGACTTCCTGGTGCCGTCCCGGCTGCAGCAGGGGGCATTCTATGCGCTGCCGCAGAGCCCGCAGCTGTTCAAGCAGATCCTGATGGTCGCGGGGTGCGAGCGGTACTTCCAGATCGTCAAGTGCTTCCGCGACGAGGACCCGCGGGCGGACCGGCAGGCGGAGTTCACGCAGCTGGACATGGAGATGAGCTTCGTCGATCAGGACGAGGTGATGGCGATGAACGCGGGGATGGTGGCGAAGGTGTGGCGGGATGTCGCGGGCTTGGAAGTGCCGGCCGAGATCAAGCGGATGCCGTACGCCGAGGCGATGAGCCGGTACGGCAGCGACCGGCCGGACCTGCGGTTCGGCATGGAGCTGATCGACCTGACGGAGCTCGCCGGCGGGACCGACTTCAAGGTGTTCAAGTCCGCGATCGATGCCGGTGGCAGCGTTCAGGCGATCCGTGTGCCGGGCGGGGCGTCGATGACCCGGAAGCAGACCGACGCCCTGGCCGAGTGGGTGAAGCAGTTCGGCGCAGGCGGCCTGCCGATCGTGAAGGTCGAGGGCGGCGAGCTGGCGACCGGGATCGCCAAATTCCTGGGCTCGATCAAGGATGGGCTGATCGAAGCGACCGGTGCCGAGGACGGCGACCTGCTCTGCTTCGGGGTCTCGCCGCAGACGCCGGTCGTGCAGCGCGTGCTGGGCGAGCTGCGGGTGAAGCTGGCGAAGGACCTGGACCTGATCGACGAGAGCCGCAACGAATGGGTCTGGGTGGTCGATTTCCCGCTGGTGGAATGGGATGCGGATGCGAAGCGGTGGCACAGCCTGCACCACCCGTTCACCGCCCCGGCCGACGACGACCTCGACAAGCTCGCCTCGGGCGATCACGACACGATCGCCTCGATCAAATCCAAGGCCTACGACCTGGTGCTCAACGGCTCGGAGCTCGGCGGCGGCTCGATCCGTATCCATCGGCCCGACGTGCAGCAGAAGGTCTTCGCCCTGCTCGGGATCGACGAAGCCGAGGCGGAAGAGAAGTTCGGGTTCCTGCTCGACGCCCTGAAATACGGTGCACCGCCCCACGGCGGGATCGCGTTCGGGCTCGACCGGATGGTGATGCACCTGCTGGGCACGAACAACATCCGGGACGTGATCGCGTTCCCGAAGACGCAGAACGGGGCGGACCTGATGACCGAAGCCCCCGCGGATGTCGACAACGACCAGCTCCGTGAGCTGAACCTACGGGTCCAACTGCCACAGCCCGCGCCCTCGGGCACGGGCTAACGGCCGGGCCTGGCTTATCGTTTCACGCCATCCGTGCGGGGGCTTCCTGCCGCACGATCACCGGGACCCACCCAACCCCACCCGACCCGCCTCTTCGACCGATAGGACTCCCTAGATGTGTGGCATCGCGGGCATCGTGAGGTTCGATGATCAGCCGATCGACAGCAGTCGGCTCCGGGCGATGCTTGCGGCGGTCAAGCACCGCGGACCCGACGGCGAGGCCATCTCCAAGCACGCCCGCTGCGGGCTGGTCCACAGCCGGCTGTCCATCATCGACCTGCTCTCGGGGCAGCAGCCGATGCACCTTCCGGGGGTGCCGGGGCTGCCGCCGGTCGCGACGGGCGAGGACACGGTGCAGAGCGATCACCACGGCCCGCTGCACCTGGTGTTCAACGGCGAGATCTACAACCACCGCTACCTCCGTAAGCTCCTCGAACGCCGGGGCCACGAGTTCCGGTCAAGCCATTCCGACACCGAGGTCCTGCTGATCGGCTACCGCGTCTGGGGCACGCAGCTGCCCAAGCATGTGCACGGCATGTTCGCGTTTGCGATCTACGACGAGGACAAGCGCGAGCTGTTCCTCTGCCGCGACCGTGTGGGCAAGAAGCCGCTGTACACCTACCGCACCAGGAAAGAGGTGCGGTTCGGGTCGTTGATCCCGGCGCTGGTGCACGGGGCATCGCCCGAGGAGCCCGCCCCGGAGGTCGATGACGAGGCGCTGTTGACCTACCTGCGGTACGGGTATGTGTTCGATCGGCCGTTGCTGCGGGGGATGAGCGAGGTGCCACCTGGGCACTGGCTGAAGATCGACGCGGAAGGCCAGGAAGAGTGTCAGCAGTTCTGGCGGCCGCCACCGATCAGCCGGCATAGCACGTCGCTCGGTGCCGTGGACGCTTTAGAGGAAGTGGTCATGGAGTCGGTGCGGTACCGGCTGGAGGCGGACGTCGAGCTGGGCTGCTTCCTGTCGGGTGGGATCGACTCGTCGGTGGTTGCAGCGTTTGCGCAGAAGGCCCGTCAGGAGCGGAGCGAATCGCCGATCAAGGCATTTACCGTATCGATGCCGAGCGCCGCATTCGACGAGCGCCCGTACGCGGAGGCGGTGGCGAAGCACCTGGGCACGCCATTGACGGTGCTGGAGACGCCGGCAGAAGCGGGGTTCGACGACCTAGACCGGTTGATGGCGATGGTGGGTGAGCCCACGGCAGATAGCTCGCTGCTCCCGACATACTGGCTCTGCCGGGCGGCGGCGGAGCACGTCAAGGTCGCGCTGTCGGGGGACGGGGGCGATGAGCTGTTTGGCGGGTACGACCGGTATCGCGCAATCCGGATGCTGCAGACCCGCCGGGCGTGGGTGCGGGCGATCCCCGCCAGCCTGTTCGACGACCGCAGACCCAAATCGACCTCGGCCCGTCTGTCACGGCTGGTGCAGGCCGCCAAGGCGGGGCACCACCCGGCACAGCACTACCACGACATGGTGCACCTGTTCCGTGACCCGACGATTGCTCGCCTGGCGCCGGGTCGGTTTGACGATCGGCTTGAGGATTCCCCCCCCGTGCCCGACTGGCCCGAAGAAGCCGACCACGCCCACGCCGCGATGCGTTGGGACCTGATGCACTACCTGCCACACGAGCTGCTGCGGAAGGTGGACCGGGCGTCGATGGTGGTGCCGCTGGAGGTGCGTTGCCCCCTGCTGGGGTCGGCGGTCTTGGACTTGGCGGGGCATCTGCCGGCTTCGGTCTTGATGCCGCGGAACCGGCCCAAGGGCCTGCTGCGTCAGCTCGCGGCGCGGGTGCTGCCATCGTCGATCGTGAACCGCCCGAAGCGGGGGTTTGCCGTGCCGATAGGGGACTGGCTGCGGGGCCCGCTGCGGGACGGGCTGGAGGACAGGCTGTTTGGGACCGGGGCCCACCTGGACCGGTTCGGGATCGATACCCGCCGCGTCCGCGAGATGGTCGAGGCCCACGACGCCAACCGAGCGGATCACACCCACCGGCTGTTCGCTCTGGTCCAGCTCGCCGGCTGGTCGCGTTGGCTTCAGGGGTGCGCGTCGGCGTCGGTGGGTGCCCGCTGACCTGGTGCTAACCCCCGCTCACGCTGTGCCGGTACAATGACCGGATGCGAAAAACAGTCGGTCTGATGTGTCTGGTGGGTGTTATGGCGTGGTGCTCTGGGTGGGGGGGTTCGGCCTCGGCGGAGACTCCCGACCCGCTTCTGCAGGTCCGGCCTGCCGAGCGGATCACGGTGATGACCTACAACGTCGAAAACATGTTCGACATCTTCGATGACCCGTACACGGGCGACGAGGGCACGCCGGTGAAGCGGCGGGAGGCGGTGCAGCGGATCGCAAGGGCGATCGAGGCGGGCTCACCGGACGTGGTGATCTTCCAAGAGATCGAAAACGAATTCGTCATCGCACAGATGGCCCACGAGTTCCTGTCGGACATGGGCTACCGGTACATCCTCTGCCCACCGACGAACAGCGGCCGGGGGATCGACCTGGGGATCATGAGCCGCTACCCGATCAAGCGGATGGCGAGCTATCGGCTGCGGGAGTTCCGCCACCCCGACGACGGGCCCAGCGTGATCCGGGGCTTCTCACGGGACGTGATGCACGCGACGATCGATGTCGGCCACGATCGGCCGCTCGAGGTGCTCAACGTGCATCTGAAGTCCAACAGCTCGCGCGAGGGCGACCCTTACAGCATGAAGCAGCGGACGGCCGAAGCCATGGAACTCAAGCGGATCACCCGAGAGATCATCGAGGCGGACTCTGACGCCTGGGTCGTAGTGGGCGGCGATTTCAATTCAGACTACGAGCGACGGCCGCAGGACGAGCGGGACTGGCCCGCCACCGCCCACCTGCTGGAGACCGACGCGGATGGCACCCGGCTGCTCACCGACCTGCACGCGGGTCAGCCGCGCAGCGAGCGGATCACGCTCCCGAGCAAAGGCCGGTTCCCCTCAGCCGTGTTCGACTTCGTGCTCGCCTCGCCGGCCCTGGCGAAGCGCGTGGTGCGCGGCTCGGCCCAGGTGGTGAGCAATGAAGCGTTCACCGGCGGCTCCGATCACCTGCCGGTCTTCGCGACGTTCCAGCTCGGGAACTGATTCGGGGTTTGGATATCACAGAGATTCGGAGACACAGAGTCACAGAGGTCTTTTGCGTGGGTCTGTATGTGTGATTGAAAATGAGTTGTGCTGCGGTTGTGTAGAGGCACAGAAATAACCCGGAGTGCCGGAAGCTCTCTGTGTCTCTGTGTCTCTCAACCTCTGTGATATCAGGGACGATCAACCCGCTGCCGCGGCGACCATCTCCGGGACGGCGGCATGAAGGGCGGTGAGCACGGCATTACGCGAGGCGGTGGACCACGAGCGGGCGGCGGGGGACTTGGGCGGCCCGTTGCGGAGGCGGTCGAGGCGTTGATGGGTCTGGCGGACGATCGCCGGGGAGGGCGGGTCGGTCTGCCAGATGCGGATCGAGTCGTGGGCGGTCGGGATCATGCCCTCGGAGTGGTAGGCGAGCTCCTCGAAGAGCTTTTCGCCGGGACGCACACCGGTGATCTGAACGGGCATGTCCTGATTGGGTTCGAAGCCGTGGAGTCGGATGAAGCGGTGGGCGAGATCCAAGACGCGGAGCGGCTGGCCCATATCGAGGAGGAACACCTCGCCGCCTTTGGAGAGCGCCCCGGCCTGCAAGACCAAACCCGCGGCCTCCGGGATCGTCATGAAGTACCGCTGCATCTCGGGGTGCGTCACCGTGATCGGGCCGCCGCGGGCGAGCTGATCCGCCCAGATGGTCAGGACACTGGAGACCGACCCCAGCACGTTGCCGAAGCGGACGGTGGCGAACACGGTGTCGGGGAACAGCTGCCCCACGTGCTGGATGTACAGCTCGGCCAGCCGCTTGGACGCACCCATGACCGACGAGGGATTCACGGCCTTGTCGGTCGAGATCATGACGAAGCGGGATACACCGGCGGCGGCGGAGGCGTCTGCGAGGTGCCGGGTGCCGTAGACGTTGTTCTCGATGGCCTCGGTGGGATGCACCTCCATCATGGGCACGTGCTTGTGGGCGGCGGCGTGGAAGACCACGTCGGGCTTGACCCGGCGGAGCAGGTCGGCGGTCGCCCCCCGACGGGTGATGTCGTGCAGCTCCGCCCGCCTGGGGAGGCTGGGGAAGGCCCGAGCCAGCTCACGGTCGATCTCAAAGAGCGGCGACTCCGCCCGTTCGACGAGGGTCAGCTCCGCGGGGTGGAAACGGCAGACGGTGCGGGCCAGCTCCGAGCCGATGGACCCGCCGGCCCCGGTGATGAGCACGCGCTTGCCCGCAAGGCTGGCCGCGATGGTCGGCTCGTCGAGCGGCTTGGGGGTCCGATCGATGAGCAGAGCCGGGTCCAGAGCCCCCGCGGCGGGGCGGCTGGGCGTTGTGCCCGCGGACGTCGGCAAGGCGCCGGTCACGCGGGAGCTGGTCCGGCCGGCGAGCTGGTCGTCGAGCGTGGGCAGGAACCGCCAGGTCACCGCTGCACGGTCGAGTAGGGCGGTGGCCTTGCCGATGGCCTTCTGCATGGCTAGGGGGAGGGTCAACAGCACTTGCTCAGGCGTATCGGTGTTGAGGACGACCGCGAGCTCGGAGAGCCGACCCAGCACGGGGCAGCCCGGATCGGCGTCGGCGCTGGCGGATTCGGGCAGCACCGCCCCCAGGACCGCGACGGGGGGCTCCGCGACGTGCAGCGTGTGGATCAGCTGGCGCAGGCTGCGTGCGGTCCCGATCAGCAGCGTTGGGGTAGGGCCGTCGGCCATTGGAGTGTTATCGGCGGGCGGCGGCGGAATCTTCCGGTTTTGCGGTTTGGTGGGCCTGGGCGGGTTAAGCGGGGTGTGGATCACGACGATGCCGGAGGCAGAGTGGAGTGAGGCTGGGTGTTCCGGCCCGCTAAGTCCTGTTCCTGCCGTATCCCCGTTGGAGCCCTCCATGTCCCGCCTGATGCACCCCGCTACCGAAATGCGGAGCGAACCGCGCCTCCCGCTGCCGGCCCCTTACACGCTTGTTCGTGTCCGGCTGCCCGAGCACGAGACGTACTGCATGACCGGGCACAGCTACGACGTGAGCCTCTCGGGGATGCGGTTCGAGCTGGACGAACGCCTGCCGGTCGGCCAGACCGTCGAGATGAAGATCATGCTGCCTGGGGCGAAGACGGCCCAGTTCACGGCCACGGCCGAGGTGGTCCGCGTCATCTCCGACCGGGACGAGATCGGCCCGATCAAGATGGCGGTGGCGTTCCGTGCGTTCGCCACCACGCTCGATGAATACCGGCTCAAGATGTACCTGTCTGAGCGAGGCCTCTACAGCAACCCGATCGCCAAGGCGGCTTGATCACGCATCACGCCAGCGGGGCGGAGGCGGAGAGACTGAAGAAACGCTGAGCGTTGAGGTCGGTGGCGGCCTCGAAGTCGGCATCGGACATCCCACGCCGCTCGGCAAGGAAGCGGGCCACAGCCGTCACATACTTCGGCTCGTTGGTCTTGATCTTCCGGTGCGGGGCGGGCGTGAGATACGGGCTGTCGGTCTCGACCATCAGGCGATCCAGGGGGATGCGGTCGGACGCCGCGGCGAGGTCGGCGGCGGACTTGAACGTGACGATCCCGGTGAGCGAGACCATGGCCCCATAGTCGAGGATGGCGTCGAGCTCGTCAGCGGAGCCGGTGAAGCAGTGGAAGACGCAGCGCGGGCCCGGGATGCCGTGCTCGCGGAGGACGGACAGGGTGTGGTCGGTGGCCTTGCGGTTGTGGATGACGATCGGTGTGTGGGGGACGTCTTGTGCCAGCTCCATCTGCGTGTGGAAGATCGGCAATTGAACTTCCGGGGATGGGGTGGGGTAGTGGTTGTCGAGGCCGAGCTCGCCGAGCGCGACGCAGCGGGGGTCGGCCAGGAGCTGGCGGAGGTGGTCGATCGCGGCGGCGGGGTCGGTGATCTCGTTGGAATGCAGCGGGTGGATGCCGGCGGTGAACCAGACATCGGGTTCGGACTGCGCGATGGCCTGGGCGGTCTGCGCATCGGCGGGTGAAGTGCCGACGGAGATCATGCCGGACAGCCCGGCCGTGCGGGCCCCGGAGAGGACCTCGGGCAGGCGGTCACGGATGCCCGGGTAGGTGAGGTGGCAGTGCGTGTCGATCATCAGAGGAGGTTACTCAGCGGTCACGTCGAGCGTCTGCGGCGGCAGGCAGCGGTCGTCGGTGCAGAGGGTGACTTGGAGCCGGATCGGCCGGTCGGATGACGGGGGATGGATCGGGAGGGTAGCGGTGCCGCTCCGGGGCGCGGGGGGCAGCTCGCCGAGCAACTCGGGGTCGGCGGTCAGGCCGTCGGCATCGACGTGGTAGCCCGGCGGGATGCGGAGCAGGATCGCGGTGCGGTCATCGTTGAGCCGGGCGGTCGCGCGGTGTGGGTGGGTGAGAGGTTCCGGCAGCCTGAGCCGACGGACCAGGGCGTGGACGGCGTGGGTCATCGCGGGGCTGCGGGAGCGGAGCCGGTCTTCGAGGGCGTGGAGGTCGAGGTCGAGGCGGTGCAGCCAGCGGGCGCCCTCCGTGACGGCGTAGAGGTCGAGCAGGGCGTGGAGCATGACGGACGTGCCGCTGGGGGTCGCGCCGTCATCGGTGTCGGCGGGGGAGGCGAACAGCTCGTCGGAGCGGGCGGCGTCGCGGTAGCCGCCCTGCGCGAGGGCGAAGCGGTCGAGGACGGTGTCGGCCAGCCCAATCGCGTGTGTCAGGTAACCGGCCGAACGGGGGTGCTGCGTATCAGCCCGGTACAGCGCGAGTAGGGCGGCGGTGAGCTGGGCGTGATCGTCGAGGAAGGCGGCGGTGTTGGGTTGCCCGTCGAGCATGGCCCGCGAGAGGTTCTGGGCATCGTCAAGCAGGTGCGCGAGCAGGGCGTCGGCGGCGCGGCGGGCGGGCTCGAGGAGGCCGGGCTCGTCGAGGGCAAGGGCGGCTTCGGTGAGGCCGAGGATCGCCATGCCGTTCCAGGACGCGAGGACCTTGTCGTCGGTGATGGGCTGCTTGCGGTCGTTGCGGATCGGCAGGAGTGTGTCGATCACGCGGGGCAGCAGGGCCTTGTCGGGGTCGTAGGGCTCGGCGAGGAACAGGACGTTGGCGGGCGGGTCGTCCTCGTGATGCGGGTCTTGGAAGTTCGGGCCGCGGTCAAGACCCAGGAGCTTGAGGGCCGCCTTGGCGTCTTCCGGCGGCAGCGCCTCGCGGAACTGCTGGGCGGTCCAGAGGTAGTTCAGCCCCTCGCGGTGGTCGACCTCGGCGTCCTGGGCGGACCAGAACGCGCCGGTGGCGTCGGTCATCTCGCGGACGAGGTAGTCGGCGGTCTGGCGGAGGACGCGTCGGCAGAGCGGGGCGATCGCATGGTCCGGGTTGTCCTGGAGGAAGCGGGCGTAGGCCTGGAGCAGTTGGCCCTGGTCGTAGAGCATCTTCTCGAAGTGGGGGACGAGCCAGATGCGGTCGGTGGCGTAGCGGTGGAAGCCGCCGGCGAGGTGGTCGTAGATGCCGCCGCGGGCCATGCGGTCGAGGGTCAGGGCGAGCGCATCGTGGATGCGGCTGGTGGCATCCGCACCCTGATGCACAGCCGTAAGGAGCAGCAGGAGGTTGCTGGCCTGGGGGAACTTGGGGGCACCGCCGAAGCCGCCGTGCTCGGGGTCGAAGCTTTGGAGCAGGGCGGAGACGGTCCGGTCGATCAGGTCGGTGCCCGGCATCTCGCCCGCCGGATCGGGATTGCCGGGCAGGTGCTGCTCGGCCACGGCGTCTGCCAAGTGATCGGCCTGTTCGATCACGTCATCACGGCGGTGCTGCCAGGCGTCGGCGAGCGCGGTAAGCACCTGGGGGAAGGACGATCGGCCGTGCGCCGGTTCGGGCGGGAGGTAGGTCGCGCAGAAGAACGGCTTCGTGTCGGGTGTCAGGAACACGGACATCGGCCAGCCGCCTGAGCCGGTGGTGAGCTGGGTGGCGGTCATATAGAGGGCGTCGAGGTCGGGGCGCTGCTCGCGGTCGACCTTGATGTTGATGAAGTGGGTGTTCATCAGGCGGGCGATGCCTTCGTGCTCGAAGCACTGGCGTTCCATGACGTGGCACCAGTAGCAGGTCGCGTAGCCGATGGACAGGAAGATGGGCTTGTCCTGGTCGACCGCCAGCCGGAGGGATTCGTCGGACCAGGGGTGCCAGTCGACGGGGTTGTGGGCGTGCTGGCGGAGGTAGGGGGACGGGGCGTCGAGGAGGGCGTTGGGCATGACGAATGATCGTAGGGGACGGGAGCAACGCGGCTGAGGCTGCGTCGCCCGGGAGATTAGGATGCGGGGGTGAGTGATGAGGTGCTGGTGATTGCGCAGGTGTCGGACCTGCATCTGGACGCGGGCCGGCCGTACGCGTGGCGGCACCTGGAGCGGGCGGGCGGGGTGCTGCGCGGATTGGATCGGGCGGTCGATCTGCTGGTGGTGACGGGGGATCTGACGGACGACGGGTTCAAGAAGCAGGGCGACTTGGCGGTGGCGAAGGCGGCGGTGGAGGCGGCGTTCGAGGGGTGCGCCGATGAGGTTTGGTTGTTGCCGGGCAACCACGACGTGGGGGACTTCGTGGGGGTCGGTGAGAACGGGGTGAGTTCGGAGCGGGTGTCGGCGTGGCGCGAGACGGTGGGGCCAGACCGGGTGGCGAAGGAGTGGGGTGGCTGGCTGCTGCTGGGGATCGACACGCTGCTGGTGGGTTCGGGTTTGCCAGAGGAGGCGGAGCAGTTGGCGTGGGTGCGTGAGCGGATCACTGGATGGGCGGGGCATGTTGGGGTGTTCTCGCATGCACCGCTGGTGATGGAGGCGTGGCGGGAACCGGCGGGGCCGGCGACGGGGTATTGGCTGCCGGGGGAGGCGGGTCGGTTGGCGTTGGTCGACGCGTTGGGTGACGGCGTGGCGTTCGTGGCAAGCGGGCATGTGCACCGGTGTCGGCTGGATGAGGGGTGGCGGTGGTGTCCGCCGCTGATGGGGACGCAGGTGCGGGCGGCGTACTTCCGAGACGAGGCGGAGAGCTACCGCACGGGGATGCTGCTGCACGAACTGCACGCGGACGGGCGGTCGTCGGTCGAACTGCTCGAGATGGCGATGGAGACGCGGGTGTTTGAGGTGACCAGCGACGCGTAGCGCCGCGGCTGTTGGCGTCGGTTATTCGGCGGGGTGGTTGAGCACGCGGTCGAGGAGTGCGGGTGGGGTACCGATGTCGGCGATGACGAGCTTGCCGAGGAAGCGGGTGGCGCTGGGTTGCGTGAAGCCGATCTTGGGTGCGGCGAAAGTGATGGTCAGCTCGGCGCGGAGGGCGGTGGGGTCGGGCTGGCCGGTGGTGGGGTTGAGCCCGGTGGGGCAGTCGATAGCGATGAGCGCGGGGTGGTGGAGGTCGTTGAGGCGGCGGACGGTGTCGGCGGCTTCGGGTCGGAGGGGGCCGGCGACGCCGGTGCCGAGCCACGCGTCGAGGACGGCATCGAAGGGCTGAAGCCGATCGGGGTCTTGCAGCGGTTCGGCGGGGATCTGGAGCTGTTGGGCGATGTGGGCGTTGGTGGCGGCGTCTCCGGTGAGCTGGTTGATGGGCTTGAGGGGGAAGAGGGTGGGCTGAGCTCCCCAGTTGTGGAGGTGTCGGGCGATGGCGTAGCCGTCACCGCCGTTGTTGCCGCCGCCGCAGAGGATGGCGATCTTGGCGTCCGCGGGCTCGAGCTCGCGGGTGTCGGCGAGGTGGTCGAGGATGGCGAGGGTGGCGTTGATGGCGGCGTTTTCCATCAGAACAATGGAGGGGATGCCGAGGTCCTCGACGGCGAGGCGGTCGAGCTCGCGGGCCTGGGCGGGGGTGAGGCTGGGGGCCGGGTCGGTTGGCGGGGAGGGTGTCATCGCGGGTTGTGTGGCGTTCCGAGGGTTTAACCGATAGTTGCCGTTAGGATAGAACGCGGTTCGAGGTCCCCGCTCGGGTGTGTTGCGGGCGGGCTTGGGAGTCCGTCTTGCGGATTGATGTGAAGGACAGCACGGGTCGGCGTTGGCTGACGGTTCGGGTGGATGCGGATCGGCCGCCAACGGTGGTGCGGGCAGACGACGGTTCGGGGGTGGTGCGGACGCTGGACTGGGAGCGGGCGGTCGATGACCAGGGTCGGCTCCGGCACTGCCCGGTGTGCGGGTGCGAACATCTGTATGTCCGGCGAGCGGTGCCCACCGTGGTCGGGTTCGCGCTGGTGGTATTGGCCGCGGTGCTGGGGCTGGTGTTGCTGGGCAGCGGGCTGGCGTGGCTGGGGCTGGTGGTGTTTGGAGCGATGGTCGTCGTGGAGATCGGGCTTTGGCTCTGGGTGGAACGCCAGCTGGTGTGCTACCGCTGCGGGAGCGTGTTCCGTGGCGTGCCTGGAGGGGATCAGCGTCGGCGTTGGGACGCGGCGCTTGCGGCGAAGTACCCCAAGACCTCGGCGAAACCCGTGGATGTTGCAGGCGATAACAGGGCTTCGGGTCAGACCGGCGGCGTGGGTGAGGTGGTGTCTTGATCCATCGGGTGCCCGGACCGCATGGGCTGGTGGTATACGGAGCGGGCGGGCACGGCCGGGTGGTCGCCGAAGCGGCAGAAGCGGCGGGCGTATCGGTGGTGGGGTTTATCGATGACCGACCGCCGGTCGCGATGCTGGAGCGGGGGCTGATCGTGGAGGCGGACCAGGCAGATGTGGTGGCAAGCCCGATGGTGGTGGGGGTCGGTGACAACGCCACGCGTCGGCGTTTGTCGGAAGCGGCGTCGGACCGCGAGGCGGGTTTTGACCGGGTGGTTCACCCGCAGGCGTGCGTGAGCCCGTCCGCGGAGCTGGAGACGAATGTCTTTGTCGGGCCATTGGCGATGGTGCATACCGACGCGCGGGTGGATCGGGGGGTGATTATCAACCGCGGGGCGGTCGTGGAGCACGACGTCGTGCTCCGGGGGTATGTGCATGTGGCCCCAGGGGCGGTCTTAGGGGGCGGGGTTGCCGCCGAGGAGGGGGCGTTGGTGGGGCTGGGCGCGCGGGTCTTGCCGGGCGTGCGGATCGGCGCTTGGGCGGTGGTGGGTGCGGGGGCGGTGGTCACGCGGGATGTGGGGGAAGGCGAGATCGTGCGCGGCGTGCCGGCGCGAGGGGAGTGATCACACCGGGAGCAGCAGGACGACGGCATGACACGCGACGGCTTGGGATTGGCCGAGGGCGTCGACGCGTTCGTGGGTCTTGGCTTTGAGGTTGACCTGAGAGGTCTCACAGCCCAGGAGCTCGGCGAGGCGGACGAGCATGGCGAGCTTGTGCGGGCTGAGCTTCGGGGCCTGAAGGATCACGGTGAGGTCGGCGTTGCCGAGGGTGTAACCGGCCGTGGTCATCCGTTCTATCGCTTCTTGCAGGAAGACGGCCGAGTCGGCGTCCTTCCACTGCGGGTCGTTGTCGGGGAACAGCTGCCCGATGTCTTGCTGCGCGAGGGCGCCGAGGATGGCGTCGGTGAGAGCGTGGAGGACGACGTCGCCGTCCGAGTGTGCGTCGCAGCCGCGATCGCTGGGGATGTTCACGTTGGCGAGCACGAGGTCACGGCCCTCGACGAGGCGGTGGAGGTCGAAGCCGTGGCCGATGCGCGGTGCGGAGGTCGGCATCATTTGAGCCCGTACTCTTTGAGCTTGCGATAGAGGGTGCGTTCGCCGATGCCGAGCATCTTGGCGGCTTGTTCGCGGTTGCCGGCGGTGAGCTTGAGGGTCTCGCGGATGGCTTGCTTCTCGAGCTGGTCGAGCGAGACGCCGGCGGCGGGGGTGGCTGAGGCGGTGTCAGGGAGCCCGGCACTCTCACGGATCTCGGGGGGCAGATGGCGGGTCTCGAGGCGGTCGCCCTCGGCGACAACGACCATGTTCTGGACGGCGTTGATGAGCTGACGGACGTTGCCGGGCCAGTCGTACGCGGTCAGGGCCTGCTGGACGTCTTCGCTGACGATGGGCGGGGTGCGTTCCATCTCGTTGGCGAATTGGCGGGTGTAGTGATCCACGAGCAGGGCGATATCCTCGCGGCGTTGGCGGAGAGG
The DNA here is from genome assembly GCA_038749105.1 of Planctomycetota bacterium. Taxonomy (GTDB): domain Bacteria; phylum Planctomycetota; class Phycisphaerae; order Phycisphaerales; family Phycisphaeraceae; genus JBCCOW01. Next base: position 93,422 of record JBCDIM010000002.1, read on the forward strand.
GGGGATGGAGAGTTCGACGCCGCGGATACGGAAGTAGAGGTCTTCACGGAACGAGCCGTCCTTGACCATCGCGTCGAGGTCGCGGTTGGTGGCGGAGATGAGGCGGACGTCGACGAGCCGGGTCTCGTTGGAGCCCAGGCGAACGACCTCGCCGGACTCGAGCACGCGGAGGAGCTTGGCCTGCATGGCCTTGGGCATGTCGCCAACCTCGTCGAGGAAGAGGGTGCCGCCGTGGGCGTATTCGAATCGGCCCTGGCGGTCCTTGTCAGCCCCGGTGTAGGCGCCGCGGACGTGGCCGAAAAGTTCGTCTTCGAGGATGGACTCGGAAAGCCCGGCACAGTTGAGCGGGACGTACTGCTTGGTGGATCGGCGGGAGTGGTTGTGGATCGCCTTGGCGACGAGCTCCTTGCCGGAACCGGACTCGCCGGTGATGAGGACGGGGATGGGAGAGGGGGCGACCTGCTTCATGCGGACAATCAGGTCGCGCATCGGCGCGGAGCTGCCGATGATGCCCTCGAACCCGAAGCGTTCGTCGAGCTGATCGCGGAGGTTGGCGTTCTGGGCACGGAGGAACACGGCCTCGATCGCGTTGCCGCAGAGGGTGCGGAACGAGTCGAGGTCGAGGGGCTTCTCGATGAAGTCGTAGGCCCCGGCACGGGTGGCGGCCTTGGCGGTGGGGATGTCGCCGTGGGCGGTGACCATGATGGTCTCCGCGTGGGGCTGAGCGTCCTTGGCGGTCTTGAGGACCTCGAGGCCGTCCTCGGGGCCGTCCATGACCAGGTCGGTGACAATCAGGTCGAAGCTGCCGTGCAGCAGTTCTTCCTTGGCGTCGGGCAGCGAATGGACGAGGGTGCAGACGTGGCCCATCCGGCGGAGAGCTTCGGACATCACCTCGGCGTGGTCGGCTTCATCGTCGATCACGAGCACCTGAGCGGTCGGTTGTTCGGCAGGTTCGGACATGTGGGGAGCATCATCCGCGTGAGGGCGGGGTGGGTCAAGGTGGTGGGACGAGGTGTGGGTGGTGGGGGGGGGTGGGGTCTGTGAATGAGCGGGGCCCTTCGGGCCGCCCGCTACACGGCGTGCCCGACCTATCATGCGGTATGGCCGGAGCGACGACGGATCATCGTGCCGTACGGGTGGGGTGCGTGAGCTATATCAATGCTAAGCCGTTGATCGATGGGCTCGACGGTTGTGATGTGGAATTGGGGGTGCCGTCGTTGTGGGCCGAGCGGCTGGCGGGGGGCGAGGTGGACGTGGCGTTGTGCCCGGTGGTGGATTATTTCACGGCGGCGGATCAGCTGCGGTTGCTGCCGGTCGGGATGATCGGGTGTGAAGGCCCCACGCTGACGGTGAAGGTGTTTAGCCGGGTCCCGATCGATCGGATTGGGTCGCTGGCGTTGGACGGCGACAGCCATACTTCGGTGGTGCTCGTGCGGCTGTTGCTCGAAGCGGTCTACGGGGTGACGCCGGAGCGTTTGCCGCTGGAGCAGGGGGCCGAGGCGGACGCGGTGCTGCTGATCGGCGACAAGGTGATCACAGCGGCGCCGGACCGGGTGGGGTATCCGTTCGAGCTGGACCTGGGCGAGGCTTGGCACCGGATGACGGCACTGCCGTTTGTGTTCGCGTTGTGGATGGTGCGGGCGGATGCGCCGGCCGAGCAGCTGCGGGCGGCGGGTAGATTACTCGAGGCCCAGCGTGAGGCCAACGCGGGTCGGATCGGTCAGATCGTCGAGCGTTATGCGGCGGGGCATGGCTGGCCGGTCGATCTCGCCGAAGACTACATGGGTCGTGTCTTACGCTACACGGTGGACGAGCGGGCTTTGCTGGCGGTCCGGCGGTTTGCAGAGCTGGCGGGTGAGCGGGGGTTGCTGCCCGCGCGGTGGGCTGGCCGGCTGCCTCTGGACGTGGTGCCTGAGCGGGAGTGGCGTGAGCTGGAGGGGGATCGGGGGGTCGCGTGAGTCGGCGGATGTCCGAGGTCTACCGCTGTGCGTCATTGGCGGAGCTCTCCAGGCAGTTGCAGCGAGCCCCGGTGGCGGTGCGTCGGCGTGCGGTCGTGGCGACCGAGGCTCTGCACGACGAACTGGACGAAGAGAAAGGCTATCCGTACGACTTCGTCAGCTACCGGCTGTCGGGGTATCGCCGGGAGGGGGACGAAGACGCAGAGCTGCTGATTGGTGAAGCGGTACGGCACGACCTGCGGGTGATGCTGGACCGGCTCACGCACGGCCTGGGGTTGGGCCTGGGCGACTGGCCGGGCACGGTGCGGGGGACCGACCTGGCGGACCGGCTGGGGGTGACCGCACAGACGGTGGACCGTTGGCGGCGGGACGGCCTGCGCTGGCGATGGGTGACGGGGTCGGCGGGGAGCGGACGACAGCGGGTGGCGTTCACGCCGGAGGCGGTGGCCGACTTTAAGCGGCGGTATGGGGCGCGAGTGGAGGAGGCGTCGCGGCACTCACGGCTAAGCGACGCCGAGCGCAAGTCGGTGGTTCGACGTGCCCGTCGGCTGCAGGAAAAGACGGGGGCAGGCCTTAACCCGATCGCGGTGCACTTAGGCAAACGGATGCATCGCCCGACGCAAACGATCCGGAGTTTCCTGCTGACACACGATGCGTCGGCAGGCGATAACGCCGTGTTTACGGAACGCCCGAGGACGCTCACGGATCGGGACCGCCGGCTGGTCGCGCGGGCGCTTGGGTTTGGGGTCCCGATCGACCGGCTAATAGAACGCTATGGACGGAAGGCGGCAGGCCTTCGACGGATGGCGCGGGCGTGGGAGATGGGCAGGCTGCTGCCGGAACGCCCGTCGTGTGTTCGATCGGGTCTGTTTGACCGGGAGGACGCGGTCGCGGTGCTGCTGCACCCGCCGAAGGCCGAGGACGTGGCGGTGTTGGAGCACGGGCAGGGCGGTGAAGAGGGTCTGGCGTTAGACGAGCTGCCGACCGGGGCCCGGCGATGGTTTGGCTATCCAGAACTGGCCGACCGGAGCCTCAGGTCGTATGTGGTGCGGTATCACTTCGCGTTGCACCGGCTGGCAGCGCTGTATGACACGGTGGATTTTTACTACCCGAAGGTGGGGCAGCTCAATGAAGCACGGCGGCTGACGGGTTTTGCGCGGGAGATGTGGCGACCGGCGGTTTTGAGCCTCCTCAACGAGGTGTGGTCGCTGGTGCGGCGTGATGCGGGAGGGCGGCGTGAGAGCGGGGCGGCGGCGGAGCACTGGGCTTGGCCGGGCTTGTTGTTGGGGGCAGAAACGGTCGCGGGGTGCGTGCTGGAGTACGACGCGACCGGGCCGCAGCGGCTCCGGACCATCCTCCGGAACCGGCTGCTGCGAGCACTGGTGTCGGCGGAGCGGGGGGGTGACGTGCCCGAGCTGCCCGGCCTGGTGTTCCGAGATAGGTTGCGGTTGGGGCCGGTGATTTGATGCGACCATGCGGATCAACGCCGCCGTGTGACTCGGTGCAAGCCTGGGGCTAGAGGTCGCGATCAGCTTGGGCGGTGCGGAGGTCAGTCGCGGCCTGAAGGGCTTTGAGATAGATCACGGCGGCTTCGAGCTGCGGATCAACGCCGGTCTCGCGGATGTCATCCGCCGCGGGACGGGGGTTGTCGGGGTCGAGGGGTTCGTCGGCCTGGTGGACGATGTCGACCTCTTGGCGGAGCTCGAGGGCGTCGGCGACCTGTTCGTCGGTCATCGGGATCAGCAGATCGGGGGTGATACCCCACTGCGGGTCGGCGGGGGTGTGGTCGGCGCGGCGGTGGATGACGCGGCCACCGGGGATGAGGTAGTACTCAGTGGTGAGCTTGAGGTAGGCGGCGGGCTCGCGGAGGGGTGGCCCGAGGGCGGAGCGCAGCGGCTCGCCGTCTGGTCCAACCCGGGGGCGGGTGGCGATGGGGTAGAGGTTCTGGACCGAGCCCTTGCCGTAGGAGCGTTCGCCGATGACCAGGGCACGGTTGTGGTGCTGCAGGGCGCCGGAGACGATCTCGGAGGCGGACGCGGAGCCCTGGTTGATGAGGATGACCAGGTCGAGCGAGCCGGGGTAGGTGCCGGCCCGGCGGGCACGGAAGGGCAGGCGTTCGCGTCGGTTGCGGTCGCGGGTCGAAACGATCTCGCCGGTGGTGATGAAGCGGTCGACGATGTCGATGGCGGAGGACAGGAGCCCGCCGGGGTTGAAGCGCAGGTCGAGGATCAGGCCCTTGAGCTCGCCGTCTTCGCGGAGCTGGTCGACGGCCTCGTCGAGCTTGGCGGCGGACTGCGGGATGAACTTGGTCATCCGGACGTAGCCGATGCCCGAGTCCTTATCGAGCCAGAAGTCCCAGGAGCCGTCGGTGGCGTGGGCCCAGCCCTTGATGGATTCGATGTCGATCTGATCGCGGGTGATGGGGACCTGCAAGAGGTCCTTGTTACCGGGGCGTTCGATGCCGAGGATGACGACGGTGCCTTTGTCGCCGGTGATCTTGCGGACGGCCTTGTCGAGTGACCAGGTGACGGTGGAGTTGCCGTCGACCTCCATGATGACGTCGTCGGCGCGGATGCCGGCACGTTGGGCGGGGGTGCCGGGGATGGGGGTGACGACGGTGAGCTTGCCGTCGACGCGTCGGATCTGCACGCCGATGCCGAAGAACTTGCCGTCGATGTCGCGGGAGAAACGTTCGAGGTCGGTGGGCCAGATGACGGAGGAGAAGTCGTCGAGGGCGTCGGTCATGCCGAGGGTGAGCTCGTAGACGACGACGGACTCGGGGAGCTTGAGGGTATCGGCGTTGCGGCCGAGCACGTCTTGCAGGCGGTCCTGTGCGGGGAAGCGGGTGAGCTCGACGCCGGGCTGTTGGAGGCGTTCGATCTGCTGGTCGAGATACCGGCGGAGGGCTTGACGCTCCTCGCGGTTGTTGAGGACGGGGAAGGTGTCTTCGAGGCCCTCGGTGTCGAGGAACGTACGGAGCCCGATCATGCCGGCGGCGACGAGGTCGGCGAAGGACTGCTTGTCGACGTGGCGTTCGCCGGCACGTTGCAGGGCGAAGCGGAGCATCTCGAAGGTGACGCCATCAAGGCGGGTGTCCCACTGGTCGAGCTCGATCTCTTCATCGAGGACGGGGTCTCGGCCGTCGTTGTCGGGCTTCTTGTCTCGGCCGAGCCGGGCTTCGCGCTGGGCGTAAAGGTCTCGGAGCTGGTCGGGGGCGTAGAGCTGGAGAACGCGGATGTGGGTGGCGACGCGCTTCAGGTCGGGGCCAAAGCGCTTGGTGTCTTCGTAGAGGAGGTTGAGCAGGCGGTAGAGGCTGATGGCCTCGACCCAGTCGTGGGCTTCCTCAGCGGCCTGGGCACGCTCGAGGGTGACGCGGGCGAGGTCCAAGACAACGGCATCGTTGTGGATGGCTTTGGGGTCGGGGGCGAGGCTGTGGGCCTTGATTGCGGCGACCATGCCGTCCTCGGTGTTGCCGGCCTCGTGTTCGGAGCGGGCCTCGGCCAGCGCTTCGCCGGCGGCTTCGGTCTGAGCGGCGGTCCTGTCGCGGTCGGCCTGGAGGTATCGATCGAGGTCAGCGACCAGCCCGGCGGGGCGGCGGTTGACGGGCTCGGCGTTAAGGAGGGTGAGCAGGTCGGCGTAGCGACCCGTGCGGGCGAGCGAGATGATGTCGTCACCGGCCTGAACACCCGGGCGGTCGGGAGCCACGGCGCGGGCGATGGGCTGGGCTGCGGTGGGGAGTAAGACACCCGTCAGCGGGGTGACGGCGATCGCGAGGCCGAGGAGGGGGGCGAGGGTGGTACGCCGTCGCGTGGAACTGGGCAAAACGCGGTCTCCCAGGGGTGACTGTCCGGAGCGATACTCAGGAGTCTACGCGGATCGGCCGGCCCAGGGTCGCTGACCCGGGACGAAATCGAGACCGTCAGGCGGACTCTTTCTTGGACGAGATCGCTAGGTCCTCAAGGCGACGCTTACCCTCGAGCACCGACTCATCGATCACATACTTCACACCATCGTTCGGCAGGTCGGGCAGGTCGTACATCAGGTCCAGCATGATCTCTTCCATCACGCTGCGCAGGGCACGGGCGCCGGTGTCGCGGGACAGGGCGCGCTCGGCCAGGGCGTAGAGCAGGTCCTCGCTGAATTCGAGCTCGGCGTTCTCCATTGAGAAGAAGTGCTGGTACTGGCGGACCAGGGCGTTCTTGGGCTCGGTGAGGATGCGGACCAGGGTCTCGGGGGTGAGGCGTTGGAGCGGGGTGATCACGGGGAGCCGACCGATGAGCTCGGGGATCATGCCGAACTCGAGGACGTCGTCCTGGAGCACGTGCGCGAGCAGGTCCTTGTCCTTGACCTCGGCGTCGACGGCAGCCTCGGAGCCGAAGCCGATGGCCTTACGCCCCAGGCGTTTGCGTATGATGTCTTCGATACCGACGAACGTGCCGGAGCAGACGAAGAGGATGTTGGTCGTGTCGATCTGGATGTACTGCTGCTCGGGGTGCTTCCGGCCGCCCTGGGGGGGCACGTTGGCGACGGTGCCCTCGAGCATCTTGAGCAGGGCTTGTTGGACGCCTTCGCCCGAGACATCGCGGGTGATGCTGACGTTCTGCGAGGTCTTGCCGATCTTGTCGATCTCATCGATGTAGATGATGCCGCGCTGGGCGGCCTCGAGGTCGTAGTCGGCGGCCTGAAGGAGCTTGAGCAGGAGGTTCTCGACGTCTTCACCAACGTAGCCGGCCTCGGTGAGGGTGGTGGCGTCACCGATAGCGAAGGGGACGTTGAGGGTGCGGGCGAGGGTCTTGGCGAGCAGCGTCTTACCCGAGCCAGTGGGTCCGATGAGCAGGACGTTGGACTTGTCGAGCTCAACGGCGGCGTCCTTCTCGCCAGACTGGAGCCGCTTGTAGTGGTTGTGGACGGCGACGGAGAGGGCGCGCTTGGCGATCTCCTGGCCGATCACATACTGGTCAAGGAATTCGTGGAGCTGACGGGGGCTGGGGATGGCCCCGATCGCGGGCTTGCCGGAGTGAACGCGGCGACGCTCCTGCTTGAAGATGTTCTGGCAGAGCTCGGTGCAGTTCGCGCAGATGTAGACGTCGTTGGGGCCTTCGACCATGGGCCCGACCTCGCGTGAGGACTTGCCGCAGAAGGAGCAGGTGGTGACGCGTCGGCCCTTGAAGCCGCTGCCGCTGCCGCCGCTTTCTTCGGTAGTGGTGCCGGAGTTTTGGGTCGGGCCTTCGCCGTCGCCGGAATTGCCTTGGGACATGAGCGGGGATCTCTGCTGGAGTCGTGGGAGCCGGTAAGGCGTTGTGGGGGGGCGGCTTGACGCGGCCCTGGGGGGAGGATCGACCAGATCGGGGCTGGCGTTGAGCCCGTCACGCAACGGACATCTGACATGATAAAGGGTTTACCCCGCAAGGCGAGCGGATTGCGAGAGAACGGGTGTTTATCGGCAGGCGTGGGCGGCGGGCATGCCGCAGCCTGCCGATTCGGGTTTTTATCGGGACGCAGGGTCAGCCGAGTCCGCGGCGGCGGCGGCTTCTTCAGCCGCCATCTCGGCGCGGCTCCGCGCCAGCAGCATGGCCTTGGCGTTCTGGAACTCTTCGTCGGTGAGCTGGCCGGCCTTGTGGAGATCACGGAGATCCGGCAGGGTGAAGCCCGTCGTGACGGTGGGCTCTTCCTCACGCCGCATCCGTCGCCAGAACGCGTAGAACACCACCGCAATGATCAGGGCACAAAGCACCAAGATCGCGCTCCAGAACAGCACACCGGCAATCGGCGAAGGCGCTTTGCCCAGCAGGATGACCAGTTTGGTGTTCATGCGCGTGCTTCGCAGAGGTCTTCAAGCCCGGGGCGGAACAGGCTCGGCTCAGTCGGACTCTTCAGCCTTCTTCTTGGCCGTCTTCTTCTTGGTGGTCTTTTTCTTCGTCGTCTTCTTCGGCTTGTCGTCCGAAGCGGCGTCGGGTGCAGCGTCGGTCACGGTCGCGGACTCGAGGACCTTGTCCATCGTCTTCTGCTCACGCAGCTGCAGGTAGAGCTGCTCGATCTGGCCCTGCTGGACCATCTCCTGGCGGAGCTTCTCGGGGCGTCGGCCCTGCTGCATGGCAAGCATGGCGATCCGGCCGTTGATCTCGTTCTCGTCGACCTCGATCTCCAGGTCCTTGCTGGCCTTGTCGAGGATGAAGAACTCCTTGAGCTGCTGCTTGGCGTCCTCCGCGTTCTGGTCACGCTGCTCGGCGATCTGCTGCTCAACCTCGGCCTCGGGCATGCCCCGGTAGAGCATCTCCATGCGGGTGCGGGCGAGCGACCGCTCGACCTGACGCCCGGTGACGCCCTCGGGCAGCTCGAGCTCGACCTTCTCGGTGAGCTGCTCGCGGACCTGCCGGTGCATCTCGGCGGTCTGGTTTTGCTCGGCCCGCTGTTCGAGGTAGGCGCGGACGCGGTCCTTGAGCTCGTCCTCGGTCTCCATGCCCATCTGCGGCAGAAGCTCTTCGATCGGGGCGGGCTCGAGGCGTTCGACGCCGGTCAGGCTCAGCCGAATGGTGATGGGCTGCTCGCGGATCTTCTCGTTCTCGTGGGACTGCGGCCCGGTCATCGAGACGGTGACGGTCTCGCCGGTCGTCTTGCCCGTCAGCGTCTTGCCCAGGTCCGGGACCAGGATGCCCAGGACGTGGCCCTTGTACTCCCGGCTCTCGCCGGCCACGAGGATGTACACGCCGTTGCCTTCCTGCAGGACCTCGGCGTCGTCGCCTGCGTCTTCACCCGCGAACACCACGGCGTCGGCCTGGACGTAGTCGTCGGCCTCGATCGGGCTGTCCACCTTGGTCGTCTTACCGTTCCGCTGCTGCAGGTTCGTCAGCTCCTCGGCGACGTCGTCGTCGGAGACGTCGGCCGAGGGCTTGTCGATCTTCAGCTCGCTGAAGTCGGGCAGCGCGACATCGGGGGTCACCTCGACCTCGACCACGAAGGTCAGCGCCCCGGACTCGGGCAGCTCGAGGTCTTCGATGTCCTTGACCTCCGGCTCGCCGAGCACATCGAGGCTGTGCTCTTCGACCGCCTGGGTGTACGACTCGCTGAGGATCTGGCCCTTCACATCGCCTCGGACCGACGACGCAAACCGGCGCTCCAGCAGCCGGCGCGGGGCTCGGCCACGCCGGAACCCGGGGACCGCCGCCTCGTCGGACAGCGTCTGGTACGAGTCTTCGATCTTGTCCTGGATTCGGGACTCGGGGACCTCAATGGTGAGGGTCTTCTTCGCCGGCCCGGAGTCTTCGACCTTGACGGTCTGCTCAAACTTGGTGTCTTCGGCATCGGTTTCAGGGGCATCAATCACAGACTGGTCGTCGGCCATGGCGGGTCTTCTTTCGGGTGTGGATCGGCTAGAGATCAGGGGTTGCGGAGAGAGGCACGGGAGTGCAACGGTGCGGGTTTCGGCCAAGCCGAAGGGTCCCCACCGACCCATGCCTGGCTCGCTCCCGTGGGGCGGCCGGTATCTCGGTGGGATCGAGGATTATGACGGAAATTGGCCGAGAGTCAACGCCCAGCTAACCCGGCGTAGAGTGTATTGATCTCCGGCACGTCGAGCCCGACACCAGTGGCGGCCCGAAGGGTGTCGCCAAAGATCGATTCGGCCTCGAGCGGCCGGCCCGCCTCGTGGTCGAGCATCATGCTGGTCTTGTACGGCTCCATCCGCTCGGTGTCGGTGAGCATCTTCTCGATGAAGGCGTCTTCGATGACCTTGCCGTCCACGGCGAGGGCGGCGGCCTGAACTTCGCGCATGATCGTTTCGATGCGGTTCCGGGTCTCGGGGTCGGCCATCATCACATCGGTGGTCTGGTTGAGGACGACGGAGAGGCCGTTGTAGGGGATGTTCCAGACGAGCTTCTTCCAGCGGGAGAGGCGGAGGTCCTCGACGGCGAGTGTGTCGATGCCGGCGGCATTGAAGTCCTCGACAACCCCAGGCAGCAGGGCGGTGGCGGGGGAGTCGTCGCCGGGCTGGTAGACGCCCATGTGGATACGGCCGTAGTCGAGGTGTTGGATATGGCCGGGGCCGACCTTGTTGGAGCAGAGGAAGCAGAGGCCGCCGAGGATGTGGTGGGGGCGGTGGGGGCAGAGGATTTCGGCGACGGCCTTCTCGGGTTCGAGGCCGTTTTGAAGCACGAGCACGACGCCGTCGGGCTTGACGCAGCGGGCGAGCAGTTCGGGCAGCTGGTCGTTGTGCGTCGTCTTGGTACAGAGCACAGCGACATCGCAGGGCGGGAGGTCGGCGGGGTCGCCGCAGGCTTGGATGGTGTCGGGCGGGATGGCGAAGTCGCCGGGGGGGTGCGGGGTATCGACGCGGAGCCCGTGCTTTTGGACGTGGTCGTAGTCTGAACGGAGCAGGAAGTGAGTGTCGAAGCCGGCGTAGGCGAGGAGGCCGCCGTAGTAGCCGCCGAGGGCGCCGGTGCCGAGAATGGCGTAGGAGCGGGAAGACATGGCATGGGATTATGCATCAGTGGAGGGAGCGGGGGCGACCGGCGATTGCCAATCGCCGGCTACGGGGGTGGCGTGCCTACGATCGCCCCATGCCGGACCTCCGACGCGACTTCGACTCACGCGACGACCTGATCGCCTACTGCACGGAGCAGTTCCCGGAGTCGGCGGATGTCGATGATCACGTCTCCGACACGCTCGGCGGGCGCCACGAAGCCGAAGCGGTACTCGCCGATGTCGAGCCCCGGGCCTACGCCAAGACCCGCAACATGCTCAACGGCGCGGTCACCGGGCTCTCCCCCTACCTACACCACGGCGTCCTGTCGCTCGCCGAGGTCCGCGACGACCTGCTCCAACGCTTCGGCCCGCAGCCCTGCAGCAAGCTCATCAACGAGCTCGCCTGGCGCGACTACTTCCGGCAGGCGATGGCCGAGATAGGAGAGGACGTCTGGCAGGACCGCGAGGAGTACAAGACCGGCTGGGCCGCCGCCGACTACGCCGACGAGCTGCCGCCGGACATCGAACAGGGCGAGACCGGCATCGACTTCATCGACGCCATGGCCCGCGAGCTCGTCGAGACCGGCTACCTCCACAACCAGGGCCGCATGAAGCTCGCGTCCTACCTCGTGCACTGGCGCAAGGTCCGCTGGCAGGCCGGGGCCGAGTGGTTCCTGTCGCACCTGCTCGACGGCGACGCCGCGTCCAACAACCTGTCCTGGCAGTGGGTCGCCTCGACCTTCAGCCACAAGCCGTATCTCTGGAACCAGGGCGGACTCGTCTTCATCAGCGACGGTCGATTCACCGGCAACGCGCACGATGGATCCAGCCCGTTCACCGGCGAAGTCCCCGAGATCGCGGAAAGGCTCTACCCATGAGCCGCTCCGCCGTGGTCTGGATCCATGAGGAAGACCTCTCGCCGAACAGCCCCGCGCTGCAGGCGGCCGGTGCCAGTACCCCCGCGGTGTTCGTCATCGACACCGGCTGGCTCCGCGACGAACGCATCAGCCTCAAGCGCGTGGTCTTCATGTACGAGTGTGCCCTCGAGCTGCCGGTCGTGATCCGCAAGGGCGACCCCCCGGAAGTGGTCTCGACGTTTGCGCAAGAGCATCAGGCCGACATCATCCTCGCCACCGCGACACCGGACCCACGACTGCGACGTCAGGGCGACGCCCTGCAAGCCGAATGGATCGAGCCGCCGCCTTTTGTGGTGTTGCCCAAAGCCCCCGACCTCAAGCGTTTCAGCCGGTACTGGCGTAAGGCCGAACGCAAAGCCTTTACCCCGACGGAGAACCAATAGATGCCCGAGCTGCCCGAAGTCGAGCGTGGCCGACAGCAAGCCGAAGACGCCTGCGTCGGCAAGACGATCAAGAAGGTCTTTACGTCGAAGGACGAGATCGTCTACGCCGGCGTGACCCACACGACTTTCGCCCGCACGCTCAAGGGCCGCACCGTCCAGGCGGCCCGCCGCCGTGGTAAACAGCTCTGGCTCGAGCTCGACGGCGACGGTCCACAGCCGCTCATCCACTTCGGCATGACCGGCTCGTTCCGCGCCTACACCGACCCCGACGAGCGACCGCGCTTCTGCAAGTTCGAACTCCACCTCTCGGACGGCTCCTACTTCGCCTTCAAAAACTCCCGACGTCTCGGCCGGATCAAGCTCCGCCAGGACCCGCTCCACGAAGACCCCATCGCCAACCTCGGCCCCGACCCTTACCTCGAGCCGCCCACCGCCGCCGAGTTCCGCCGGATGGTCAAGGGCAAACGGGCCATCATGAAGAGCCTGCTGATGAACCAGTCGTTTCTCGCCGGCGTCGGCAACTGGATCGCCGACGAGATCCTTTATCAGGCCAAGGTCAGCCCGCACCGCCGCAGCGACGACCTGACCGACGCCGAGATCAACCGCGTCCGCACCCGCCTCCTAGCGATCGTTGACAAGGCCGTCGACGCCGGGGCCGATTACAAGAAGTTCCCCAAGGCCTGGCTGTTCCACCGCCGCTGGGACATCCGCGAGTCCCGCAAGGATGCCGTGCTCGACACGAAGGGTCAGCCCATCCAGTTCGACAAGATCGGCGGCCGCACCACGGCATGGGTCCCCGCCGTGCAGTCCTGAACCCGCACGCCTCAGTCGGGCCGGTCCCGCCGGTCCGCCCCGAAGTACACCTTCGCCAAGGCCCGCGGAGCCACCATATCAAACCGCTGCGTCGAGGCCAGCTCGAACGTCACGCCCTCGCCCGGTGCCCGCCGTCGGCTCAACGAACACCCCGGCAGCAGCACCGCCCGCACGTCACGGCGCTCGCCCTTCGTCGTGCACCCGTGCACCACCAAAGTCTTCGGCCCCGTGCATGTCACCGTCACGTCCGTCTCGGTAAACACCAGCTTGGCCGGGCCCCGCTCGATGTCTTCCGAGGCCTCGAGCGTGAACGTCTCCGTCTCCTTATGCTCGACATTGAACACCGCGACCCATTTCTCCGTGTAGTCCACCAGATACCCCTCCAGCTCGAACGCCCCACCCGCGCCACCCACCCCGACCGCCTCCACGTCCCGCAGCATCTCCAGCACCACCGGCCGACCGATGTGCGCCTCGAGCATCGGCTCGTACGCGTTGCCCGCTGCGCCCAGGATCGTCTGCCCGATGTCGGTGACCCCGCTCTGCTGCTTCGCCAGCACGCTGTCGCCCGGCCGAGACTTCGCCAGCGCCCCGATGATCGCGTTCATCGCTTGGCTGAACGCGTCCCGCAGCGTGTTCAGCAGGTTGCGCAGCGTGCGTAGGGTCCGCCGGATTATGCCCGGCCTGAAACTCCGCCGGACCTGCCGACGACGCCTTGCACACTCGCGGTCGCTCAACCCCGCCTCCACACGGCACAACGCGTACGACCCCTCCAACACCGCCGGATAGACCAACGCCGACGCCTTGGTCAGACCGAGCCGCGTGACGTGCGGCCGATCGAACGCCAGCTCCAGCCCCTGGCTGTACACCCGCGCATCGCCCCAGGTGCACGCCCCGTCGCGCCCCAGCAGCGTCGCGTGGTCGCCGTTGAACAGCTTCAGGCACTTGTCCTTCCGCCTCGCCTTGAGCAGCAGCCCGATCACCGCCACCAGAAAGATGAACAGGATCGTCAGCGGCAGCCCGTTGTCCAGCAAGACCTGCCACACCGGGCGGACCTCCGCCTCGTTCGCCAGGCTCAGCGGGACCGGTAAATGCACTGCATCAGCCATGCCAGAGCTTATCGGCCGCAGCCCACCAGTACCCGCAACCCTGATCCACAGCTGCTACCTGCCCACCATCCGGCATAACCGTCACAAACCCACCCCCTCTGCCACCAGCACCCCCAATCCCGCTTGACACCCTGATCGGCACAGCCCGCCCGACCGATACCGCCCACATCCACACCCGAGCCTTTCCCGGTTCAAGGACCCTGTCATGCCCCACCCCAATGGCCCCCGCTCTTCCGCCCCCCGCTGGCTCCCCGCCGCCGCCGGACTCACCGCCGCGGTGATCGCCCTGCTGCTGCCCGGCTGCCGCGTCGCCGACCACAGCCCCAGCGAAGGCTTCGAGCCCGTCTGGGACAAGCTCGTCGTCAACGTCCGTACGTTTGACGATCGCCAGCCCACCGGCATCGCCGTCTCCAGCACCGGACGCACCTTCGTCACCTTCCCCTGGTTCAACGACAAGCCTTATCCCGCCGTCGCCGAGCTCCACGAAGACGGCAGCCTGACCGCGTTCCCCTCCGAGTCCTGGAACCGCTGGAACGGCCGCGGCGGCCCCTCCGCACTCAACGGCTTCGTCTGCGCCCAGGCCCTCTACGTCGACGCCGACGACCACCTCTGGGTCCTCGACGCCGGCAACCCCCGCAACCAGTCCGGCCTCGTCGTCGCAGGGCCCAAGCTCTTCCGCATCGACCTCGCCGACAACTCGATCGTCCAGGTCTTCTACTTCGACCACTACCGCGACTTCGCCCGCGACAGCTACCTCTCCGACTTCCGTGTCGATCCCGACAAGGCCGTTGCCTACATCACCGACTCGGGCCGCGGCGGCATCTACGTCGTCGACCTCAAGACCCGGCAGACCCACAATGTCCTGCTCACCCACCAGTCCACCAAGGCCGACGCCACCGTCGTCCCCAAGATCGGTGCCTACCGCTGGCGTGACCTGTTCGGGCGCACGCCCCAGGTCAACGTCGCCGGCGTCGAGCTCTCCCCCGACCGCCAGTGGCTCTACTACCACGCCCTGACCGGCCGCACCCTCTACCGCATCCCCACCGACCTGGTCGCCGACCCGACCGTCAGCGACGCCCAGCGTGCCGCCGCCGTTGAAGACCTCGGCTCCACCGGCTCGGTCATCGACGGCATGCACATGGACGCCGACGGCAACCTCTACATGACCGCACTCGAGAAGGACGCCATCCTCGTCCGCCGGCCCGACGGCACGATCGAGACCTTCGTCGCCGACGAACGCCTCCGCTGGCCCGACTCGATCGCCATGGGCCCCGACGGCTACCTCTACTTCACCACCTCGATGCGCCACCTCAGCGGCCGCAACATCCTCGGCCAGTTCGATCAGCCCTACTACGTTATGAAGGCCTCGATCGCCAACGTCGAGCGGGCCATCGCCGCCAAGAAGCGTCACGAGCAGCTGCTCGCCGAGGCCGCCGCCCGCCGGGCTGCTGTGCTCGAAGCCGAGGCCCGTGCCGCCGAACAGGCCGCCGCCGCCGAGCGGGCCAAGGCCGCCTCCGCGCTGCAGGAGGGCATCGCCAGCGAAGCCACCGCGAGCGCCAACAGCATGGCCGTGATCCACCGTGAGAAGCTCGGCAATGCCTCGGAAGCCGCCGAACGCCGCGCCCTCGCCGCCACCCAGGCCGAGCAGGCCTCGACGCTGGCGAAGGCCGAAGCCGCCAACGCCCGCGCCGCCGCCCTCGAGGCCCAGCGTGCAGCCGAAGCCGCGCAGCTCGCCGCCCAGCAGGCCCGCGACAAGGCCAAGGACCTGGCCCAGGCCGTGACCGACGCCCGTGCCTCCGCCGAGCAGGCCAAGCTCGCCAAGGCCGAACACGCCGAAGCGGTCGAGAAGGCCAAGGTCGCCGAGGCCGCCGCCGCCCAGGCCCTCGCGTTCGCCAGCCGGGAGCTCGCGCTCGCCAAGGCCACCGCCGCGGAGGCCGACCAGGCCGAGGCGTTGGCCCTCGCCGAGCGTCGCGCCGCCGAAGACGCCAAGGCCCAGGCCCAGCTCGCCGAGGTTGAGGCCGAGCAGGCCGCCGCCCTCGCCGAAGCCGCCGAGAACGCCGAGATCAACAAGCTCCAGGAGCAGGTCCGCACCGTCGACGTCCCCGTCGACTAAGCGCCCCGAACCTGTTGCCACCCCCGCTCACCGGCCGCCACGCGTCTCGCACCCGTGGCGGCCGTTCTGCAGGCCTCCAAGCCACACGTTGCGTTGACCCTACGGATCCCCCGGCCCTGCACTAGACTGCGGCGCACGAGCCGACCGGAGAAGCTTTTATGGATGTGGTGATCTGCGGCGCGGGGGAGGTCGGGCGGCACTCCGCCGAGGTGCTCTCCGCCAACGGCCACAACATCACGATCATCGACCAGGACCCCCGCAAGCTCGCGGCCATCGATCAGACCATGGACGTCCGGCTGCTCGAGGGCAGCGGCGCCGAGGCCAGCATCCTCCGCCAGGGCAACGTCCACAAGGCCGACCTGTTCATCGCCGCGACCAACATCGACGAGGTCAACCTCCTGGCCGCGTCGGCCGCGAAGGGCGTCGGGGCCGGCAAAACCATCGCCCGCGTCCACCACTCCCCGTACTACGACCGCAAAGACCTCGACTACGCCTACCACCTCGGGATCAACCACCTGGTCTGTCCCGAGTTCGAGACCGCCCGCGCGATCGCCGCCACCATCCGCAGCCCCGCTGCGACCGCCGTCGAGAACTTCGCCACCGGCAAGATTCAGCTCAAGAGCCTCCCCGTCGCCAAGGACGCCAAGGCCGCGGGCAAGTCCCTTGTCGAGCTCAAGCTCGACGGCGCCCGCATCGCCGCGGTCCAGCGTGAGGGCACCGCGTTCCTCCCCGTCGCCAGCACCACCATCCAGGTGGGCGACGTCGTCACCGTCATCGGCGAGGCCAAAGGCTTCGAGAAGGTGCAGAAGCTCTTCGGGGCCGAGCACGCCCGCAAGCGCAAAGTCATCATCATGGGCGGGTCGACACAGAGCGTCTGGCTCTGCCGCGAGATGCACAACCGCCAGACCTCGGTCCGCCTCTTCGTCGCCCGGGAGCACCGCGCCCAGGAGCTCTCGGAGAAGATCGACTGGGTCACGGTGATC
Source organism: Planctomycetota bacterium (assembly GCA_038749105.1). GTDB lineage: Bacteria > Planctomycetota > Phycisphaerae > Phycisphaerales > Phycisphaeraceae > JBCCOW01. The sequence goes on from JBCDIM010000002.1 coordinate 110,155, forward strand.
AACGCCGACGTGATCCAGACCGACGTGCTCCGCGAAGAACACATCGAGCAGGCCGACGCCTTCATCGCCTCCGCCGACGCCGAGGAGACCAACATCCTCGCCGCCGCCCGCGCCAAGACCATGGGCGTCGCCAACGCGATCTGCATCCTCCAGCGCGGCACCTACCTGCACCTGCTCGAGCACATCGGGATCGATCACAGCTTCAGCCCCCGCACTTCGGCGGTCGAGCAGATCGTCCGGCTCATCGAGCCCGGCAACGTGCACGGCCTCGGCCCGCTCGCGCAGGGCCTCGCCGAGGTCTTCGAGGTCCGCGTGACCAAGGCCGCCAAAGAGATCGCCAGCACTCCGCTCGCCGAACTCAAGCTACCCGAGCAGTGCCTCGTCGCCGCGATCCAGCGTGAAGACGAAGCCTTCGTGCCCGGAGCCATGAACCAGTTCAAGTACGGCGACACCGCCATCGTCATCGCCCCCGCCCAGCAGGCCAAGGCCCTGAAGAAACTCTTCGGCGACGGCTGACGCTTTGCCGATCCTTGCCATGGGTCGCTCATGAACTTCCGCTACCTGATCCGACAAGTCGGCATGCTGAGCCTCGTCGTCGCCATCGCGATGCTCGTGCCGCTGATCTACTCCGCGGTCCAGGCCCGGCAGGGCGTCCCCCTCGAACCCCAAGCCCTGACCGCGCTCGGCGTCGGCACGGGCGCGGCCATCCTCGTCGGGGTCATCCTCATCCTCGCCGGCCGAAGCGGCGAGCTCGACAGCATGGGCCGACGCGAGGCCCTGCTCCTGGTCGCCATCAGTTGGATCGGCGGCTCCGCCCTCGCCGCGGTGCCCTTCTACACCTTCGGGCTCATCGCCCCCGACACCCTGCCCAACTCCACCGAGCCCTACACCACCGCCGCCCAGTTCCGCAGCCTCAGCAACTGCTACTTCGAGGCCGTCTCCGGGCTCACCACCACCGGGGCGACCATCCTCTCCGACATCCAGGGCCTGCCCCGCGGCCTGCTGCTCTGGCGCTCGCTCACCCACTGGCTCGGCGGCGTCGGCATCGTCGTGCTCTTCGTCGCGGTCCTGCCCATGCTCGGGATCGGCGGCAAGAAGCTCTTCCAGATCGAGGCGGCCGGGCCCCAGCAGCAGGGCGTCCGCCCCCGCATCTCCGAGACCGCCCGCGTCCTCTGGGTCATCTACTGCACCCTCACCCTCGCCAACATCCTCAGCCTCAAGCTCGCCGGCCTCGACTGGTTCTACGCCGTCTGCCACACTTTCGGCACCGTCGCCACCGGCGGCTTCAGCCCGCTCAACGCCTCCGTCGGGCACTACCGCTCGCCCCTGGTCGACTGGATCACCATCGCCTTCATGGTCCTCGGGGCCATCAACTTCGGGCTCTACTACCGGCTGGTCAACCGCCAGTTCGGGGCCGTCTGGAAAGACACCGAGCTCCGCGTGTTCCTCGCCATCCTCATCGGCGCGACGATCGTCATCATGATCTCGCTTACCGGCACCACGCTCTTCGCCACCAACGGCGACGAGCAGGCCGTGGGCTTCGCCGACTCCGCCACCCCCGCCGCGTTCCAGGCCACCAGCCTGATGACCACCACCGGGTTCGCCACCTATGACTTCAACCGCTGGCCCTTCCTCGCCGACGCCATCCTCCTCGGGCTCATGCTCCTCGGCGGCTGCGCCGGCTCCACCACCGGCGGGCTCAAGATCATCCGCATCGTCGTCGCCGCCAAGGTCGTCTGGAACGAGGTCGAACGCGTGTTCCGCCCCAACGTCATCCGCACCCTCCGCGTCAACGGCAGCCCCATCGACGAAACCATGCGCCTCGCCGTCGTCGGCTACATCCTCCTGCTCCTGGCCCTCTTCGCCCTCGGCTCGGTCGGCGTCATGGTCCTCCAGACCGGCGGCGAAGAGATCGACTTCGTCGGCGCCGCCACCGCCTCGCTCGCCTGCCTCTTCAACGTCGGGCCCGGCCTCCACCGCGTCGGGCCCATGGAGAACTTCGACTTCTTCACCCCCGCCGCCAAGCTGCTGCTGTCGCTCTGGATGATCCTCGGCCGGCTCGAGGTCTTCGCCGTCCTCGTCCTGCTCCACCCCCGGTTCTGGACCAACGACTGATTCATCGGGCCACAGGCTTAGTGGCGTCGACGCCGTTGTCGGACCAGTACGGTCGCCGCACCGACCAGCGTCAGTGTCAACGCCCCCGGCTCAGGGATCGCAACGGCCTGGAAGATCCAGTCCTGAGCAGGTGATGTGCTGGCAAAACCAAACGACTCGCCAAAGGAGAAGTCCAACGCATCCGTCACATCGACCTCACGGATGTCAGCGATGCCGTAGGACGGCACGCCGAACAGGTAGTTCTCGTCGTCGATCGTGATGAAGGCTGCGCTGCCCGAGTCGCCCTGGGCGATGCCGGACTCAACATCACCAAGGCCCGTGGCGAACTCAAACCCGCCGTAGGTGTCAAAGTCCAGGGCACCGAAATAATCGTTGGCGGTATTGCCGTTATCAAAGTCGCCGTTGAGCAGCTGCTTGTCGTCTTGGGCGAGGTCGATGGTATTCATGCCCCATCGCTTGGTGCCCCCGCCGAAGTTGGTCGCCTGAGTACCGATGCCGGACCGGCCGTAACCGAATTGGGTGTAGGCCGTATCGATGAGGTTGGCGGTATCGCCGGTGTAGATGTTGTAGCGCGGGACGATCTCATCGACGGTCTGGCCGAGATCAATGATCGCCAGGTCTCCGCCATCGAGAAAAGAACCGTCCCAGTTAGGGTGGATGAAGATATTGGGCCGCTGAGGGTTGTATCGGAACTCGTAGACCAGGTCACCCGCGGTGGTATTGAACGTGATCTTGCTCGTGAACACCGGGTTGGTGCTGGGACTCACATTGATCATCCCCTGGTTGTTGGTGATCACATGGGCGGCAGTCAGGAGATGTCGACCGGTCCAGAGCAGCGACGCCGACCCGCTTGAGCCCGCAATGAAATCGGTGACGGGGTCCTGCGTGACGGTTTCAACGAAGCCCACGCCATCGTGGTCGATGCCGTTGATCGGGGTCCCCGCAGCAGTAATGCGGTCCTGGGGGAGGTGACCAGGAGCACCACTGGTCACCACCGCACGAGCCAGCCCGGAGTAAAAGAGCGTCCCAGCCAAGGCTGTGGGTCCAACCAGTGCACGCATCAATGAGCTCCTCCCAGAAAACGTTAGACCGATGAGACCTAGTGAACCACAATAGTATCTCGAGATACTATGCAAATATAGCCCACCCTTCGTGGATGTCAAACCACCCCAGATCTCAAAACCAAGCCGGCCGTACCGCATCGCCCTTGCGACGAGCACCAAACCGAACGCCTGTACGGCGACACCGCCCGCCGGCGATACGCTCCGCCCCGGCAGATGAAACCCAGTTTCAACGCTAGCCCCATCCCGCAACGGTACGATAGCCCAACTATGGCGATCAACGATTCAGACACCGTGATCGTGGACCAGAAGCCGCTCAACGTGGCCGAGGCGTTCTTCCTGCCCGAGGTCTTCAAGGGTCTCGGGACCACGCTCCGCCACATGGTGGGAGCCGTCGGCGGCTCATCCCGGAAGAACAACAAGGCTATGGAGTACCCCGAACAGCGGCGCGAGGACCTCCCCCTGCTCGAGGGCGGCCTCCATAAAGCCAACTACCGCGGCGTCCACCGGCTCAACCGCGACGAAGACGGCCGGGTCCGCTGCGTTGCCTGCTTCATGTGCTCCACCGCCTGCCCAGCGAAGTGCATCCACATCGAGGGCGCCCCCTCACCCTGGGACGACCGCGAGAAGTACCCCATCAAGTTCGACCTCGACGAGCTCCGCTGCATCTTCTGTGGGATGTGTGAAGAGGCCTGCCCCGTCGATGCGATCGAGCTCACCCACATGTACGACACCGTCGGCATGAGCCGACAGGAGATGATCTTCGACAAGGAGAAGCTCCTGGCCGTGCACGACGCGACGATCGACGAAAAACCGATGTAGCCCCACCGACGCCCTGACCCTTCCCGCCAGCGGCGTAAACCCAGGGTTGATTTACGCGCTCAAGCCAACTCAACCCACCGCCAGACGCAGACCAACGGTCGGAGCGTTAGCCTCCAGCACCCGTTTCATCTGACCCCGCAGTCGATCTAGCCGCATGGCGATCTCCGTCGTCGGCTGCTCTAAGACCAGCCCGATCTCGATCGGCGTCAGCCCGTCGGCGTAGTACATCATCGCGATGTAACGGTCTGTCTGTTCAAGCCCTCGGACAAAGTGGTGCAAGCGATCAGCAGCAGCGCTCATCTTTCGGTCCCTTCAATTCCTTGGTGTTAAAGCAGGCATCCCCCACAAAAAAACCCGGCGTAGAGCCGGGACGGTCGGACAGGCAGGGTTGAAGGCCATGGGATCTGGAGGCAAGCGAGGGAGAGACCCCCTCCGGAAGCGTACCCGGTTCAGCGATCTGCACCGATCGTTGCCTGTCAGAAAACCTCATGACGTATCAAATATCGCTCGACCGGCCGATCATCCTTGAGTTTTTTTGCTGGTGCCGACACGCGTTGCCATCCTCGCTCCGTTTGATACACTCTGCGGTTCGACCGTCGGCCCGCCACCCCAACCAACGGCCTGGGCCTTCTCTAACCCAAGACGGAGCAACCCCATGTCCGCATTCAACGCCTTCGGCACCACCGCCCCCCCCAAAGTCGTCGTCAAGTCCTCCAACGGCACCCACTACGTCGATTACAAAAACAGCGAAGACCTCCGCCGGTTCCTCACGCCCAATGGCAAGATCCTCAGCCGGAAGAAGTCCAACCTCACCGCCCGCGAGCAACGCCTCGTCGCCCAGGCCATCAAGCGTGCCCGCTACATGAGCCTCCTGCCGTACACCTCCGCGACGCTCTAAACCCGACGCCTAGCTATGAACCCCTACAGGCGACCGAGCCTAATCGCCGCCGCTTTGGGCTTTTGCCTTACGCTCATCGGCGTGACTTCGGCTCAAGAAGTACTGCCTGATGGGGTCCCCGAGGCGTTTGAGTCCGACTGGGACTTTTACCCAGACGTGATCGACGGTGCTCACAGTTCTACTTTTGTTGATCTGGGTTTCGCCGACCACCTGCCGCTGCAAGACTTTCCTACTCGCTACACCGTCACGATCCAAATCAATCAACCCGGTCCGCACGGGATGGGCAGTGACCGGGAGGAAGTGGATCGGCTCAATCGTTTTGAAGACGAGCTCTACGCGAAGGGTTCCGATGCCGGGCTCCTGCCGGTCGGCCGCATCCGACACGCCGGCCGTTGGTCTATCTCTCTAATGGGACCGGCCGGTGCCGAAAAAGCTCTTCGTAATACCGCAGCCGGCCTTGAGACCCATACCGTTGAAGTCAGTTCCCAGTTGGATGCCGATTGGTCGTTCTACCGGAAACACCTGCTGCCTTCTTCAGAACGGATGCAGTGGATCCGTAACCGTCGTGTTGTCGACATCCTGATCGAGAACCAGGACGTGTTGGACACGCCACGGCCCATCCATCACTGGCTCTATTTCGCATCCGAGGAAGCACTCCAGCAGGTTCAAGCCACAACCACCGATCTCGGCTTTGAAGTCGAGCGGTCGGGACGTGACGGCGACCAGCCCGACCCACTCCCATGGGTTCTTGTGGTCCACCGAAACGACCCCGCAAGCCTAAAGCACATACACGCCGTAACGCGGAAACTCGGCGAATTAGCCGAACATGCCGGCGGGCGCTATGACGGCTGGGAAACACCCGTGATCCGTGCCGAGGAGGCGGGGCCGGCAACCCAGCCGGACTGAGCCCCGCCTAAACTCCTCCCATGCCCCTCGACACCATCCGCATCCGTGGCGCCAAAGGCCACAACCTCAAGTCCATCGACCTCGACATCCCCCGCGACCAGCTCGTCGTCGTCACCGGCCTCTCCGGCTCCGGCAAGTCCACCCTCGCCTTCGACACCATCTACGCCGAGGGCCAACGCAAGTACATGGAGTCGCTGTCGTCCTACGCGCGCCAGTTCCTCGACCAGCTCCAGAAACCCGACGTCGAGAGCATCGAAGGCCTCCCGCCCACCATCGCCATCGAGCAGCGGGCCGCCTCCCACAACCCCCGCTCCACCGTCGCCACCACCACCGAGATCTACGACTACCTCCGACTCCTCTTCGCCCGCGTCGGCACCCCGCGCTGCTGGCACCCCGAAACCAAAAAACGCACCTGCGGCCAGATCATCGAACGCCAGTCCGCCACCATGATCATCGACCACGTCATGGACCGCCCCGACGGCGCCAAGCTCATGGTCCTCGCCCCCATCATCCGCGGCAAGAAGGGCCACCACAAAGAAGTCTTTGAAGCCCTCACCCGCCAGGGCTTCGTCCGCGCCCGTGTCGACGGCGAGGTCATGGATCTTCGTGAAATCGCCAAGTCCAAAGCCAAAGCTTCCGGGGGGACGCCTTTCACCACCAAAACCCAGCGCTACCAGAAGCACACCATCGAGGCTGTCGTCGACCGCGTCGTCGTCCGCAAGGGCGAAGGCGAAGACGACGTCCGCCAGCGCGTCGCCGACTCCATCGAGCTAAGTCTAAAACTCGCCGACGGCCTCGTCATCGTCGCCGAGATGCAGGACGACCGCTCCTGGGAAGACTCCCTCTTCAGCGAGAAGCACGCCTGCCCCCTCCACCCCGAGTGTGCCCTCGAAGACCTCGAGCCGCGCCTCTTCTCCTTCAACTCCCCCTACGGTGCCTGCCCCGCCTGCAACGGCCTCGGCACCGTCTTCGAGTTCGACCCGGAGTTGATCGTTGGCGACCCGGAGTTATCGCTTTCCGGGGGAGCCATCGAACCCTGGCGCAAAAACGGCAAGCGGATGAACATCCTCTACAACCGCCTGATCCGCCGCTTCTGCGCCGACTTCGACGTCAGCCCCGACACCCCCTACAAAAAACTCTCCAAGACCGTGCAGCGCATACTCATGCACGGCACCGACACCAAGGACGAAGCCAAGCACGACGCCGTCTTTGAGGGCGTCATCCCCAACCTCCAGCGCCGCTTCGAGTCCACCGACAGCGAGTTCGTCAAGCAGAAGCTCTCCGCCTATCTCTCCGAATCCCCCTGCGAGGTCTGCAACGGTGCCCGCCTCCGCCCCGAAGCCCTCCATGTCTTCCTCGAGTCCCGCAACGGCGCCGTCCCCGACGCCCTCGGCCGCACCAAGGCCTCCTTCGCCAACGCCGACGACCTCGACGACGACGCCCGCCTCATCAACCTCCACGACGTCACCCAGATGACCATCGAGCAGGCCGGCGACTTCTTCGATCAGCTCGAACTCTCCCATGAACACCGCCAGATCGCCGAGCCCATCCTCAAGGAAGTCCGCGCCCGCCTCGGCTTCATGCTCTCCGTCGGCCTCGGCTACCTCAACCTCTCCCGAAACACCGGCTCCCTCTCCGGCGGAGAATCCCAACGCATCCGCCTCGCCACCCAGGTCGGCTCCGGCCTCGTCGGCTGCTGCTACGTCCTCGACGAACCCACCATCGGCCTCCATCAGCGCGACAATGACCGACTCATCAAAACCCTCCGACACCTCACCGAAATCGGCAACACCGTCCTCGTCGTCGAGCACGACGAAGACACCATCCACGCCGCCGACCACCTCGTCGACATCGGCCCCGGCCCCGGCGTCCACGGCGGCACCGTCGTCGCTCACGGCCCCCGGAAGCAAGTCATCGAAGACCCCAACTCGCTCACCGCCGCCTACCTCCGCGGCGACCAGTCCATCCCCGTCCCCACCAAACGCCGGAAGATGGACCCCAAGAAACACGCCCTCATCGTCAAGAACGCCCGACAAAACAACCTCAAAGGCATCGACGCCGCCTTCCCCCTCGGCGGCCTCACCGTCGTCACCGGCGTCTCCGGCTCCGGCAAGTCCACCCTCGTCAACCACATCCTCCTCCGCGCCGCCAAACG
>JBCDIM010000003.1:0-116243 GCA_038749105.1 Planctomycetota bacterium
AATACACCACGATTCAACCGAAACCCTCTCGCTCGTAAACCCAGTATTGGCATAGCGCCAACAATTCGGAACACCTCCAAGCCAACCGCCAAATCCTACCCTTTTGCCGGGTCGTGCTTACCCCCTTCTCCTCCCTGTTCTGGCCTCAACATCTCAGGCAATGACTCCACGACCATAGCCGTGTTAGGGTATTCAGGCCTGACATCACACAAGCTCCTTACTGATCTTCAGTTAGCCCCGCCGGCACTTTCAAACCTTGACACAACTTACATCAATAAGCCCGAGCGACCTTTCAAACGGCCGCTCGAAACAGAGACTGGTTGATGTATCCCAGAGAACACTCTGGTCGATCACTGATCCGAACGTTCATATCACTGAATTCACGTTCGACGACCAGAACCGCCAGATCAGCCGGACGTTCCCCGAAGGTGTACTCACGAACGGCGATTAAACCGATTACGTTCTAGACTGAGCTTGGCTAGGCCGTTGAGACCAGATACATAGGCTTAGGCGTTTTTCTGATTTGCGGTCACCAACTTATAGATCTGTTACTCACAGGTGTACATACTCCTCATTGGAAGACATTCCAGATCTACCGTTCACGGCGAGTGCGGATCCCATGAACTCCGGAATTCCGTAACAATTGTTTGATGATCGGGCCTATTTTCAGGCTCTTCCTGTCGCTTTGATCAGTCTTGTCTCCCCTTGCTTGACCGCTCCATACCACCGTGCAACTGCCAGAGTAATGCCAAACCTGTGACCCTTAGCTCGGTCACGAGCTTGGGAAAGAGTACGTCTTCGAACCGTTCGCGAATCTCATCAACTGGCAGGCCCAAGAGGCGAGCAGCCTTACTACCCGGATAACGATGCGCAATGGTGTACTTGAGAATCATCCAGTCTTCGCCCGAGACCTTGGTCCGCATCGGATCAATGAGGGCGAGAAGTAATCGGGTTTTCAGTCCGGTCATCGAGGTCTTGAGGGTGCCCTGCTTCTGACGCAGGCGATCGGCGATCGAGGACCATGGCTCAGGCGGGTCGGCTAATAGTCTGCATTCCACGAGCACCTGATCCCGATCATTGCGGCAGGCGTCGAGCAGTCTCTGAACCGTCGATTGTCTCTGGCCGTCTCGATCGAAGGCGGGGATCGATTCGGACGCCGTCAGATTTCCCAGAGGTCCTGGGTTGAGTACGTCAGTGACGACGTCCTTGTCGGATCTATTCTGCGTCCTGATTCGGTCTCGCAACCGGTCGTGGACTTTCCAGCGAATCGCTGTGTACAGCATCGCCGTAAGGTGGCGTTCATCCTTCGCCGCCTCCAGGATGTCGTCACGTGCGATGACACCCCGTATCACGCTGTTCACAACGCTCTCGGGCTCTAGGCCTGCCTGGCCGGATCGTCGTCCGATACGCAAGCGGGCGTAATTGGTCAGCAATTGATAGACGTTGTCATCAAGCAGGAAGGCATAGCCAGGATCATCGCTCTCGGGCATAGACGTCCCTCAGACAGCATATTAGGACGGAGGATTGGCTCTTGCATTTCGGATCAGATCGACGATCTTGCGATCTCCCGACGCCTGAGCGACCTCCAGCGCATCGAGCCCGAAGCGGTTCTCGATGAGCGTATCAGACCCGGAATCAAGCAGCCGCTCAACCAGCGGCTTGTCTCGCTTCTTGATCGCAATGTGGAGTGGCGTATCGCCATCCAGTCCTTCTTGTCGGTTAACGTCCGCCCCTGCGTCAAGAAGAAGGCCAACCGACTCAGGGTTGCCGTGGAACACGGCCATATGAATGGGCAGGAAAGAGCGAGGCCCGGGTTCATTCACGGCTGCCCCCCGATTCAGCATGTAGCGAACCGCATGATGCTGGCCGGCGGCGGCAAAGATGAAGAGTGGCGTCTGTTCCGTGAGGTTGTCCTGGGTCCAACCGGCCGCGCGGTGGACTTCGGGGATGTACATGGACTTCATAAGCCGTGACCAGATCTCCCGTTCTCCATCAGGCTGAGAGAGCATTGAGTTGAAGGTCTCGTCCGCATCCGGGGGGCTCAGCCAAGCCAAAAGCACGCGCTGCGCTTCGGGGAACCCGTCGATGGCCGCGAGGTACAGGCAAGTCAAGGCGACATCAGGCAGAAGTGGGGCAAGTTCACCCCGGTTGTAAGCGCGACCCGCATTGGACAAGGAGGCAGCACTCCCCGCGGCTGCCGCGCGGAAACAGACTTCGAGATAGTCGAGGCCCTGCTCTCGCGCCCAAGCCGGATGCCTCGGGATGAGATAGGCAATCATCGTCAAAGCGCTGGGCTTTATTGCATGATCGGTGTCGACCACCCTGTTTAGATTCTCGTAGGCGGCAAGATGATCCCCTGACTTGGCATAATGAATGCCCAAAAAATAGGCGCCATAGATCTCTCCTTGAGCTTTGGCATTCTTGGCGAGCCAGACGCCGTTCTTAATGTTCTTGTCAATACCCGGCAGGCCCTCCATGAAAATCGCGCCGAGTAGCGCTGTTGCCAGGGAGTTGCCCTGTTCGTGCTCAAATTGAAGCAGGACTGCCACAGCCCGATTGGCTTCCTTGCTTCCCGAGTGGCGGTTCATCAGCCGGAGGGCGGACGCCATGCGTAACTGACCAAGGTCGGTTTTCGCCGCGTTATGGATGTAAGCAGTGATCTTGAGACTATTCGCGACGTTCGGATCAAGTTTGTTGATCTCCGTGAGGAAACTCGCGTACAGCGCGCGAGGAAGGAGAGGCATGCGGTCGACACGCCTCAACGCGGGTTCAAGGACTTCCCATCCCCTCGTGGGCTGTCCGGTGTCGTAGAGTTGATAGCTCTTGAGTAGAGGGAGCATCAGCGCTGCCAAAGGAAACTCAAGAACGTCCCACTCGGCACTGGAATCCTCCGACTCCAGGATCGAAATCGCCGAATCGATGTCGTTCGATTCAAGGTACAGCGACATCAGATAGACACGGCACAATCGAGCGCCGGTAGACCGCCAGCCGTTGGCAGCCGTTGCACGCTCCAGTAGATCTTCCGCTCGTGCAATGAGCACACGGTGGGCGTCTGCGTCGACACCTACACGGGCCCGTGAGTTGTTTCTTCTGGCTGGTTTCTGGGGGCTCAGAGGTGATGCGGACGAGAGTTCTTGAATCTCTCGCTGAAAGGTTTCTTGGCTATTGGCCCGCGCTTCTGCGAACAGCAGGTTCGCTTTTGCCCAGTAGACCTTGTCGTGGGAATCGCCGAGCACACTACTGAAATGCTCGACCGCCCATGTCAGGTCGGTCTTCATACGTTCCACGTCGCCGCTGTAGTAGGCCGAAGAGGCGAGTTTGCTGGTCAGTTCGTTGTGGAGACTTGCGACAACCCGTGCGTCGGACTCACCGACAACCGCCCTTCTCAGGCTGTACGCTTTGTTGTGGTGGAAGATCGCCTTGTCGAAGTCACCCAGCGAGTGATGAGTCAAGCCCAGCGTTGAATGGATACGGCCCGCGACCATCGGTTCGTCTTCCTCGATCTGGGAAACGCGATCCGAGATGCCCGCCAGGAAATTTGGCATGGTGACTTCGGATTCCTCGTAGAAAGGGTTGTTCGTCATCAGGGCTTCTTGCATGAGGCGTGTGACCGCCTCGGCCTCATCACGAGCGGCTACGGCTTGAAGCCGCTGAAATTCTTTCTCGTCGCGCTCGGCGACTGTTTTGGCCTGCTCGATTCGTACCCGGTCACGTTCGTTCGCGGTCCGCCGTTGCTCGGCCTGGATGGATTGGACGTAGATGGTGGTCAGGACAATCAGCGTGAGGATCAAAGAGGCTGCGGTTGTGGCCCAGGCCCGGTTTCGGCGATACCAGAGTCGCAGCCTGCGTCCACGGGACGTGTCAAAGCTGGTCGGCCGGTGGTTCCGCCAAGCGTTGAGGTCGTCGGCCATCTGAAGAGGTGAGATGTAGCGGTCCAGGGGCTGTAGACACAACGCCTTCTGGCAGATTCGGTCGAGAACGCCCGGGATTCCCGGTCGGACTGAACTCGGAGCGGGCGAAGGGCTGGCTCTGATTTGTTCCGTGAAGTCCTTCGCGATCGCCTGATCCGGAGCATCTGGAAATTCATCGCGGAAGCGGCCGAGGTCTGCATAGGGCCGCTGCCCACCCAACAGTTCGAAGAGGGTTACGCCGAGCGCCCAGATGTCCATGGCGGGGCTGGACGGGTCGCCTGCAAGCTGCTCGATCGAGGAGTATTCAGGCGTGCCGCCGCCCAGTGTCTGTCCCGCAGCCTCAAGTCCGGATGCTTGCGAAGTCGGAGCCTGAGATCTTTGGGTGGAGGCAAGGCCGAAATCAAGGAGCATCGGGCGGTGCGACTCGGGGGTGACAAGGATGTTGGCGGGCTTGATGTCCCGATGGATACGCCCCTGTCCGTGAGCTGCCGCGACGGCCAGACAGACTGTCGACATGATCTCGGCGACAGCCGTTGGCGTCAGAACGTTGTCTTTCCGGAGCTTGGAGAGCCGGACGCCGAGCGCGACGCCGTCCGGTTTGTTGGGATTAGGGTCGTACGCAAGCTGCTGGACGATGAGTCCGGGACCGTCTTTGATCTTTCCGGCATCCAGGACCTTGATGATGTTGGGGTGATCGATGCCGAACGCCGCGCGTGCCTCGGCCAGCGCTAACTCGATCTGCTGGCGTCCGTGGACTGACGTCTTGAGGATCTTCAGAGCAACCAACCCGCGCAGGGTTGTGTTCTCAGCCAGCCATACTTCTCCCATAGCCCCCGAGCCAATCCGGCGGATCGGGCGGTATTGGCCGATCTTCTCAATCTCGCCGGCTTCCAGCGCAGCGAAGACGGTATTCCCAGGCATGGTCGGCGTCACATCAAGCACCTGTGCATCTTGCGGAGGCGATGAATCAACAGCTGCTGAGTCGGTGGTTGACTGAAGAGCGGGACGCCCTTCATGAGACGGCGCGAATAGCTCGTCTGACGTTTCGGACTCAAGGCCGTCCAGGATCGGCCAGTATGCGTCGCTGACCTGATCGCGTATTGCCGAGAACGGTTCGTCCACGCCGAGGTCTCTGAAGCGTTCGATCTCTAGTTCGAGCAGGAGCTTAGCGACTCGCGACTCCGGGTCGATCGGGCCGATCGTGCTTTGATAGTGAGACCACGAGCAGTCGAGCTCGAGCCGGTCACGGTTCCCATAGTCCACGCGGATCAGCTCGCGGCTGTCTGGTTCATCGGAAACCGGGAGGCTGAGGAAAGAGGAGAGGTCGGGCGTGCTACCGGCCCTGCCCTTTATGTCGCGCCATTGTTGGCTGAACGTCTCCAGTCGGGAGTCTACTTGTCGGCTGGGAGAACCCTTATCCGATTCCATGATCAAATCTCGCATGCAAGTGAGGACATCAGACGCAGCTGGCAAACCACATCGAAATCGAGTAGTCCGGCCGCGATTCTACTTCACGCCTAACCAATAAAGCCTATTCCTGGATCACCGGGAAGATGTAATAGACGGTCATGCCGGGAGCTCCCAGTTCAGATTTTCGGTAGGCGTGCAAGTTCATACGCACGTGCTTGGCGATACCGGTAATCGTCATACTTAGCACCTCTGTGCCCGCATTGATGTTGGTATCTGTCCATCGGATGTTGCCGTTGTGCGTCGCGGCCAACCGTAAGTCGGTAGGGAGATCGGTGGCAGCGACAATGATGTATTCGCCCGACTTGAAGAAGACCTCTTGCTGCTGTCGGGACCTGTACTTATCCCAGGACACGACATGGGTTCTGCAGTCATCGACGTCTAGGACAGATCCGGCGGGCAAGTGGCCTGCCTTCACGAGCTTCTCGATGGTCCATTCAGCCCCAAACCGTGCACGCTGATGGGCCCGCTCCTTTGGCGAGATGACGTCCAAGGCGTCGAACTGATGCTGAAGCTCGTTGCGAATCTCACTGCTTGGCGTGAGGTCGGCGCCGTACGTCAGCATTTCACGCAGCAGCGTGACACGTTGGCCGTAGTTGAAGCCAAGCATGATGCGCTCGGCGGCGCCGTGCTTGGTGCGGGCGCGTTTCGCGGAGCCGTGCGACACCAGACCAATGACCAGGCCGTTCTCATCGATCAAGGGGCTGCCGCTGGCCCCGCCGACAGTCGGGATGGTGTGAGCCAGGATGAGGCTGTTTTCAAAGGTGTCCGCTTGCGAGACAAAATTGGTCATCGCGGTGAGGTGACCGACGTGGATTTCGGGGTTGGTCCGGATGCGGGTGGCGAGCAGGCCTTCGGAGGGATAGCCGGCGTAGCCGATCGCGTCACCAGGCGCCAGCTCCTGCAGTTGAGCTTCCGACGCGATAGGGAGGACCGGGCCTGCGTCGGTCTTGGTGACCAGGTAGCCCACGTCGTACGCGATCCCGACTTTGAAGAGCTCGATGGATCGGCCGGGGCCGTAGCGTGCCAGCCTGCCATTCCGCCCGTCGACAATGTGCGTCGCCAGGTGCTTGCGAAACACGTCGTATCCCTTATGGGTGCGCGACGCTTCGAGGTCGAGATCGACGTCTCTCGCATTACCGCTGCTGAATCGTGCAATCGCTCTGATACTTGCATCTTCGGCTCTTGCGTCTTTGTATTGCTTACGCAACTCATTGATCACGTGGGCATTGGTCGCCAGCTTCCGTTTCTTGGCCACCCACGCGGTACCGACCATGCTGAACTGATTCTTATTGTCGATGAGTCCGACCACGGCAATGGAAGGGCTGGCATCGCGAAGCATCTGAGGGACACTCTTCCGAACCTCTCGGCCCACCTCGTCTAGCTTCTCGCGCAGCTCTTCGATCGTGGCGTTGGCTTTCGCCGCATTGGATTGTTCCGCCTCTTCCACATCGTTCAGCCTCTCGCGGAGTTGCTTGATCTTGGCGGTCGCCTTCGCCGCATTGGATTGTTCCTTTCGTACCCGGGCGTTAAGGGCGAGCACAGTCGATCGAGAGGCCTCGAGGGCCACATTGATCTGCCCGATCTCTTGTGCCGCTTTGTCTTGTTGGGCCCGCCATCGCTCCTCGGCTTCAAGCCTGACATCAGAAAGCTGAGCCGAGAGCCGGTGGCGCTCTGCCTTTGCTGCGGCGTGAGATCCAACCGCAAGACTGCCCGCGACCAGAAGAAGGCACGACCACGCCAGTGCACGCCGTACGGGCTTCGGAGTGGTTTTGAGCCGATTTGTCAGCGTGAGACGGGCTGCGGCTGCCACTCCCCTGAAGGACGCGGCTGCAGGCAACGGACGCCGCGGTGCGTGCCCCGAGGGTGATCCGACCGAGATGCCGATCCGTGGGCCGTTCTTGCCCAACTGGAGCTCGACGTCCTGTCGCAGCCCTTGTTCTTCGCCCTGCCGCAGGTCGATCTGTTGGTCTTGCCAGATAAGAGCGGCCCCGCTGCGGTGGGTACACCGCACGGTGTAGCCGTCTGGCCTGCGGTGAATTTCGACGTGGCCCTTGACGCCGGCCCCGCGGTCGAGTTTCGGGTCCAATTGCAGGTCGGCATCACTCCCACGGCTGATGCGGACGATGTCCTGGTCAAACGCTTTTTCGGTGTGGGCTCGATGCCCGCTGAGGATGGTGCAGTGAAGTGTCATGGGGGGTTCCTTGGTGGGGTGGTAGTGATGTCGAGTAACGCTCATCACCAAGGACCCGGGCGAGACCGCGTTGAGTTAGGGGCGGGTAGAGATTTTTCTTTTTTTGATTTTTTTTTGACAGCGCGGCCTGACTTCCGTCTTTTGCCGTCGGGTTCCTCCTGAAGGCGGTCGCTGGACCGTCCAGTCCTCAAACCCGCTCATGAAAGGAGCTGTTATGTCCCGTTTTCGCCGTACCGCCGTGTTTCTGGCCCTCTCGCTCGCCGCGCTGATTGCAGCCCTCGCACCTGTAGTCGCCCTCGCCTGCTACACCCCGCCAAATTGTTGAGGCATTTGACGGATCCAAACAGTGAACTTGGCCGCCGCGGCCACGCCGCGGTGGCCAAACACGCCACGGAGAAGAATCGTGTCTATGAACGCAGAGCTCAGATCGACGCCAAGACAGATCGCCTTGCTGATCGCGTTTGCGGGTTGCCTGGAGGGGGTGGCCCTCAATGCGGTGTCGCTGCTGACCGGTGTTCTTATGGGAAGCGTTCCCGCCGAGGGGAGCGTCCAACGGACACCATGGGGTGCCCTCTTGGGCGTCCCTGTGACCGCTTGGGCACTGCTCGTCTACCTGCTCATGCTGTTGTCACTGACGCGTCGGCACACGCCCGGGTTTCAGTCCATCGCTGGTGTGCTCGGCTGGGTCTTGCTCTTCACCCCGGCCTGGTTCGTGTCCGTCCAAGTGCTGGTGCTGGAACGGGTCTGTCCGTTCTGCCTAGCCGCCCACCTGGCGGGGATTGCCGCCGGTGTTGGGGCCATCGCGGTCTGCAAGACCAGCCGGTCGGCACCTGCGATGGCCCTAATTCTCGTGTTCGGTATGGCTATCGTCCAGAGCTTTGGAAGTCTGGGAGCGTGATCGTAGATATCCCCCCGAACCTACAAGAGTCCACCGCCTGATCATCCCCTTGACGTCCGTCCGAGACCACGGACTCCGCCGAGCCTCTTGAACTAGACCGGGCGTCCTGGCACCACACGCAAGACCCTGTGGGAAACGAACTGCCCACTCCTCCAGATAGCAGCCGACTTCATTCAAGACGAAACGCCGAGCAAGGCGAGTACTGATTAACACAGGATTGACTCAATGAAGAAACGAAAACTGTTGATGCGACGCTGGCTTGCTCCGGCGGGTATGGCGATGCTCACTGGCTCCGCGCTCCTTGGGGGATCGGCATGTACTCTAGAACGCCAGGCAGAGGCCATCGGGGGGGCTGATACAACACCATCCGATCCTCAAGTCAAGACAGTCGTCGGCGTTGCGACCTACCTCGGTTGGCTGGAGACCGGCGACCCCGCTCGCGGACGTTTTCTGCAGAAACAGATCGAGAGCTTCTCCGGCGATCTACGAAATCGGATCGAAGAGCCTTCGCCCAGCCTCGACATACCCCCACAACCCACCGACACTATTGGTTTTCACCGCATCGGCGTTGTAGGCCCCGAGAAAGCTCGAGATCAATTTGTGGTGATCACTTGGCACGAACCGCGACACGACGCTGATCGAAAACCTGTCGAGCCTGTTCTGGGGCTTGAAGTCTTTCTTGAGACACAGAGCGGCCTGAGTCTGATCGCCAGAGGCTGTTTCGACGTCCTACCGTGCGAAATCAACCCGCACCTTGGCGAATTAGAGGAGGTCATGTCGATGCTACGTTTTGAAGTGATTGATGACCACTGGATCTTCTTGGTCGTACCCGGCCACGAGGGTGGTTTCGGGACGGGGCTGTTCGCAAGCTATTCAACTTGGCACGAAATCTCCCGCGAGGGAATGGCCTACGTCTGGGCCGAACACCGCAAAGCGACAGACGCGAACACCGGTGTCGACGTGGAATCCGGCATGTACGGGTACAGCCTGGCGGTCCTAAACGGTCGGCCCGCCATCTTTGCCGACCAATGGAAGATGCTGGAACCCGTGTCGGACATCGCCCGCCGGTCGGGCGAAACCATGTACTACCGTGGGATGGCCGTGTATACCCAGTCTGAGGGCTTAGGGGCGTTTGAGATCGATCCCCAGTACTCTTCGATGTCGGCACGACAGGCCGCGCCGGCTTACCACACACCGCGGACCGATCGGAGCTTTATTGATCTCTTTGCTGACAAAATGCCGCCGGAATGATCCACTAGCTGAGTATTGGTCCCTAGGGCATGCAGCAACCGGGTCCCAAGACGCGAAGACAGAACGGCAGGCAAGGCGATTGGAAATCGGGACTTTCCCAAAGGCAGAAGGCACACCGGATAACAGGAGACTCTGCAGGGATCGCCGCCCGAACGCGACGCCCAGCGATCCGCGGCTGAGGCGTTGTCAAACGATAAACATGCCACCCCAAACGAACAGCTAGGTAAAAGTCGGACGGCTCGCGGCTCCTGTGTGTAACCGTACCAGTCGCAAGACCTGGGGCAGGCACCAGACGCTCCAGTTCCTCTCTGTGAGCACCTGTGGCAGCGGCCGGAAAACCGAAACCGAGCAGCAAGCCCTGACTACCCGACCCTGATACTCCCGGCCCGCGTGTTGAGGAAGAAAGGAGACAGAGTGTCTACGTCCGGCAAAACTCCATCCTGCTCAACTCTAGTCGCTTGTAGCGACGGTGCGTCCCGTCTTCCTGCAAAACCCTCCGGAAGGAACGCGCCATTCCGCCCCGGCACGAGACTATCCAAAACTGTCCGTGCGATCACTCTGGCGGTTACGGCCGCCGAATTAGGCTCCGTGGCCGCCGTCACCTGCCATAGTGAGCGAGATCGCTCAACCAAGTCGTGTTTCGTTTTCATTGTATGCACACGGGTGTTTAGTATGCACTTGAGAAACTTGATCACACCAAGGCTCTCCGAGAGGATAAACCGGACCCGCACCCACTGTACCTTCAAAAACCCTTCGACCTGGCTACTACACATGGCGATACACCCGCGACAATCGATTACGAGCCTTTTCATCGTTTGTGCCTTTTTCAGCGCGTCTTGTTCCGACTCGCCGCAGGACCGCAAAGGGTCCACGCCGGTGGAACCGACCCAGGCGGAATCCGGTCACGCGTCTTCTACCACGTCGGGCTCTACAGAAGCCAAGTCTTCGGACCTCACTCTCACAGCCCAAGCGAACAGGGACGGCCAGCTGAATGCCCTCTACGGCGATGGGATATCAACGATCGTGCTCAGGGATTTCTATCCAGAAGCGACGACTTCAGGCGGCGTTCGTCGCGGGATGGGTGCCGCAGAGCTCTACATGGCACTCCAGGCACAACGCGCCCGAGAGCGGCGAACCGTAAGGACGACATACGAACTGGTAGGTACGCCAGGCGACGTAATCGAATTGGTTGAGGTGATTCATGATTCGCGAAAAGGCCGATTGCACAGCCGTCAAACGGACGCGGAAGATGTCTGGTCGGGTATCGTTGATAGATCAGAGTCAATGATCATGACAAGCCGGAAGATCGCTCCGTGGGCTTGCCGTCCGGATCTTCCACTTGAGTCAATCTCTTCCGAGACAGGCGAAGAGCCTACCGAACTCTTTCAAGTCATTCTGGAGTCTCGAGAAGGCTTCATGTTTGGCGGAAGAAGCATCGACACAGAACGTGAAGTGTTTGCGAAGCCACATGAGAGATCGACGCGGCCTGACGAATCGACCGGGAAAAGAACGCTTTGGCCGGGCGTTTTTAGTGTGACGGTAAGCCGAAACGGTTCATCGGTGTTCCAGTCGCGATACGAATCAGCGTGGTCGCGCTCAACACCACAAGGAAGAAGTGATGAGGATCGCTACTTTTCAAGATCGAGGCTGCGTGTTGTTGCCGAGGGGGGTGAGTGGGTAGCCGCCGTGCCGCAGCGCAGGATCGTGGTGGCCACCGTCCAGTCCATGGATGAGGCCAACAGGTTTAGAGATGCATGGGCCAAATGGATCAGGATGGGATCGCAGAAATCCCCGGACAGATCTACTGAAGACGGAGACGTCTTCGACGCGTCGAAGGCTCCTTTTCCCGAAGGGCGGATTCCGGTCCGTCGGCCAGACTGGAAGTACCTATGGATGAATGCTGACGAAGTCGTGGGAATGCTTGGGGCCGATGCGTCGCTTGCCGCTTTGAATCCGAGCCTGGCGAGCCATTTTGCTGAGAATATACGGCTGAGCCTAGCCCGAGAAAAAACACGACGGCTCGCTCAAGCAGAACAAGAAGAAGCATGGCGGATGGCCAAAGCACAAATGGAAGCAGAGGCCCTTACGCTGCGTGAAAGGCTGGAGTCCGACGTCTCCAGATTTGTAAAAGATCTACTTGTGGCTGCGTCGGTACCTACAGATCGACAGATGAACGGGGAGAGTGTGCTTGATGCAGCCGCAAGGGAGCTGAGGCCGCAGATCGAGACATTCGTAAAACACAGATTTGCTCCAAGTCTTTCACGTCTGATGAAGGTTGGATTGCCCGACTCATACGAGCACGAATTTAGAGGAGACGTTGGGGAGGATTCTGTTCTTGGGCTTATCGCTATAGAACTACAAAAGATCATGCTGCATGGCGAGGGTGCTCGTTCAACGCAAGCTGAAAGAGCCTTGGATTATGTTGTGAACCGGGAACTCGAATTGTTTGCTCGCCACTTTAAAGAAATTCCGCACGTTGATGTGCATACGCGAGACATTTTCGGAAACGTAACGGAGTTTTCGATTGCGATAGGTGGCGTGCGCGTAGATCCTAGGAGTGACGAGGGTATGGTCGAGCTCGGTATTACAGGCACTGGTTTTCTTACGCCTGCGTCTGTACTTCTTCTCGATGCGTATTGCGAACAAGAACGCTTTGATGAGGCCTGGAAACTATGGAAAAAGACTTCACTGCTGCCTGACCGTGGTTATCTGTCTTTGGGAGCAGCGCCAGACCTACTTCTCAAACTTGGAAGGGGTCTTGCATTTGGGGTTCAAGGGTCGGCAAGAGCTCAGAAGATCCGAGACTTAAAAGTCTTCATGGAGTCTGCGCCAAGCGAACGGGTCAATCCAGAACGAGGGATACTGGGGCAGCCTTTCCAAAGCACAACCAGTCGTGTCGCCGCAAACGGACGCCTGCTTGCTAAAGAGCTCGAATAGACTTGGTGCATGCGGAAATGCAAGCGATCAATAATTGCTTCGGTCTGCTCCGAAATGTAGGCACTGGATATTCTCCACTGGAACTCGATCGGTTTTCGCCAGAATAGGACTGATCTCGCAAGATTCCCAGAAGGTAGATTCATAACGGCTACAGTCACCGCCAGCAGGTTCGGTAGGACACCCAGTTCATTGACATGTGAAAACGGAAGCCAATCGGCGTGACGACTTAGGCCGCTCGCCGGTAGTAGCATTTGAGCAAGCCACCCAGCTCGGACCGACAGCCGATGGAGCCGATAGGCTCGTCATTTTGGTCGAACTTCAACCGAGGTGTGGTTGGCTGACTCAATACCCGATTACCCAACCCTTGGTGCGGCCGGCGCCGGTTGTAGTAGCCAATGAAAGTCTGCACCAAGTGACCGACGTGCCCCAGGCTGAAGCACGAGAAGTGGTCCAGGCATTCGCGTTTCACCGTCGCGATCCACGACTCCGTATACGCGTTGGCATTCGGTGCCATGACCGGTGATTCACCACGCGAACGCTGGCAGTACGCTGCAGTTGATCGAACCCCGCAGTGAATTTCCTGTCCCGATCATGGATCAAATGACTCGCCTCAGGTCCCTGCTCCTCCAGCCACATCAAGAGATTCCTCGCTTGCTGCAGCACCCACTCCCCGTTCGGGTGATACATCACCGGTGAGACCCACACCCTACGGCTTCCCACGTGCATGAACATCCGCGCGTAAGCCTGTCGCTTGCCCCGCAGCGTCCACACGTTCTTGCAGAAAAAATCACCCGCCACCAGCGTGTTCAGGTGCAGCTTCACAAAGACGTCCCACGGCTGAAAGTCCGGCCTACCCGACCGATCTGGACGCGGCCTCGGATTAAGCCCCTCTTCTTTCAAGATTCGCCGCACGCTCGTCTTGCCCGCCGGGCACCGCAGCTTGATCAGCTCCCCCACGATCCGTAGGTATCCCCAACCCGGATTCTCCTTCGCCAGCCTCACGATCAGGTCCCGCAGCGGCTTCCCGATCATCCTCGGCCGACCCACCCGCCCCGGCTTCCGCTCTTCTCACTGCTCTTTCACCCACCGCTGATATGTCTTGAATTGAACCACCGTGACCAAGCCCTTGACCTGATGCTGCAGCCTCGCCCCGATCGCCAGTAACCGTGACCGCTCTTCTGGGCTCAGGATCAGCCGATGCTGATCCACCCGACTTCGTAGAATTCGGTTCTCCTCTCGCAGGAACCGGACCTGAGCGTCTCGCCCCTCTCTCACCCACCTCAGCAGGAGGTTCCACAACACTAATACACCACGATTCAACGGAGGCCCTTTCACTGGCTTCGATGATCTTTATCGGGTTTCAAAAAATCGGCTCTTGCCGCGCAATACTCGGGCTGTTTGAAGAACCAGCCGCTTAATAGCTGAGCTGGTTGGCATGATGCTCGTCGCGAACCAGAACCTGGCGGCGTTGGTGAGCCGCGAGCCGACCGGCGCGGCGTTGGGCGGCGGTGAACAGCCAACCAAGCAGCCAGCGGGGAAGCCGTGCTGGCAACGCCTTTAATAGTTTCCGGCGGATGGGCGTGAACTTGATCAGCAGCGGGTCGTCGAGGCTGGTCAAGACGGTGGCGCTGCCGGGCTCGCCCTGGCGGGCGCTTCGGCCCTGGAGCTGACGATCGACGCGGCGAGACTCGTGGCGGTCGGTAGCGATCACGGCGAGCCCGCCGCGCTCTGCAACGCCGTGCACGAGCTTGATGTCCGTACCACGACCCGCCATATTCGTCGCCACGGTGACGCGGCCGAGCTGACCCGCCTCGGCGACGATCGCGGCCTCCTGTTCGTGGCGGTGAGCGTTGAGCACGTCGTGCGGGATGCCGGCGTGCGTGAGGCGTTCGCTCAGGGCCTGGCTATCGTCGACGCTGCGTGTCCCGATGAGGACGGGACGGCCCGTGCGGTGGAGTTCCTGAGTGAGCCGTGTGACCGCGTCCCATTTGTCGTCGAGAGTAGGCAGGGGGCGGACGGCGCAGGTGCGGCGGATACAACGGCGATGGGTGGGGATCCGGACGGTCTGCATCCGGTAGGTACGCCAGAGCTCGGCACGTTCGCTCCATGCGGTGCCAGTCATCCCGCTCAGCCTGGGGTAGAGCCGAAAGAACCGCTGGAAGCTGATCGCGGCGAGGGTGTGATTGAGGTCGCTGACCTCGAGGTTTTCCTTGGCCTCGATCGCTTGGTGGAGCCCCGCCTGCCAGGTGCGGTCGGGCATCAACCGGCCTGTGCTCTCATCGACGATGACCACCTTGCCGTCTTGGACCACATACTGGTCATCGCGGAGGTAGAGGTGCTGGGCGACCAGCGCCTGGTAGACACGTTCCTCGAGGCGACGGACTGGACCACGGCTGGCGTCGTGAATGGGCCCGGCCAGCCGTTTGATCTGCTGTCGGCCACCCGGCGTGAGGCGGAGGTCACGGTGGCGTCGGTCGAGCCGAAAGTCGCGATTAGGCTGGAGCTGGGCGGCGAGTGCGGTAGCGTCGCGGTAGGTGAACTCCCGCCCATCACCACGCGTCGCCGAATCCGCCTTGGGGCCCGAGATGATCAGCGGCGTCGTCGATTCGTCCAGCAAGATCGAATCGGCCTCGTCGATGATCGCCGCCTCACCCCGGAAGAACCGGCCCTGCGATCCCGTCGCCTCACCCGTGAGGTTGCGGGCGAGCACCGACGCCAACGGCATCGACGCCCGGTCGGTCTGTGCCTGCTCGCTCAGCCGGTCACGGAGGTGGTCCGCAGCAGCCTCCTTGTGCGTCGTGTAGGTGATGTCGGCCGCGTAAGCCCCAGGCCGATCCTGCGGCGGCGTGCCACCGGTGATGTACGCCACCCGCAGCCCCGCCGCTTCGAACAACGGTTTGGCCCACTGCGCATCGCGCTTGGCGAGGTAGTCGTTGACCGTGATGACGTGACAGCCCCGGCCGTGCCACCCGATCAGACAGGCCGCCAACGCCGCGACCAGCGTCTTGCCCTCGCCCGTCGCCATCTCTGTCATCCGCCCATCAAGCAGAGCCGCCGCCGCCGCGACCTGCACCCGATACGCGTTGAGCCCCAGGGTGCGCCGTGCCGTCTCCCGGATCAACGCCAGCGCTTCCACTCGCTGCTCGGCAGTGACCGAGCCCCGACGAAAGACCGCCCGCTGCTCCGCGAGCCGTTCGTACAACGCTTCGATATGCAGCTCTGTGCACTCGGTCTCGCACGCCAGCACCCGGTCCGCCAGCCGCAGGTAGCGCTGCACCGAGCACCGCCCCGCCGCCACATGCGACGCCACCCACTCGTACACCGCGTCGGCGTGACGCCGCGGCTTGGCCGGCTGCCGGTTGTGCGATCGGCTCCGCCACGCCTCCGCGTCCCGCCACAGCTTCACGAGCACAGGCGTCTGCAGCTCACCCGGCCGCGCTGCACTCGCGGGCTGGTCCGAATCCGACGGAAACAGCGTGGTCAGGCTCGACATCAGAGGCTGATCCCCAAGGGCGATTCGTTTGGATCGCTCGGCACCTGGAACCGCCGCTGCAACACCTGCCGGGCCGACCGATACCACTGCTGCAGCAGCGGCTTGTTCGGCAGACTGAACCGGACCACCACCGTCTGCCCGTGCTGCATCGCCCACGCCACCCGCTCCGCATCCGCCGCCTCATCAAGCTCCGGCTCGATCACGATCTCGAAGTACGGCTCCGCCGCCGTCGTCCCCTGCGGGTCGGTCGGGTCCGTCGCGATCTGCCCCCCCGCCGCTTCCGACAATGCCGTCGAGGGCAGCCGACGCTGACCCGCGGGCATCGCGTGAACCACCCGCCCGGCAAACCCGCGGTCCGGCTGATCCGTCGGGCGGACCTGCACCCGGTCATCGGCCTGCAGCAACCTCGGCCCCTCGAACTGATCGGCCGCCACCCGCACCGTCAGCCGACCCGTCTCCGCCAGCACCCCGACCGGCTCGCCGCGCTGCACGTAATGCCCCCGCACATCGTCGTCCAACGCCGGCGTCCACGTCCCCGCAAAGCCGGCGGTCATCACCAACGACGCACGCCGTTCCCGTGCTTTCGCTAGCAGGTCTCGCGTCGCCGACAGCTGCTCCGCAATCACCTGCCGCTGGATCGGCTCATCCACCACCGCCCGGCGATACCGCGCCTCCAACAACGCCTCCCGCGCCTCCAGCTCCAACACCTCCGCGTCCAGACGCGGGTTCGCCGACGACACCAGCACCCCTCCTGCCGACACCGCCGTGTCCGACCCCGCCATCGACTGCACAAACCCCTCCGCTTCCGCGTGCACCGTCACCAGCCGGGCCGGCTCCAGCACGCCCAACGCCCTCGGCCGATCCGGCACCGGCACCAACCCCAACAGCAGCAACGGCCCGCCGATCATCAACACCGTCGCCAGCACCGCCCGCCCACGCACCCGCGCCGGCTCCGGCGACGCACTCACATAATGCACCAGCTTGATCGACGGGATCACCAGATACCCCACCAACGCCAGGATCACGAAGATCGCCCCGACAAAGAACAGCTTGTCCGCGACAAACATGATGATCACTACGCCCAGGAAAAGCCGGTACGCCAGCGACGCCAGCCCGAACACGACAAACCAGACGCGCTCTTTCAGGTTGCCGCCCGCCGCGGGGTTGATCAGCTGGCGGACGCCGTAGACGTAACGCCGGATGAGGTACGTTATGTACTGCTGCGCACGCTGGTACAGGTTCGGGGTCTCGATGACGTCCGACAGGATGTAGTAGCCGTCGAACTTGATTAGCGGGTTGGCGTTGAACAGGATCGTCGAGACCCCCGCGATGAAGATCAGGTTGTACGACAGCGCGTGCGCGAGCGTGCCGTCCGCCGTCTGCGACCACACCACCGCCGCCACCGCCGCCACCGCGAGTTCGGCGTACATCCCCGCCGCGCCGACAAACGCCCGCTGCCACTTGCTCGGCAGCGTCCACGCGCTGGTCGCATCGACATACGGGACCGGCGTCAACACCATCAGCATGATCCCCACCGTGTGCACCTCGCCCTGTCCGTGACGCCGACGACCGAAGCGCTTGCACGCGAAGGCATGCCCCAGCTCGTGCAGCAGCTTGATCCCCACCAGGCAGACATACAGCCAGACCAGGTTTTGCGGCGCTAAGACGTTCCCGGTCTGCGCCCACAGCTCATCGAACCGCCCAAGCAACGACCACCCGCCCCACACGATGAGCCCGGCCCACAACACCCAACCCACGGGCCCGAACAGCCAACCCACCGCCGGCAGCCAACGATTCAAAAACCGATCCGGGTCCCAGATCGGCACCCGCGCGAACAACAGGTTCTTGAGGTACCCGCCGACCTCTTTGCGGATCCGCTTCTGCCGCCGCTCGAACATCCGACCCGCGTCAGGCGACAGCTCGTTGTCCAACAGGTTGCTGGTGTGCAGCTGCCCGATCAGCCGCAGCGCCTCGCCCTGCGTCGGCGCCTCGTCTTCCAGCTGCTCCTGCACCGCCTCCCACGCCGCCTGCACCGTCCGCCGGCCGTCGAGCAGACCAACGAACCGGTAGCCCGCCGCGCTCAGCCGGAAGTGCTGGTTGTTTGACGGGTCCATCACGACGTACCACTGCCGGCCGCGGTACCGCTGCCGACCGCACTGCACCGTCGAGCGCAGCCTCGGTGCCGTCTCCGCGATGCGGTGCCAGCTATCGTCGTAGGTCGGCCGTTCAAACGCCAATGCAGAACCTCAATCCTCAATCGGCGTCAGAGCCAGAGCTGCATCCGCACCCAGTTCACCGCGTCCCGCGTCCACAACCACAGGTGGCTCGACTCCCCCGCGTCCAGCCGGGCCGCCCCCGTCATGCCGGGCCGAAGCCACGGCGGCTGCCGATCCAGCTCCACCTCCGCCGCGAACACGTTCCGCCCCTGATGCACCTTGGCCTTCGGTTCGATCGACCGCACCGTGAAACCGACCCGCTGATCCGGATAGCTCGTCGTCGCCAGCTCGCCCCGCATCCCGAGCGTCACCTCGCCCGCCCGGTCTTCGGGGATGTACAGCTCCGCCCGCAGCGCCTCCACCGGCGCGACCTCAAACAGCGTCTCGCCCTCGGTCACCGCCTTGCCGATCTCCCGCTTTAGGTCACCTTCCAGCACCATCCCGCCCAGCGACGACCGCAGCGCCGCCATCTCGATCTGCCGCTCCAGCAAGCGTCGCTTGGCAGCGGTCGCCTCCGCCTCCGCCAACGCGACCTGCACCCCCGACATGTCCGACTCCCGCCGGGCCGCCTCGGCCTGCTTCCGCTGAGCCGTTTCCTGTGCCCGCAGCTCCGCCGCCTGCAGCCGAAGCTCGGCCGTGTCCAGCTCCGCCAGCACCGTCGCACCCGCCTCCACCGCATCGCCCGGCCCGACGTGCACCGACTCCAGGTACCCCGCAAACGGGGCCGTCACCAGCTGCCGCTGCGTCGCCTCGATCACAAAGCTCGACTCGACGTGGTCCGTCCCCTTGCCCAGCGTCAGCCACAGCACCAACGCCAGCAGCCCGACCGCCGCGAGCTTCGCCCACGTGTACTGCGTGCCCACCACCTTCCCCAACACCCGCGTGCTCCCGTCCTTCAGCCGACCGCCCACCCACCGGTCGCGCTGCCGGAGCGGCACCAGCAACGGCGTCGCCAGCTCACCGATCAGCCGCAGCCGGGTCAGCCGCTGGGCCGTCTCGCTCGCATCCTTCGGCAGCTCGTTCCACTCCAGCGTCAACACCGCCACCACGCCGCCCTCCCGACCCTGTTCCGACTCGCCCCCGACCTCGCCCTTCGGCCCAGCCACATGACGCAGCGGCAGCGACACCGCGAACACCGAGCCGTGCTGCTTCGTCAACGCCTGATGGTCCCGGCTCACGACCGGCACCTCCGGCGGCGCGGGCCACACCACCTCAAGATCCTGATCCAGGCACTCGTGCATCGCCGACTCCAGGTCCTGCACCAGCTTCATCCGACGGTTCAGCCGCTCGGTCCGACTCATCGCGATCAGCTTGAGCGCCTCCCGCTGCGGCTCCACCCAGCCCAGGCTCACACGCTCGGCCCCGTGCCGCGACGCAAGCTCGTTACACAACGCCATCGCCGCCTCACGGAACCGACGACACCGCCCCAGCTCCGCCAACACGTCCACCGATTCGGTGAGCCGATCGATCCCGCCCTGCTTCTGATGCAGCTGCGCCCGCGCGTCGTACGCCCCAAGCAATCCCAGCGTCAGCTCCACCTGCTGCGCCGCCCGCTCCACCTCGCCTCGCGACACGCCGTCCAGCCCGAGCGCCACCATGAACCGCCCTTCCCCGCCATCCAACCCCACCGACTGCGGCAGCCCTAGCAGAATCAAAAACTGCTCACCCGTGCCAGCCGCTGGCGAACTCACCGCTCCCACGCCCTCCGGCCCCGCCGCCGGCGGACCCGAGGTGCGGATGCCCATCACCAACGGCGCCGCACTCGCAAACACCTTCTCCGCCTGCTCGGCCGCAAACCGCACCCACGGCGGCGGCAACCGATCCGGCTGCGGGTTGTAATCCGCCACCACCGCCGGCCCCGACTGCGGTACAAACCGGATCACCACTCCGTGGTCCGCGCCCGTCACCCGGCCCTGCAGCGTCACCAACCGCCGAAGAAACTCCGGCGCCGGCCCCTCAAAACGCGACAACATCTCCACCAGCGTCGGGCGCGTGCCCTCCCCCACCTGGACGCCCGCCCTGCCACCCGACGAAGATCGGCCTGACTCACGCATCCCGCAGCCCTCTCAATTCGCCACCGCCGCCGGCGCCTCACCGGCCTCCTGAACCAACGCCTCCGCCTCCTGCGGCAACCACACCAAGAACCCCGCCGGCAGCGACAGGTCACTGTTATCAATCGCAAACACGCACCGGAACGTCTGGCTCGCCGGATCAATCATCGGGTCCACCCACGTCAGCTCGGCCGTCAGCCCACGCCCCACCGGCGCCCCCGCCTGTAGCTCATACCGCTGACCCACCTCCATCTGCCCGTAACGCTCGACCGGCAAGAACAGCTCCGCCTTGAGCATCTTCAGCGACGCGAACACCGCCACCGGATCACCCTGATCCACCGTCGCCCCGGGCTGCGCCTCCAGCTTCATCACCCGCCCGTCGAACGGCGCCTTTAGTGCAAAACGCTCGAGCCGTGCCCGTTCCAGAGCGAACTGCAGCGCCGCCGCATCCTGGTCCTGCTTCGCGATCGCCAGATCGATCCGCGACAGCTCCAGCTGCACCCGCGCCTGCCGGACCTCCCAGTCGGTCCCCGCGTCTTGCGCGACCATGTCCTTCGCCTGCTCCAGTCGGAGCTCTAGCTCGTTCACCGCCTCGATCGCCCGCTTCACCGGCAGGTCGCTCTCCGCCTGCATCCGTGCCAACGCGACCGCCTCACTCTGGCCGCGATCCTCTAGCCGTGCAATCACGTCGCCCGCCGACAAGGACGCCCCCTCCTCCGCCAGCTGTCCAGGCACCAACTGTCCCACCGCCTCGGCCCGCAGCACGACGTACCGGATGGGTTTAACGATGCCCTGGTCCAACCGTGCCTCTTGTGCTTGCAAGGCAATCGAAACGACCAAACACCCGAAAATTACGAAAATACACTTCATAATTAGCCTCAAAATCGAGCCTAACGCGACCCAAGCCTAGGCACAAGGCTCACTCACAAAAACGTCACTCGGATGCAAAAAGACAGCCGATACCACTTGTCACCAAAACGCTGGCTGGACGCCATAAGGGCATTGGTCCCAAACAGTCTCTGCCAAAATGCGGACAACAAATACCGTATGCCGCCGACCCACAAGATCACACTAATGTCACACATCACAGGCCCTCGATCCACCTGGACTCGGTCTTAACCCGACAACTAAACGTCGGCACGTCTCTAGGCAACACCACAGACTGGACTCACACCGACCAGTCCTCGGCAGCAACAGCTGGCATTGCGTCGCGGAGAAACCGCACCCTGAACCCTCCGGTCCAGAACCGGATCACCGGCACAACGTTTTTAACCTGATGCTGCAGCATGGCCCGAATCGCCAGCAACCGCGACCGCTCCTCCGGCGACAGGATTTGCCGCTGCTGCCCCACCCGAGCCCGTAAAATCTGGTTCTCCTCTCGCAGGAAAAGGATCTGAGCATCCCGATGCTATATCACCCACCACAACAAGAGGCTCCACAGCACGAACACACCACGATTCGACACAAGCCCTCTCGCTCGTAAACCCAGTATTGGCAACGCGCCAACAATTTGGAACAGTCCCCAGCCGCCCGCTCAATCCTCCCTTGTACGCAGATCATGCCCCCCTTCTCCTACCTGCTATGCCCCAAATATCTCAGGCAATGACCTCAAAACAGGACCCATGCCAAGGTTTTTCGCACTGACATCACACCAACCCCTGACTCAAATCTGGTTACGCTCGCCAGCGCTTCTCAAACCCTGATAAAACTAACATCAATGAGTTCGAGCGGCCGTTTAAATGGCGGCCCGAAATAGAGACTGACTGATGTATGCCAGAGAACACTCCGAGGGGTGATCTCGGGCAGGATGTCTTCGCTGGTGTTCATGTCTGGGTTACACCGCTCACTAAAACACGGGGTGAGGCGTACCCAGGCTTCATCAACAGGCGTACGCGGGGGCGCGTTTAATCACGTCGCTTGAAACCAGTCAAACCGGGCCGGTGGCGGTTCTTTGCTCCCGCTCAAGCTATAGAGTGCGAAGTACACGCCGGTGAAGAGCCCGCCGACCTCGCTAGAGAGGTACCGGGATTCGCCGGAAGCGATCTCTGTCCACGCGTTGCCGTCGTGTGAATAAGCGAATCGGTAGTGAGTCTTGCTTGTGGAGACCCGGAGTTGTACGGGGCTCGAGGGGTCATCCTCTTCGACCTGTGCTACCACACCCGAGAGCGAGCCGATCTGGCGTCGCACGATTAACACCGTTCTGCCAGCCCGTAACGTGCGGGCGATCTCGTAGTGGTGTTCGTGGTTTTGCCAAGCAACGAGGCCGGCCTCATCGCCTTCTTGCCTCGGCTCAAAGTCCAGCAGCGCCGTGATGACCTGATCGAACGCTGTCTGGCGTTGACCGATCCATGTCGGTCGGCTGTCAGTGGCGAGCGACTCACTGCGGGCGTGCAACGTGAGCCAGCCCGGACGCTGACTCAAACAGTAATCACTACGGCTCGGGTTATACAAATGGTTCCAGTGGTGGCCCAGGTGGTCCATATCGAAATCATCACGGGCCTCGTCCTTTGGCCAGCGGTGGAGCGGATGCGGGAGCCGCCATGTGGCTTCGTGGGGAAGCTCGCCCTGCTTACCGACGACCGGCCAGCCCTCTGCATCCCAGCGGACCGGAGCGAGACAGGTCTCACGGCCGAGCACGTGGACGCGGTGGTAGCCGGTCGGACGCGTTGCGAGCAGGACCATCCACCATGAACCATCGGGCGACTGGACGAGGTCGCCGTGGCCAGTCGCTTGCAGCGGGCGGTCGAGACTCCGGTTGGAAAGGATCGGGTTGCGTGGGCACACGTCCCAGGGGCCGCGTGGTGATGGGCCGCGGGCGATCGTGACCATATGCCCGTCCTCGGTACCGCCCTCGGCGATCATCAGGTAATAGACACCATCGATATGGTAGAGGTGCGGCGCTTCGGGGCCACGGCCACCGGTTCCGTCCCACAGGTCGACGACTGGCTCGTTGCGTTCCGCAACACCACGCTCCAGGTCGAGCGTGAACGTCGACTGGACGATCCGGCAGCGCCCATCGCTCCGGCCGCTTGAGGTGATGTAGACCGTCCCGTCGTGGTCGAAGAAGATGTCGGGGTCGATCCCTTCTTGGTCGATCCAGATGGGCTCGGACCACGGGCCCGACGGGTCTGTAGTGTGTACCAGAAAGTTGCCGCCAGACGGACTCCCGTGATAGCTCACGTTCGTGGTAATCATGTAGAAGCGGCCCTGGTGATACCGCAGGGTCGGGGCGTAGATCCCGCCTGAGGTGCCCGAGTCCTCGAGGGGAAGCTGTGACGGTCGATCGAGCGCGTGGCCGAGCTGTCGCCAGTGCACAAGGTCGCGGCTATGAAAGATTGGCACCCCCGGGAAATACTCGAAACTGCTCGTCGCGAGGTAGTAATCGTCATCCACGCGGCAGATGCTGGGGTCGGGATAGAAGCCCGGGATGACCGGGTTGCAGACCACGACCGCGCGCGAGCCGGAACCCTGCCGCATGTGCAGGCCGTTATTCCGGCCATCAGGTGTATCCAGGGTGATAGGGGCTGGGTTCGGAGAGATCATTCGGGCATACTCGTTTCTCGCTCAGCAACACGCGTATTCATCTCAGCCTCCTTCGAGCGGTACGACGGGACAGCAACGCAAAGCCCAGTACGAGCGTGGCGGCACTCGCCGGCTCGGGGATCGGTGTTGTCTCGAAAGACCGTGTGATCACACGCAAGTGGTCAAACCCGTTGGCCGACACACTTGACGTGATCCGAAGGACCGAACCCTCGATCTCGATACTGTCTTGATTCTCCGAGAGGATCAACTCGCGGAACGGCTGGTCTGACGGGTATTCCACGCCGGACAGACCGACAAGGCTGTCGCTCGCACTGAGTTCGTCGCTCAGAAAAATCAAGCCAATGATGTCGCCGTCGAAGACAAACTCGGCCTCAAGCGTGAGCGTTTCTGTTCCCGATGGGGTATCGACATGGATCAAGTGGCTATTGATCTTTTCGCCAGCAGCAATCAGCCCGGCAGTGAGACCCGAACCGCTGTTCAGCAGCACATCTTCCGTCACCAGGAAGTTGACCGAAAGGTCCGTATCCAGAGTCAGGTTCTGTTGCTCTGCGATCAGGCGGATCTTATCAATACTGGTGAGTTGGCCTTGGCGGAGACTGGCGGGCGCTTCAGCCGGAGAGATCAGTTCGCCTGCGGTATCCCAGAGGACCACGCCGTCGATCGCATCGACCACATTGGAGAGCGACCGCCTCAGACGGGCACGGTCGGCGTAATAGACCGGATTCTCGATCGAATTGACGAACTCACCGGGGTCGGTCCGGTGGTCATATAACTCTTCGCCACCATCGCTGTAGCGGATGTAGCGGAAGTTCAGGTCCCTGGCCGCAATATTGTCTTCGCCGTTGTAGGTAAGCACGACACGTCCAAGGCTCGAATCGTTGGGAGATTCCAGCAACGAACGCAGTGACTCACCCTCAATGCCGCCGGGGATCGAGGTGATCCCGTTGTCCGTCACCTCGGGGAGCCCGGCAAGATCGACGAGGGTTGGGAACACGTCGAGCAGGCTCACGGGTACATCCGTGCTGCTGCCGGGTGTGGTCACGCCTGGAGCCGCGATCAGGAACGGGACCTGGGTGGCCTCTTCCCAGAGCGTAAATTTACGCCAGTGCTCCTTCTCGCCGAGGTGCATGCCGTGGTCGGACCAAGCGGCAATGATCGTGTTGTCTAAGTTCATGTCATTGACGAAATTGCCATTGGCATCCTTCGCCTCCAATGCATCGAGCATCTTCCCGATCTGGGCATCAGCAAAGGCGATCGAGGCCAGGTAGGCCTGCACGGCCTCTTTATGCTGGTTGAACTCATTGACGATCCGTTCCTGGTTGATATTCGTACGGGTCGTCCTAAATTCGGTTGGCTCGAAAACCTGGGTGTTGGTGGTGTTGCGGGCCATGACTTGGCCGATAGCTGGGATGTCGAGCAGGTCTGCGACCGCCCCACCGTCGGGCGTTTCGGGCAGTGTGATCTCTTCAAGCGGGAAGCGGTCGTAAAACTCTTGCGGGGCGTACCAGGGCAGGTGCGGGCGGAAGATCCCGGCTCCTACAAACAAAGGCGCGTCGCTGCTGCTGTGGTTCTGGATCTGGTTTACCGCGTAGTTGGCGGTCTTGACATCTCGTAGGCTGTTCTGGTCTACGTCTGCGGCATAAGGGCCAAAAGAGAAATTGTCTATCGAAGAAGGATTGAGGTTATCGGCGGGGGGGCGGATCGTATCGAATGCGTTCCCGTAATCAGACCAGTCACCAAGGTGTGGCTCGGCGTTGTGAAAAATCTTGCCGGCACCCTTAGTTGTGTAACCCTGCTCGCGGAAGTATCTCGGGAGTGTGACGCGGTTTGGCGACGACGGATTAATCATGGATTCGATGTGCTGATCTTTGCCGTTGAAATAGATTCCTGTAGTCTGCGGGGACAGACCCAATAGCATCGAGCTCCGCGAAGGGTTGCAGGACGGTGCAGAGGCGTGGGCGTTGGTGAAGTTGACGCCCATGTTGGCCAGACGTGTGAGGTTGGGGGTGGCCCGACTGCCGAGTGGGTGGCCGCCGAGCGGGTCGATCCAGTCGTTGAGGTCGTCGATGGCGATGAACAAGACATTGGGCGAGTCGCTGGTCGCCTGAGCCGCCACGGGCTCGTGCCAAGCAGTAACGACCAACAAGAGGGCCGCGGCCGCAGCGATGATCTGGGTGGAACTCCGAAACATTCAATGATTCCTTAAACAACAAACAGAACAGGTGGCAGAGCAAAACCCTGATCGATCGTGCGGAACTAGACCGACGGCGCCTTGGCGTTACGCCAGCCGTCCGCGTGTTGGCGAGTCAGGCGGGCCTTGACAGCCGCGTGATCCGGGTCGTTGGCAAGATTGGTGTTCGCCATCGGATCCGCGTGGAGGTCGAAGAGCTCTTCGCCAATCAGTTCGCCCTCCGCGCTGCGATACGGCGTGTACCGGTACCGATCGGTCCGCATCGAGACATCGCGTCCGAACATGCTGAAAGCGGCGGTCTTCCACGAGCGGGACGGCGATTTAAGCAGTGGCAGCAGGCTCTGGCCCTGCAACTCGTGGTCGGGATCCGGCAGCCCGACAGCGTCCAGCATGGTCGGGTAGATATCAACAAACTCGACCAGAGCGTCGGTGCCCCGCTCACCTGAGCGGTGCATGCCGGGCACGCGCAGCAGCAGCGGGCTGTGGTGCGACCGCTCCCAGTTGATGTTCTTGGTCCAGTGCCCGTTCTCGCCGAGGTGGAAGCCGTGGTCGCCCCACATCACGACCGCGGTGTCGTCAGCCAGGCCGAGGCGGTCGAGTTCATTCAGCACCCGGCCGATCTGCGTGTCGATGAAGCTGATGCAGGCGTAGTAGCCGTGGATGAGTTCGCGCTGCTTGGACTCGGGGATCGATCCCTCGGCCGGGATGTCGCTGTAGTTCCTCAGCTCCTTTTCCGCCCAGGGCGTGATTGCCGCCTCCGGCGTGCCCGTGGGATGGAAGTTGTTGCCGGCCAGCGCGATCGCATCGCGGTCGTACAAATCCCAGTACTTCTTCGGGGCGCAGAACGCGAGGTGGGGCTTGTACCAGCCGGCCGCGAGGAAGAATGGCCGGTTGGGCTCGCCCGCCATCTCACGGAGCATCGCAATCGTGTTGTTCGTGGTCAGGCCGTCGTAGTAGGCATCGTCGGGCAGGTCGGCGGCCTCGACGGACGGCCCATTGAAGTAGCCGCGACGGCCGGCGGCCTTCATCTCCCGTCGGATCTTGGTGGACAGATCGACGTTTTCGCGGAGGCCGTAGCCGGGGTAGCCCCAGACGTAGTCGAGCTCTTTGCGGTTCAGCGGTTGGGGGTCGGTCCAAGACTTGCGGTCATCGCGCGGTGAGTGATAGATCTTGCCGTAGTTTGCGGTGCGGTAGCCCTGCCCGGTCAGGTGGCCCGCCAGCGTGGCGGTTTCGCGATAGATCGGGTTGCGATCGATGTAATTGACCCGGCCCTTGTGCCGAGCCGTTTCCGGCCGCAGCCCGGTGAGCAGCGAGCAGCGGCTGGGGCCGCATTGCGGGAACTGGCAGTAGGACCGATCGAACCGCATCGCGGTGCCGGCAAACGCGTCGATGTTGGGGGAGTGGACATGCGACGCGCCGTAGCAGCCGAGCTCGGGCCGAAGGTCGTCGACGCAGAGCATCAGGATGTTGCGTGGCTTGCGGGTGCCACGCTTCTGTGCCCAGGCGCTCGGGCCAAGCATGGCGGCCCCGCCCAAGGCGGCGACCGACGTGCCCACGAACCGTCGCCGGGAGAGGGTCTGCCGCCGGCCCGCCGGTTCAGTTTGGGTAGAGGTCGCGGTCACAGGAATCGAAAAGCGTGGGGTCGATCACAAGCACAACAGAGCGGTGGGTCTTTGGGGCGGGCTCGGCCCGTGGGTGGGGCAGGCTCAGCCTGTGGGTATCACGGGATCTCCGACGCGAGCCTCCGCTTGTGACTGGTGTAGGTCGGATCGTCCGCGAGGTTGACCCACTCGTGCGGGTCACGGCTGTGGTCGTAGAGCTCTTCGGTGCCGTCCGAATACCGGATGTAACGGAACTGCCGGTCTCGCACCGCGACATTGCCGGCTCCGTTCTCCGTGATCGAGACGTGCGGCCATTCGGCGTTGGCGTCGGTGAGCAGAGGCCGAAGCGACCGCCCTTCTAGGCCATGGGCTCCCGGGATCTTTCTGTCGTGAACGTCGGGCAGACCCGCGAGATCGACCAGCGTCGGGAACAGGTCCAACAGGTTGACGGGGGCATCCGTTGAGGTGCCGGGCTCGGTCATGCCGGGGACGTGGATGAGTAGCGGCACCCGCGTCGCGTCTTCCCAGAGCGTGAACTTACGCCATGACGTCTTCTCGCCCAAGTGGTAGCCGTGATCGCCCCACAGCACAACAATCGAGTTCCCCCAGTTCACTGGGTTGACGTAACGGCCCTGGGCGTCGGTCTTCCACAGGGCATCGAGGACACGCCCGTACTGCGAATCGGCGTACGCCATCGAAGCGAGATACCCTTGCACCGCGTTAGGCCATTCGCCTGTCGCGTTGAACCGCTGGTGCATCAAGCCTGGGGTCTTGCCGATCCTGGGGTTCGGTGGTTTAAGCGCGACGTTGGCGACGAGGACAGCCATGACCTTGCCGATGGGTGGCACATCGTCCAGGTCGGACAGCGGCCCCTGAGCAGGAACCTCGGGCAGCCGGATCGAATCCAGAGGAAAACGGTCGAAGAACTCTTGCGGGGCATACCACGGCTGGTGTGGGCGAAAGATCCCGACCCCAAGAAACAAGGGTTGATCCTCGCGGAAGCCCGCGATGCGCTCGATCCCGAAATCCGCGACTTTGACATCACTGAGCTTGTCCAGATTACGTGACGCTTCATAGGGGCCAAAATCGAGGTTTGTATGTTTCGAGTACGACTGAGGAAATGGGGCCCCGGGGGGGCGTCGCTCCCACGGCCGGGCGAGGTAGACGTCCCAGTCTTCGGGGGTGACCGCGGTCTTGCTGTGAAAAAGCTTCCCGGCACCGTGTGCCGCGTAGCCCTGCTGCCGGAAGTATTTCGGCAGCGACAGGCGGTCAGCCGGCATCACAGTTTCCATGTGCTGAGGCACGCCGTTGAAGAAGATGCCGGTGGTCGACGGGCGTAGCCCGAGCATGATCGCGGACCGTGAGGGGTTGCACGAAGGCGCGGGGCAGTGGGCGTTGGTGAAGACCATGGCCCGGTCGGCGAACGCTTCGAGGTACGGCGTGGCGGCCACGCCTTGCGGGTGACCGTCCAGCGGCCCGGCCCAATCGTTGAGATCGTCTACGGAGATGAACACGACGTTGAGCCGTTCGTCCGCCGCCTGAGCAGCCGCGTTGAAGCCGAAACTGAGCATCAGACCAAACGCAAAAGCGATGAAAGACTTGACCAGAGCATTGATGTTAGATTCTGGCTGTGGCATGGTTCGAGCGGTTTGGAGCATAAAATTAGACCCTGGAAAGATTCTCAATAAAACTTGTGATAGACAGTGAGATGAGCTAACCAACCATCAGACTGATATGTGCCTCGGCTTGGCGTATGCCAACAGCGCGTATGATCCGCCTAGACCCAGTCCAATAGCTTGCCCAATCGGGCAGCTCTTCAATCATTTTTATGGCGTGACAATGCCAGGTTTGGCAACGTTTCGGTTCAGAATACTGCCGTTGGGACGCGTCTCGGCATGACTATCAACGAACAGCATGTTGGTCGCCCAACCGCCGTTACCGTTAGCCGGATCGACAGTGTTCTGTTCACGATCTCCCCCATGACGCCAAGCGATACCCGCCGGGCCACTAAAATTATCGAGCTCACCGTTGTCACCAGGTCGGATCGGAAGGTCCAAATCTAAACCGGCCTGCACCGTAGTTGTACCCCACCAAGCACCACTGCTGAATGGAACAGCTGGTATTCTCGCTGTACTGCCCCCAGCTGTACGCTCCCCGTCAATGATCACGATGAGCTCAGAAGAGTTCTCAACGTCGTCGACTTTCACGGGAGGGTCGTTGGAGACCGGTATGCCTGGATCGAAAAAAGCGTTCGGATTGAAGAAGAGTCCCTCGTGACCGCCATAATGTATGTTGCCCACATCCTCTATACCGATCGCGGTTGGGCAGGTCAAAAAATCGCGTGTATCATCCAGAAAGTCTTTCCTGCCGGTGAAGTATCTGGCAATCGCGAGGTCCCACTTCGAACCGTTGGCTGCGCCACCAAAAGCACCGGCCACATTACGATCGGACCCGAAGTACCCATCGTTATCGAGCTGATAACCGACAAGGCCGATACCGATCTGCCTGTGGTTGGATAGGCACTGGGTGGTCTGTGCAGCCGAACGAGCAGAGGTAAGCACCGGCAATAGGATGCCGATAAGCAGGGCGATGATTGAGATCACCACCAGCAGCTCGATGAGCGTGAAGCCGGTTTTTAACGAGCGCGTCGATGGATGAAGATGACGGAAACCAGACATTAAAGAACTCCAGAAATATTGAACCGAGCGGTGTTATGTAAGGAGGCAGACGGGTTAGTAAAACCACCCGTCTGCCGCCGTACATCAGTTAGATACGATACAGACCGGTTGCGCTTGGCCGATGATCAGTCACGCCGACGACGACGGGAAACCATGAGGAGTGAACCCATCGCGGCGAGCGTCAGCGTGGCCGGCTCCGGGATGACTGTTTCGGAGACGGAGCCAACGGTGAAGATGCGTATCTGGTCGAAGGAGGCGCCGTTGTTTTTACCGGCGTTACGAAGATCAAAGGTCACGGTTGAGCCAGCAAAACTGGCGGTGTCCGCCCCTTCGAGCTGTTGAACATTGAAAGCGTTGTAGATCGTGCTGGTACCAGCCACCAAATTATTCGTCGCGATTAGATTAGGCCCACTGGTAACAATGCCCAAAACAGCGTCGTCAAAGGTTACAGTGCCTGCGGCAAAGAGCGTGGTAAAAACATCCGAGGTCGGGATGACCGGATCAAAATGAAGGATATGAATATCCACTGCGGTGCCGGCGGTTATGGTGCCACCGCCATCGACGGTGATGTCTGCAGACAGTGTGGTGGTGCCCTCAAAAAAGACAAATGCGTCCGGCCCTTCAACCTGATTGACATTCAAGTTCGGGGGCAGCGCTCCACCATCGACAGCATCGCCGGTAAAACCGGTAATCGTCGCACCTTGGGCACCGACAGCGCCGAGCGATAGGGCGAGTGATGCTGTAGCGAGGATGCTCTTTGCGGGTCGGTCTAACACGGGCAGCTCCTTTTTGA
This sequence comes from Planctomycetota bacterium, assembly GCA_038749105.1. GTDB lineage: Bacteria > Planctomycetota > Phycisphaerae > Phycisphaerales > Phycisphaeraceae > JBCCOW01. The sequence goes on from JBCDIM010000003.1 coordinate 31,225, forward strand.
AACGATGCAGAAACATGAGGTTTACCTCCTGAGAAATACCGCTATTACAACTGATTCACGAGAACACGGTAGTAGCAGTTAAAGATGAGATCTATCCCTTGGTTGGGCCGGTCAGATCGGCCGGCAAAAGTGAATCACGCACAATAAGTTGAGAACGAAGACGGACTTCCGGCATGGCTACCGGGCTTGAACCGCCCGAGCGTTGGATCTGCTGCATTAGGATTTCGGCGGCCTTCTGGCCGACTTCGAGCGCGGGCTGGGCGACGCACGTCAGCGGCGGCGTCGCGTAGTAGCCAAATGTATCGTCGAAGACCACCATCCCCAGGTCTTGCGGTACCCGCACCTTCTCTCGGCTCAGGGCCTGCAAGAGGCACATCGCCATGTGGTCGTTGTAGACCACCACCACCCGCGGCGATCCGGGACGCCCGAGGTCGGCCTTAATCTGGGCGGCCACTTGGTCCATCCCGGTTTCGCTGCCGCGTTGGCCTTCGTCGAGGATTTCGCCGTTCAGGACCGTGAGGTTGTCGCCGAAGCGACCAAGCATCGCGGCGTGACGCTCCGCGACGCTGTAATGGGAATGGCTATCGAAGACGGTCTCCCTCGACAGCGTGACGTAAAAGGCCGAGTCGTATCCCAATTCGGCGAGGTGATCGGCGATAAGTTCTACGCTGTACGCCTCGTCGATTAGCACCGCCGATGCGGGGTGCTGCGAAGTCAGGTTCACCAGGACCGCCGGCCCGTTGAGCTTACCCAGAAGCTCATCAAGCTTCGGGGGGGTTGGCTGCATGACCAGATACCCATCGACGCGCTGCTCACTGACGCTCTGCTTCAGTGCGGCGCGGTCTTGGTGGACCGGAAGGTGCACCAGGTGGTAGCCCGCATTGGTCAGGTCGTAAGAGAACCCTTGGATCATCTGATCAAACAGCTTGCCGGAGAAGCTCGAGTCGCCGGCGTGGAGCAGGCCGACGGCGAAGGACTTGCCGCTGGCGAGTGCTTTGGCGCGGTAGCTTGGCGAGTAGCCCATCGACTTGGCGAGCGACTGGATCCGCTCACGCGTCTGCGTGGCGACCCGGCCGGTCTGATTAAGAGCCGCATATGCCGTAGGCAGGGAAACTTTCGCCGCTTCTGCCACATCTTTGATGGATACGGTTGACATGGCGGGTGAAGACTTCCGAGGAAAAGGGCGAGGCGAGGCGTGAGTTCTGAACTGCAGCGGGAGGGTAACGACTATTGATTCATACCGCTATTGCATGTATGCTGCCATAGCGGTATTGCTTTGTCAAGGGTTCTCCCTTCTTTTTTTCGAATCACCATGCAATAAACCCCACGTTGGCTCGGAACGCACCCGTCACGGGCCCACAAGCCCGCTCTCACCGACACTCTTTTTAATTCCTAAGAATCTCTTAAGCATGGCTTTAAATACAATGACGCCCGTGAATATCGACCCCCTCGCCATCATCGATACACCACTGCGGCCCCTTTCTGACGACCCCCATACGCACCGGCGGCGGTGGACCCCGGCCATGCGGCTGCGGCCTCGGCTTGTCTCTGCCCGGAGTGCTCTGGCATTCGGGTTGGCGTCCGTCGCATCGTGCCTCTTCCACGCGACCTCGTATGCGGAGATGCCCGCGTCGGAGGTGCCGCTTTGGGCTCAGCGGATGCTGAATACGACCACCGGGGCACGGATAGGGCAGCTTGATGACGGCCGTGTTGAGGTCGTGCTCCGGGTGCAGCAGGGAGCCGACGCGGCCCGAGCAGACGGGTCCGCCGCTAACCCTTATCCCACCATCCGAGCCGGGATGGCCGCGGCCGTGGAGCAGTTGGCAGCAGGTAAGCCGACCAAGCTGCTCATCGGCCCAGGCACTTACCGCGAGGCAGCGGACGATATCTCGACCCGGCTGGGCGAAGTGCGGGAAACCTTGTTGATCATCGAAGGCGCTGGCCCCGGTCGCACGATCTGGACCGGGGCCGATGTTGTTACAGCATCCGACTGGGAAGACATCGGCGATGGGGTGCTTGCGATGGATTGGCCGCACGACTTCGGCCACGCCACGCCGAACTGGGGCCCCGATGACTTCCTTGCCCAGCGCAGCGAGATGCTGTTTGTCGATGACCAGATGCTCCGCCAAAAACTCATCGAGCCGGTCGAAGTCACCCGCACCGGTCGGCTCCGTGTGGGTTCGGAGACGGGCTTCGCCTACGAACGCTTGCCCGTACTGGACCCCCGCGATGCGCTCGAGCCGGGCAGCTTCGGCGTCGCCGAGCGTGACGACTCCGGTGAGTGGTCCAATCGGCTATTCGTGCGTCCCGAAAGCATGAGCGGCTTCCGACGGTCGGCCATCGAGGTCTCGACCCGCCCGACGCTGCTGCGGATCGACGGGCCCAAAGAGAACCTCGTGCTCCGCGGTATCACCTTCACCCGCGCCCGCAGTCACCGTCTGGGCGGGCCCATTGGACCCCTAGACCTCGGCCGGATGACCGACCTGCTCATCGACAACTGCCACTTCACCTGGAACAACTCTACCGGCCTACGCCTCCATGGCCTCCGGATCACCATCCGCAACAGCCGCTTCGACTACAACGGCGACGGCGGCCTCAACTTCAACCACAACAAACATATCCGGCTCGAAGGCAACACCACCAACTTCAACAACTGGCGCGGCCACTGGGGCGGTTACCGCATCTGGGCGATGGGCGGCATCAAGTTCCACCACACCGAGTTCAACATCCTCAAAGACCACGTCGCCATCGGCAACCTCTGCGCCGGCATCTGGTACGACATCCAATGCGAGCACATCTACGTCGAGAACCTCGTCTCGGCCTACAACACCCGCGGCCTCTTCCTGGAGATCGGTAACGGCCCGCACTTCGTCGATCGCTCGATCATCGCTCACGCTACGACTATCCCGCTACACCTCTTGATCACCGGCACTACCACCGTCCGCAACTCGATCATCTACAACGGCAGCGATAAGGCGAAGACGCGAGCAGAGCGTGAAAAAGAACGGGACAGCCAGAAAAAGCCTTGGCAAACGCCAACGCCTGTGTTCGACATCCTTAATAAACGGCGTGATAGCTCATGGCACGCCACACAGCGGCTGATCCGACCAGGGCTGAACCTTTTCGAGAATAACGTCATCGCGGCCGGTCCGTCCGAGAGCATGCTTGCCGTGATCGAACCAGGCCTGGACTACAGCGAACACAGCCACGCATTTAAGTTCATCGGTCGCGGCAACCTTTTCCACCTCGCCGGTGCTTCCGAATCCGAGTCGCTGTTCGCCCTGCTAGACGCCAAGCCAAAATCTACAAAGAAGGCCGGCAGCCTGTCCGACTTCAGGTCATGGGTTGACGAGAGCGACGCCGTCTTCGCCAACCCGCGGTTCGCCAACCCCAGCATCCTCGACTTCAGGGTCCCCGCCAACAGCCCCACCGCCCGCAACAAGCAGCTGCCAACGCGTGCGATCGACCCGGACCTGGTCCGAGCCGCCGCCGACTTCTTGAAGTGGGCCAAGTGGGGTGCATTCAACGATCACTTGCGCCGCGTCAGATAGTTTCGGCGCCCGCACCCCGCTCGCTCAGCAAACGACTCATTTCAGTCTCTGCCTTACTCGTAAAGGATGGTTATGCAGCGTATCTACCGGTTCGTCTTATCACTGATGCTTCTGGTCACACCAGCCGCGATGGGCGCGGATCGGCCGAACATTCTGTTCATCGCGGTTGATGACCTCAAGCCCGCGATCAGTGCCTTCGGCGACGAGTTTGCCATCACGCCCAACCTGGACCGGCTCACGGCCATGGGCACGATCTTCACCAACGCCCACTGCCAGCAGGCCGTCTGCGGCCCGTCACGCGTCAGCGTCATGCTCGGCCGTCGGCCCGATGCCACGCGGGTCTGGAAGAACCAAGACAAGTTCCGAGACCACCTGCCCGACGCTGTCACACTGCCGCAGCGCTTCAAGCAGGCGGGATACACCGCCGTCGGAATAGGCAAGATCTACCACGGGGGATCCGCAGGGGCGGACCCCGAGTCCTGGAGCGAGCCCTTTACCAACACCCAACCGCCGGCGTCGGCGAACTTCGGCTATATGGCGCCCCAGAACTTGGCGGTGGTCGAGACGTTTAGGCGTGAAAACCCCGAAGTCAGGCTTCGGTGGCAGAACCGCAAGCTGGCCTGGCCCAACGGGCTGCCGCCCACCGAGCGCGCGGATGTCCCGGATAACGCCTACCACGACGGCGTAGCCACCGACGAAGCGGTGCGTCGGCTGGAAGGGTTCGCTTCAACCGGCGAGGCGTTCTTCCTGGCGGTCGGCTTCCGCAAGCCGCACCTCGGCTTTGTCGCCCCCGAGAAGTACTGGGCCCTCTACGACCGTTCGGAAGTCCCCATGCCCGAGTTCACCAAGAGGCCCGAAGGCGCCCCGCAGTTCGCCATGACCGCTTGGCACGAGCTCCGCTTCATGTACGACGTCCCCAAGAAAGGCCCCCTGCCGATCGAGCTGCAACGCGAACTGATCCACGGCTACTACGCCTGCGTCTCTTACATCGACGCCCAGGTCGGTCGGCTCCTTGACACCCTCGAAGCCAACGGCCAGCTCGACAACACCATCATCGTCCTCTGGGGCGACCACGGCTTCCACCTCGGTGATCACGGCATGTGGTGCAAGCACACCAATTACGAACAGGCCACCCGCTCACCGCTCATCATCGCCGCCCCCGGCGTCGGCACCGCGGGTGGGGTCGCGTCCGCCCCCGCCGAACTCGTCGATGTCTACCCCACACTGATCGACCTCGCAGGCCTCGACGCCGCGGGCCCGCTCGACGGCGTGTCGCTGGTGCCGATGCTCAAAGACCCAGCTGCATCAGTGAAAGCCTTCGCGATCAGCCAGTTTCCACGCGACAGAAACAACGACCCCGTGATGGGATACGCCTACCGCGACAACCGCTACCGCCTCGTCCAGTGGCGGGCAATGGACCCGCGTAAGGGAGACACCACCGGCCCTGTGGTTGCGACCGAGCTGTACGACTACGAGGCCGATCCGCTTGAGACCTGCAACCTCGCCGATGACCCTGCATATGGCGACGTCCGCGGCCGGCTAGAGCGCCTCGCCCGAACCGTCACAGGCCAAGGTCTCACGCGGCGAAAAGACTAGTCACTGCTGATACACCCGATTTCGTAGACTCTGGTTAGCCTCTCGCAGGAAATGGACCTAAGTATCCCGATGCTCTCTCACCCACCTCAATAGAAGACTCCACAGCACGAACACACCACGATTCAACGCAAACCCTCTCACTCGTAAACCCAGTATTGGCAAAGCGCCAACAAATTGGAACACACCCTAGCTACCCACCAAATCCTGCCCTTTTACCGGATCGTGCCTCCCCCTCCTCGACCTGCTCAAGCCCCACGATCTGAGGCCATAACCTCATGACCGGAGCCATGTCAGGGTCTTCAGGGCTGACATCACACAACCCTCTCAATGAGTTCCAGTTAACCACAGCGGCACTTCTCAAAACCTGGCAAAACTGACATCAATAAGACCGAGCGACCTTTCAAACGGCTGTGCGAAATCGAGACTGATTGATATATTCCAGATAACACTCTGACGTGAGCGATCCAATTCATGCGTTTAAACTACTCGATAATTAGCGACAGGGTCTTATAGATGATTCTTTTAGAGTAGACGACAGGGGAGCTACTACAGAAAATTCTGGTTCCTTATATCCCAACAGGCGGACTCAGTGCTCTAGCCACTGGGAGCCTTGGTCTTGACCCGTCAAAGCTTGCCACTCAACAAGTGCAACGCGTTTGTGACCAAAATTAGGTCCGATTGCAAAGACGCTCTTACTCTTGGGATTGAAGTAGCTATTGTCACTAGCTGTATAAGTGCGGAGAAAGTCTCTCATGTAGAGTTTCTCATCACTGTGTACCTGGCGACCCACAAGCGTGCTGAGCCTGTGTGCCGGTGAAGAATGCATTACATTGTCTCCTTCAACAGATGAGCCGCGTATCCGGCTGTTGATAAGAGTGAGATGACGGCACGAACCATCATTAGTTCGGCCTGTCCAGTAACAGACTCCGGGACGATTGCGCGCCCTGACTCCAATCTGGATGTAGCTGTTATCATAGATGTCACAATTATCGATAGTCAGATGCTCAGATTCCGAAAACAGCACACCTCCTGCAGCATTTGACATCTGCCTTTCGCCATCTGTGAAGCCATTTCGGGCGATTACAGAGTTCTTGATCAACGCGGGTCCCTGGCAGTGTTCATAGTAAAAGCCTTCACCCCAATTGTCTTCAATAACGCATTCATCAACGACGACATAATTAACGGATGTATCAAACCAGAGTCCAGCACTAAAATTTCTCTTGAATTCACAGCGTCTGAATGTCAACTCATACATAAAAAGCATCTTAGAACCTGCAGGAAGAGAAGCGTAGGCATTACCCAAGTCACCAAGCCTCCACGCATTGTCATTAAAAGTAGAGTCCTCAATGAGCACATTTCGACAACGATTAGCTCCGATACCGGTCTGCCCATTGCTGTCGAAGCGACAATGGCGTATTGTAAGATTTTTTGCGTTCGCGAAAGATAAGCCTGCCTTGTTGTTGTTCAGAAAATTACAGTATTCGATGGTTACATTTTCAGCAAATAACCTGTCGGGTTTCGCCTCAGCATTCGTAAGGTTACTACTAAGGTGTTCACCAAATATTGATATGCCCCACTGGTCAAATTGACCACCGCCTGCTCGCTTAATGTGGCTGGTACAGTGTTGGAATGTCAGATGACGCATTATCACGTCTTTGGGCTGTAGCATGGTCATAAGATTAGGACGCATGCCCACCTCAATGAGCGCTTCATTAGCATCGACGCCATCGGGAAGCCGGACGATGATTTCTTTTCTGTCTAGGTCGATGCGAAATGCACCGGCGATCATATCTTTGGCGTAAGCCACTTGTCTCAGCCTTTGGCCGTTGACGAAAACCATCTCACTGCGTGCACCAGCTGATCTAAGGTTTTTCCGATCGGAAGGCAACCAATGCGGGTGGTCGAAGACGAAGTTCCCCCAGTCATAAGGCCAGGGTGCCACCAACTCGTCACCCCGCGACTCCCAATCTGTCCAGATATCTGATCCGCTAATGACGGTTTGACCACTACTGTCGCCGAGCAGCCACAATGGGTGTTCTCGACGCAATATCCTTAGATTACCTTCGCGGTATGTCCCAGCCGCTATGTGAATAGCGACAGGACCTTGGATGGCGTGGGCCTGTTCTAAGGCTGCCGATATGCGGGTCAAGTCTTCTCCGCCCAGGTCAACCTGCAGGTGGGTGGTATTAGGCGGGAATTCATCCAGGGCATAAACGTTTCCGAAAGCCACCGTAAGCATAGTCGCCATGACTAAGATTGATGATGACTTGTATTTAATACTAGATAGATGCAAATTTTTTTGGTCGAATGACATGTGTATTCAATCCTTATTATACGAGTCAGTTGGATGAAGGAACAAAAATCTAGTGGATTAAGGTCAGACACTCACGTATGGTTCATGAAGGGATGAACGCTTGGCGGACACCGTCTTCCTGCTCACTGGAAGCATGACCATCGAAGAAAAGAACATTATCTGAGACTTTGTTATGTCGTCTTTGGTCCGTGATTTCCCAGCCAAAGACTTGTTGCGCGATAAGCGGGTTCACTAGAGGATCGATATGAGCTTGATAGTCCTTGCCATCGACTATGAGTGCTCGGTCGCTCTGCTTGGTGACCGTATCAAATGAGTAAGGCACAAAAGTACCAGTCCCGAATTCAATGCCGTCATGCAATCCATAAGGATACGCGCCTGTGTAGGTTCCCTCATTGTCATAGTTGACCCATCTGTTCATCGCGTAGTCGGGGCGTGCTGACGAGCCTGCGATCTCAAGGCTCCATTCGGGGCATCCCCAGAAGACATTAGGGCCCGCCCTGAAGTCTGAAGACTCCGGATTGACGTTACGTACCCTGTTTAGTTCATCGCCAGAGGCATACTGCCAGCGAGCTAGTGCAAGGAACCAGTGCCCATCCGTACCCGGATAGTCGTTGGTCACGACAGCCGGTAGAAGGTTGTCGTAATCACTGGCATATCCATAGAACATGACTCCAAGCTGGCGTTGTGACGACAGACACAGAGAACTTTTTGCTGCGCCACGGGACGAAGTAAGTGCGGGGAATAGGATCGCGATCAGCAGGGCAATGATACTGATGACAACCAGCAGTTCGATAAGCGTGAAGGCTTTGTACAAATGCTTGAGATCTAACATGACAAAATACTCCTTGGTTGCAACATGCAAGTCAGGGCTGGGTGATAAAGGGTGAGGCGCTACAGCCGTCAGGACGACATTGACCAAGCAGGGTGATGCCGAACATCAATAAGGCACCGCTGGCGGGTTCAGGGATCGTCACCTCCGGAACCGTCACAATGCCGAGGGTGAAGGTGGAACCCACCTCCTGGCCCGACTGCAGTGAGGCAACCCAGGCATCAAAGTCGATCTGCGGACGTGCTTCCGTCGCGAACTGCAAGGAGTCGTCGGGGTGAAAGTAAGTATTATCTAAGGCCGATAGCGTTTCGAGGAAGCTCAGCCAGCGGTCACCCTGGGGGGTGAAGTTGTTATTGATCAGAACTTTCTGCCAAGACTCGTAGGCCCTGATGAGATTGCCTTCAAGCACCAAGAATCGGTTGCCGCGGTCGCCGCTAGGACCAAGCTGCTGCCTGGCTCGTTGATCGAAGGTGAGCTGCTCGCCGTTGTCCACGATGACGGAGTCGGTGACTGTGGCGAACATCTGATTGGAGATAAACAGACCAATTTCATTGCGGGTCAGCTCTGCATTAGCAAGGGTAACATCGCCATCGCTGGCTTCGAAGTAGAGCCCGTAGTGCAGATTATCGCTAGAGATAAGCCCGTCAATGTCGATGTTGTTGTTGTCGGTGTCGAACCATGAGCCATGGGTACTGTTGTTGACAGTCTCAATATTGCGGTAAGTCCCGCCATCGATCAGCAGGTGCTTGATACCCGCGAAGGAATTGCCTGTCAGCCCACCGATGAAACCCCGCCAGTTATTGCCTTCAGCGGTCACGTTCTCGAAGAGCAGGTTATTCAACCGGGATGCACCATTGCCGGTGAACCCGTTTCCTTCCAGCCGAGTGTCTCGGACGGTGTAGTCGCTGCGAACGATATTGCTGCTTAGACTCAGGCCACTGCCGTTGTTGTTCCGGACGGTCACCCCTTCGATCAAGACGTTTTCGGATTTGTTCAGGACGAAAGCCCGGTCATCGCCCCCCGCCATATGCTGGATTGTCAGCCCACGCACTACCACGTTCTCGGTATCGATATCGAGCAAGGCATCGCGACGGGTGCTTACGTCTTTGAGGGCTGTGCCGAAATCGGTACCGTTCTTGGGACGGACGTACAAGAAGCCGTTGGTGGCGTTTCCATCGACCCAGTACCCCCCGATCTCTTTGGTGGCGCTGAGATTTAGGTCCGACTGCTGGCTGACCGGGCTGTAACGCTTGCCGTTGACGTGAACCAGTTCGCCGCGACGACCTAACTCGTTGAGCGGGGGTGATGATCCGTCGTCTGTGAGCCAGATCGGGTTCTCCGCGCCCCAGGTGTCGTTCCAAGGCGTTCGATATGTGCCGTTCCCGACCGCCTGCCAATTAGTGAAAACATCGCTGCCTGAAATGATCGCCTTGCCCGGGTTCGCGGCCTCAATGACGGTAACCGAGTCGTTGCGCTGGCCGAAAAAGCTTGCACTCTCGCGGTAAACGCCGTCCTGCAGGATGATCTTTGAGCCGCCGGGGCGACCGAAGAAGGCGATGCCATTTGCACGATCTAGAGCACGGCCCAGTGTACGGTACGGGTTGTCGATCGCCCCGGTTCCCGATCTGTCGTTACCGGTGTTGGGGTCGACATAGAAATTGAAGAGCACTTCGGATTCATCAACCGACGCACCGGCCCCCCCGAGGGCAGCCGTGCCCATGAAAAGCGAAGCGAAGAAGACGACCCCGGTTCGCCAAGGCCTATTCGGGTGATGACGCAAGACGGTGAAACTCAAGGCACAGACTCCGAGGAGATCGAAACACAAGCCACGCACCACCGTGCTGTGATGTGAACGACCTGAGGCCGTTAGGGGGAAGAAAACGGCGGTCAGCCTCTCGACCGCACGCCGTTTTAGGAGGTCGTATGACCGTTAGGACTGCGACCGGCGCCGAAGCATCAGGACAGAACCGAGGGCGAGCAGGCCCAGGGAGCCCGGCTCTGGGATGACCGCGTCGGATGCGGGCACGTCGGAGGGAGAAAAGAAGTTGTCGGCGTTAGAAGCGGCACGGCTGGTTGGGTTCTGGCCGCCAAAGAACGCGTGAGCTTCGGTGTCTGACGTGAGAGATGTGGTCTGGGTGTAGCCGCCGAGACCATCGTTGTTGAGGTTTTTCAGCGAAACACCATCGTCATCAAGCAGTTCGCCCGAGATGGCTGTGAATTGACCGCCCACAGCCGGCCCGACGTTCAGCACGAGTTGATACCACTCGCCCGTTACCAACGGTACGTTAAGGCTGCTGCCAGCAAATGTGGTTGCATTGTTGATCAATGCAATGCCATAATTGTCACTAGACCCCGATCCAGTAACGATAACTCGTAGATCGGTACCCGTAGTTGTCGCACTGCTCGAATAAGTATCCGTGGAATCCGAGGTTAAGCCAACAAAAAAACCACGCCCTCCGCTGTTTGCTCCGTTGTACTGAAAAAACGATGATATCGCAAAAGATCCGGAAGACGCATCGAATGAGGCGTTTTCAACGGCTACCTGCGAGGTGCTGGTGAGCGCGATAGACCCGCTATCGTCGATTCCACCCGTGGCTGATTGGCTGAAGTTGCTGAAGCCGGAGAAGTTTTCCGCGAGTTGGTTCGCCTCCTCGAAGGTGTAGAGAGCCGCCCATGCGGGCGATGCAATTGCCAGCGAGCACGCCGCAGCTGTGCACGCGAAGCTTTTTGATACAAGTGACATTAGATAATCCTCCGTACGAGAAAAGAAAACGTCGCCCACCACTTGGCGGGCGTTTAATGCGGATGAACTTACGTTGTTACCCCGCGCTCAAGAACGGGCGGAACGGCGATGGCAGCGGTTTGTCGCGAGGTATCTTCGACTTGTCCGACCAACTCGCGGGTAGCCACGCGCCCGACCTCCTGAAACGGAATCAGAACTGTGCTGATTGGGAAGCCAAACGATCGGTCCTGCTCTGGCCCGGTTGTTGTAAACGCTATGTCTTTACCGGGCTTCAAGCCCCTCGCCAGCGCGCTGGAAATAAGCGGCGTAGATGTGCCCGAACTTGGCGTGACGACGGCTGTTGGCGTGTCGATTTGGCCGAGCACCAGGCTAGCGAGATCGAATCTTTCATCGATGGTGCAGTGCTTGGGCTTGACGATGCTGGTTTCAAGGCCCGCCCGCTTCATGGCTTTTCGGTAGCCTTCGAGGCGGTCTTTGTGGCTGTAATGGCTGGTGGTTGAGAGGTCCGCGTAAGCGATTTTTCGGTGCCCCAGCTCGATCAGGTGCTGTGTTGCGATCTGCCCTGCGGCGACGTCATCGGGGTACACGCAGTTGGCTGGATACTTGTCGTTCATCCAGATGGCGGGCACCCGTAACCGCACAATGAGGTCACGAACAACGTCATGCGCGGGAGTGCCGACGTAGTCAATGAGCAGGCCGTCAACCGCTAACTCGCGTACGAATTTCGGCAAGCCCATCGGGTCGGTGAGTCTCTCGTCGGAGAGGTAGGAAGACGTGACATAGAAGTCGAATCGCTCGAGTTCCGAGTGCAAGGCCGCGATCAGGGTGGCGTGTTGAGCGGTCCCGCTGTGCACATCGACGGAGTGCAGGCAGCCGATGGCGTTGAACCGGCCTGACGCCATAGCCTTGGCGGCCGCGTTCGCCCGGTAGCCGCGCTCAGCGGCTAGCGTGCGGATCTTCTCGGCACGACGCGCACACTTGGGCAGCACATAGGGCTCAGTGCGATTGAGGGCCCTAGCCACAGTGGCGGACGAGACTCCGATCTCGCGAGCGACCTCAGCAACGATCGCCGCTGGTGAGGGTGAGGGCTGTGTGACACCAGATCTGTTTGCGAGCGACTGCATTCTTAATAGAATATATCCGGATTTAGGCCTGTCAATGACCTTAAAAGAACAATTTAAATACTTATTTAAAATTAATTTATAGATTATTATGAACGCTAGCAAATTATATTTGCTTGAGTGGATTCGGGTGTAGCGTCAATTCCTCGGTACTCATGCAATTTGCAGGTCTGTGAACGCTGGCTGAGTCATCGCAGACCCGCATTCCGGGGCATAACTCAGCTGTATCACGATGTCAGACTGAACATCACCGCCGATTGGATTCGACCAAACCACGCTCATCCCAAGTGCCATCCACACCGCGTCTGCTCCGCCCAACGCATCGCCGCTCTCCCCTCCAGCCCGCTCTCAGCGTTTCCTGCGTTACGTTGTGGACCACGCCGACAACCCGTCCGACACGATGTGGGGGCTGTACCGCGGCTTCGATGGCTACGCCCTGGGCGAGAAGGCGATCGGCGATCGGCTGCTCAGTGATGCCTTGGCGATGATGAGCCAGAACTTCGCGGATGAGCGGGCGGACCCGGGCTACAAGTGGCACTTGGCTGACTTTGCCGTGCACCCGCTGCTGCGGGCGTTCTGGCAGTAGGGCCCCGGGAAGTAGATGCCCTCGGCAATGCCTGACGGGCTGCCCGAGCCGTGGGCCGAGCTGCGTCGGCGGGCGACGCGGGTGATGGACCTGTTCCTTTTGGACCAGGCGGTGCACGGCTTCGCCGGGGGCGTCGCTCGCCGACGCCCACCGGGACTACGCCGTGTACCACATGGACGCGTTCGACAGCCCGTCGCGTCTGATCCACTATGTGATGTTCGGCGTCGACCGCCCGCCGATGTTCAACCTGAACTTTGTGGACGGCGCGATCATGGCGGCTTGCAGCGGGTACCGGCCGCCGGACGACGTGGTCCGCATCGCGCGGGACGCGGCCCGTTCCGCAATTTAGACACCGGATATTTTTCACCGGAAACTGATCGGCTTTCGGCAAGATATCACTGAACAAGCAGGATTCCCAGAAGGTAATCTCATGGTCATTACGGCCGCCCCCAGTAGACTTAGCAGGCCATCAGGTTCTTTGATATGTGAAGACGGAAGTGGATTCGCGAACGTTTTAAGCAACCCGTCAGTAATAGCTCTTGAGCAGGCCGCCCAGTTCGTGCCGACAGCCGATCGAGCCAACAAGACTGTCCTCTTGGGTGAGCTTCAACTCAAGCGCGCCTGAATGGTTCAGCACGCGATTGCCCAAGCTTTGATGTGGCCGGTACTGGTTTTAGTAGCCAATGAAGCTCTGCACCATGTGATCCACATGCCCCAGGCTGAAGCACGCGAAGTGGTCCAGCCACTCATGCTGCATCGTCGCGATCTACGACTCGGCATACGCATTGGCGTTCGGTGTCATCACCAGCGACTTCGCCACGCGGATACTTGCAGCACGCCGCAGATGATCGAACGCTGCCGTGAACTTCGTGTCCCGATCGTGGATCAAGTGACTCAACTCGAGCTGCTGCTAGTCCATCCACATCCGCACATTCCTTGCCCGCTGTAACACCCAATCCCCATTCGGGTGATAAGTCGCCAGCGACACCCACGCCCGCCTGCTTCACACATGCACAAACGCTAGCACGTAAGCCTGCCGCTTCCGCCATAGCGTCCACACGTTCTTACAGCAGAAGTTACAGGCCCCCAGCGTGTTAACGTGCAGATTCACAAACGCATCCCAAGGTTGAAAGTCCGCGCTACCCGACCGATCCGGCCGCGGCTTCGGATCAAGACCCTCTTCTTTGAGTATTCGCCGAACACGGGTCTTTCCCACCGGACCCCTCAACTTGCTCAGCTCCCCAGCAATGCGGAGATGACCCCATCTAGGATTCTCAGTTGCGAGTCGCACAACCAGATCGCGTCACCGGCCTGCCAATCATCCGCGGCCGACCAATCCGCCCCGGCTTCCGCCCTTCTCGTTGTTCCTTCACCCAACGCTGATACGCCTTGTATTGAACCACCGTAACCAAGCCCTTGACCTCATGCTGTAACCTCGCCTCGGTCGCCAACAATCGTGATCGCTCCGCCGAGCCCCTCTAAGAGCACCGGTGGGCAGGGACTATTCGACCTAGCCCAGAGAACACTCCACTGAAATCCAACGAGAAGTTCTAGTGTTTTGATTTGAACACGGGCGTCTCAAAGTAAAACGGGCCTCCCTAGAGAGGCCCGTTGATCGGCAGATGATGGGTTGTAGCACGTCCCCTGTGTTGGCCTCACCGGCGGTTGCGCCGCGGCTTGAGTAGCAGGCCCGCCCCCGCCATAAGTAGGAGCACCGAAGACGGCTCGGGGATGACGGTCGAGACGGAGATGTTGTCGAGGCCGAAGCTCTCGTTACTACCGCCCTGGGTGCCGCCACCGGCACCTGTGAACTCGATGGTGACGTCAGTGGCGGTGTGTGCGACCGTGAAGCTCAGCCGATAGGCGGATTCGGTGAAATCCGTACCGCCCGCGAACTGTTCCTCTCCGACGAAGATGATCTCCGACAAGGTCGGAGAGAACGACTGGCTGCCGCCGGTATTGGAGACGATGGTCTCGGAAAAGACCGTGGTGCCATCGATGATCACTTCGAAGAGGTCGCCTGAGGGCGGGGTCCCGCCGTCCCAGGAGTCGATGAACACGACGTCGAACTCGACGGTGAGTGCGACGTGCTCACTCAGCCCCGATAGGTTCACGGTGGTCGCTGCGGTGGGCCCGGGACCGCCCGGGAGGGGCGCCGCGAGGCTGCCGGTGGCATTCCGCAGGAACTGGTTGCCGAAGCCGTCGTTGCTGAGCCCACTGCCGCCATCGCTGGCGTTGAGCGTGGTTTCCACTGCTCCAGCGCCGCCGACTTCGGTAGGGGCACCCGCCTCGAAGTCGGTGGAAAAAACAACCGCACCGTTGGCGTGCGAAGCCAAACCAAGCCCAGCGGCGGTGAGGCAACCCATGGCGATTTGCTGAACACGTAACATATTTAAGAACCTCCGTTTATATGCGATTTGATTGAATCTTGGGGAAGAGAACCAATAAGTGAATACAAAATGTTAATCGATGAACTTTTAAAACGCAAGCCGTTTTTCGTTTGTCGGGGTGCCAAGTGTGATTACGGGCGGGCGAGAGGCTTCAAGACCACGGCCCAGTCCTGATCCGCGTCGGCGGGCGGGCTGCCGAGGTGGGCGACGCGGCCGGCGATGACCTCGGGGGTGGAGCCGACAGAAAGCGGGCCGCCGGCCCGGGGGTTGAACCAGTGGACGGTGTAGGCGGCGACGGGGGCACCGGTGAGGTTCAGCCGGATGGGCTCGGAGGCGTTGGCGGTGTAGACGACGATGGGGCCGGGCTGGGTGAAGTCGGCGGGGACGAGGCAGAACAGGCCGTTGGCGTTGCTGTAGTTGCCGACGCGCTCGTTGCGGTTGGTCAGGGTGTGGAACGGGATGTTGTGGTCTTGGAAGAAGTCCACAGCGATCCGACCGAACCGCCAGGAGTTGGCGCGGCTGCGCCAGTTGTCAACAAACAGATCGCCCTGTGGCAGCTCCCAGCCAAAGTAGTACTCGACGCCGCCGCCGCCGGCCATGAGGTTGCCCCAGAGGGTGTGCTTGCGCACGTCGTGCTCGTCGTAGCCGACGGGAGTGCCGTCCTTGAGTTTGCCGGTGTATTCCGGGGGGCCGGGGTAGCCCGTATCCGGGGGGACGCCGGTGGTCCAATGGTTCTGCTCGTCGTTGCAGACGACCCAGGGCTTGCCGGCCGCGGCGGACTCGGTCACCCAGCGGAGCGTCCAGTGGTGCGACGCGTTCCAGTCGTTCTGCAGCGCGGCACCGGTGAGCACGGACTGGTCGCCGAGCAGCGGGCGGTAGACCTTGTCCTGTTCGTGGGGGAAGGTCTGGACGACGATGAGGTGGCTGTACGGATCGGTCTCCGCAACGAAGGCGGCCATGTCTTGCAGTTGCTTCGTGGTGAGCGAGGTCTCTTCGCCGAGGTTCCAGGTCAGGGCGAGGTGGTGCCCGAAGCGGGCGATGAGTTCGCGGAGGTAGAGCCTGCGCTCTGGGCCGAGGTCGCCGCCGTCGAGTGAGGCGGGGATGGTGTCGGGTCGGTTTTGTTCGTAGTCGGGGAGGGTGTCGTCGTCGTTTTCGGTCTCCATGAGCTTGAAGTTGAGGTGCAGGCCGTGGGCCTGTGCGTGGGTGAAGACGATGTTCCACTGGTCGAGCTTGGAGACGTCGTAGTGGAGCTTGTGCTTGAGCTCGGGGCTGACCATGGGCCAGGTGTTTCGGCCGTCGCCGCCGATGCTGTAGGGAATGAACGAGATGCCGTTGCCGCCGGCCTCGGCGAGGTAGTTCAGGGCACCGATGAGGCCCTTGCCCTTGCCGCCCTGCCAGGTCGGGTCGCCGGGCTGCCAGTCGGCCTTGTGCGGGGTGTAATCGCGGACGGGGACCCAGTCGCGGAGGGTGAACGTGTCATCGAAGTCGGAGTAGGCCAGTAGTGTTTCGGGGGCATCGGCACCGATCTTGAGGAAGTAGCTCCCGTCACCGAGGAACTGCAGGTGGTGGCCGCCGACGTAGACGAGCCGGCCCTTGCCGCGGAAGTCGATGACGTGGGAGTCGCCTTGTGGTAAGGCGGGTTTGTCGGTGGGGGCAACGGTGAAGGAGCCGCGGAGGTTGTGGTATTTGGCGAAGGGCGTGGCCCGGTCGCCGTCGATGCGGTGGAAGGCGGTGGTGTAGGCCCAGGTGCCGGGGGTGTCGGGGCTGAGGTGCGCCCGCCAGGCGTTGCCGGCTTTGGCGGAGGTCTCGGCGGCGTTGCCGTCGGCGGCGAAGTAGCCGGGGACGGTGTAAGACGGTCTGCCGGATTGGTGGGTGAAGGTGACGTCGAAGCGGTAGCCGGTGAAGGGGTTCGGCGTGGTGTCGGTCTCGTTGGCGAACGGGCCCTGGAGGGTGAGCGTGACGGGGTGCCACTGCATTGGCGCGTCGGAAACAACGACCGAAGCGTCGCCGTGGTTCTGCGCGAGGGCGGGTAGCGTGATGAGCACGACGAGGGACAAGACACACCACAGCGGTGCACCCACGACTGAGCAGAGGAAACGCGGCATGTGAGATTTGATTCCTACGCGGTCGGCTTACGAGTGGGGAGCAAACCCGGTCTCTCGTTGCACAAGGCCCGTCTTGGCGAACGCCACGGGCGACATGACCACTGGCCGAAACATACCACAAGCCCGGCCAAACCCAAACGGCGTCGACACCACACCACCCCGCCGGCTATAACCCCCGCCCATGGAACAGCCACAACCCACGCACCCGTTCTTCAATGTGCAGCACAGCCCGATCGGCGCATTCGCGTCGTTCACCCTTGGCGAGAAAGGGCCGAATGGCGGGCTCGGACTGCAAGAGGGCAAGCCCGCAGACGAGCCGGTGTACGTCGGGCTCGAGTCGCGGGACGACGCCAACCGTTTCGACACGCTGCCGTTTTACGACGGGAAAGCGGCGAGCGAGGCCGAGCGTTTTGTGAGCGACAGCGAGGCGTCGCCGGAGATGGACGACCCGATGCTGGGCGATATCCCGGGGGTGCAGGTACTGATGTTTGAGGACGAGCGGATCACGCGGACGCTCACGGTGTCGCGCGACACCTGGACCGCCGGCGACCTGACGCTGCGGTTGATCTCGCCGGTGATGCCGGTGCCAGACCCGGAGGCGTCGGAGCCGGATCACGCCGCGTTGCAGTTGGCGACATGCCCGGCAGTATTGGTCGAATTGGAAGTCAATAACACGGGCTGCGATCGAGCACGCCGGGCGTTCTTCGGCTACTCGGGCAACGACCCGTACTCACAACTCCGGACGGTCTTACCCACGGACGGTGACCCGCTCACGGGGCTGCTGCAGGGCCGGATCAAAGGCGTCTTCTCGGCGGACCCCGCGATGCAGTTCGGCCGGGCGTTCTCGATCGACGCGGTGGTGCGTCCGGTGCGCAACATCGGCGACGACGTCTTCGCGCTCGGGCCGACCGGCCTGCTCTACGCCGACGCGCCGCCCGATACCGTCACCACGTTCCGCTTCGCCGTGTGCTTCTACAACGCCGGCGTCGTCACGACCGGGCAGGACGCCGTGTACTTTTACACCCGCTACTTCGACAGCCTCGAGAGCGTGGGACGCTACGCGCTGGACCACTTCGACGACTATCTCACGTTGGCCGACACCGCCGACGCGATGCTCAACGACGCGGCCCACCTCAACGACGCCCAACGTTTTCAGATTGCCCACACCCTCCACAGCTACTACGGCTCCACGCAGCTGCTCGACCTTGGCAACACCCCACCGCTGACCCACGACGGACGAACGCCCTGCTGGGTGGTCAACGAGGGCGAGTACCGGATGATGAACACGTTCGACCTGACCGTTGACATGCTGTTCTACGAGCTGCGGATGAACCCTTGGACCAGCCGGAACGTGCTCGACCGGTTCGTCGAGCGCTACGCCTACACCGACACCCTCCACTTCCCAGGCGGCACCAACGACCACACCGGCGGCGTCAGCTTCACCCACGACCAGGGCGTCGCCAACCACTTCACGCCGCCTGGGTATTCCAGCTACGAGCTACAAGGGCTCAAAGGCTGCTTCTCGTACATGACCTGCGAGCAGCTGGCGAATTTCATCTGCTGCGTCGCGGCGTATGACCACGCGACGGGCGACCACGACTGGACAGCCAAACACGCCGAGCTGCTCGGCGACTGCCTCGACTCACTACTCAACCGCGACCACCCCGACCCCGCGCAGCGTAACGGCGTCATGGGGCTCGATAGCTCCCGCACCCGCAATGGCGCGGAGATCACCACCTACGACAGCCTCGACACCTCGCTCGGCCAGGCCCGCAACAACGTCTACCTCGCGGTCAAGAGCTGGTCCGCCTGCGTCTTGCTTGCGAAGCTCTTCAAGCGCTTCGGGATGGACGAGAAGGCTGACCTGGCTACCGAGCAGGCGGCCCGCACCGCAGCGACAGTTGCGTCGCAAGCGGATGCCGACGGGCTGATCCCTGCGGTGATGTTCGAGGGCAGCGTCGCGCACATCATCCCGGCGATCGAGGGGCTGGTGTTCCCGTATGTCGCTGGGGCACGGGAAGCGGTGGCGATGGATGGGCCGTACGCCGGTTTCATTGCGGCGCTGCGCAAACACCTGGACGCGGTGCTTCAGCCTGGCGTTTGCCTGTTCGAAGACGGCGGCTGGAAGCTGTCCAACACGACGATCAACTCGTGGCTGAGCAAGATCTACTTGTGTCAGTTCGTTGCTCGAGAGGTCCTCGGGCACCGTGACGCCGAAGCCTCGCAAGCGGCGGACGAAGCGCACATGGCGTGGCTGCTGCGGCCGGAGAACACCTACTGGGCATGGTGCGATCAGATGTATGCCGGCGTGGCGAAGGGCAGCAAGTACTACCCGCGCGGGGTGACGTCGACGCTTTGGCTGGATGAGACGCCTTAGGTCGACTTGGGCATTCGGCTCGCCGCGTGCCGCCGGGCAGAGCCCAGGGCTAAGGGGGCGGTTCGCTCATTGGTGCAGGTACGTCACACCGACGACGATCACGCTGGTGTCGCGGCCGGGCTCGGGGCGGAGGCGTAGCTCGGCCACCACCTTGTCGGGGTGCGGGTTCTGGAGCTGCATGACGTAGAGCAGCGCACCGGGTGATTGGCCGTAGGCCTTTAGGCGGACGTGTCGAGCGTGGTTGTTGTCGAAGCTCGGGAACGCGTGGTACCACTCGCCGACGCCGGGCTCGGGGACGCCGGGGTTGGCGGGGCGGACGGGCACGGCGTGGGTCGAGCCGTCGTCGTAAACCAGCTCGTACACCGCGGCGGCGTCGGTCTCGCCGCCGATCCAGCCGGCACCGTGCAGGACATAGACGGCCGGCGTGGTGGTGCCGATGGACAGTGCGTACGAATCAGCGAGGGCTTGGCCGGCGGTTTGGTTGACCTTGTTCGACGGCAACGCGATCCCGACGCGGGCGTCGCCGCTGAGGTTCGGGATGTCGAAGGGGACACCGGCGAACACGTGCCGACCGGCCTCGAGGTGGGGCAGCTGGTTGCCGGCCCCGATCCAAGCCTCCGACCCGGTCAGTGACCGGTTGGCGAACGACGCGAGGTCGACCGGCTTCCACTGGTTCTCGATGGCGTTTCGGGCCAGCTCGAACGCGGGGCCCGACTCGTGGCCCGCCGAAGCGGTGATGCTCAAGAAGCGGTTGGTTTGGGTGAGGGCATACTCGAGCTTCGCGCGGTCTTCGGCGGACAGTGCGCCGGGTAGGTCACCGAGCTTCTGCCGGACCACGTCACTACCGATGGACCAATCGAAGTTCTCCGCCGACCCGAAGGCCGGGTCCATCTCGACGCTCAGCGACTCCTGGCCGGTCGCCCGGCGCCAGGCATCGAGCCCGCCGGTGCCGCCACCGGGCAGGTGGAAGGCGCTTCCGGGGGCGACGCTGTGGTAGATGTTTCCGTCGGCGTCGAGCGTGGTGAGGTAGTCGTCGAACTGCTCGGGGCTGCAGTCGTCGAGCAGCAGCGGGCTGGACGGGTCGCCCGAGACGATGAGGTTGTTGTAGACGGTCCAGTCCTTGGAGTGGTTGGCGTACTCCGACTCGGTGCCGCGGCGGTGGAGGTAGATCACCGCCTGGTCGGGGCTGGCCGAGTAGAGGATGTTGTCTTCGAGGTGGACGTTCCAGGAGGTGCCGTCGATCGCGCGGGTGCCGACGCTGTTCCAGACGACGTTGCGTTTGATTTCGATGGGCCCGGTGAGTTTTTCGAGGTAGAGCTGGGAGCCGTAGTGGTTGGCGATGAAGAGCGAGTCGGTGATGGTGATGGGGCTGCGGGGGGTGAAGGACTGGTCGAGCCAGAACCCGTTGGTGAGGTTGGCGAAGGAGCGGTGGCCCCGGATAATCATCCCGACCTGCCCGTCGAGGGCGAAGGCCTTGACGCCGGCGGCGTCCCAGCCGTGCTGCGAGCCGGTGTGGCCCCGCCAGTTGTTGTAGGAGGATTCGCAGTCTTCGAGGACGTAGTCGTCGACGCGGTAGCCGGTGGACAGGCCCTTCCAGCCATTGCCGTTGAAGGTGGATCGGCGGATGGTGATGCGGTTGCGTTTCTCGCCGGTGATGGCGAAGGCCTTCGCGCCGTGCTCGTTGAATCGGCAGTCCTCGACGAGGATGTTGTTGCCCCCGATGGCGACGCCCCAGGTGTGCGAGCCGACGGACGTGGCGGTGTGGATGAACGCGAGGTTGCGGAGCACCACGTTGTCCCGGCCGTCGATGTTGAGGATGAACGGCTGCACGGCGACCTCGACCGCGGCGTCGTTGAGCTCGATGCCTTCGGGCGGGCAGACGTAGATGGCTTGCTCTGCCTCGACCACGCCGAACGTCCCCGGCAGCAGCGACGCGGGATCGCGCACGCCCTGCGGCTGCCAGGCCCCCGGCTCGTTGTCGCTCTCGCTGGTCTGGTCCAGCGGCACCGCGCCGTCCGGATCGATCCACGCGAACTGCTCCAGCATGCTCGGCAGCAGGATCATCCCGTCGACCGTCACCATCTCGCTGCGGGCCACACGCGGGTCGATCAGGTAGCCCCAGCGTTCCCAGTTCTGTTCGCAGAGCCCGAATTGGTGCGGCCACGGCTTGCGATACACCTTGTCCGTGCCTGCCACAAGCTCCCACCCACCGGACCAGTCCTCCGCCCCGCTGATGACCGGCTGCGTGTCGCCTTCGCCCTCGATCACCAACACCGCCTGCCGCGCCGCCTCCGGCCAGTCCGCACACCACAGCTCGATCGCGCCCTCCCGGTAAAGACCTTCCGCCACCGTGATCTTCACCCCCTCGCTACGCTGCAACAGCTTGCCCGCCTGCGCGACCGCCGCACCGAGCGTCGAGAACGTCTTCTGGTCATCGCCTTCCACCGTTTGATCGACACGCAGGTGGTGCACCACGCCCGACTCATCGACCTCGGCCCCCTTAGCCAGGTTCGGCGTCGCCTGCGCCGGGGTCAGGGTCGTCCGCGACATCACCCAGTGCCAGCCGAGATCGGTCACCGAATACACGAACGCTGCGGGGATCGGCTCGCCGGGCGTCACCGGCTTACCGTCGAGGGTCTTGAAGTCGGCGCCGCGGATGATCGGCATCAGGTGCGAGTCCACGATGTCGGGGTTGGCCGTGACGATCGCGACGGTCTGGTCGTCCGAGGCGTAGAAAAACCCGTGCGAGCCCGGCACCACCACGCGGTGCCGCTTGAGCGTCTTGCCCTGCAGCGCCTCGACCAGCGGGTGGTCTGCGGGCAGCTCGGTTAACGCGGTGGCGTCGGCACCCTGGGCCTGGAAGTCGGTGACCAGGCCACGCAGGTCGCGCCCGACCGTGGGCAACGCGGGCAGGCAGAGCAGCAGCGTCAGCAGCAACAAGAGCGCGACGGGTTTCATGGGTTCCATGGCGTGATTCCTTGGGATCAGGTTCAGACAGAGTGCGGATGGCATAAAGCGGATGAGGCGACAAACACAGCGTGAGACACTTGCCGTGCTTAAGGCTCGTCACAGACGGCGAGCAAGCGATCGATGGTGGTGAACCCGACGCACTGCACGGTGTCGGCCCCGCCGTAGTAGAGCTTGATGCTGCCGTCGTCTTCCGCGACGGCACCGGCGGTGAACACGACGCTGGGCGTCTGCCCGTGCAGTTCGTAGTCGGTGGTCGGCGTGAGGATCGGCTTGCGTGACAGCGCGATGATCTTCGAGGGGTCGTCCAGGTCGTGGACACAGACGCCGAGCTGATAGATCAGGTGGGCCTTGGCCTGCGTGCGGACGCCATGGAAGATGTTGAGCCAGCCCTTGTCGGTCTTGATGGGCACGGCCCCGGCGCCGACCTTGTTCCACGCCCACGCCAGCCGATCCTTGGGCAGGATGCAGTCGCCCCGGCCCCAGTGGATGAGGTCTTTCGAATAACTGATCCACATGTCGCCGGAGTCCCACGTCGTGAGTGGCCGGTCGAGGCGGACGTAGTCGTCGCCACCCCCGGAAGGGCTAGGAAACTTCTCGGGGAACAGCACGAGGTTGCGGTTGCCCGCGTCGGTGATGAAGCCGTGCCAGGTGAAGGTCTCGAAGTCCTTCGTGGACTGGAGCACGCCGCGGCAGTCGTACCGGCTGTGCGCGGCGTGCATGAGGTAGTAGGTGTCGCCGAGCTTGGTGATGCGCGGGTCATAGATGTTGATCTCGGCGTACTTCTGGTACATCGGGTCGTCCTCGGGCATCGGGATCGGGGTGTCCCGCGGCGTGAAGCTCAGCCCGTCGTCGGACTCGGCGATCCAGAAATACGCTTTGAGCCCGGCATCCTCGCAGCGGCAGACCATGACGTATCGGCCGTCGTGCTTGACGATGCCGGAGTTGAAGACGTGGAGGATGTGGTAGGCGTCGGGGAAGTCCTTGCCGGTGAGGATGGGGTTGCCGGGGTAGCGTTCGACGACGGAGTAGTTGTGGAAGGTCATGCGGATCCGGGAGAAGGGGCGGGTGAAAGGTCACGCCGGGGGCGTGCGGGTCGGGGCGGAGATGAGACGGCAGAGAGAAAAAGAAGTTGAAGAAAGCGGCGAATGAGGCTTGCAACCGCCGGGGACTTGGGTAGCATAGTAAAAGTTAATCGATAAACAAAGTCATCGCTAAAGATTCATATCTATTCACCTTCATCGCGGCTTGCTCAGGTCCTTTGTAAGCCCCATCATCCAGGAATCGGGCCTGAAACCCGCCTCATCGACCTCAAAACCCCTTTTCAAGCCTCCACCCATGGCCACACTCCAAGACATCGCCGAACGCTGCGGGGTTTCCACCGTCACCGTATCCAACGTCCTGCGGGGCAAGATCAAGGGCAGCTGGCCCAGCTCGGCCGCCCGGGCCCAACGCGTCCGAGAGGTCGCCGACGAGCTCGGTTACCGCGTCGATTGGCGGGCACGGGCCCTCAAAACCAAGCGCACCTACATGATCGGCCTGCTCACCACCGACAAGCCCGAGACCCACGACTTCGACGGCCGGGTCCTCACGCCGCTGATCGACACCCTCGGCGAGGCCGGCTACCAGGTCGCCTTTGTCCGCGTGGGTGACAACGCCCCCGCCGGCGGCTTCGCCGATGCCCGCTTCGATGGCCTGGTCATTGACTACCACGTCGAGCCCGAGGAGCTCCGCATCATCCAGCAGTCCCAGACCCCGGCCGTCATTGTCAACGCCCCCTCGCCGGTCCCCGACCACGCCGTCTCGGTCATGCCCGACCACATCGCCTCCGGCCGACTCGCCGCCCGCTACCTCATGGACCTGGGGCACGAACGCATCGGGTTTGTGGAAGCCTCCGAAGCCGAGCAGACCCGCTGGCCCTCGCACATGTACGGCATGTGGCGCAGCGGAGCGCACGCCGAAATGAAGGACGCCGGCCTCGCGGATGGCTTCACCCGCCTGATCCCCGAGTCCAGCTCTGATGATCCCGACGGGCCGTTGCTCTACTACGCCCTGCTCCGACAGACCCTGAATCAGCCGAACGCCCCGACCGCGCTCATCATCAACAACCCTATCCGTGCCGTCGAGAAGGTTCTCGCTCCGCTTGAGCAGCTCGGCATCCGCTGCCCCGAAGACGTCAGCGTCCTGACCATGGAGGACCTCGAGACGCTGACCTGGTGTCGGCCAGCGCTCTCCGCCGTGTCGATCCCGTTCGGCGACATGGGTGCGCTCGCCGCCGAACAGCTGCTAGCCATGATCGAGGCCGGCAACGGCAATCGTGATACGCCCAAACCCGACGACGCCGACTCGGCCACCCCTGCACTCACCGCCTCACGACTCAAGGGCCGGGTCGTCCCGCGACAGTCGGTCGCCCCCGTCTTCAAGACCTCCTGACTCCACCGATCCGCACTCACAAAACCCAAGACCGCGTTTCTCGTCACCGTTTTCTCTCCCCGCATCAGTTCATCCCGCACGCAAGGCTCAGTCATGCAAACCCGCACCCCCCATTACCGTCGGCACGGCTTCACGCTGATCGAACTGCTGGTCGTGATCTCCATCATCGCCCTGCTGATCGGCATCCTGCTGCCGGTTCTGACCAGTGCACGTGAGGCTGGCCGGACCGCCACATGTCTGTCCAACCTCCGGCAGATTGCGGTGGGCTACCGGTCCTACGCGAACGAATACAACGGCGTCCTTCCTCTGGCTTTCGACAACACCAGCACACCCATACGCGACTGGGGAACCATCCTCCGTCAATACATCGAAACCAGCGGTGAATCCGGTTACAACGATGGCTACAGCCCCGTCTATATCTGCCCCTCTTCGGTCCTGACGCCGGTCGAAACCGCCTACACCACCCACCCGCGGGTCTTCGTCCCGGAATGGGGTATCGGTGATCCGCTCGAGAGCAACACCGGCAACCTCGTTGTCAATATCGACAGCGAAGATTCGCCCTCCGAACTCACGGTCGTATTCGACGGCACACAGAACGCGGTCGCCAACGCCGATGGCAACTTCAACACCACCTCGAACGCCTGGCAGATCAGACCCGGCCTGCCCGGCGGCGGCTTTGCCAGCAACGATTTCTCGACCTTCACCGTCAGCCTCAATCAGCAGCGAACGCTCGACACCAACGCCAGCCTGAGCTTGGACGACCCGGTCTATGCCGGATCGGATTCGATCCCAACCGATGGCACCTCGCCCGCCGACGACGGCGTTTACACGTCGGGGCAAAACGGACAAGACAACTTCGTCTGGCGCCATCAAGGCTTCTCCAGCAGCTTCCTCTTCCTCGATGGTCATGCCGAAGCGCTCGGTAAAGATGGCCTGCTCAACCGCAACATCCTGACCAGCTACTGAGTCTGTCGCGGGGCTCGCTCTCCAGGCCCCTTCACTACACCAGACCCATGGAACCCCACACCATGACTCGCCTGTTCTGGCTCTGCTCCTCCGTAATCACCGCCGCGGTCGCCCTCGCTCACGCCGGCGTCACGCACGCCGCCACCGTGATTGATGCCAAGGACGCGGGCAAGCTCATCCGCATCGCGGAAGACAATACCGGCGCTTCGCTCGACGTCGTGTCGGTGCAGGGGCAATCATTCAAGAACGCCGTGCGGGCCCGTGTCACCAAGCCCACCGATCCGGTCTGGTCCGTGCAGCTGCTGTCGCAGGCGTCTAGAACCGCGGTCAAGGCCGGCGACACCCTCGTGGTCCGCTACTCGATCAAAGGTCAAGGCACCAAGGGCAGCACGCCCGGCGTCCGGGCCCTCTTCCAGAAGATGCAGGGCCAGTACGAGCTGCTCGGCGAATCCAAGACGAACCCCAGCGACGAGTGGCAGCAGCACGAGATCAAGGCCGTCGCCAGTAAGGACTACCCCGCCGGGGCGTTGACCGTCACGTTCCACCTGGGGAGCACTCCGCAGACGGTCGAGATCGGCGGCGTGGACGTCCGGGTCCAGACGGCCGGCTCCACCGCTGACGCTTCCACCGACGCACCCGACCCGGGCCAGACCCTGATCGACGGGCGTGTCGCCAACCGCCTCAACGCGATCGCCGAGCCCGGCAGCGGTGCGACCGTCAGCGTCGCGGGCGTTCAGGGCCAGCCGTTCCGTACCGCCGTCCGAGCCGAAGTGACCCGTACCACCGATCCTGTCTGGGCCGTGCAGGTGCTCTCGCAAGGCTCGGCCTTCGCCGTCGCGCCCGGCGACAAGCTCCGCGGCAGTTACTACATCCGGGCCGAGCCCGTCAACGGCAGCACGCCCACCGTCGTCGGCTACTTCCAGAAGACCAAGGGCACCTACGAACAGCTCGCCTACCTCGACCCTAAACCCACCGCGAACTGGCAGAAAAGAACCTTCGAAGCCACCGCCAACAAGGTCTACGCCCCCGGCGACCTCACCGTGTCCTTCCATCTGGGAAGCACCCCGCAGGTCGTCGAGATCGCGGCCGTTCACGTGACACTCCACAAAGCTTCGGCCAGCACCCGCACCCCCGGCGCACCACCCACACGCCCGAACCAAACCCGCACCACACCACCCACTGAACCCGCCCGCACCACCGGTGCCCCGCCCACTCAAGCCGTGCCCAACCCCATCGACCCCGCACTCCTCCAACGCCTCGGCCCCAACGCCAAGCTCCTCATCGCGGGCAACCGCCCCGCCGCACTATCTGGCCCAGGCCCCGCCCCCGGCGCCACCCTCGACGTCGTCGCCGTCTCCGGTGAAGACTTCCAGCAGGCCGCCCGCGTTCACGTTCCCACCGCCACCGACCCGGTCTGGAACGCTCAGCTCACCACCCCCGCCTCACTCGGTGCGATCAAATCCGGCGACGTGCTCTACGGCCTCATCGACGTCCGCGGCGAGTCCCGCCGCGAGTCAGGCGGCGCCCAGTTCACCGCCTGGCTCCAGGCCCCCGGCACCGGCGACACCGGCGTCAAAGCCCCCAACGGCGAGACCCGCACCTGGACCGAACTCCGCAAACTCGACGGCGCGCCCGGCCCCCGCTGGTCCCGACGCTTCTTCAGCGTCACCGCCACCCAGGACTTCGCCCCCGGTGAGGTCAACCTCGCCTTCCACCTCGGCGTCATCCCCCAGACCGTCGACGTCGCTAATGTCCTGCTCTGGAACCTCGGCCCCGACGCCGACACGTCCGGCCTCTCCCACACCCGGCTCACCTACGAGGGACAAGACCCCGACGCGCCCTGGCGTGTCGAGGCCATGCGTCGCATCGATCAACACCGTAAAGCCGACCTGACCGTCGAGGTCTCCGACCGCACGCGTCGCCCCATTCCCAACGCAGAGGTCCACGTCGAACTCACCCGCCACGCCTTCGGCTTCGGCACCTTCCTCGAGAACGACTCCCCCGTCCTCCAAGACTCCGCCGACGCCCGCCGATTTGTGGATGTCCTGACCCGATACCACAACCGGCTCACCACACCCTCCTACGCCGCCCAGACCTGGGGCTGGCCCGACCCCGCCACCGCCGACCGCTATACCCGCACCGCCCAGTGGGCCGTCGACCACGGCTTCCTCACCAAAGCCCATACCGTGGTCTGGTCCCGATTCGACTGGTCCCCCTCGACCTGGTCTGCCGCAAGAGACGATCCCCGCCAGCTCCGCCGTGCGATGGAGACCTATATCCGTGACGTTATGACCCGGCTCAACAGCCTCGGCGTTCAGGAGATCGAATTCTGGAACGAGCCCGCCAGCTTCCAGCAGATCGAACAGACCCTCACCGACCCCGCCCTCCGTGCCGACCTCTTCAAGCTCGGCCAATCCCTCGCACCCAACACCAAGCTCATCATCAACGAGCACACCATCCTCTCCGCCGGCGGCCTCAACACCGCCCGACAGGACGCCTACTTCGCCATCATTCAAGACCTGCTCGACCGCGGCGCACCCGTCGCCGGCATCGGCATGCAGGCCCACATGGGCGAAGACTTCACGCCGCCCGCCAAGATCTGGGAAATCCTCGATCGCTTCGCCGAGTTCCACCTCCCGATCCAGATCACCGAGTTCGACCTCAACACCGAAGACGAACTCACCCAGGCCGAGTACACCCGTGACTTCTACCTCGCCCTGCTGGCCCACCCCTCGGTGAACGCCATCACCAGCTGGGGCTTCTGGGAGCCGGTCATGTGGGTCCCCGGGGCCGAGATGTGGCGGCAGGACTGGACCATCAAGCCCAACGGCGAGGCCTTCCACAAGCTCCTGACCGACACGCTCCACACCGACGAACGCACGACCACCGACCGCGCGGGCAGTGCGACCGTCCGCGGGTTCCACGGCCAGTACCTCGTCACCGTCACCCACAACGGCAAGCGCGTGACCCAGGAAGCCACCCTCGATCGCGATGGTGAAACCCTCCGCATCACACTCGACTGATCCACTGCCGCGCGACTCGCCCAACCGCCTCATGATCCCCATCCGCACCACACAACACTGCCCCCTGCTCGTTGGGCTCCTCGCCCTTCTGAGCCTGTATGGCACGTTGCATGCCGAGCCGGTCAAGGTCGCGTTTGTCGGCGACTCCCTCACCGTCCACTACACCCAGGCCAAGCAGTCCGTCGCCGACACCCCCGTCTTCCACGCCACCCCCGACACGCCGCTCGGCCAGACCATCGCCCGGCACGGCGGTACCTGGCAGGCCGTCGTCATCGCCGCCCACGGCCTCACCGCCCCCGCCTGGCCCCACCGCGACGGCGACTGGAACCCCGACCCCGACGGCTTCAACCGCCTCGACCTGCTCCTCAACGAACAACCCGACCTCGTCGTCCTCATGCTCGGCACCAACGACGCCCTGCACATCGGCCGTTACGCAGACCAAACCGCCCCACGCGAACAGGCCTACCGCGCCGCCCTCGCCCGCCTGCTCGACGTGTTGCACGCCGACACCTCCGTCTTGCTGCTCACCCTGCCCCCAGTGATCGAAGCCACGCCCGCCAACACCGAGACCGATATCGCCGCCGTGAACCGATCGCTCGACCGCTTCAACCAGCACCTCCAACAGCTCGCCGACCAACGCAACCGCACCGCCCTGTTTGACTACCGCGCCTGGGTCACCTCACTCGACAGCTGGCCCGCCTACTACAACGACGACGGCGTCCACTTCTGGGGCAACCGCAACAACATCTGGGGCAATGTCATTGCCCGTGACCGCATCGTCCGGGCCGTCGACACGCATTTAAAGACACGGCAACCGTCTCGCACATCACCCGACCGTCCCGAACCACGAGCTCCCACGGGCTCCTGAACCGACCTTTTTTATGCCGGCGTTGTGCCGGCTCTGTCCAACGCTTTTCCCGTTTCATCTCATCTAATAGGAGACCCCCCATGAAAGCCAAGTCCATCCTCTTCTCGTTGCCCGCCTGCCTCGTGTTCGCCGGAGCGGTTTCGGCCACCGCTAGCGCCTCAAATCTCATCGCCGACTTCGATGGCAATGGTGTCCTGCCCGTGACCGGCGGAACGACCGTGCCCGGCTTCACCGGCACGAACGTAGCCGAGTTGACGTTCACCACGGCGACCGGTTTCGACCTGGTGGCCGCGACCAATTACAACTTCGGCGACTTTACGCCTGCCGAGCGGGACGCCGTGTTTACCTCCATCGGCGCGGCCGGGGCCACGGCCGCCGCGGGCGCTACCGATCAAGCCTTCTTCGTGGATTTCAGCTTCGACCAGACGGCCTCGGATCCGGCTGCGGGTAACTTGATCTCGATCGCGTTCTTCTCCAACCCGACCGGGTTCTTCCAGCTTTCGCAGAGCGTCGACATCAGTGGCGAGACCGGCGGCACCGCGGTCTTCACGCTCAACCAAACCGACGGTGACATGATCGGCGAGGCAGTCTCCAGCGGCTTTTTTAATCTCGAGATTTTCTCCAACCGCTTCGTCGGTGGTGACGCCGGCACGCTCCAGGTCGATAACTTCAGAGTCGGCGTCATCCCCGAGCCCGGAACCATGGCGCTCTTTGGTCTGGGTGCCGCGATGATCATGGGCGGCCGTCGCCGCCGTGCCGTCAAGGCCTGACCCCAACTTAGCCCCGCCCCGGGCGACCAACGTCGCCCGGTGGCTTTCACGACCCCCATCACACCCATCCGACCGCGCGTCTTACCCGCGGGCCACACGCCCAACCACCAGGCGTTAAAAGATCTTTTGCTTTAATACCGCGACGCCCGATCGATACCCGAATGAGTGACAACCACCCTCACATTATCCTCGACACCGATCTCGGCGGTGACATCGACGACGTCGGAGCGCTCGCCCTGCTGCACGCCCTCGCCGACCAGGGCCGGTGCGAGATCCTCGGCTTCATCAGCGACACAGCGCAGCCCGACGCCATCAGCGCCATCCATGCCATCAACCGCTGGTTCGGCCGCGGCCACCTCCCCGTCGGTCGGCCCCGGGCCCTCAAGCCCCTGGACACCTACGCCTCCGCCGTGGTCCGCGCCACCTCCGATGCGTTGCCCGAGGGGCACGACGCACCCCCCGCGGTCGGTGTGTACCGCGAGCTGCTCGCCCACGCCCCCGACCGCTCGGTCACCATCGCTACCATCGGCGTGCTCTTCCTGGTTAACGAACTGATCGACAGCGGCCCCGACCACTGCTCCCCCCTGACTGGCCGCGAGCTCATCGACGCCAAGGTCGACCGCTTCTTCATGATGGGCGGCAACTACCCCGGCGACCCCACGCTCCCCGAGACCAACTTCCGCGCCTGGAAAACGCCCGGCGTGAGCCGACGCTGCGTCGAACGCATCACCGAGATCGGCCGACCCATCACCTTCATCGGCAGCGAGCTCGGCGACCGTCTGCACGGCTACGGCACCGGCGCCCGCCTCAACGACCTCCCCGAAGACCACCCCGTCCGCGTGGCCTACCTCGACTTCTTCACCCGCGTCCCCCACTGGGTCCCCGACGAAAGCAAGCCCTGGGACACCATCCGGCCCTGGTCGATCTGGGACCAGATCACCCTCCACCACGCCGTCTGCCGTGACACCGATCTCTTGGAAGAAGTGGCCGGCCTGAACACCCTCGACGACGTTGGAATCAACCACTTCAAGTCCGACCCCAACGGCCCGCACGCCTACCTCAAGCCATGCATCTCCCCCGCCGAACTTGCCCACAACATCATCGAACCGCTCATGCTCACCCGGCCTCAACCAGTCCCCTTTACCGTGCCCCACACTCGGCTCATGCCGACCGGTCGGGGCGAGAAATCCTCCGCGTGAAACCAATCTCGGTGTACGCCAAAATGGCGATAGCCGATACATCCCGCCGAGCACACTCCGCACCAGTGTGTTCAGATGCAGCTTCACCAGCCTGCCTCAAGAGCTCGGCAGACAGAGACTGATCGACCTATCCCAGAGATCACTGCGGCACATAGACAAACTGCCCTGCCCCCCCAGACAGCGGCTTTGCCCATATCCAGTTAGGACGTATCCACGGGCGATACGCCGGCTGTCGTTTGGATGCCAACCAAATCAAAACTGCAACCCGGCACGCGCGGGGTTTGATAATGACCATCGACCACGCCCGCGGGATCCCGGAAGACACTCGCCAGGTGCGGAATCACTTCAAGGAATGCAAGCGGCAGATCAAGGGCGATGTGATTGAATAGAACCAGGTGCTGATGAAGCTGCCCCATATCACCAACATGGGGAATCACAGATAGGCCAAACTTCCTGGCGAGCATGCTAACGGTGATGAACTCGCTAATGCCTGCGACACGCATGGCATCTGCCTGGATGATCTGAGCGCCACCCGCCTGCATCATGTTTTTGAAAAGGACCCGGTTGGGGATGTGCTCTCCCGCCGCGATAAGGGTCGGCGCGATCGCCTCGGCTAGGCGCTGATGCCCCAACACATCATCCGGATGGATCGGCTCTTCGATCCAGTAGACCCCTAGCCCGCTCAACGCTTTGCATGCCTCCGCCGCTTGAGGCCAGGCCCACTGCTGATTCGCATCGACCATCAGCGTGATGTCATCTCCCCCGATCTCGCGGATCAGGTCAACCCGTTCGAGGTCACGACTCAAGTCCTTGGACCCTACCTTGAGCTTCATCGCGGTAAACCCATCGTCGATCGCCCGCCGCACGTTATTGGCGATCTTCTTATTGTCGTAGTTGAACCAGCCTACGGATGTGTCGTACGCGGGGTACCCGTGATCCAGCACCGATTCACGCCCGCTACGAGTCGACTGAACAGACTTGAGCAGCTGCAATGCCGTTTGGGCATCAATCTCGTCCTCGACATAAGTCAGATCAAGCAACGCCACGACTTCTTCCGGAGAAAGGTCAAGCAGGAGCTTCCAAAGAGGCAAACCACGCGATTTGGCCCACAAGTCAAAACAGGCATTGGTGATCGAGGCCAGCGCCAAGTGAACGGCTCCTTTGTGCGGGCCTAACCAGCGATACTGCGGGTGATCAGCCAACGCACGCGATATCTCGCCCCAAACGCTCATCAGCTCTTCGATCTCGCGACCGATCAGAGGCTGAGCGAGCGCCTGGGCCAGCATGCAAACCAGCTCATTGCCCGAGCCGAGCGTGAAGGCGCCGCCAGAACCGGTGTGACGGGCATCACTGACAAGGTGCGTCATGGCGTAGGAGTAGACAGGGTTGCCGTGAACCGCATCAACGCCAGCACCATGATCCATCGGGAATCGCGCATCTTGTGTTGTGATGGCTGTGATAGTCGCCATATCGTTTTCAGCCTCAATTGAAATGGTTAAAGCTTGTATCCGCACTCGCTGCCGCCCGAAACGGGAACGATGGCTCCTGTCATAAAACGGGCATCGTCGCTGCACAGGAAGGCGGCGGCCGTGGCGATAGGCTCGGCGTCAGGGCAGTAACCCAGGGCATGGATCCTGTCCAGGTACCGCTCGATCTCGCCCTTGTCCGGCTGTTCTTCGCACCAGGTCCGCAGCGCATCGGTCCATACCCCCGTGGGGCATAGCGCGTTGACCCGCACACGGTCAGGCCCCCAGTCTGCGGCAGCACACTTGGTCAACGCATTGATCCCGCCCTTGGTTGCACCGTAGGCTGCGTGTAACGTCTGCCCTGTAACCCCAGCCATGCTAGAGATATTCAGCACACAACCTTGCGTCGTCTTGAGGTGGGGATAGGCATACTTCATCCCCATGAAATAGCCCTTGAGATTGGTCGACGCTAGCTTGTCAAAGTCTTCTTCTTCGGTGTCCTGCACCGGCAGAGACGGGCTCGCCAATGCGGCGTTATTCACGAGGATGTCGAGCCCCCCCAGTGCCGACACCGCGTTATCGATCATCGCGCAGATCATCTCAGACCGGCTTGTATCCACCACACACCAGTCGGCACCAATCTCCTCGGCAGTCTGCCGTGTAAGGCTCTCACGCCGACTAGCGATCATGACCTTCGCGCCACGCCGAATCAGCTCCTCGGCGATCGCCCGACCAATACCGGTGGATCCGCCGGTCACAACCGCCCTTTTGTTATCCAGAACATCTGTAGTCATGGTTGAACCTTTCTGGTTTCACGTTTCGCAGGAGGCGATTGGGCTCACGAAATTTGGCCCGATGTGCCTGATGCCGGGGGGGCATCCGCATTTAGGAAGAGGAAGCCGTGCCGCGAGTCGACTCGTAAGTGAGGTGGCTTGAAACCGATCGGCAAGATTCTCGGCCCCAAGCTGTAACACAACCCCACCCAAGCGATGGCCTGCATGACACTGGACCGTCCGCTTTAGGCAGACAGGGGCTAAGTCGCGTAACCCGTCATCGGCAGCAATCTGAACACCAGCGTTCGTGGGGGCTTAAGCGTGTACCGCCCCGTCTGACTCCATGGTCATCCAAAATTCGCGGCCTTCAGTATATTCATTGACGCATAAAGAATTCTCTAGTAAATTTTACGCCGTGTCAAGCATGACCACCAACACCCCGCGTTCTGGGAATCGTGAAACCGCCACCTACAGCGCTCCCGCACTCGAGAAGGGCCTGGACATCCTTGAGTTGTTCGCCGATCAGGGTGACCACGGCCTAACTCAGACTCAGATAGCCGACCAACTCGGACGCTCTCAGGGCGAGCTCTATCGGATGCTGGCGTGCCTGGTTCAGCGCGGGTACGTCAGCCGGGGCCCCGATGACGACAACTACCGGCTGACCGCAAAGCTGTTTGAGCTCGCGCATCGTCATCCGCCAACGCGTCGACTGACCGATGCCGCATTACCAGCGATGCGGGCGTTTGCGCAGCGCGCAGAACAGTCTTGCCACCTGGCCGTTCGCCGCGAGCAGATGGGCATCGTCGTTGCACACGTTGACAGCTCCAGCTTCGTAGGAGTGTCCGTTCGCCCAGGCGCGATGTTGCCACTGGATCAAAGTGTTTCTGGCCGCGTCTTAATGGCCTTCGAGCTGCACGATCTCCGCGAATCCTGGCTGGTAGAGATGAAGCGACAGCTGAAACCCAAGGCTTACGCTGCGCTCGCCGAGCAGATCGAGAACATCCGGATTAAGGGCTTCGACCGAAGCCCAAGCACGCGGGCGGACGGGATTCTGGACTTGTCTGTTCCGGTACTCAATCACGACGGGTACGCCGTCGCGGCACTCTCTGTGCCTTGCCTGCTGCCCAAGCACAAGCATGTCGATACCGAGCGTGTTCTCAAGCTCCAGCAGGAAGCAGCGGTCACCATCCAAATGGCGATAGGTGCAGGGCAATCCGGCTTAGATACCCCGGAGCCATAACCCATGGACTACACAGGCAAGACCGTTGTCGTCACCGGGGCGGGTTCAGGCATTGGGCGAGCTATTAGCATACGTTTTGCGGAACTCGGCGCATTCACCGCGGTGCTCGATGTTGCGTTGGATTCAGCGGAGCAAACCGTAGAGATGATTGAAAATGCCGGCGGGCATGCCCGTGCGTGGGTATGCGATGTATCAGATCAAGAAAGCGTACGAGACACATTTGATTCGATCTGGAAAGAGCAATCCACACTGGATGTCTTGGTGAACAACGCCGGCATCGTGTCGGTGGGATCGTTAGCCCAGACCGACGCCGACGAGATGGACCGGGTCTACAGGGTCAACGTCAAAGGCGTTTACCACTGCCTATACGAGGCCGTACCACTCATAGTCCAATCAAACGGCGGGTCGATCTTGAATCTTGCATCAATCGCTTCGCTCATCGGAATTAAGGATCGCTTTGCGTACTCAATGAGCAAGGGTGCGGTCCTGACCATGACTTATTCCGTTGCAATGGACTATATCGACCAGGGTATCCGCTGTAACTGTATCTGCCCCGCACGCATCCATACGCCATTTGTGGATCAGTATCTTGAAAAGCACTACGCAGGTCAGGAAGCCGAAGCCTTCGATCAACTCAGCCGTTACCAACCGATCGGACGCATGGGCACGCCCGAAGAAGTGGCATCACTCGCCGTCTTTCTGTGCAGTGACGAGGCCGGGTTCATTACTGGCGCCGCCTACCCGATCGACGGAGGCGTCGTAACGCTCGTGTAGCGAGAGTCAGACGCCTGGCTACAGATCACCCATAGTCGCTGCAGCAAGGATTCGCCATGAAACTCATTCGCGTGGGAAACAAGGGGCAAGAACGCCCTGCGCTTTTGAGAGAAGACGGTTCTCGGATCGATGCCAGCGCGGTCACCCACGATTACACGCCAGAGTTCTTCGCGGACAACGGCATTGATCGTCTCCTTACATGGGCTGCCGCAAACGCAAAGTCCGCACCAGAATTGGATACGGCTGCCCGTCTCGGCCCACCCATCTCTCGGCCAGGCAAGCTGATCTGCGTGGGATTGAACTACCACGCACATGCCAAAGAATCCGGCATGGACGCCCCGGCGGAGCCAGTCTTATTCTTCAAGGCGACGACCGCGGTCTGTGGACCCAACGATAACGTAGTTATCCCGCGTGGCAGCACGAAGACCGATTGGGAAGTCGAACTCGCCGTATTGATAAGCAAACGCGCCTCATACGTTGAGCAAGCCGACGCCATGGAATACGTCGGTGGTTACCTCCTTCACAACGACTACTCAGAGCGTGCGTATCAACTCGAGCGTGAAGGACAATGGGTCAAGGGGAAAAGCTGCGACACCTTCGCGCCACTCGGGCCATTCATAGCGACCGCAGACGAGTTACCCGATCCGCACCGCCTCCGACTCTGGCTTGAACTCAACGGCAAGCGCCTGCAAGACAGCACCACATCAGATCTGATATTTGATATCCCAACTTTAGTGTCTTACATCAGTCAATTCATGACGCTAGAAGCCGGTGACATCATTAGTACCGGTACTCCCGCAGGCGTGGGTTTGGGTCTCGACCCATCCACCTATTTGAAGCCGGGCGATGTCGTTGAACTCGGTATCGACGGCTTAGGCACGTCAAGGCAAACCGCCCAAGAGTGGACACCCGAACGGTTAGCGCCTGAGGGATGAGCATCAGCTTTATGGATCAAGACCGATGAATGAAAACAGCCATCCGATTATTGATGCCCATGTCCATCTCTGGAACCGAATCCGCGGACAAGTCCGAGGCGAAGTCCCCGTTCGTGCTGTCAGCAATGGCCGAATCACGATTGGCGATAACGAGATATTGGGTATGCCCGCCACCATGCTTGACTGTCAAGCTCGAGCCGAACTCCTTATTGCCGAGATGGATGCTGCGGGAGTTAACACGGCGGTCGTTGTTCAGGAATATCTAGATGGTGAGCAGAATGACTATCTTCTGCACGTAGCTTCACAATACCCCGACCGGTTCTTCGTCCACGGTCTTCCGGATTGGTTCAGTCCTGATCAGTTGACCAGTCAAATCAATTCGTTGCTAAATAGAGGATTCAAGGGAATCAAGCTGCCCGCACACCAACTTGAGGGTACGATCGAACTTGACGGCAAGCGTCTGCTGATTGCGTTTCAAGCCATTGCCGATGCCGATGCGATCCTTGCTGTTGATCTAAGTGAAGGCCAATCGCAAGTTCCGGCATTTCGGCGCATCATGGATAAACACCCATCTATGAGGGTGGCGATAGGTCATTTTGGCATGCCATCACGCGGGGGATGGCCCGGCCAACTTGAGCTCTGCCACTACAAGAATGTTTACGTCGAGACCGGAGGCATCATCTGGCTCTATCGCGATCATGGGATCGCATTTTACCCTGCAGTCGAGGCAATTACGAATGCGATCGACCTGATCGGATGCGACAAGATCATGTGGGGGTCTGATTGGCCGCGGACTATGGTTGATTTTACCTACACTCAGGCGATTGACTTTCTAGTAAATACGGATCGAATATCAGAAACCAGCAAAAACAAAATCCTGGGCTTGAATGCACTCCGGCTGTACGGTGAGATTCAAAAGCCCCGGTCGTCACGTCTTAATCGAATTCCTCGAATCACGGATGGATAAACAGATATTGATCAAATTGTATCACCGCCTCTCAGAACGTTTGTCTGTTCTTGCTAACTAAGAATCATGATACAGATAACGCAAATAATGTGAATAGATATACGGATGATACGTATAGTTAGCCGCGCATCGAACGCTAAGAAAAACGATCAATAAGCCCGATCAAACTATATATTTTATCTGTTCTTAAAAAAAGGTTATCTATGAAAAGATACGGAAGCGTGATTGGACTGTATAAGCATAGGATAAAGGAATATGTTGAACTGCATGCGAACGTGTGGCCGTCGGTCGCAAACATGATCCATGAGTGCAATATACGTAATTACTCCATTTATCTAAGGAAGCTGCCGGATGGCAACGTTTACCTCTTCAGCTACTTTGAATATATCGGTTCTGATATCGAAGACGATCTCGAGAAGATGCGATGTGATCCCGAAACACAGAGATGGTGGAGTTTATGCAAACCACTGCAAAGTAAGCTGCCCGGAGTAACCGATGAGGCCTGGTGGGCCGGTATGGAAGAGGTATTTCACCAGGATTGAGAGCCTATCCGGATAACCAAGCCTGCTGGAGGGCGATGAGTCCACAGGCGAGTTGGATGCATCCGAGGTAGTTCTCTGGTTTCTTGCACCAGCGGGTGAGGATGGCCCGGTATCGGTTGAGCCGGCTGTGGGTCCGCTCGACCACCCAACGCCGGCCTTGGCTTCAGGGTGTTGCTTGAGGTGGTCAGCCTCTTCGCCCCGGCTCCGGATGTGAGCGTCCATGCCCAGGTCCTCGAGCAGCTCACGCACCGACGCCGCGTCGTAGGCCTTGTCCAGACACATGCCGTAGCTCTGACCACGCCGCGCGGGTGGGCACTCGATCACGACACCCAGCAGCGTCGCCTCGAAGAGCTTCACATCGTGCCGGTTCGCCCCATCGATCACCACGCCCAAGGGATCCCCGCGGCCTCAGCCGACGCCGACCGCTTGACGCCGCTCTTACCGCGATCGGTGGGGTTCGGGCCGGTTTTTCCCCCGCCCAGCGGGGCCTTGCCCATCGCTCCGTCCACCGAAAGCCACGACCAGTCCAGTCCAGGCCCCGCAGCCCGTCATACTCCAGCAGCCCCGCTTGCCAGAACTTCAATAACACACCCTCGCGAGCCTAGCGTTGGAAGCGGTCGCGGTCCGACGCTAGCGGCCGGCCCCCGCCGAACCGGTGCGTGTTGATCCGCGGCGGGATCAGCCGCCGGAAGCGTTCGCACATCTCGTCGCTCAACCGGAACACCCCGCACGTCGCCGAACGCATCATCGCGAGCCTGCTTGCTTGTGGCACCATCGTCGAAGCCTTTATCGGCTATCGACGGGTTGTCCGGATAGACTCTTAATGTTGGGCCGCACCGTGACGGTCACATAGAAGAGCCTTATGTCGATGCGCTTATGCGCGTTCACGCCAAACTTATGAAGCTCGGGTGCTGAGGATGTTAAAGTTTTTTTAA
The DNA here is from genome assembly GCA_038749105.1 of Planctomycetota bacterium. GTDB lineage: Bacteria > Planctomycetota > Phycisphaerae > Phycisphaerales > Phycisphaeraceae > JBCCOW01. The sequence continues at coordinate 70,695 of JBCDIM010000003.1, forward strand.
ATGTAGTGCAGGCGATTTATATCTTGTTTTTATGCGAATAAATAATGGCTGTATTGCACATTTAGAGTATCTTTGAAATAATTTGCATCAAGTTTAAGAAGAAAATAATTATATAATAATGATATTTATTGTATAGGGATAATTAGCTGTTATAAGATTTACATGTTTCAGATTTGTCTACGCAAAAGTTTTTGCTTGGCGAACATGATTTTTTAGTTGTTTTTGATGGGGCTCTCGTGGATCCTCTTTAATTTACCACTAATGAGTCTGTAATCGATAAGTCGTCACTTATCTCTAGGATTCAGCTTGAAGTGGATGCTGCGTTACGCCTTGATAGAGTATTGTGACTATCGATAAGTTCAGGCGGAGCTGATCCAATCGGCTCGGTCGGCCTCTTGTATGCGTTGGGGTTCTTTGTTGAATTCGAGCTTGAGCACGGGCTGGATCGGGACTGGAGATTGCTCCGGGAGCCCGCTAATGATAAAGCCAGCATTGTGACCGTGGACAACGTCAAGCGGGCCGTCGTGGCCGATCAGTGTTGCCTTGACGGGCATTGGAGTCAGGAGAGGGACGGGCACTTCCGTGCTATAGCGGAACAGGCTGATGTAGACGTTTAGGCCCTTGCGGGTGTACGCGCCCTGCCAGTGCCGTGTGTAGTCCGGGAAGTATCGCTGTGAGCCGTAGATCGCCTCGCCGTGTAGTTGTAGCCAGGTGCCGATCTCACGCAACGGCTGGGCGTCGGTCTCATCGACCGAGCCGTCCGGCCGGGGCCCGATGTTGAGCAGGAAGTTGCCTTCTCCGCTGGATGCGAGGACCAGGTTCTGCAGGAGCTGCGCGGTGGTTTTGCGATTAAACGCACAGCTCGACCAGCCCCACGCCTCGGCGTCGCCGATCGTCATGCACGACTCCCAGCCCCGGCCTGGCTTCGACGCGGTAACGTGCTGCTCTGGGGTGTCGAGGTCCGCATCAATCCCCAGCCGATTGTTGACCAGGATGTGGGGCTGAAGTTTGTAGATGGTGTCAAGCAGTTCTTGAGCCCGCCAGAACTCGCCATTGGACTTAAGCCCTAATGCTTCGGGCTTCGTATTCCCGAGGCCGATCCAGTCGCCGTCATACCACAGCAGATCGATCTGGCCGTAGTTGCTCAACAGTTCGCGTGTCTGCTGATGCAGGTCGTCTACTAATGCCGCGCGTGATTCGGGGTATTTCGCCGGCTCCCAGTAGCCGGGGTAATTCCAATCGAAGTCGCTCAGATACAAGCCTACCCGCAGCCCACGCTTTCGGCAGCCTTCCGCAAACTCCGCAACCACGTCACGCCCGTCGGTCACCTTCGGGAGCGAGAACGCTGTGGTCTGTGTATCGAACAGACAGAAACCATCGTGGTGCTTCGTCGTCAGTACCGCGTACTTCATGCCTGCTTCAACCGCGAGGTCGAGCCATTGGTCCACGCAGTGTGCGATGGGCCGAAACTCCGCCGTGAGCCGTCGGTACTGCTCTTTGGGGATCCGCTCCTGATACTGCACCCACTCGCCTCGGCCAAGCAGGCTATACAAACCATAGTGGATAAACATGCCAAACCGCGCTTCATGGAACCACGCGATCCGCTCTTGGTAATTTAACTGGCTCATCAACACACACTCCAAGAGGCTGAACAATCCTATAAATCATGCTGGCCTAGCAGCGAACATACGCACGGTGTCGGTAGGGCTGCTTTACCCGCCCCTCGCCTGGGACGACGCTCCACGCCGACCAACAAGCCCAAAGACAGGAGGCTTGCTGCTGCCGGCTCTGGGACCGGCTGTGTGCCGACGAAAAGCGGGGTGTCATAGCTATCAAAGCCCGTTGAGATAAAGTCACCAAACACACGGATGGTGTAGCGGTAGCTCCCCTCATCAAGAAGCCCACCGTCCACATCAAAGGTGATCTGGCCGTCGATCACCTCAAATGCACGGTCCGCGAAAAACCGCCTCCCGGTATCGATCTCGTCGAAGTACAGCCAGGCTCCGGTGGCTGTGGTGGGCATATCGAACGTGACCGAAATGTCCTCGCCAACCTTGACACGTTCGTTTTCGTAAGACGCATGATTGAAAACCGGGACCGCCACAAACTCGTCTGAATAGGTGATATCGATATCGGCATACCGTCCGCATCTCGGCCGTTGTGCTGCTCAACCGAAAGATGCACACGCCTGTCCTGATCAATACCCAATGCGGGCTGATGGTGGCCGTTCGTGACGTTGACCTCGTCTTGGTACGCCACCGAGCTCAGACTCGGTGTGCTTTTATATCGGTGTAAGACGGCTCGCCTCTGTGGGTCCACCACAGTGAGATAAACATCTCCCCTATTGCCCGGATCATTAAACCCGCGATGGGTTGCCAGCGGCGTAGTAAACTGAAGATGCCACATGCTGCCGTCATGAATGGGCACCTCAAAGTTTTTTGCCGCTGTAATCGCTTCGGCTTGGACGGGTTGCGAGACGACCTGCCCCGATCTTGCAAAAGAAATGGTCAAGCCAAAGAAAACCAAGAATGCAAAGCAAGATCTATATTGAAAGAATCTTTGCATGATTTACGTGATCCGAAATAGACAGATGAATAGAAACACAGATGTGAGAAAATCGGAGTTAGGCCTATACAGTCACGGCTTGAGCTGCGGGATCGTGCTCAAAGGGCTTGTCGCCGATCCGCTGCTGAAGTGCGGAAAGACGCTGTCGTAAGTATTCGGTCAAGCTTTCAGTTCCGGGCTGGCCGTAAAGGTTATTGAGCTCGTACGGGTCGGCGTTGAGGTCGTAGAGCTCCCAGTACGGCTCAGTCGGCGGGCCGTTCGCGCCTGCCTGATCTAACGGATGGCCGTAGTAGTAAATCAGCTTGTGTGAATCGGTCCGGATGCCGTAGTGGGCACACACGTTGTGCGGGATGTCCTGGTGCATCCAGTAGCGGTGATACGCGACGTCCTGCCAGTTAGCGGGCGCATCCCCTTCAAGGATCGGGCGGAGGCTGTAGCCCTGGTAGTGCTCGGGGATCGGGAGCCCGGCGTAGTCAAGGAAGGTCGGCGCGAAGTCCACGTTGCTGGCGATCGCCGAGGTGGTGTGGCCCGGACGGATCGCGGCCGGGTACCGGACCAGCATGGGCATCCGGAACGATTCGTCATACATAAAGCGTTTGTCAAACCAGCCGTGCTCACCGAGGAAGAACCCTTGGTCTGAGCTATAGACCACAAGGGTGTTGTCCGCGATTCCCTGCGCGTCGAGCGTATCGAGCAGTCGGCCGACACTCTCGTCTACCGACAAGACGCAGCCGAGGTAGTCCTGCAGGTATCGGCGGTACGCCCAACGCTTGTACGCCGCGGGGTCGAGGCCTGACGGCGGCTCCAGTTTGAGGTCACGCGGTTTGAAGTCGCGATCGATCCGCATCCGGGCGGCGGCCGCGGCGGGTCGGCCCGCGTAGTCGTCGTCGAACGAGATCGGCTCGGGGAACTCGGCGTCGTCGAACGCGTGCCGGTGCCGTGGCGCCGGCTCCCAGGGCCGGTGCGGAGCCTTGTGGTGGCACATCAACAAGAACGGGTGATCTGCGTCACGCTGCTCCAGCCAATTCACACAGCGATCCGTCAGCAGATCGGTGACATAGCCGGTCTCGCGGTGTTCACCGGTGGGGGTCAGGAAGGCCGGGTCGAAGTAATCGCCCTGCCCCGGCAAGACCGCCCATTCGTCGAAGTCGACCGGGTCGTGCTCGGGGCCATGGCCCAGGTGCCACTTGCCGAAAAGTGCGGTTTGATAGCCCGCCGATCGGAGTTCGCGGGCAAAGGTCGGCTGCCGGTTGTCGAGGTGGGTTGAGAGGGTCGTGACGCCGTTGACGTGGTTGTAGGTGCCGGTCATGACACAGGCCCGGCTGGGCCCGCAGATGGCATTCGTGCAGAAAGTGGCGTCGAGACGCGCACCTTCTTCGGCGAGGCGATCAAGGTTGGGCGTACGGATCAATCTTGAGCCGTAGGCGCTGATCGCCGAGGCGGCGTGATCATCCGTAAAGATCATCAGGATATTGGGTTGCGGCGATTGATTCGGCATCAGAAAGGGTGCTGCGAGTGAGGGTTGGCCCAAGACAGATCGAGTTGGATTAGAACGGTTTGATTGGTTTGACAGAGAGCCGAGCCGAAGTATACTGCACTCGGATTCATTTGCACTCGGAGTCTTTTAATTATCAGTTTCCGGCCCGTTCTTGTGCCCCGCCCTTCCCTTCGACTTCCCCATGGTCACCGTCTACGACATAGCGAAAGCCGCCGACGTGTCCTATTCAACGGCTACGCGGGTACTCAACGGCAAGGCCGACTACGTCCGGCCGACCTTCATCAAGCGGGCTGAACGCATCCGCAAAATCGCACTCGAGATGGGCTACCGCCCCAACGCGGCGGCTCGTGCCACTTCTTCCGGCCGGTTTAACGCCGTCGGCGTCGTCGTCCGCCGCGAAGACAAACTCGGTTTCGGGCCGCATCCTTCCTACATCCGCGGCATTAATCAGGTCCTCGACGAGACGGGCAACAACCTGGTTATGGCGCCCGTCGATCCCCAGGCCGTCACTAACGACGAGGCTCCCCGGATCCTCCAAGAGTCGATGGTCGATGCCCTGATCATTGGCAATGACGACGCCCTTGGTGAGCAGGCGGACGCCACGCTGAGCAGTCTTCATATCCCGTCGGTATGGATTAATACCAAGCGCGAGTACAACGCCGTCTACCCCGATGACTTTGGTGGTGCTCAGGTCATGGTGCGGCACCTGCTTGCGTTAGGTCACCGCCGCATCGCGTTCTTCGGGTCGGCTGATAGCGGACACTACAGCAGCAACGATCGGGCGGCCGGCTACGCCACGGCCATGCGCGACGCGGGGCTGACTCCGTATCCACTGGTTTGGGCCAATCAGCCGCGAGAGCGTCTGGCTATGACCGAGGCTGCGATGGCGACCGAGGACCGGCCTACCGCTTGGCTTGCGATCGATGGAGGGCATGAGCCGGTTCTCATTGCTGCGACAAAACAAGGCCTGTCGGTACCCGAAGACATGTCTCTCCTCCTGATAGGCCATGGTCAGCCCATGAACAGCATCTATATCGATACCTACGAAATCCCTTGTTACTGGGTGGGCTACTACTCGGCGGAGATGACCCTCAAGCGGATCAGCGACCCGGAAAACGCCGACGTGCACGGCCTGCCCGTGGCTTATGACAAACATATCTCGGGCGAGACGCTTGCTGCGCCGCCCGTTTGACTTTTCTTGTGCCGCGGCGTCGCGGCTCCCCCTTTAGGAGGCTGGATTCACGCTCAGCTCAAAACTCCGCTTCGATACTAGGAGAAACTATGAATAAGACCTTACTGACCGTTTCCGCCACCCTCGCGTTCGGTGCTGCCGAACTCGTCCAGGCTGCGCCCATTGTGGTGAATGGTGTGTCCTACCGCACCCGTGCTGACAGCGGCGTCTATAACAACACAGCGACTAGCCCTAACTTCGCTTACGGTTGGGCCGACGCGGCACGAGAGTGGCGTGCCGTATGGGCGTTTGACCTTGACGCCGATGACGACGGCGTCAACGATCTGGCTGGGCCCAACAACGTCGTCCTGGAAAGCGCTCTGGGTACTGTCCCAGGTGCGGATGACGACGACTTCGAGCTCGTGTTCCTTGGCAGGCAAGGGCCTCAGACTAGTTCGAGCTTTGGTCCTGGCACGAACTATCCGTTTAACACGCTGTTCTACAAGCCCCCGTCGGACACTGACCTGGTGATCGGAGGGACTCAGACCTTTGTGGAGGCCCTGGAATCAGGTGCTACCACCGGGTCTTTCGATGTCGATTTCCTCGCAGATTTCCCCGTGACTGCGACCGACAACGTGGTGTTCTTCCAGATCCGATCGACCGCTGATTCCTTCGCAGAAGCGGGCGCCGGCCCCCGCTTCTCGGCCGCGGCGCCCACGCTGACCGCTACGCCTATACCCGAGCCCGGCTCGCTGATGCTCGCCGGTGCCGGTGGCCTGATGCTCCTGGCTCGCCGTCGTCGCGCCTAAAACACTGAATCCTCCTTGCCCTGCCCCCTTAACCGGGGGCGGGGCATTTCGGTTTGTTCTCTGGTTCTCACGCCCCACTTTCGGAGTTGTTTCATGTACCGCACCCGTGGCTTCACGCTTATTGAGCTCTTGGTCGTGATATCCATCATCGCCCTGCTCATCGGGATCCTTCTCCCGGTGCTCACGTCCGCACGTGCGGCGGGCCGATCCGCCAACTGTCTGTCGAACCTGCGGCAGGTCGGGATTGGCACGAGCATCTACGCCAACGACCACGAATACCTGCCCTTCGGCTTCTACCGAGAGACGGGGTCTCCTACAAATGACGATTCCACCTCATGGCACCGGCTGATCCGTAACGCCTTCGGAAACTCGGGGTTCACCATCGCCGACACCAGTGGGCTTTCGCAGAGCGAGTTCAGCATGTTCCAGTGCCCCTCCTCGCTCTACGGTACCGGTACTCTCCACTACTCGGCCAACCCTAACGTCCTGATCGACTCGAACCAGAACGGTGCCCCCCCAGCCCGTGTCGAACAGGTCGTCCGGACCAGTGAGGTCGTCTCGGTGTTCGACGCGGCGCAGCGGACCTTCGGCGGGGCCGACGCTATCGCTTTCCTGATGAATCAGCGGGCACCCACCGATATCCCAACCAACCCCAACAGCATCCGTCCGGTCTTCCCGAGCGGCGATGCGTTCTGGGACACCAACCTGTTCCTCACCGGGATCAACCGCGGCTACGACGCCGACCAGCAAGACGGTGATCCTGCCGTATGGAACGGGCGTGCAAACTTCCGCTGGAGGCACGACGGCGTTGTCGCCAACTTCCTGTTTATCGACGGACACGCCGAGAGCAATAAGCCCGGCGACCTGCTCGCCAACCAGTTCGCACGGGATAAGTGACCGCTGTGAGCTGTTGTTTCAATCCGTGCTGACTTAACTGAATCGCATCAGGCGACGGGATAAATCGTATGAGTTTTCCCACGCCTTGTGGCTAGGCCCAATCCCTAACAGGAGAACCCTCATGCTCTTCAAACAAGCGCGCAGCCGTGCGGCTGGTGTAGTACTTGCCTTTGCGCTCGTTCCTGGCTTCACGCTTACGGCCGAACCCATCGAGGCCCCGCTCGCACTGCACGGCCGCGCCCAAGGCAACGGCCAGGGTCAAGCCAACCCGCACCAGCAGAAGCCCGAAAAGGGCAACGTGGGCTATAACGCGAAGCAGGGTTTTGCGTTCCGGAGCTTTATTGTCTTCGATCTCAGCGCCAACCTGGTTGACGTCGAAGACGCCACGAAGATCGAGCTGGTGACGCATTACCAGTGGGGGGGCGAAGGCTCGAAGAAGGGCTGGGAGTTTATCTGCCTCGGGGCTTACGACGACGCCGATCTAACCAATAAAACCGTGATGAACTGGGGCGAGGCCGATGGCAACCGATACGCCAAGACCGGGCCGTCCGTCGGCACGGGTGATCCTTCTCAGGGCAAGTCGAGCTACGGCGTTGACGGGAAGCTCACACTGGATGTCACCGAGTTTGCCGCCAAGAGCGGGGTGAGCGTCGAGAAGCCCTATCTCTGGTTCCGGGTCCAGGCCGCCCAGACCGATGAGCCGGAAAGCTGGGGCGGGACTTCCGCAAGCCCGATCCACACCAAACTGCTTATCCATGTAGCGGATTAGTCCATCACCACCTTTAGTTCGCCGCACATTGTGCGTCAACGATTCTGTTAATGCGCTAGCTTTCTCCTTTGATAGTCGACTTCATCATGCTTAAGAACTCCCGATCAAAACGCTGCTGTGGCCTGCGTGGCCAGGACCTTGCTGCTGCCCTCTCTATCGTGATGCTCGCGGTGGGATGCGTCTTGCCGAACGCGTCGAGCGCGCAACCGCCGCAATACGTGACCCCGAAGACCACCAATGTCGGCGAGCGGGCGTCGCAGTCCTTGGATGGTGTTTGGGACTTCATGCCCGGCAGCCTAGAAGCTGAGCGTCCCGCCGCCGCGGACAACACTTGGGGCAAGATCGCGGTGCCGGGGTCCTGGAAGAGCTTCGATTGGCCCAGGGTCGAGCTGGGTCTGAAGGAAGCGGGCCTCGGGCCGGCTTGGTCGGACTATTCGGGCGGGAAGAAGGACCCGCTGCCACGCGGCTGGTACCGCCGGTCGCTGACCGTGCCGGCGGACTGGGATGGCCGAGGCGTGATCTTGTCGTTTGATCGCCTCGGCACCGATGCGACGGTGTACATCGATGGTCAGGAAGTTGGTGGGGTGAGCTGGCCCAGCGGTGAGTTGCGTATCAACGATTCGGTCAAAGCCGGTCAGACCCACGAGCTGATGGTCCGGGTGGATGTGGATCTGACCGACGCGGCGGCCGTTCAGGACCTGGTCCTCGACGCCCACAAGGAATCCACGGATGTCGCAACCGCCGCGGGCCTGATCGGGAAGGTCATCCTGCGTAGTGAGCCGAAGGGTCCGCACATCGAGGACGTCTTTGTCCGGACTGCGGTTGAAGCTCAAACACTCACGCTGGATATCGATCTGGTAGGGTTGGAGGCGAAGCAGACGGTGCGTGTGGTGGCCCGGATGCTGGATCATGACGGCAAAGTTGAACGCACCTTTGAGGGCACCGCCAAGGCGGACCCCGAAGCGTCGCCCCCGCTATCGATCTCGTTCGACTGGGCGGACCCGCGTCTGTGGGACCTGAACCAGCCCGAGCTTTATGTCCTGGACCTGAGCACGTCATCGGTTTCGGGCACTTGGGAAGATCGTGTGCATCAACGCTTTGGGTTCCGCGAGTTTCGGATTGAGGGTCGGGGCTTCGTGCTCAACGGCGTGCCGATCCGTCTTCGGCCGATACAGACGAGTTCGACCCTGAGCATCGAAGAGGCGGAACAGGTCATTACCCGTGCCCAGAAGGCCGGGTTTAACCAGGTGCAGCCTTGGCCAGGGAGAACCGGCCGTGGACGGTTGGCCGCCAAGACGCACCTGCTCCGGCAGGCCGACGAACGGGGCATGCTTGTTACCGCCGTTGTCACAGATATGCGTGACTACATCGGCGTTAATGGCAAGCGGTGGTACAAGCGGAACAACGCGGAACTCTTCCGCCGGCATGCGGAGATCGACATCCGGCCGCTCCGGAACTACCCCGCGGTGGTGACCTTGGTGACCACCCCGAACTTCCTGGGTCATTCGCAAGACCAGAACCCACTTCTTGTGGGACGGCACGAAGGCGGTGAGTCGAAGAAGGTGTGGGAAGAACGGTTGCCCGCAGCAAAAGAGGGTGTCGTCATCCTTAAGAGTGTCGATCCGACGCGCCCCGTGATGCTTCATAACGGCTCGTATGTAGGTGACATCTATTCGGTGAACTTCTATCTGAACTGGACGCCCTTGGAAGAGCGCCGGCGCTGGTTCACCCACTTCCAAGAGCATGGCGAGATGCCGCTCTTGACGGTGGAGACGGGGCTGCCGATGTTCACGTCGCTGATGCGTGGGCGGGCAGGCTATGCGAACGCCACGAAGACCGAGCCGTTCGTGACCGAATTCCTGGCGGAATACCTGGGATCGACTGCATACGCCGTGGAAAGCGAGGAGTTGCGGGGCATGCTCGTCGAACGATTCCGCCATACCGACCGCTACGCCAGCATGCACAACTGGCCCATCATCATGAACTATCAGCCCTGGGAAGATATCCAGCGCCTGCACATCCGGGATAGCCAAAAGGGGTGGCGGCTGGTCGGGCCGACCGCCGGTGCGCTGCCTTGGAACCTGTTCTCGGCGAAGCCTGATCACGAGTGGACGCCCAGAGACTACGAGTGGGCCAAATACAACCAAGATACGCTGGTGTTCATTGCTGGGTCTCCGAAGGACGTGTTCGAGCAGGGTCAGCGCTTCGAGCTTGGGCAGACGGTCAGCAAGCAGGCCGCAGTCGTTAACGACGGTCGAGCCCCGGTTGATTACCAGGGGCAATGGACCGCCACGCTCGACGGCCAACCCCTCGCCAGCGGAACTGTGTCGGGTCGGGTTGACCCCGCAACGCACGGCCTGGCTCCGATTGCGTTCGAGCTGCCGAAGACGGTCTCGAACCCGGAAACCGAGCGGTTGGACGGCGAGATCACGCTGAAGATTAAGGTCGGCGATGACACGTTCGAAGACCGCTTCGCGTTCCGAGCGTTTGCCCCTGCAAAAGCACCGGCGGCGGATAGCGCGGTCGTGGCCGTGATTGATCCGGTGGGCAAGACGACCGAAGCCTTGCAGGCGATCGGGCTCAAGACCGCTGAGTGGTCGGCGGGTCAGAAGCCGAGCGTCCTGCTGGTCGGCCGCGAGGCGATGCAGACCCTCGAGCCCGAGACGCTCAGCCAGATCGAAGCCTACGTCCGTGACGGCGGCACGGCGGTGGTCATGCCTCAACAGGCCGAGTTCTACACGGACCGGCTCAGCCTACGGATCTCCGAGCAGATCTCCCGACAGATGTATCCGTTGCCGAACAGCCACCGGCTCACCGCTGGCCTGGACGCGACAGACCTGCACCGCTTTAACGGCGTCAGTTCGCTGCTGCCGCACCACCGCGACTTTGAATACAACTGGCGGACCGAGAAGTTCCCGGACGGTGCCCTCTACCCGCCCTACGGCTGGCGTTGGGGCGGCGACCACGGCGTCTCGAGTATCCCGCTCGAGATCCCGCACCGCAGCGCCGCGACCCCCGCGATGATCGGCGGCTTCGACCTGGCGTACAGCCCGGTGCTCGCGATGCCGATCGGCGACGGCCAGCTCGTGCTCAACACACTGGACCTGGAAGACCATGCCGGGGTGGACCCGGTCGCGGCTCGGCTGCTGCGTCGGATCACCGATGCCCAGACGTTCGCGGACACCCCGCGTCGGGCGACAAAGACGGTCTACCTCGGCGGCGATGCGGGCGCTGAGCTGCTCGACTCGGTGGGGGTCCTGTACGAGACCGCGGATGGTCAAGAGCCCGGCGATTACCTGTCCAACGCGGCATCGACGCTGCTGATCCTGGACGGCTCGTCCGGCACCCGGGCGGAGCTTGATCGCTTCCTCGAGGCCGGCGGGCGCGCGTTGGTCCTGCCTCTGGAGAAGGCGGCCTACGGAGCCCGTGTGGTCAGGCAGAAGTACGACGCGTCTGCTCCGGCGGTGCCGGATTGGCCCGAGGCCCGCGGCGTGACGGTGGCGATGCTCCGGCCGCGGGCGTCGATCCATCGGCACATGATCACCGAGGGTATGGCGGACCTTGCGGCCGACGGGTTGATCGGGCGTCGCGTAGTGGGCGACGGGGTCGCGCTGTTTGTGCAGGCCGAACCGACCGTGATCAACCGGCAGTCTCGGCCTTACCTGCGTCACACGGTGTGGAACCAGACGCGGCTGATCGCGCAGCTCGCGAGCAACCTGGGTGCCCGGTTCGCCTTTGACGAAGACCTGCGTCTGGCCGGGGCCGACGCTTCGCTGCTGCCGATGGAGCTGACCACGGGCTGGCACGCGGCCCAGACCATCACGCTGCCCGAAGCCCCTTCGCCGAATAAAGTCCATACGGATCCAGGCGTGTCTGAGGCCGCCCAACGCGCGATCCGGCAGCACGCCGCGGGTGTGTTGGACAACCGCTTGGCGTGGGTCGACGCGGTCACTCCCGCCCTGATGGAGTCGTACGGCCCCGAGTGGGAAGCGTCCGACGGCGAGGCGGTGCTGGTCACCGAGGTCGAGCTGCCGGAGAGCTGGCGCGGCCAGACGCTGACGCTCGAGCTCGGCACGGTCGATGACTTCGACCACGTCTACGTCAACGGGCGTCTGATCGGCAAAGGCGAGGGCTGGAATAAGCCGCGGACCTATCAGGTCTCGCGGCGGATGACCGACAACGACCAGCCGCTGCGCATCGCGGTCCGCGTCTTCGACCACTTCGGTGGTGGCGGCATCACCGGCGGCGGCGTGATCCCCCAGCTCAAGCCCCGACACCTGCCCGAACGGCCCGGCCCGTACCACCCCGACTACCGCGACGAGTTCCGGATGGGCGATCACCCCGACCGGTACTACCGATGGTGAGTCTGCCGACGCTTGCGATGGGCCCAGTGAGCCCCCGCAAGATCGAGCCCCACGCTATGCGTTGAGCACCCGTGCCTCGGCCGCCCGCCACGCCGCCTGCGATTGCCGGAGGTTCGCGACGGGATCACCCCCCATCATGTAGCCCTGAAACCCCACAGGCCTTTGATATTCGATGTCGCGCAAGGCCCGGATGATGGCGTCCAGCGGGAAGTCGCCCTCGCCGACCGGTTCGATGGTGTATGGCAGCGGGAAGCGGTGGCCTTCTGGGGTGGGCCGGCTGCCGCAGACATTGACTAGGCCCAGCCAGGGTGCGGCTTCGTGCAGCGTGTCGGTTGGGTCGCCGCCGTCGACAAGGTACCAGTGGAACCCGCAGAAGCTCGCCCGCAGCCGGGGGTGGTCGATCTTGCGGGCCAGCCGGACCGCGTCCTGCGCCCGTTCGAGCCAGAACCCGAAGTGGGGATAGAGCGAGATTGTCAGGTCACGGGCCTCGGCGTGTTCGAGGTAGCCCCGCAGGATCTCGATCGCACGGTCGTCATGACGCGGGTCGCTCTGATCGACCTGCCAGCCCATGGTGATGCCCATCTCGTGGGTGTCGCCGGGCTCGAGCATGTCCATCACTTCGGTGATCGGCGGCTGACCCTCGGCGTCCGGGGCGGCCAGGTTGAGGTGGGTGAGGATCGACGCCACGCCGATACCGGTGCGCTGGCGGTGTTCACGGATCGCTCGGCCACGGGCCAGCTGATCGGCGTTGTCCCGTCCGATCGAGAAGTGGACGCGCCCGATGCCCGAGGCCTTCACGCCGTCCCAGATCTCGGGCAGCTCAAAAGACTGGTCGGGGTTACCAACGAAATGATTGCCAAAGGCGTAGGTGTCCCACATGAAAGGGCTCCGGTTCGGATGAGAGATAAACGGATCAGATGTTCGCGGGCGCGGCGTTCGACGCGGGAACTTCGACGGCCTGACCCGACTCGGCGGAGGCGTAGATCGCACGGATCACACGCTGGACGACGCCCTGCGTGCCGATCGGGGCGAGCACGGGCTCGTCGATACGGATCGCCCGGGCGAGGTTGTGCAGCGGGCCGGTCAAGATCGTGCCCCAATCCGGAGGGGCGGACTCCAGCTCCGTTGTTGTTATAGGCGGATCGCCATCGATGCGGTGCTCATAGACGCCGAGGTCGGCCGCATCGGGCGCGAACGGCACATCCAGCCCGGCGTCGGCCCAGCGCAGCTCGACCGCGTGCTGACGGGGCCCGATCTCCGCGATGCGGGTCAGCTGCACCACCGCACCCGACTCGCAGGTTACCGTGACCTGGTAGCCCGATTCGAGGCCCGTCCCGGATCGGCCGAACTCGTCCGCCACCGCGTGCACGGAGACCGGGTCGAAGGCTCCGCCCAGCACGCCACGCAGCCACTCCAGCTCGTAGACGCACCACTCGGAGACCTGCCCACCCATGCCCGGCTTGTTCCGCCAGGTCGGCCGGCTGTCCGCCGGGCCGGGCAGGTTGGTCGAGGCCCGCACCCGGACGTGACGCAGTGGTCCGGCGCTGCCGTCCCGGTGAAACGCCGTGGCGAGCTCGGCCGCGGGCGTGCAACGGAAGCGCGCTGAACAGCAGCCCAGCTTCAGCTCGGGGTGCTGCGCTTCGAGGTCACGCAACGCGTCGGCGTCCGCGGGGTCCAGCGTCAACGGCTTCTCGCAGAGCACATGCTTGCCCAACGCGACGCACTGCTCGATCAGGGCCCGGTGCGAGCTCGGCGGCGTCGCGATAAAGACCGCTTCAACATCGTCCGCCGACGCCAAGGCCTCCAACGACGGCTCGACCCGCAGCCCCCCCATGTCGTCGGCAAACGCCTGGGCCGCGTCCTGGTCCAGGTCCGTCACCGCGACGAACCGGCACGGCGAGTCCTTCAGCATCGGCAGCAGGATCCGGGCGATCGCTCCGGTACCCACGAGCCCGAACCCCACGGGCTGGGCCTCGGTTCCGGGGTGTGCTTTATCGGTAACAGCGTTTTGATCAGTCATGGGAAGGGTCTCGTACGGTCGTTCGGGCGGGGACCGTACGGGAGGCTGGACAGGCGGTCAACACCTTTTCTCGCAGAGCCCAGAAAAAACGAGACCCCTTCCCGGCCGCCTTTCACTACGCCGAGACGAAGACCTGGCGCTGCGCACCGAGCCCGTCGATCGTCAGCTCCGTCACGTCGCCGGGCTTCAGATACGTTGGCGGGTCCATGCCCAGGCCCACGCCGGGCGGGGTCCCGGTCGTGATCACATCCCCCGCTTCCAGCGTCATGAACTGACTGAGGTAGTGCACCAGGAAAAACACGTCGAAGACCATGGTGGAGGTGTTCCCGGTCTGCCGCCGCTCGCCGTTGACGTCCAGCGTCAGGCCCATGGCCTTGGGGTCGGGCGCGGCGTCGCGGGTCACCAGGTAAGGCCCCAGCGGGTTGAACGTGTCGCAGCTCTTGCCCTTGGTCCACTGCCCGCCGAGCTCGAGCTGGAACTCGCGTTCCGAGACGTCGTGGCTGATGCAGTAGCCGGCGATGTAGTCGGCCGCCGCTTCGGGCGAGTCCAGGTAACGGGCGTCCTTGCCGATCACGACGCCGAGTTCGACCTCCCAGTCGGTCTTGGTGCTCCCGCGCGGGATCAGCACCTCGTCGTACGGGCCGGCCACGGTGTTCGAGGCCTTGAGGAACACGACCGGCTCGTCCGGCACCCCGAGCCCGGACTCCTCGGCGTGGTCGGCGTAGTTCAGCCCTATACACACCACCTTCCCGGGCCGGGCCACGGGCGAGCCCAGCCGGGCGTCCGCGGGCACGTCCGGCAGGCCCGCCGCGTCCTCGAGCAATGCCGCGAGCCGATCGAGCCCGCCGCCGTTGAAGAACGCGCGGTCCCAATCGCTGAACGAGGCGCTCAGGTCTTTCCGTGTGCCGTCGGGCAGTTCGACGCCGGGCTTCTCTACACCGGGCTGTCCAAAACGGATGAGTCTCATGTCGGGTGCTCCTTGGGCATGCGGTCAGCGGGCGTGGATCACGCCGCCATCGATCGGGTAGGCCGAGCCGGTGATGAACGCGGCCTGGTCGGACAACAGGAACAGGATCAGCGTCGCCACCTCGTCGGGGCTGCCCATCCGGCCGACCGGCTGGTACGCGCTGAGCTGCTCAAACATCTCGCTCTGACGGTCGGGGTAGTTCCTGGCGATGAACTGATCGACAAACGGCGTGTGCACCCGGGCCGGGCAGACACAGTTGCACCGCACGCCGCGCTCCGCGTAGTCGATCGCCACCGAATACGTCATCGTCAGCACCGCGCCCTTGGTCATGCTGTAGGCGAAGCGGTCCCGCACCCCGATGAGCGATGCGATCGACGCCAGGTTCACGATCGCCCCGCCGCCCCGCTCGAGCATGTGCGGCACCACGACGTGCAGCCCGTGGTACACGCCCTTGACGTTCACTGCATACAACCGATCGAAGTCTTCCGGCGTCGTGCCGCACACATCGCCGACGTGGGCGATGCCCGCGTTGTTGACCAGCAGCTCGATGCCGCCGAACGCCTCGACCGTCTGGGCGAACGCGTCTTCGACCGCCCCGAGGTCCGCCACATCGCAGCCGAACACTCGCGCCTGCCCCCCCGCCGCCTCGACTTCGCCACGCACGCGCTCAGCCCCGTCCGCGTCGCGGTCCCAGATCGCCACCACTGCGCCGGCGCCACCCAGCGTCTTGCAGATCGACTCGCCGATGCCGGAGCCCCCGCCCGTGACCACCGCGGTCTTGCCGTCGAGCCGGAAGGGGGCATCGCTTGAGGAAGGGTTTGGGTTCATCACGCTACTCCGGGTTGGCCTCAGCCTTGGGTGATCGGCCGAGCTCTTGAAGGATCGCCTGGGTCTGCTCGCCGATGCTCGGGGCGTGCTTCGTCGACTTGAGGACCGACCGGTCAATCCGCAGCGGGCATCGGCAAGCGGTGAACGCCTGCCCGTCAGGCCGGGTAATCCGCTGCGGCCAGTCGAGCACGGAGAATGCCTCGTGCTCCATCAGCGCGGGCCAGTCCAGCACCGGGGCACACCACAGGTCCGCCGGCTCGAGCAGCCCCAGCCAGTGATCCGTCGTCTGCGTCTTGAGGTGCGCCGCAATCAGCCCCTTGATCGTGTCGCGCTCCCGGAACGCCTGCGTCGCGTCGTAGTCATCGAGGGCCGGCAGGCCGATCACCTCACCAAGTTTCGGCAGCGGGCACATCGCTACCGCCAGCCAGCCGTCCGCGGTCTTGTACACCCCGTATGGCGCGGACAGGTACGCATGCCCGTTGCCCACCGCCGAACGTTCCGGCATCCGGCCGCCGTCGTTCAGATGGGTCGTGAGCACCTCGAACTGGAAGTCCAGCATCGCCTCGAGCAGCGAGACCTCGACCAAGCCCCCCTCGCCGGTCACGCCGCGACGCACCAGCAGCGCAAGCAGCCCCTGGGCCATGAAGTGCCCGGCAAACATGTCCGCCACCGCCAGCCCCATCGGGACCGGTGCCGCCTCGTCGCCCTCCCCCAACGCTCCGTCGCCGGTCAGCCACATCACCCCCGACAGCGCCTGCGCCAGCAGGTCCTGCCCGGGCTTGCGGACCCAAGGCCCCTCATCGCCGTAGCCGCTGATCGACCCGTACACCAGCCGCGGATTCAGCTCCCGCACCGCGTCGTACCCGAAGCCGATCCGGTCCATGACGCCGGGCCGGAAGTTCGTTATCAGCACGTCGGCGGTCTTGATCAGCTCGCGCACGGCCGCCGCGTCTTCCGGGGCCTTGAGGTTCGCGGCGAAGCTCTCCTTGTTGCGGTTGATCGAATGGAACAGCGTGGAGTCGCCGTCGACATCGTGCTCGGAGATGTAGAGGCTGCGGCAGAGGTCGCCGCCATCGGGGCGTTCGACCTTGATCACGCGTGCCCCGAGGTCCGCCAGACGCAACGCGCAGACGGGGCCCGCCAGGAACACCGAGAAATCCAGAACCGTTAGCCCTTCAAGCGGCTTCACGACCCGCCTCCTTTCGTAGCGCTGGCATAGAGCGCGTTGATGGCGCCGATGGCCGTCGCGTGGGTCTGTTCGCCCCGGAGTGCGGTGGCGATCTGTTCGCCGGCCGCGCGTTGGAACCGGACATAACCGGGGAACCGCGGACGCAGGTAGGCCTGCTCCAGCGTGGCCCGCGTGCCCCGGAAGAAGTCGAGGGTTTCGGCGTTGGTCGTGTCGTCTTCCCAGGCGTCGGCATGCCCAGGCTGACCGCCGGCCTCGAAGAAGAGCCCGCGCTGCCAGCCCGACCCCGCAACCCGCAGCGCGAAGTCCTGGGCCAATTCAACGTGTGCCGACCGCGCCGACACCGCGATCCCCGTCCCACCCAACGCCGAGCCGACCCGCTCCACTGCGCCCGTCCCGCTGAGCACCGGCACCTCGCCGAACCGCACCCGGTGTGCTAGGAACCCGGCCCGCGAATACGAGATGTACCCGTAGGTGTGCGGCGCGAAGTCGGCCTTGCCGGTGCCGATCAGTTCCAACGCCTGGATCGGGTCCATCCCGAAACACGCCGACGGCACCCGCGCCACCATCACCGCCAAGGCGTCGAGCACCGCCAGCCCGTCCGACTCCGTGACAAACAGCTCTGCATCCGCAGCGCAAGGCGTGCCCCGGCCCGCGCAGAGCGTGTAGAAGCTCATGAGCGCGTGCACCGGGTGCAGCGGCCAGACCACGCGGGCCTGCCCCGCCAGCTCGATGCACTGTTCCCAATCCGCGGGGGGCGCGTCGAGGAACCCCTCACGCCAGGCCGAGACCTGCGCCGCCGCATCGATCGGTAGCGCCCACTGCCGGCCGTCGTACCGGTAGCTCTCGAACGACCGCCCGACCGACCCCGCCGCGACCTCGGCCAACGGCGGGCTGTCCGTGAACGGGGCCAGGCAGCCCGACGCCGCAACATCCCCCATGTGCGGGTGATCGATCACCATCAGGTCGAAGGCCTCGGCCAGCTCTTCCACCGACCGTTCTTCAAACTCCGACAGCGACCGCTTCTCCCACACCAGCTCGACGCCCGGCTGCTCCTTGGCATAGCGGGCCGAGGCCGCCACCATCGGGTCGTACCCCCGCGGGTGGTCCCAGGTCATGCCCCGCAGCACACGCTTGTTGGTCGTCACGCCCGCATTCATGACCCGTCCTCCCAGTTCGGCTTGACCCCGCCGATCTCGCTCGACTCGTACGCCGCTTCGACCACCGCCATCGTCCGCAGCGCGTCGTCCACCCGGGTCGGCAGCTCCTCCGTCTCACCGTTGGCAAACCGCACCAGATCGGACATCGGGCCGACGAACGCGTCGGGGTACCAGCTGCCCTGGAGCTCTACACTCTGCCACTCGGGGGCGTCGGCATCACCGGTGACTTGGCAGTATTCAAGCTGGTCGGGCACGCCTTTGGGGTAGTTCATCAGCAGCCCGAGGCGGGCCTTGATCGCGCCGCGGGTGCCTTCCCACTTGACGTAGCTTTCCTGGTGGGCGAAGCCGAAGGCGTGGCCGTGGTTGGTGGTGATGTTGGCGCGGTGGTGGTCGCCGTAGTCGAGGATGATGTTGGACCGGGTCGAGGCGAGCTTGGTGACCTTGGGGTGCTTGAGGGTGCGGGCGTAGACGCGTTGCGGGTCGCCGAAGAAGCTGCGGATCAGGTCGATGTAGTGGACGCTGTGGTAGAGGATCTCGACGCGGGGGATGCCTTCGAGGAAGGTCCAGAGCTGCCAGGGCATGTACACAGTGACGCGGACGCCGACGTCGTGGAGCTCGCCGATCACGCCGCGGTGGATCAGGTCGCGCGCCGCCATGATGTACGGGGCGTAGCGCAGCTGGAAGTTCACCGAGGCGGTCAGGCCACGCTTCTTGCACAGCTCACGGATCCGCTGCGCGTCTTCCAGGTTCTCGCCCAACGGCTTCTGGATCAGGACCACCGACCCCTCGGGCAACCGCTCGAGCGTGCTCAAGACGTGCGACGCCGGGATCGCCACGTCGAAGACCGCGTTGGCCGGTGCGGTGTCGATCGCTTCGTCCAGGGATGAGCAGGTCTTGGGGATGCCGTACTCGCTCGCTAGGGCGGTGGCCTTGTCGGCATCGACATCGAAGATCGACGCCATGGGGAAGCCGGCGTTCTTGTAGGCGGGCAGGTGGGCGTCCTTGACGATGCCGCCCGCGCCGATGCTCACGATCGGGCGCATCCGGGCCGGGGCCTGCGGGGTCTGGTTCAGCGGGGGGCTCAGCTCCGTCACGCCTCGCTCCAGAGCCGGTCGGCCGCGTGCTGCGCATCGGCCAGGATCTCGGCGACCGCGTCGTCGGTGTCGGCCGCCCGCACCACCGCGGCTTCGATCACCCGGGCGTACTGCGGCAGCCGGGTCTCGAGCGGGAGCGTCCGGGCGTGTTCGTGCAGCTCGGGCAACGCGGCGAAGAACGGGATCTCGGCATTAACCTCCGCGTCCTGCCAGGTGCTGACCCGGCAGCCCACCGCGCCGTTGAGCGTGAGCTTCTTGTCCATCGCCGCAGACGCACAGTGCCGGATGAAGCGCCACGCCAGCTCCGGCTCCTGCGCCCCCGCCGGGACCGTCAGCAGCCAGTACACGTTCAGCGACACCCCCGCGGGAGCCCCCGGCCCACCACCGCCGGGCAGCGGCGCCAACGCGACCTTGCCCTTCACCGCCGAGTCCTCGAGCGTCTCGCACGCCGCGGCAAACCCGAACCAGTTCGCCATCATCGCGACCTTCCCGGCCATGAACAGCTCGCCGGCCTTGACCGAGTCGATCTCCCGCGCGCCCGGCCGGCACGCCGAGCCGTCCCGCACCAGCTCCCGGTAGTACGTCAACGCCTCATGGGCCGGGCCGTGGTCCAGCGTGGGCAGGCCTTGGTCATCGACGATCTCGCCGCCGCGTGACCAGACGTGCAGGCAGAAGTCGTAGAACGTGTTGTGCCCATCGGCGAACGCGGCCAACACCGTGCCGTGCCGGTTCGCGTCGGCATCGGTCAACGCACGGGCCGCGTCGTGAAACGCGGACCACGTCGCCGGCGGGGCAAGGCCGGCCGCGTCGAACAGGTCCTTCCGGTAGATCAGGCACTCCGGGCCGTCGTGATAAGGCAGCCCGTACAAGGCGCCGCCCAGCGCCTGCGCCGCGGTCAACGAATCCGCCCATCCCAACGGGTAGTCGGCCACCGGCAGCTTGTCCTGCCACGGCGTCAGGTCCGTCAACAGCCCGTCCCGGCCGCACTGCGCGAGCCAGTCGGTCACCACCATCGCGACATCGAACCGCCCGTCCGTCAGCCCCGCCGCTCCGCCGTCCCCGCCGAAGTAGGCGTGCTCCAGCTCGTTGAGCTCCATCGGCTGGAGCTGGACCTCGGCGTCGAGGCCCTCGGCGGACACGAAGTCTTGGAACTGCTTGGCAAGCGAACGCTCAAACGGCTCGAACTTGCGGACGGCGATCTTCAGGGTCTTGGGCATGGCAGAAAGGGGTGGGTGAAGGGAGAGTCGAGTGATTTTATACTTCATATTAAATTTTACCAATGGAATTTTTTCGGATCGGGCGTTAGGCTGGGGTATGGCTCCAGCGACGCGTTCATCCCGACCCGGCAGCAGGGCCACGCGGACCGCCAAAACCACCACCACCACGACCACCCCCGCTTCCGCCGAGAGCCCCCGCCCGTCTCGGCCCAAGGGTGCCCGGCCGGCGAGCGCCGGCCGTTACAAGGCACCCGCCCTGGACCGTGGGCTCGACATCCTCGAGAAGCTCGCCGACGAACCCAACGGCCTGAGCCTCAAGCGTCTGGCCGACGCCCTGGGGCGGACCCCCACCGAGATCTTCCGCATGGTGGTCCGGCTGCAGGAGCGCGGCTACCTCCGCCGGGGGCACGACGACGCCTACCACCTCACCGCCCGCATGCTCGCGTTGGCCCACCGCCACGCCCCGACCAAGGGCCTGATCACCGCGGCGATGCCGACGATGGTCCGGCTCGCCGAGCGCGTGGGCCAGTCCTGCCACCTGGCTCAGCTCCACACCACGGAGCTGGTCGTGATCGCCGAGGTCGCCGGTTCGAGCCCGCTGTGCCTGACGGTGCGGCCGGGGTCGTCGCACGACCCGGCGGAGACTACGTCGGGCCGGCTGCTACTGGCGTTGCAGGACGACCCGGTGATCCCCGAGGCCGAGCGACGCCGGCTGCGCAAGTCCAAGGTCGTCCGGCGGGCGTCGAGCGTGTCGCGGGGCGTGACCGACCTGAGCGCCCCGGTCTTCGACTACACCGGGCGGGCCGTCGGCGCTTTGACGGTGCCGATGCTGGTCCTGCACGAACCCCCGATCGAGCCGGCCGAGGTGTTGTCCGAGGTCGAGTCCGCCGCCGCGCGGATCTCCGATGCCTTGGGCGGGTCGGCCGGGTCGATCGCTCCCCCATCGCCCGAGGCCCTGTCATGAATCACCCCAAGCCTTTCGAGGACTACCGCACGGAAGACTCCTGGACGACGTTTGGTCGGACCATCACCGAAGCCGATTTCGTGGTGCATGCCGGGCACTCCGGCGACTTCTTTCCGCACCACCTGGACGCGGAGTGGTGCAAGACGCAACCGTTCGGCCAACGCATCGCGCACGGCACGATGACGTTCACGATCGGCGTCGGGCTCACCGCCACGCAGATCAACCCGCTGGCGTTCACCTACGGCTACGAGCGACTACGTTTCCCCAAGCCGGTCCACATCGGCGACACGATCCGCACCCGGGTGACAATCGCTGCGGCCGAGCCGGACCCCAAACGGCCGAAGTATGGGCGGGTGACCGAGCGCTTAGAAGTCCTGAATCAGCGTGACGAGGTGGTGCTCGCGTGTGACCACGTCCTGCTGGTGGAGAAGGGCGAGGCCTGAGCCCGCGTCGCTCGGCGGCTTGGGCTCACCGCAGATCTTCGGCGGTGAGGGTGCGGCACGACAGAGCGTCACCGGCTCCCTGGAGCTGGAGGGTCACCAGCGACCAGGGTTCGAACGGCTGGGTGATCTGGCCGCCCTGCCATTGGAGCTGGGCCTCGGTGGGCTGGCCGGTGAGCTCTTGCAGGCGGACGACGATGCCGTCCCCGGACGCGGCCGGTCGGACGGCGTGGATCGCGACGCCGGCGGGCTCGACGCTCAGGCCCGGTTCGGTCCACGGCCGAGTGCCGGGGTGCCCCGAGTCCGGCACCACTTCGGCGGGCACCTCCAGTCCCATCGCTTGTCGCTCGATCCCGGCCTCTTGCCAGCCGCCGTCGGTCGCGAGCAGCCGGAAGCGCCGGGTCATCCAGCCCTGATCCAGCAGCGGCTGGTTGCTCAGGTCCTGGTAGAAGAACGGCGGGTGCTCGGCGTGGGGCACCGCCCGCGCGACGATCATCCGCAGCTGTCCCGGCTCCGCGTCGTAGCTGTGGCTCGAGGTGTTCATCAGCCCGAGCGTGACCGGCTGGCCCTGGACCTGGCCTTCCAGAGCGAGCCAGCCGTGGCAGGCGTACTCCATCCCGTCGGCGGGACGGGTCACCACTTCCGCCGGCATGCGTGCCGCGACGTGCTGCCCCTTGGCGTGCGTGCGGACCCGGAGCTTCAGCGTCTGCCGCAACTCCAGCCACAACACCTTCACCGTCAGCTCGACGCCCGGCACACCGGCGTGCGTCGTCGCGTCCAGCCAGATCTCCGAGCGGTTCCAGGTCCACTTCTGCCGAACCGTCGTGAGCACCGGCCCGGACTCCAGCACCTGGCTCCCGACCTTCTCCGGCTCACCCGCGACGGTATCCAGCGTGGTGATCTCCATGCCCCAGGTGTCCGACGGGTCGTCGATCACCACAAAGTCCACCGGCGACTCGAGCAGCTCAAGCCCCGACGGCGTGGTCAGGCTCGGCACCGCGTCGTCCTGTGTCACGGGGATCGGCCCGAGCGCCGCCTGGTTGCCCCGCCCCGCGAACTGTGGGTTCGACTCGTCCACCTCGCCGCTGCCGACGCCCTTCGACTCGATGGTTTCCTCGGCGATGCGATACACCGCGTGCCCCCCTGCCGGGACATCGACCAGCGCGGTGAGTTTCTTCCAGTTCATGCCCCAGGGCCCGAAGTTCGCGTGCGACTGCTGCCACTGCACCGGGTGGGTCGTCTTGCCGTCCCGGCTTTCGAGGTGGGTGATGCGGTGGATGCCGTGCGGCTCGGTGAACGTGTCGTAGGCGATCAGGGCCTTGCGGGCCCAGGGCAGCGGGTTGACGACGCAGACCACGCCCCGCTCGCCGGTGGTGTCGACGGTGCGGGCGAGCGACGCGGCGTGCTCGAAGCGGGTGTCTTCAGCCGTGTCGAGGATGTAGCCGTACCGCCGCCGGGTCTCGTCCTGGGCGTTGCTGGTGCAGGTGCCGGCGAGGATGTCGTGGAACTGGTTGAACGCCAGCTTCCACCACGCTTCGCCGAGGGGCTCATCGGAGACGCCGCGTCGCGCAGCGAGGGACTCGGCGGCGAAGAGCCCGGCCTGGCCGGCGCGGTTGTCGGCCTTGACCTCGCCCGTGGCCGAGTAGCAGCCGCGGAACGGGTAGCCGATCTCGCCGGTCCACACTGGCAGGTCGGCGAAGGCGGCCTCTTGCTTGGCTTCGGCGATGAAGTCGGCGACCGTGCTGAACCGTAGCTCGGGCAGGGTGGGGTCGCCCTGCATCGACATCACACGCTGCAGGTGTTCGCGGGTGAGCGAGCCGCCGTGGTTCCCGACGCCGAGCCACATGATGCCGTTGGAGAACCCGGGGGCAAAGCTGCCGTCGACGGCCTTGCGGATGGAGGCCTCGATGTCGTCGGCGGTGGAGGCGTAGGACTGGGAGTAGCCGTGCACGATGTGGATGCCCAGCACGCGGGAGCCGTCGGCCGACTCCCACTGGAACAGCGGGGCGATCCCGTCGTGGTCCTGGGGGTAGGGGCGCATGAAGGCGTAGGCCTCGAAGCCGGATGCCCGGAGCAGCTGGGGCAGCCCGCCGGCGTGGCCGAACGAGTCGGGGACGTAGGCGACCTTGCTGACGCCGCGCTGCCCGAATTTTTCGTGGAGGTACCGCTTGGCACAGAGGGCTTGCCGGATGAAGCTCTCGCCGGAGGGCAGGTTGCAGTCGGGCTGTTCGACCCAGCCGCCGACGACCTCCCACCGGCCTTCGTCGATGAGTTGCTTCACTCGGCCAAACAGCCGGGGGTCCATCTTTTCGAGCCAGCGGTAGGTCGCGGCGGACGACCGGGTGTACTTGAGCTGGGGGAACTCCTCGGCCCGATCGACGGCGCTCTGCATGGTGGTGAGCGCCTCGGCGATGCCGTCGCGGACGGGCCAGAGCCAGACCGGGTCGAGGTGCGACTGGCAGATGAGGTGGAGGGTGCGGGTCGAGGCGGGGGCCTCGGTCGGCGCAGCGGGCGTCTGGGTGGCAGACATGGGCGTTCTCGGTTGGGGTAAGCGGGGGCGGGGAGCGGTTAGCGGTAGAAGCCGGGCACCTCCAGGAGCAGCCGGCCGCGGGCGTGCGCGGGAAGGGTAAAGCCATCGCCCTCGGCCTGCGCGAGCGCGTCGCCGCCCCAGACACGGACCGTGTCGACGGGCCGATCGAACCGCAGGGTCTGCCCGGCAAAAGCCAACGCATCGTCGATCACATCGATGGCGAAGCACTTCCGTGCGGGCAGGTAGTTGAGCAGCGTGAGACGGAGGTCGTCGCCGTGCCGCCGGGCGTAGACGTGGACGTGGAGGTCGAGGCCGTCGCCGACGATCGGGGTGACGCCGAGCTTGGTGAGCGCGAGCGCGAAGGCCTCGCGCATGTAGATCGAGCCGGACTCGCGGTACTCGTGGAAGACCCGGTCGGCGAAGTAGACAAACCCGGGCCCGGCGATCGCCGCGGGGCTGGTCGGGGCGGTCGGGTCCGGCGGGGTCTGGTAGTGCGAGCAGAACGCGAAGTCGGTGCGGTTGAAGTACGACGGCGACCGCTTGATCAGCGTGCGGGCGGGCGCTTCGGGCTCGGCCAGTCGCTTGCCCTGCTTGTAGACGACCCGGAAGTCGACCGGCTTGTGGGCGGGCCAGTTCCAGTAGTTCGGGACCAACTCCTCGTCGCCGAGGAAGTTCAGCGGCAGCGCGTCGAGCCGGAATTCACTGGACGCATCGAAGCCCGAGCGGTGGCTGAGCAGGAGCTTGCCGCCGGCGGCGTGGTAGGCCTTGAGCTTGGCGACCAGGGGTTCGGTGAGCGTGACGCGGTCGGGCAGGATGACCAGCTCGTAGCCGTCGAGCTCGTCGGCGTCGTCGATGACGACCGCTTCGAGGCGGTGCTCTTCGCAGAGTGTGTTCGCGGCCTCGAGCGCACACTCCGATTCGTGGAGGTCATCGCCGGGGGTGATCGTGGCGTAGATGGCGGCTTGCGGCGCGAGGCTTGTGCCTTCGTAGAACGGCTCGGCGTCTTCGACCTGCTGGTAGACGTCGCCAATCAGCTTGTAAGCGCCGGCATCGAGGGTGGCGCGCGGGTGCAGCTGGTCGCCGACCGAGCAGAGCCCGCCGATGGCCTGCGTTCGGAAGCACTCGTACTCGAGCGCCGACTTGGGCTTGATGCCGCCGAAGTCACCCCACATCTTTTGGAAGCGTCCGGTCATGCCGTTGAACGCTTTGTCGCCCCAGCCGGCCGCCTGGCGCCCGAGCCGCGGGAAGTGGGAGTAGCCCCAGAATCCGGAAGGCAGGGACTCGATCTCGGCGTGGGTCTGGTGGGCCTGCCGCGCCCGCCAGCCGTAGCGGTGGTCGGTGGCGGCGAGGTTGTGGCTGTTGAAGAACACGCTCGCGTCGGGGTGCCGTCCGAGGATCTGCTTGGAGAAGCGTTCGCAGAAGCGGGCCTGCGTGTCGCTCTCGTAGCGGATGAGGCTGGCCGGGTCATCGCCGTAGCCCATGTCGGCGCGTTCGCGCCGGCAGACCTCGTGGAAGTCGCCCGCGACCGGTTGGACAACCATATCGACAAAGAGCCCGTCCACGTTGTAGCCCTCGAGGATCTCGTTGAGATACGCCTCGATGTAGTCGTGGTACTCGGGGTGGGCGAGGCAGTTGTACTTCCAGCGGGCGGGCTGTTGGGTGACGTTGTCGGCGGATAGCCCGACGGTCGCGTAGGTGCCGTCGGCGTTGAGCGACCGCCACTGCGGGAACTCCCGGGAGATGCGTTCTTCCCAGGCGATGCTGCAGTAGATCGGGGCACGGATCGATCGGCGGTGCAGCGCCTCGATCATCTCTCCCAGCAGGTCCGGCCGGGTCAGGTGCGGGTGGACCACACCGACTTTGGTGGGGTAGTAGCTCATGCCCTGGGCACAGACCGCAAAGACACACACACTGTTGACGTGGGCATCGGCCATCGTCTGCGCGAAGGCGTCGGGATCGAAGTCCGCGGCGATGCCCGGGATCAGCGGCGAGTTGTGGTAGTCGAGGTGGATTTGGCGGCTGGCGGCTTGGTAGGGGACCATGGCAAGGGATTCCGGGGCGAGAATTGGAAGAGAAGCGGGAGCCGATCCAATCAGATCGGGGACGCGTTCAGAGCAAACAGAAGTCGAAAATGCGGATCTGTGGCTCGCATCGGGCGTGAGTTGTACTTGCAACGTATCTCGAGTCAACTATAATTTTCGAGTTCTGCGTTTTTAAGCCCACTAGCGGTAGTCTGCCGCTGTCCTCTTAGGGGATGTTTTTTCTGCCATGCGGATCACGATGAACGACATCGCGAGCGAATGTGGATGCTCGCGGGCGACCGTGAACCACATCTTGCTCGGGCGTGGAGAACGCTTTGCCGCTGCGACTCGGCAGCGGGTGATGGACACCGCCGCCCGCATGGGCTATCGCGTCAACACCTCTGCACGGGCGATCAAGACAGGGCGATTCGACTGTGTGTCGCTGGTGCTCGGCACGAAAGCCACACGCGGCAGCGTCCCCGCCGGCCTTTTGATCGGGATTGAAGAACGGCTGGCCGACCAGGGCATCCACCTCGCGCTCTACCACTCCCGTGAGTCGGTTGCTGATTCGGGTGAACTGCAAAGCGATCCCCAGCGTCAGCCCGGACCCGGTGGTCCGCCGAAGTTCATCACTCAGGACATGGTTGATGGGCACATGGTGGACATGACCTGGCCGGTTCCCCAGTGGGTAAAGGACTTGGGCCAAGGCCCGCTTCCGGTCGTCAAGCTGGGAATGAAGGCCGAATGGGACTGCGCCTATGTTGACGAAGAGCAAGGGGGCCACGCAGCGACCCAACACCTCATCGAGCTCGGGCACACCGACATTGCCTGTGTCGGCGGCCCAACCGACTTCGCCGGGGCATTAGCGCGACGAGCGGGCTACGAGCGTGCAATGAAGGAAGCCGGTCTTAAGACTCGCAACTTCATGTTCGAAGACAACCCGGAGGTCCGCGAGACGTCTGAATTCGCGCTCCCCGAGATCGCCTTCACCCACGACCGTTACCAGCAGAGCCTCGAGTGGCTTGCCAACGAAGACCAGCGCCCCACCGCCCTCTTCGGCGTCTGGTTCAATGATGTCCTGCCCATGCAGGCGGCCGCGCTCCGCCTCGGTTTAGACCTGCCCGGCGACCTCTCCATCGTCGCGGTGCACGACTACTTCGTCGGCCTGGGCATGCCGATCACCACGTTCTTCGCGGCGTCCCACGGCCTCGGCCTCATGGCCGCCGAACTCATGCTGACCAAGCTGGATCACCCTAAGAAACCGCTGCCTCCTGCGGTTTTGTCTTACGTCTTGGCCGGCGGCGTGACCACTGGTCCGCCTTGCCGGCCCTCCTGATCGCATCACGTTTGCTCGCTTGACCGACAAAATCCTTGGAATGCAGTTGACTCGAGATACCATCTTAATGCATAATTCACTCGAGATACCTATGCCGCTTCACGCTCACTCTTCACAATCTCACGTCCCCGGTTTGGCCTTTACCCTCGCTGCCCTGACCGCCCTGCTGCTGTCCGTGAGCACCACAACGGCCCAGGCCCAAGGCAATGAGCCCAACACTTTCTCGTTCACTTTCGCCGACTACAAGAACCAGAACCGGTGGGATCAGGACGAGAGCTGGCGGCGTCACGGGGCCAGCCAACCCGCGTCGTCCGACGGCATCCCCGCCGACCACGACGCCGCCCGGATCCAGGCCGGCTTCAACACCGCGATCACTCTCAACGGCTCGCCCCGCACCCTCGGTCAGCTGCAGCTCATCGTGGCCGACCACAAGTCCATCGCCTTCAGCGGCGACAAGCGTGGCGGCGTCGGCCTCACCGTCACCGGCAACGTCACCAAGAGCGGGCCCGGGGCCGTCAAGATCAACGGCTACTACACCAGCGGCCTCACCGTCGGCGGCGACCTGATCATCCAGGAGGGTCAGCTCCTCAACCCCGCCGACAAGCACCACGCCGGGCATATCACCGTGATGGGACGCATCGTCCTTGAAGGCGGCTCGCTTCAGGCCAACCGGCTTGTCCTCGGGCCCGAAGCCGCCCTCGCCGGTCAGCTCGACAAGCTCGACGGCCGGCTGACCCTCGCCAAAGACGGCGGCGGAGCCCTCCTCGAGATCCAGAGCGGCGCCCGTCTCAGCCTTGACGGCCTCGGGACCGCCAATCCCACCGCAGGCAACCCCCTGGTTATCGCGTCCGGCTACGACCAGCTCAAAGGCCGGTTCGCCGACCTGCCCGACGGCGCATCCCTCGATGTCGAAGGCGTCGCCCTGACCATTCACTACCTCAGCGATCGGATCGAACTCCGAGTAGCCGGAGCGTCCTGACCGCGTGTCGAACTGTTTGTCTTTCCCTTTTTCTAGGCTCTTTTTGGAGGACCGTACCAATGACTCATACGAACTCACCCGCCCGATTCACCCGCCGGACCTGCGGCTACCTGGCCGCCGCCGGCCTCGTCTCCGGTATAGCGGGCAGCGCCGCCGCTGCTTCGATCGCCTTTGAAGGCTTCGACTACGCCGTCGGCAGCGCAGTTGTTGGTGCCAATGGTGGCACCGGTTGGGGCGGGGCCTGGGCCAGCGGTGTGGAGGGTGCCCGCGTGGACAGCACTTGGGAAATCGCCGCCGGCTCGTTGAACGGGGACGACACTGCGATGCTCGCCACTGTCGGCAACTCCGCTACTTTGACCGGCGATACTGGCGAAAACTTGAGCATCGTCCGGCCGCTCAGCGGTGCCTTCAATACGTTCGCCGGTGGTAGCCAAACCTGGGTTTCGTTCACGATCGAAGGTGGCTCGGGCGTCGCCGGTGCTGGGATCGTCCTATCGAATAATGAAGTCGATCAGCAGCGGATCCAATTCAACCCGAACAACACGACTCTTGAGTTAAGCGGTGTCGTCTCGGGTAGTGCCGCGGTGCCCACGGTTGATGGTCAAGACCGTCTAATCATCGCCCGAGTCACCAAGAATTACGACGTTGGCGGCGACCTTAGTAATGACCCTCTGACGATCGACGTTTGGTACAACCCGGGCGATATCACCAGCGAGTTCACGCTCGGTGCGCCAGTACTTACCGCCACCAACACGAGCGGCAACTTTGCGTTCGACACCGTTGAGCTAACGTCAAACTTTTTCGTGGGTCTCACCATCGACGAGATCCGTCTCGCCAATGAGTCCTTCGGAGACCTCGGACTCAGCACGGTCCCCGATGTGGTGATCCCCGAGCCCGCGTCGATCGCCCTGCTGGGCCTCGGTGGCCTCGCCATCCTGGGCCGTCACCGCAAGTCCTGATTTACCCCTCCTAGGCGTCGGGCCCAGTCGTGGGGCCCGACGCTTTTCTGTCTGCCCGTGCGGCAGACCGTCCACTGGCCGGACGCCAGACCACGGGCTCTCGTCTCAGTCTTCCCTTTCCTCCTGTAGGTTCAATGATGTCGAAATATCTCACGATCTCACGCCGTCCCGGATTCACCCTTATCGAACTGCTGGTGGTGATCTCGATTATCGCGTTGCTGATCGCGGTCCTGCTGCCGACCCTTGCGGCGTCTCGGAACTCGGCCCGGACGCTGCAGTGCCTTAGCTCGATCAGGCAGATGTCCAACCTCGTGGCGATCTACGGCAACGACAATACCGGCTTCATGCCGGCGGCCCAATCGGTCTACGACTCCAACGGGAATGGCACCATTGATGGTGGCGATGCGGCTGTCGAGGGCACGCAGGCGGGCTTCTGGTTCGAGGTCCTCCAGATCGCATTAGAAGGCACCGGGAGTAACTTGCTCTACACCGAGATGGCTAACCAGAAGGAGACCAACCTGTTCTGGAGCTGCCCGGAGTGGGAAGATTCGGAGCGGTTCACCGACGTGAATTTCCGGACCGGCTACGGCTTCACCCGGCAGCCCGAAGCGACCAGCACGAGTGGTACGGGGCCTCAGAATGTGATCGCGTCTTGGGCCCCCGATGTTGAGTTTTGGCGTCCGGAAGACCTGGAGTTCCCGACCAAGCGGGCCATCATCGGCGACTGTGCGGATTGGGGTCTCATCCAGCAATCGGCTGTGGCCTACCAGTTTGGTGATACCACGCAGTACGCCCTGAACCAGGTCGACCTCTACCGCCACCTCGCCCCGGTCGGCGGCACCAATCTCGCCTTCGCCGATGGGCACGCCGAAAGCATCAACCAGCCCCAGGATGCCAGCGACGCCGTACGCAGCCCCGATCTGCGTTGAGGGCTGATCCCGGCCGACAACCGGGTACCGCTGTGTCCCGGACATACCGAGAGAGAAAGCGACTTCGACGCGATGCCCCATGACGGCCTGAAGCCCCCAACGGTAGATCGGCAAACGCCGCGTGTACCGGTTGAGCTCAGGGACCGGGTGAGTGGCCCGTGTCTGAGCAGATCTAGCCATGAGAACTTCCGAGACCGAGCCGATTCAACCCGCCAGTGCAATCCTCGCTGAGGGACCCGACCACACCACCACGGCCTTGTCAAAACCTGAGGCAGTGCATCTGGGCCGACGGGTCTGGGTGGATCAGTCCAACGACTCGGTGTCGGGTGTGCTGGGGTCTGAAGATCGGCCGTTTGTCCGGGTCGCTGACGCGGCCGCCCAAGCGGAGCCGGGCGATGAGATCGTGGTCTGCCCGGGCAGGTACCGGGAGACCATCGCCTTCACGACCAGCGGGACCGCCGACCGGCCCATCACGCTGCGAGCCCAGCGGCCGGGGACCGTCACGGTGACCGGTTGCGATGTGGTGGAGGGCTGGACCCGGTCCGAGATTGCGAACAACGCCTGGGAGCGGGCCGACTACCGCAGCCCATTGCCACCGCCGGCGGCGAACGACTTCGACTACGGGGAGCTGGCGAGCATCCGCGAGATGGTCTTCATCGACGGCCAACCGCTCAAGCCCGTGCTCCACGCCGGCGACCTGAAAGGCGGGACGTTCTGGCTGGATCGTGACGGGGGCCGGCTGGTCATCGTGCCCCAGCCGATGGGCGGGGAGCTCGGGCGTGGCTCGCTCGACGCCTCGACCGGATCGATCACCGGCGGCAAGTCCACCCAGTTCGACCGTTCCAGCGACGACGGGCGTTGGCCGGTGCTGATGGCCCCGTTCGATCCCGCCCGGCACCGCATTGAGGTCACGACCCGGGCCGACCTGCTGCGTGCGGGCTACCGAGACCCTGGGCCATCGGTCGACCACATCCATGTCAGGGGCATCACGTTCCACGGGGCCGGTGCTCGGCCGCAGCGGGCCGGGGTCACGCTCTGCGGCGACCACCACCGCGTGGAGGACTGCACGTTCGAATACGCCGCCGCCGGCGGGTTCGATCTCCGCGGCAGCCACACCGAAGTCCGCCGATGCGTCTTCCAGTTCAACGGGCAGAACGGCCTCGTCGGCGGCCGGGGCGAAGACTGCCTCTTCGAAGACTGCCGGATGGCGTACAACAACTGGAAGCACAGCACGTTTGTCTGCTTCGAGTGCGGCGGCTGCAAGATCGTCTTCGCCACCCGTTGGACGTTCCGCAACTGCACGGCCGTGGGCAACGACGGGCCGGGCATCTGGTTTGATATCGACAACTACGACTGCGTGATCGACCGCTGCCGCGCCGAGGGCAACGCCGGGGCGGGGATCATGTACGAGATCTCGTTCGGCGGACAGATCACCAACAACCTCTGCCGGGATAACGGCCAGCTCTACCCCGTCAACGGCTGGTTCGACACCGACCGCCCCGCGATGAAGAGCGTCGATCAGACCTACGGCCAGGGCATCCTCGTCCAGATGTCTCAGGGCTGCCGTGTCCTGCACAACACCTGCATCAGCAACCGGGCCGGCGGCATCGAGCTCCGCCACCACCCCTACCAGCAGGGCGGCGACCACAGCGACATCGAGCGTTACCGCCTCCGCGACAACATCGTGATGAACAACGCGCTGATCGCCAACCAGGCCTCCAACTTGGTGCTCACCATCCCTCCCCTGCTCGCCAGCAAAGCCGATGAGATCGGCGACAACCGGATCGACTTCAACCTGTACCACAACCCGCAGAGCCTGACCGAGCTTGGCAACGACGGCTGGGCCTACTCGCGCTGGGGCAAGACCCAGTTCGGGTCCACACGTTCCCTCGAAGAGTGGCGGGTCTACTCGGGACAAGACCGGCACTCCGTCCAGGCCGACCCGCTGTTCCGTGGGTGGCGTGAGGGCGACCTCCGGCCGAGCCCCGGTTCGCCGCTGATCGGCCACGGGTCTTCCGCACACACGGTGGAACACGACCACCGGGGCGAACGCCGTAGCGTCCAGGGCGGGGTGACGATCGGTGCTTTTGAGCTTTAACACGCCGCTGTTGTATAAATCGCCTGCCGCAAGGGGCGCCAAGCCTCGTTATCCCTTGCCTCCGAACGCAATGGAAACGGGGGCAGCATGTCCGAGGCCGGTTGCCGGAGTGAGCCGGGCGAGCCGATGGCAGCGATAAAAAAAACGCCCCCAACGGCAGTGTTGCCGTGGGGACGCCTCTTTTTGGGGCAGTGAGAAGGTTGCGTCGAGTCTACGGTGCGGGGTCTTCAGGCTTCATTAAACACTCGCTCCACAGCGCGGCTTAGGCCCAACGCGTCAAAGGCGCTGATTCAAGGCTTCCGGCGACGCCCCACCAAGGCGAGTCCACCGAGGCCTAGCAGGACCAAAGACCCAGGCTCGGGGATGGCGGTCGTCTCGATTGAAATCGAATCAATCACCACGTCGTACGGTTGGCTGCTGTCGATCCGCAGAAAGTAGGGGTTCTCGGTGGCACCGGGATCGAATGCAAAATCGACACGGTCTTTAGTCGGGGAGTCCGAACGGGACGCCGAATAGGTATTGTCCGAATAGTCCAGGCTGACCGTGAGAGTGACCGTATCGCTGGTAGGCGTGATATCGAAGTCGCCGAGCAGCCGGTCATTGCCCGTCAGCACACCATCTTCAATCTGGATACGGCCATCGTCCCGGAGGAAGAT
Source organism: Planctomycetota bacterium (assembly GCA_038749105.1). Classification (GTDB taxonomy): domain Bacteria; phylum Planctomycetota; class Phycisphaerae; order Phycisphaerales; family Phycisphaeraceae; genus JBCCOW01. Next base: position 104,152 of record JBCDIM010000003.1, read on the forward strand.
GCCCAGGTCGACGTCTGTTGAGAAGATCGTGTCGCCGATACCAAAGCCGATGCCGGTGAAGGTAGCCGTGGGGTGGGCTGCCGGGGTGTTAAAAACAATCGTATAGGTCACGATGCTGGTGTTGGTATCGAACGCTTGGCCGGCTTCGGCGTCGGTGAAGTTGCGGGCGATGGCTCCGCCGGTGGCGACCTGGTCGAGCCCGCCGCTGACTCCTGCGTCCACGACGTTAAACAAAGGCTCGGGTCCAAAGACCCTGAACCAGCCGTTCTGTCCGGCGATATCACCGTTTGTATAGCTTTGGTCGTCGGTAAAGTCGATGACGTCGGCTGATGCTGTCCCGAGGGTTGCCGCAGACAGGCCGAGTGCGGCCGCGACCGTCCAGCGAGCGGATGATTGTGTGGTTACCGTTTTCATTAACAGATTCCTCCAATTTGGATTAGAAAAAAGAAACAGATGCCAGTGGATATCACCGGCCGAGTTCAAGGGTTTGCGGTCAGGTGGTCATGCCCGGCATGAGGTCGTACCGACGGACCACCGGGGCGAGTGGTCGGTCCGGGTTTTCGATTTTCTCAAGCATCATTTCGGCGGCGATGCGGCCGAAGCTGGTCATTGAGACGTTAAAGGTTGTGATGGGGAAACCCGCGTTTAGGAGACGGTCATGGAACGAGACGATCGCGAGTTCGTTGGGGATCGACATCCCGGAGTGCAGTGCGGCGGCTTGTACAGAAAGCGCATCGTTGAACCAGAGCCCCAGAACGGCATCGGGTTGCTCATCGGTGGCGAGCCATTGCTTGAGAAACGGCATGCGTGATTCGGTTTGGGAGATGCAGGTGGTTACCCAAGGTTGAGCGCGATACTCAGCCTCGGTCACTTCGGCTGACGTGTCGGGCATGACAAGTTCGCGGGGCGTCAGGCCGGCTTCGCGCATGGCATCCTTGAAGCCTTCGAGTCGATCGAAGGCGGCCTCTTCGGAGCAGTACTGGCCGTAGGCCGCAACGATCTTTCGGTGTCCAAGCTCGAGGAGGTGACGAGTGGCGTCGTACCCGGCTTTTCTCTCGTCGGTATAGATGCAGTCGTAGTCGCGTTTTCCGCGTAGCCAGATGTTGGGCACGTTTGGGGGCAGCTGGAACTGGGCGGCCGGCGGATGATCAAGGATGTCGATCATGTGACCATCGACGAGGGACTGCTGGATGACTTTGTGGTGCGGGGTGGGGTCGTCTTGTTGCTGTGTGGCGAGGTCGGTGTGGCAGATCGTGAGGTGGATGTCTTTTTGGCCTAGCCGATCATCGATCCCGGTCAGCATGCCGCCGGGCAGGAGGCCGAGCTCGGCGGAGCGGGGGAGGATGAGGGAGACGGTGCCGAAGCGTCCGGTCCGCATCGCTCGGGCGGAGGCGTTAGTGCGGTACCCCATCTCCGTGGCGAGCTGGCGGATGCGTTGGGCACGCTTCACGGCCTTGGGCTGGGTGGGCACATAATCACCGGAAAGGATGCGGGCCACTGTGCGCGGGGTGACGTGCATGCGTTTGGCGATGTCTTGCAGCGAGATGTGGGTGGAATCAGTCATATGTCATCGTTGACATTGTCAACGATGACATAATAGCCGGCGCCGTTCGATTTGCAAGGCCCTTAGCACAGGATTTTCGCGCACCGCCCCTTAGCTAGCCTCTGGCAGTGAGGGAAACAGCGGCCCACTAGAGGTCAATGGCATAGGAGTACGCACCGCCCTAGCCTCGATACAGGCTTGGTCTATGTCATTGTTGATTAAGTAGATGTGTTTTAGGCGAGTGCCTGGACGGCGGTCCAGAGGTGGGCTGCGGAGTCGTGTGGGCTGGGGTCGTTAGGACGCGGCTGGAGGTACCGGTCGGCGAGCTGGCTCAGACGCCGGGCTTCAGCGGAGCGGGGCTGGTAGCGGATGAGGGGGGCGAGGTCGGGGTTATCGTGGGGGCGGAGCAGCTGGAGGGCGAGGGTGAGGCAGTCGACGCCGGGGTTCATCTGGCCCTCGATGCGTTGCATCGCCAGGTCGTTGACCCGGCCGTGGCGGCGCATGGCCCGGAGCTGGCGTTGGATCTGGCTGGCGCGGAGCATCTCGCGGAAGAGGGTGGCGAGCATGGGTGCACGTTTGAAGCACTCGCCGACCTTGATCGCGGAGCCGAAGTCGACGAAGCCGACGCCGTCTGGGGTGATGACCATGTTGTCGAGGCGGAGGTCGAGGTGGACGACGTGGGCGTGCTGGTGGACGGCGTGGAGCAGTTCGCAGGCGGAGAGGGCGAAGCCGGTGTGGGTCAGCGGTGGCCCGCCGACACGGAGCCAGGTCATGGAGAAGTTGTCGATGAGCCCGCGGTGGTTGGCTTGGGTTTCAAGGACACGGGGGACGCGGCTGCGGTACTGGCGGGGGAGGCTCTCGTGGAGCACCTTGAGGATGCCGACCTCACGGGTGAGGAAGGTCGGGAAGACGTGCTCGCAGAGCTTGCGGACACGCTGGCGGACTTCATCTTCGGGCAGGTCGGGGTGCTTGGTGCGGATCTGCTGAGCGACGTGCTCTCGGGAAGGGACCGCCTTGTGGACGGCGTAGCCCTCGGGCTGATCGGGCTGGGGGATGAGGGTGACGTGGTGGCTGAAGCGGCCGGTGATTTCACCGGGGCGGATGAGGTGGGTTTTGCGGGCGACGAAGCCGTGGCGGGCTTTGGGGATCAGTCGGCGCCACCAGCGTCGAGGGCTGTGGATCGGGGTGTTGGTGGGGTCAGCGTTGGCGGGGCCCCCGAGGCGGGGGTCGATGCGTCGTTCGATGGTGAAGGCGCCGCTGTCGTCGAGCTGGCGGGCCAGGGCATCGACTCGGCGGGCGCGTCGGTGGGCGTAGACGGCGAGGCCGCCCCAGCGGACCTGGTCGAAGAGCATGGACGAGTCGTGCTGCCCTGGGCCGTGGGCGTAGAGCAGATCGACTGGGCCGGCCTGGTGATCTGGGTTGTGGGGCGTGGCGGGGTTTGGGCGTCTGCGGGTCTGGCTGAGTGCGACGGTGGTGTGGGGGCGTGCGGCGACGCTGGGCTCGGCGAGGTAGCCGTGCAAAGGGGTCGGGGGGACTGGCAGCGAGAGAGTCGGGGGGGGCCAGGCCGGGGTGTGAACTGGCCGAGCACCGGACGACAGCCCCGCCGCGCTGCGGGCAGCTCGGCCTTGGACCGTCTGGCTGGCGGCTGTCATGCTCATCCTTCTCGCCTCACGCATGAGGTGCCGGTCTATCGACCGCACCAGGTGGTACTTCTACTGCTTTCATACACGACAAGGGCTCATTATGCGAGCGGAAATCACGGATCGTGGGCGGTCCGAGGGTGCGTGGACCGCGTTGGAGATGGCTGAATGGTTTAGGTCGGTTTAGGTCGGTCTTTGGGTCTATTTCGGGCTTGGACTTGTTACAATCGCAATTTGTGCCATAACACAGGAGCGGAGATTGCCTCGGGCGAGCCGCTCGCTGAGGGACCAGGAACCGGAGAGGGCGCTGTGTCGATCGATTTGGAAGTGTGGAGAAACCGTCGGGGTGGCGAGGGCTATCTCGTTCGCCAGGCCCCGCTGCACCGGGCGCTGCAGCGTGAGCGGGCGCGGGTGGACCGGATGGGTGGGTCGATCAGCCTGCTGGTGTTTGTGTTTACCGGGGTGGTGCCACCGCGGCTGGGGCGTCGGCGTCGGCTGCAGCGGGTGCTCGAGGAGCGGGTGCGGCTGTCGGACGAGGTGGGGGTGGTCGATGGCCGGCGGGTGTTTGTGCTGATGCCGGACACGACGCCGCAGGGCGCCAAGGTGCTGGCGGGTGATGTGCTGGAGCGGATGTCGGGGTCGGGGGTTGCGGACCGCCAGGCGGCGGGGCTGGACTACGCGGTGTACCGGTACAGCTCGGCACGGGGCTCGGTGGTGCCCCGTCGCGGGGGCCTGGGTGATGACGAGCGGATGCTCCGGGACGAGGCGGCGGATGAGGTGGTGGACGTGGACTTCTCGGAGTACCTGGACGACGTCCCGGATGACGAGGGGGTGTCGGAAGAACGGTCGTCGGCGTCGCGTCGGGGTGATGACGGAGACGACGACGATCGGCGGGGTCCCGGCGGCGGTGGGCGTAACGGGCATCGCGTCACCGATGAACCCAAGCGGGCGGCCGCGTCGGCGGGCGAGGGCGTCGGAGTAGGTGGGGGTGCGGGTGGGGATGCGATGCCGATCGCAGACCTGGCGTTGCGTCTGCCTTGGTGGAAGCGGGCGACGGATATCGCGGTGGCGACGTGTGCGTTGGTGGTGTTGTCGCCGGTGTTGGCGGCGGCGGCGTTGGCGATCAAGCTGGACACGCGGGGCCCGGTGCTGTTTGTGCAGAAGCGGATGGGCAACGGTCGGCGGGTGTTCCCGATGTTTAAGTTCCGGACGATGGTGCAGGACGCCGAGGGGATGCGGTCGGAGCTGCTGGCGGACAACGAGCAGGACGGGCCGGCCTTCAAGCTGACGGACGACCCGCGGGTGACACGGGTGGGCCGGGTGCTGCGGGCGACGAGCGTGGACGAGCTGCCGCAGCTGGTGAACGTGCTGCTGGGGCATATGACGCTGGTGGGCCCGAGGCCGCTGCCGCTGGTGGAGGCCGAGGCGGTGGACGACTGGCACGACCGTCGGCACAGCGTGCACCCGGGGCTGACGTGCATCTGGCAGGTCAAGGGCCGGTCGGGGGTGCTGTTTGAAGACTGGGCGCGGATGGACCTGTCGTACATCGGTCGGCGGTCGTTCTGGCGGGACATGAAGATCATGCTGCTGACGGTGCCGGCGGTGCTGAAGCGGGAAGGCGCGAAATGAGCCCCGCGGTCATGGAGGGAGAACCGGCGGCGGTCGCGGGCGCGGCCCCGGCTCTGGCGGGCGATGGCGGTAGCGGTATGCCGGAACAAGGCGCGGGCTTTGCCAGTGATCCGGGGAGTGTGCGTCGGGTCTTGGGCGTGGGAGTCAACGCGTTGGAGCCGGGCGTGGCATTCGAGCGGATCACCACCTGGGCGGAAGACGGGGCGGCGGCACGGGTGGCGTTTATGCCGGTGCACAGCCTGGTGACCGCGGCGCGGGAGCGCGGCTTTGCCCAGGCGCTGTCGGGGTTTTCGCTGGTGCTGCCCGACGGCCAGCCGGTGCGCTGGATGCTGAACCTGCGGCACCGTGCGGGCTTGCAAGAGCGGGTGTACGGCCCGGCGATGATGTGGCGGCTGTGCGGCTGGGCGGCGGAGCGGGGCCTGCCGGTGTATCTCTATGGCGGCCGGGAAGACGTGCTGCCGGAACTGGTGGGTCGGTTGGAAGAGGCGTTCCCCGGGCTGGAGATCGCGGGGGCGGAGTCGCCGCCGTTCCGTGAGCTGAGCGATGACGAGGTGGCGGCGGCACGGGAACGGATCAACGCGTCGGGGGCTCGGCTGGTGTTCCTCGGGCTGGGCTGCCCGAAGCAGGAGCTGCTGGCGGACCGGTTGGGTGACGGGGTGCGCGGGGTGCAGCTGTGTGTCGGGGCGGCGTTCGATTTCCATGCCGGGGCGGTGTCGATGGCGCCGGGGTGGATGCAGGAGCGGGGGCTGGAGTGGCTGTACCGGCTGCTGCGGGAGCCGCGTCGGCTGTGGAAGCGGTACCTGGTGACGAACACGCTGTTCCTGGCGATGGCGGCGGGGGAGATGGTGAAGCCGAGGCGGGGTTTGGCGTGAGGGCGGGCGGCGTAAGCAGTGTGGCCGGGGCGGGTGGCCGGGGTAGGCGGCTGGACCGTACTGATGGGCTGATGGGCGGCGTGGGTGAGGTGGATGGGGTGGGGGGGGATGCGTTGAGCCGGTGGGTGGCGTCGCGGTGGTTTGCGATGCTGGGGGTGGTGCTGGTGGGGTACCTGGTGGCGGGGCGAGGCTTTGCGTATCTAGGGGTCCGGCCGTTGTTCATCGGGGAGCTGACGCTGGCGGCGGGGCTGGCGACGGTGCTGGTGCTGCGTCGGTCGTGGGCGGCGATGGGGCTGACGATCAACCTGCTGATCGGGGCGATGCTGGTGTGGGCCGCGGCACGGACGCTGCCTTATCTGGGGACGTACGGGATCTCGGCCCCGCGGGACGCGGTCGCGCTGGGCTATGCGTTGCTGGCGGTGGTCGTCAGCGCGGTGGTGATCGAGCACCCGTGGCTGCTTCGGCGGGCGTTAGACTGGGTGCGGCGGGCGGCGCCTTGGGTGATTGTGATGCTGACGGGGGCGGTGGTGCTGTGCACGGTGGCGAAGGGTGTGATCCCGGAGTGGCCGGGCACGGGGATCCGGGTGATCGACACGAAGGTGGGGGACCCGCTGGTGCATGTGGGGGGGCTGGCGGTGCTGCTGATGCTGGGGTTCACGCGGCTGCGGGGGTGGCTGTGGGCGCTGCCGTTGGGGGGGATGTTTGGGGTGCTGGGGATGATGAGCCGGGGGGCGATGCTGGCGACGCTGGCGGCGGTGGGGTTGGCGACGGTGTTCTACCCGCGGTCGGAGTGGCTGCCGCGCGCGTTGCTGATTGGGCTGGGGGTGCTGACGGTGGTGATTGTGGTGGACCCGGTGGTGACGCTGCCGGGGCGGGAGCGTCAGGTGTCGGTGGAGCAGGCGGTGCAGAACGTGGTGAGCATCGTGGGGGACAGCAACACGGGCGACCTGTCGGGGACCAAGTCGTGGCGGCTGGACTGGTGGGAGAAGATCGTGGGGTACACGTTCGGCGGGGACTACTTCTGGACCGGCAAGGGCTTCGGGGTGAACTTGGCGAACGTCGATGGGTTCCAGGTGTTCGAGGACGAGTCGCTGCGGAGCCCGCACAACGCTGCGATGACGGTGCTGGCACGGGCGGGGGTGCCGGGGCTGGCGATGTGGTCGGCGGTGCACCTGGTTTGGCTGGGGATGATGATCGGGCTGTACCGGCGGGCGCGGCTGGCGGGCCAGGAGGCGTGGGCCCGGCTGGCGGTGGCGTTGGTGGCGTACTGGCTGGCGCTGCATGTGCACGCGGCGTTCGACGTGTATTTCGAGGGGCCGATGGGCGGGTTCTGGGTGTGGTCGGTGATGGGGCTGGGCGTGGGCGCGGCGTGGGTGCAGCGGTGTCACCCGGAGGTGCTGCGGGATGAGGAGGTGCTGGACGAGGCTGTGCAGCGGGGGGCGTTGGCTGGGGGGCATCAGCGATGAGTGCGGCGGAGCCGGTGTACTTCACGACGAGCTGGGACGACGGCCACCCGGGTGATCGGCGGATCGCCGAGCTGCTGGGCCGGCACGGCCTGCGGGGGACGTTCTACATGCCGCGGTCGTTCAAGCTGCCGACGATCGACCCGCGGGAGATCGCGTCGATGGGAGAGGCGTTCGAGGTCGGCGGCCACACCATTCATCATGTGGAGCTGGACCGGGTGGACGACGCGACGGCCGAGCGGGAGATCACCGACGCCCGGGCCTGGGTGTCGGACCGGACGGGGCAGGCGTGCCGGGTGTTCTGCCCGCCGAAGGGCCGGTTCCATCGGCGTCACACGGAGATGATGAGCGGGGCGGGGTATGCGGGGTTCCGGACGGTGGAGCTGTGGTCGGTGGACCGGCCGCGGACGCGTCAAACACCGGGTGCGGGGCGTGGTGCGGACGGGGGTGTGCTGCGGGAGATGCCCACGTCGGTGCAGGTGTTCCCGATCCGGCACAGCGGGCATCTGCGGAACCTCGCGAAGCGGCGGGCGGTGCGCAACCTGGGGCGGTTCACGCGGAACGGTTCGAACACGGACTGGCTCACGGCGGCGCGGCGGGTGCTGCGGTCGATGTCGGGCCGGGGCGGGGTGTTCCACCTGTGGGGGCACGCGTGGGAGGTGGATGCGATCGACGGGTGGGCCGACCTGGACCGCTTCTTCGGTGAGGTGGCGGCATCGCGTGAGGAGCTGGGGCTGCGCGTGGTGACCAACGGCGAGCTGGTTGACGCGTTCAGCGGTGACCGACAGGCCGGTTGATGCTGTGAGTTGTGGGGTGTCGGGCTTACGCGGGGGAGCTGACTTCGGCGTCGGCCTTCTCGCGGTGGCCGTTGGGCGTGGGCTTGAAATCGCCGACGAGGTCGTCGGGGTCGATGCGTTCCCAGTCCATTTCGGAGAAGCCGGACTCGACATCGGTAAGGACGCTGGCGGCGAGGATGCCCGAGCCGTCGAGGCTGGGGTTGTCCGAACGCCGGGTGAGCTCGTCGGGGTCGGCGGCCTGGGAGAAGGGGTCGTCGGGATCGACGGCCTTGTTGAAGACGACACCGGCCACGGTGGCCCCGGCGACCTTGAGGTAGCTGAGCATCCGCTTGTACTCGGCCATGCTGGTGCGGTCGTCGAGGATGAGGACGACGGCGTCGACGCGGCCGGCGACGAGCATGGCCTCGACACTGCCGGGGACGGGCCCGGAGTCGACCAGGAGGATGTCGTGGTCGGCGGTGCCTTCTTCGATGAGTCGGCCGACGAGCGGGTCGGAGAGCCGACCGATGTGTCCGGGCTGAGCGGTGTTGGCGGGGAGGAAGGCGAGGCCGGGCGTGGCGGAGGGGATGATGCAGTCCTCGACGGGGAAGCCTTCGATGACGCCGGCGATGCCGAGGGGGTTTTCGGGAGTGTGAGGGTCGTCGTGGTGGTGGCCGTTGGAGCCGTTGGTGCCATTGCCGTTCGTGCCATGGGTGCCGTTGGGGGGTCGGCGTTTGGCGTGGCCGTTGGTTTCACCGTTGGCGTGGTGGTGGTTGGGGTGGCCGTTGGTGACGAAGGGGTCTTCGGTGTCGAGGTGCCCGGTGGCGACGGCGATGCCGTCGATGGTGCGGTTGCGGTCGCCGGGGACGAGGGCGGCTTGGGGGGATGGGTCGGTCTCGCGGTCGCCGGGGCGGGTGCGGTTGCGGGCCTGGCCGCGTTCGAGGCGGCCGGCGATGTCGCAGTCGGCGACCAGGACGCGGGTGCCGGAGAGGGCGAGGGAGGAGGCGACGCCCATGGCGAGGCTGGTCTTGCCCGAGCCGCGTTGGGCGCTGACGAGGCCGAGCGAGCGGATGCCCTGGCGTCGGGCGAGGGCCTCGAGGATGGCACGGATGTGGTGGACGGAGGTGCCGGCCTTGTCGTAGTCGGGGGCCATGAGCCGGTGGGTGGCGGCGATGCGGGGGACGACGCCGAGGATCATGGGGGCACCCTCGCCGCCGGACTGGATCGCTGCGGGGGTGATGGTGCAGGACGGGCGTGCGGAGGTCAGCGCGGGGAGCTGGCCGGCGGTGGGCTGGTAGACGACGAGCCCGGTCTCGGCGGTGCCGGCGGTCTCGGCTTCGAGGGCCTCGCGGGACTTAGCCAGGCGGACCAGCTCACGGCCAACAAGCCCGGCCATCCCGATCATGAAGCCGGCCATGGTGGCGATCGCCAGGGTGAAGGCGCCGCGGGGGCTGACGGGCTTGCGTTGGGGGTGGGCCTCTTCGACGAGCTCGAGGGGCAGTCGGGTGAGGCCTTTGGCACGCTGCTGTTCGGTGTCGAGCTGGTCGGCGATGCGTTGGCGTTCGCGGGCGGCGGTGTCGCCGGTGTTCCCGATCATGCGTCGGAGCTTGTCGGCCGCGGCGGCTTCGGTGAAGGCGAGCCGGGCTTGGAGCTGTGCCGTGGTGTCGCTGAACTGCTTGGCGGCCGGGTGTTCGGGGCCCCACTGGCTGGGGAAGGCTTCACGCCGACTCAGTGCGAAGGACATGGCGAGGCGGGCCGAGCGGACGGGGTCCATGACGGCCTGGGTGGAGTCGTCGCCGACGCCGATCGACTCGGCGATGCGGATGAGCTGGTCGAGGTCGTCGCCGGCTTCGTCGGCGGAGATGATGGCCTGGCGGGCGGAGCGTTCGTTGGCCTCGGCTTGGGTGAAGCGGGCGGTGAGTTCGGCGAGCCGGCCTTGGACCAGGACCTCGGTGAGGCGTTGCGAACCGGTCTGCCCGAAGGAAGGCAGGGCGGCGGCGGGGGCGGCCTCCGGGACGGGGGTGGAGCTCGCGTCGGGGTCGGGGTCGGGTTGGCCGACAGCGTTGGTGAACCGGGCGAGGCGTTCGGCGTGGTTGGCGAAATAGGCCCGGAGGACGGCGTTGATGATCAGCGCGGCCTCGTCGGGGTCTTTGGCCTCGAGGCTGAGGATGACCGTCTCGTCTTTCTCGTCGCCCCGGATGCTGAGGCGGCTGCGCATGAAGGCGAGGCGGTCGCTGACGTCGGCGAGAGTCGCGGAGTTGGCGACGCCGGGCTCGTTCAGGGCACGGGTCAGCACGGGGGTGGACTTGAGGACCGACGCCTGGGTGACGGGGTTGGCGGCTGCGACCCCCTCATTCTTGAGCCGGCTGGGGTCGTTGGTGTCGGGCCGATCGATGTAGACGACCGCGGAGCTCTCGTAGACCCGCGGGGCGAGCAGGAAATAGAGCAGGCCCAGGAACAGCCCGACGGCGGTGGCGATGATGAGCAGGCGACGGCCGCGCCAGGCGATCTCGACGACCGACCGTTCCCAGGATCCCGCGGACGGGACCGCGTCGGCTTCGACCGCGTTGATGTCCTGCAACGCGTCGGCGGCCGACGGGAGGGTCGAGGATGGATTGTCTCGTTGGATCGCGGTGATCTTTCTCTCCTCCCAGGCGGGGCTGCCTGGAACTTGTCGTGGACGCGTTTTTCGCTCAAAACCCGTCTCACGGGGCTTGGCGGGTGGGTCCTGTCCGCGTAGGGTGCGGATTTTGAGCCATTAGCTCAGTTACAGGAATCCCCAAGTAGAAGCTATCCGCTAAGGACCCGCTGTCAAGCAATTCTTACCCACGGAATGGCGTCATTTTGGCTCAAGGGGCGGCGATGGTGGGCCCGTGGGCACACGAGTCTGCGGTTTGGCTTGGGCTAGCCTCCACGGGTGCGGGCGAGACCTGACGGGCCGAGGCGGACCACGGGCTCCGGGGCCGTTTGGGTTACACGGGGGCGGCCACCCGCATGGCTTGCCGGACCGCGTCGGCGATCGTTCGGGCGTCGTCGGGGCTCATCAGGGGGTGCAGCGGCAGCGTGACCTCACGCGAGGACACATCGACGGTGACGGGCAGGTCGGTGGTGCCGACGGCGCTGCGGATGTGGGAGAAGCCGTGGACCGGGGGGTAGTGGTGCGTGGTCTGGATGCCGGCGGCGTCGAGGCCCGAGCGGAACGGCTCGACGAGGCTGGGGTCGGGGAGGAGGACGGCCATGACGTGATGGGCGCTGTCTTTGAGACGGTCGGCGAAGGGGATGGTCAGGCCCTCGATGTCGGCGAGGGCGTCGCGGTAGGCGGCGACGACGGTGCGGCGGGTGGCGTTGTGGCGGTCGAGTTTGCGGAGCTGGACGGAGCCGAGGGCGGCGGTGAACTCGGTGGCCCGGTAGTTGAAGCCGGTCTGGACGACGTCGTAGCCGGAGGCCTTGCCGCTGGCCTTGTCCCAGCTGGTCTTGGTCATGCCGTGGGATCGCCCGAGCCGGACGTATTGGGCGAGGTCGGGGTCGTCGGTGACGACCATGCCGCCCTCGCCGACGGGGAGGTTTTTGTTGGCGTAGAAGGAGAAGCAGCCGAGGTCGCCGAGGGTGCCGGCGTGCTTGCCGTGCAAGGGAGAGGCGGGTTCGGCGGCGTGATAGTCGGCACCGAGGGCGTGACAGGCGTCTTCGATGACGCGGAGGTCGTGCTGCTCGGCGAGGGCGAGGATGCGGTCCATCGCGGCGGGGTAGCCACACATGTGGACGGCCACGATCGCCTTGGTCTTGGGGGTGATCTTGGCGGCCGCGTCGTCGGGGCTGAGGTTCAGGTCGTGCTCGCCGGTGATGTCGACGAAGACGGGCGTGGCCCCGCAGTAGAGCACGGCGTTGGCGGAGGCGACGAACGTGTAGCTCGGGACCAGCACCTCATCGCCCGGCCCGATGCCAACCGCGAGCAAAGCGAGGTGCAGCCCGGCGGTGCAGCTCGAGACCATCACGGCATGGTCGGCCCCGACATACTCGGCAAACTCGGCCTCGAACGCGGCGGTGCGCGGCCCGGTCGAGAGCCACTTGCTGCGGACGACCTCGGCGACGGCCTGCTCCTCTTCGGGGCCGAAGTCGATATCGCTGAGGGGGAAGCGGTGTTGCATTGCGGGGTACTGCGTGGGTGGGAG
>JBCDIM010000004.1:0-113730 GCA_038749105.1 Planctomycetota bacterium
CCCCCCCCCCCCCCCAATCAGAATGGGAGAAGTCGCGCGACGGCGGGGCTCAATAGGCGAAGCCGTCGTCCCGGATGCTGACCAGCGGCTGACCGTCGCCGCCGAACGCGGCGTGGATGCGTCCGACGAAGAGGTCGTGGTCACCCTCGACGTCCATATGGCAAGACAGCTCACACTCGAGCGCGGTGAGCCCGGTGCGGAGCAGGGGGACGCCGCCAAGGACGGAGGGGGCGAGGTCGTAGCCGAGGAACGCGTCGTCGTCGGGGTCGGGGTCGTCACGGAACTTTCGGCGGAGCATCTTGTCGTCCTCGGCGACCTGGCAGATGCCGAAGCACCGCGACTCGCTGATGAGCGGCATGATGGGCCGGCCCTTGGCGACCGCGACGGTGATCATCGGCGGCTCGAAGCAGACCTGCTGGACCCACGCGACAAGCATGCCCATGCGTCGGTCTTCGTGGGCGGCGGTCAGAACATAAAGCCCGGCGGGGATGCGGCTGAGCGCCCGGCCAATCGCCACCGTTTCGGGCGGGGTCTCTTCACGGTGCGCTGCCGGTTGACTCATCGTGAGAGAGTTTAGGTGGTGCCACGGGGCCACGCAAAAGCGGTTATTACTTAGCGATGGCTTTTGATGCTGTGGTCTTCGATCTGGACGGGACGCTCCTGGACTCGCTGGGCGACATCGCCGCGGCCGCAAACCACACACTCGCGGCCATGGGGCTGCCGACGCACCCGCTGGCGAGCTACAAGCGGTTTGCGGGCCAGGGTCTCCCGAACCTGTTCCGGGCCGCGCTGCCCGCGGAGCAGCTGCATCGCTTGGACGAGGCGATCGGCGTGTTTAAGCCGTACTACGCGGAGCATCAGCGGGACACGACCGGGCCGTTCGCGGGGATCGGGGCGGTGTTGGACGAGTTGGTCGGCGCGGGGGTCTGGGTGGCGGTGCTGTCGAACAAGCCCGAGGCGGCGACGGCGGCGATGGTCGAACACTATTTCCCGGCGGTTCCGTGGGCGGCGGTGTGGGGGCACCGGGAGGGGTATCCGCCGAAGCCGGACCCCGCGTCGTGCCTGGCGGTGCTCGATGAGATCGGGGCGACGCCGACGAGGACCGCGTTCGTCGGGGACACCATGGCGGACATGCTCACCGCCCAGGCCACGGGCTGTTATGCGGTGGGGGTGTCCTGGGGGTTCCGGGCGGTCGAGGAGCTCGAAGCGCAGGGCGCGGCGGTGATCCTGCACAACACCACCGAGCTGGCCGGCGCGCTGTTGACCGGCCCCGACCGCCCAGGCGGCTGATCCCGCACCCCGGCCCGGGACTCGCTACCCTGCCGCCCCCCGCACCCCGCCCGCACCCTGATCCGGAGCTTGACCATGGCCGACACGCCCCTGACCGCCCCCGCACCGACCCGTGACGACACCAAGCAACCGCCCCGGCTCGAGGTCTTCCTGAACATGGGCACGCTCGGCGACCTGCCCGAGTGGACCCAGGCCCCGTCGATCAAGGACCTCACCGATGCGGAGTTCTATGCCGCATTGAAAGAGGCGGGGTTCAGCGGAACGCAGGGCGGTGACGCCGAGTCGTTGCGGGACCAAGGCATGTCACTGGCCGGCGGAGGCCGCGTCAATCAGGTGGGTGAAGCCGACGAGATCTGCCGACGTGAGAAGGGCGACGGGGCGATCTGCGGGACGGTACACGTCGGATGGGGGAACGAAGACGACGACGTGATCGACGCGCTCGTTAAGGACGTGCTCGAGGCCAGCGCGCGGCACGACTTCCCGCTGTACATCGAGACGCACCGCGCGACCGTGACGCAGGACATGTGGCGGACCGTCCAGCTCATCGAACGCATCCCCGAAGTCCGGTTCAACGGCGACTTCTCGCACTGGTACACCGGGCTCGAGATGCCCTATGGCGACTTCGACGAGAAGCTCGCGTTCATCCAGCCCGTCTTCGAACGCACGTCCTTCATGCACGGCCGGATCGGCAACCCCCAGAACATCCAGGTCGCCCTGGGCGACACCGTCGAAGAGGCCCTCGAACAGCCCTTCGTCCAGCACTTCGGGCAGATGTGGTCCGCCATCTTCAAGCACTTCAAGCAGACGGCCCAGACCGGCGACTTCCTCGTGTTCGCCCCGGAGCTGCTGTCCTGGAACATCGGCTACGCCCGGCGGTTTGTCGATCCGACCACCGGCGAGCTCCGCGAAGAGTGCGACCGCTACGCCGACGCGTTGGTCATGGCCGATCTGGCCCGGAAGTGGTTCGCCGAGGCGTAAGCGGGCTAGCCGTTGCGGTCTCGCGGAGTGACCGCGCGAGGTCGAGGGCGGCCCGCCACTCGAGGTAGCGATAGGGCAGCGCGTGGGCGTCGTGGAGCGTGCGGAGCCGTTGCTGGAACGATTCGTAGAGGTCCTGCTGCCAGTCTTCGGTGCCGCGTTGACAGAAGAAGATGCGGCAGCCGAGCGGGCGGATGGTGTGGGTGGTGCAGGCCTTGTTGACCTGGTACGGGCAGGCCGGCTGCTGCGACGCGAAGAACTGCGGGAGTTCGGTGGGCGACAGCGGTTTGGTTTGGGGGGGTGGTGGGGCGTGGTGCGTGAACCAGCAGGCTTCGAGGGCGGTGACGTAGAGCAGGTGGCCGAAGTCGACGAAGTTGCAGCACTTGCCGGACTGCCAGCAGGTCGGGCCGCGCTCGGCGATCGCGGCGTCGGTGTCGGCGTAGAGGGATTGTAGCGCAGCGTCGATCGCCGGGTCAGCGGCGGCATTATGGAGTGCGGCCCATTCTGAGGTTTCGTCGGTCGGAATTTGTCCACAGATGGGCATAATCAAGACAGGATAAAAGCGTGGTGGGGTGAAGACGCAGGGCTCCGCGAAACGGCAGGCGTCCGGTTTTTTAATCCTGTTCCATCGTGTCTATCTGTGGACAGAATTCAGAGTCCCGAGGACTGCCCGGCGAGGATGCGGACCTGTTCGACGGGGTAGAGCTTGCCGACCCCGCCGCTCCCGTTGAGCATGCCGGCACAGGACTCGGCGGCGGCGTCCCAGTCCTCCTTGGAGGCGAGGTTGCTGGGCCAGAACGGCCAGGTGCGGCACTGCTTGGGCCGGGCTTCGTACAGGCTGCACAGGCCTCGGCCTCGGTCATCTCGGCGGAGGAACACACAGTCGTGATCGCCGTTGGGCTGGATGTTCTCCGAGAGCGACCACCGGCCCCAGACGCGCTTGGCGTACTTCTTGCGGAAGGTGATCTCGTCGAGCCCGAGCTTCTGGGCCATCGCACGGCCCTCTTCGGGGGTGAACCAGACGTAGCCGGGCGGCCCGGTGCAGCAGTTGCCGCACTGGGCGCAGGAGAACCGCAGGCCGTCGGCGTACCAGGGCTGCTGCGAGGGGGCGGGGGTATCGACACTACCGGGCTGCATGGCGTGATTGTAGGACGACGCCGCAGTTTTTCGGTGGGCTTCGGCGGGAGGGTCACATGACGGAGCATCAGCGGGTCGGCTGGGGCGGCACGCCCCGGCTCGCTGCGGGCAAGTGGCTCGGGCGAGCCGGGCCGTGTCGGCCCGGCGGAATGACGGAGGGCGACGATCAGGCGGCGGCGAGGAGCACACGCACATGCGCCTCGACGCAGTCGGCGAGAGCGCCCAAGTCGTAGCCGCCCTCGAGTACGGAAAGCGTGGGGAGGTTGAGGGTGAGCAGGTGTTGAGTCGTCTGGGCGAAGCAGTCGGTGGAGAGGCTGAGGTGGCCGAGCGGGTCGTTGGCGTGGGCGTCGAAGCCGGCGGAAAGGATGAGGAGCTCGGGGGCGTAGCGCTCGAGGGCGGGGATGGCTTGATCGGTCAGGGCGTGGAGGAAGTGGTCGTCGGTAGTGCCGGCGGGGAGCGGGAGGTTGAGGGTGGTGGCGAGGCCGGGTCCGATGCCGGTCTCGTGGGGGAAGCCGGTTCCGGGGTATTGGGTGCGGGGGTCTTCGTGGAGGGAGAGGTAGAGGACGTCGGGGCGGGACTCGAAGAGGTGTTGGGTGCCGTTGCCGTGGTGGACGTCGAAGTCGAGGACGGCGACGCGTTGCAGGCCGTGCTCGGTGAGGGCGTGTTCGGCGGCGAGTGCGGCGTGGTTGTAGATGCAGAAGCCCATGGCGCGGTCGGCCTCGGCGTGGTGGCCGGGGGGGCGGGCGGCGAGGAAGGCGTGCGTGCAGTCGCCGTGGATCAGGCGATCGATCGCGGTGAGGGCGGCGCCGGTGGCGAGGCGAGCGACGGCCTCAGAGTTCGGGCCGATGGGGACGTCGGGGCAGTCGAGCTGCGGTTGGCCTGTGTCGCAGGCGTGTTCCGCACGGGCGACGTAGTCGGGGGTGTGGAAGCGGGTGAGCTGTTCGGTGGTGGCGGGCTCGAAGCTCGGGCGTTGGCAGCGTGCGGTGAGGCCTTGTTCGTTGAGCCGATTGAGGATGGCGGTGAGGCGGGCGGGGCGCTCGGGGAAGCCTGGGGGCGCTTCGTGGGTGAGGAAGTCGGGGTGGGTGAAGAGGTCGACGGGCATCGCGCTGAGCTTTGAGCGGCTAGAGCCTAGAGCTTAGGAGGCGATGGACGACCGGGCGTTAAGCGGCGATGGGGAGCGGGTTGGATTCGGCGAGCTCGGGGAGGGGCCAGGTGCGGCGCGGGGGCAGGAGCTGGTGGCCGGCGGGGTCGAACTTGATCCGGTGGAGGGTGAGCTGCTGGTCGGCGAGGCGGACGGCGTGCGGAACGCGGGGGTAGTGGAAGGAGCCGGTGTTGATGATGTAGCGCTGCTGGGCGCGATCGAGCCAGACGCCGGCCCGGTGGATGTGGCCGAAGAGGAAGAAGCGGGACTCGGGGGCGTAGCGCCGAGCAAAAGCCTTGGCGGCGTGGGGGAGCGTGTGCCAGTACCAGGCGACGGCGGCGGCCTTGCGGGCCTTGCGGAGCTTCTGCTGGAGGCGGGACGCTTTGGGCTTGGGCTTGCCGGAGCTGTCGGCGATCTCCTGCCACTTCATGGCGGCGGTGTGGGCGACGACGGCGGCGCGTTCATCGAAGTCTTGGCCGGCGTCGTGTCCCGGTGACGGGGTGACGCTGGTGTTCTGGAGGGCGGCGTAGGCGTCGGCGTGGAGGGCTTTGAGGCGGGCGGCGTGTTCGGACCAGGGGGAGATGGTGTCGTGCAGCATGTCGCCGTGGGTGATGAACACGCGGCGGTCGGCGAGGCGGAGGAACCGGCGGTCGGTGATCAGCGGGTCGTGGTTGCCGGCGAGGTAGGTGAGCTTGACCCCGTCGGCCTCGGTGAGGTCTTGGAGGCGGAGCAGGTGGCGGGCGGCCTGTGCACGGCAGCCCGGGTCGGCGAGCTCCGCCGCGTCACCGTTGATGATCAGCTCGTCGGTCTCACGCCACAGGGGACGCAGAGCATCGGCGGACACCGCGCCCTGTTGCTCACGGCCGAGGTGGAGATCGGAAAGGATGAGGGTGCGGGGCAGCACGGCGGGATCGGTGTAGGAGGATCGGGGTCGTCGGGGAGACTCCCTTGATGCTTGATCGGGCGTGTTGGCACGCGGGTGAATCGCCAGGGGCGGACTGATTTGCGGCGGAGGGTCTGATAAGCGTCTGGCGTGCAGGCGAGCACGGTGGGTGGGTCTGAACCGGTTGTAGGGTGTGCGGATGGGGTCTCAAAGGACCAGCACGGCGATCGACGGGGGTGCGGGCTTGGGCGTTCGGGCTACCGGTCAGATAAACACAGTGGTGTTCCGACGCAGCGACGACATTCGGCGTGTCCGGGGGTGGGCGCGTTGGCTGCGCGGGCTTTGGGTTGTCGGTTCGGTTGGGGTTGTGGTGTGGGCGTCCTGGGGATGGGAGGGGCTGGATACGGGGATCCGAGCCGTGATGGATAATAGGTGGGCCGGTGTGGGCTGGGGGGTGGCTGGCGAATCACGGACCGGCATGGGGCTGACCGGGCCGGCGGCGGACGCGTTGGCGAACGGGCTGCTGTATGTGCCGATCGGCGTGGCGGGGGCGATGACCGGGGCGTGGTTAGCGGGCCGAATCCTGAGGCGATCACGGTTGGTGTGGATCGCGGCATTGATCGCAGGGGTGGCAATGGGCGCGGCGTTGTCAACGGTGATGGAGATGGGTCAGGTGGCGATGGCGGAGCGGTGGGGGCGGGTCGCGTCGTGGTGGGACGTGGTGCTGAACACCGCCGGTGCGGGGCTGGGGGCTGGGCTATGGCTGGCGGGGACGTGGTGGCTACGCCGGTGGGTGTATGCAGGCCGGGGCGGCTGGTCGCGGGGGATGGGCCTGGGGCTGCGGTTGGCGTTGCGGTTAGGCGTGTGGCGGGGGTGGCTTGCAGGGTGTGTCGGGCGGTGGTGGTTTCGGCTAGCGGCACTGGTAGCGGCCGGTTGGATCAGTGCGGGCTACGGGCTTGCGGTTGGACCGATGCCGGGCGCGGAGGGCGGCGCGATGGGGCCGGCACGGGTACTGACCTACGACGAGGCGGGGTGGGTCGCTGCACGAGCGGTACTGGCGTATGGCCTGATGCTGGCGTTGTTGGCGGGCGTCTGGTTTCCTCAGCGTCGTCGGGAAAAGGCTGCCGCGGAGCCGACGCGGCTTGGCGGAGATGAACGGCGGCGATCCGCTCCGCTGAAGCGGGCTGGCGTCGTGGCGGGCTGGTTGCTCAGCGGGATCGCGGCCGCGGTTTGGGTGTGCGTGGTCGCGGGGCGGGTCGAGGCGTGGCGCGGCGAGGTCTGGGCGGCGTTGGGCGCTGGGGTGGTGGTGTGGTTCGCCGCATGGGCACGCCCGCGGCTAAGCGTGCTGCTGGATCGGCGTCGGCGTGCACGGCCGGTAGCGGTGGAACGACGCGGGCAGCGCACCGCGTCGGCGTGAGGTCGACGATCGGCCACGACGGCGTGAGCCAGAAACGTCAGCCGGCGTCGGCTTTGTCCGGGACAACGATCTTGAGCTCGTTGGGCAGGCCGGCGGGCTCGGGCTGACCAGGCTTGGCTTGCTCGATCTTGGCGGGATCGTCGCCGAGGCGGATGACGAGGTCAACGCCGTCGGACTGCGGGCGCTCGGGTAGGGCGAGGTTGCGGACGCGGAACGGGATGCTGATGGTCTTGACCTCGGGGTAGAACCAGAGGACGACCCGGCCTTTGGCGTCGAGGTCGATGTTGTAGCTGCGGTTGATGCCGCCGTTGTTGCTGGAGCTGGACCAGCCGCTGACATTGATGGAGGTGCGGTCGGCGGTGAAGAACTCGGGGTAGGCGAAGCGCTTAAAGGAGCCGGGGTCGAAGTCGACGCGGACGCGTTGGCCGACGCGCGAGACGCGGATGCGGCTGTCGGGGAGCTGCTCGATGCCGACCCAGATGCCGTCGAAGTCGCCGAAGGCGTCGAAGACGGCGGGCTGGGGTTGGCCGTCGGCGTAGCGGAGGTCGAAGACGCCCTCGACGATGGCAAGCGAGCTGGCGTCTGCGGGCGGGAGAGGAAAGTTGTTGGTGTAGAGGTTGAAGCTGCCGCCGGCTTGGCCCTGCTGGTTGCGCCCGAACTGGTTGGACTGGCGGTGGCGGTTGTCTTGATGGACGGTGATCTCTGCGCCGGTGTCGGCGACGACACGGGTGAGACGGAAGCCGTCGTAGGCGATGGGCTGGACGGTCTCGTCGTATTTGACGGAGAAGTTGACGGAGCCGTTGGAGGACTGGTGGCGGGGTTGGCCGTGTTCGTCGTAGCTGATGTTGCTGGAGAACGAGAGGTTATTGGGGGTGATGCGGAGGGCCTGGGCGAACTTGGCGAGGGTGTCGGGGTCGGGGTGGGGGTGGGGCTGCGGGGCGGCGGGGTTGTCGGCAGCGGGGTTTTGGGGTGCCGGGATGGGGATGTCGCTGCGGATCTCCACGGTGGTTGGGTTATCGGCGGCGTCGGGCTGGGCGTGAGCAAGGGGGCTGACAGCGAGCACGAAGAGGCAGACGAACGGGAGTGGTCGGGGGCTTGCCATGGGTGTGGCTCCGGAGGAGGGGCTTGTGGTGGCGCGCATGCAGTGCAGACAGATACGGACGCATGAAGCGTAACACGGGTTCCCCCGGATTTGATTGTCGTGGGTCACGGCGGGGCGTTGTTTGACCGCCGGTGAGGGAAGACGCGATACGGGTGGGGTGCGCCTGGGGTGCGGGCCTACTGCCCGATGACTTTTTTGCGGCGGAGGATGTGGTGGTAGTGCTGGGCGAAGCGGTGCGCCTCGTCGCGGATGGCCTGGCAGAGCTTGAGGCCGAGGTTGGTACGGCCGAGCTTGATGGGCTCGGCCTTGGCCTGTACGTAGATGAGCTCTTCCTTCTTCGCCAGGGAGATGACCATGGGGGGCTTGACGTCGAGCTGATCGAAGGCTTCCTGTGCGGCGTGGAGCTGGCCGAGCCCGCCGTCGATGAGGATGACGTCAGGGTAGAGCTCCTGGCCCTGGCCGGCGTCGCGGTAGCGGCGGGAGACGACCTCGCGGATCGACATGTAGTCGTCGTTCGTGACAGACTTGATCTTGAACCGGCGGTACTCGTTCTTAAACGGCCGGCCATCGACGAAGCAGACCTTTGAGCCCACGGTCTCGCCGCCCTGGAGGTGGGCGATGTCGATGGCTTCAAGGCAGCGGATCGGCGTGTCGAGCTTCAGCGTCTTCTGGAGCGACTGGAGAGCCTTCTTGGGGTCGTCGGTGAAAGACTCGGTCTCGGGCTGCCAGCCGTCCTTGCGGTCGGCGCGGTGGTCGAGCTTTTCGATCGCTTTGATCTGGTCGCGGAGGACAGCGGCCTTCTCGAAGTTCAGATCGGTCGAGGCTTGCTGCATCTCCTGGTTCAGCTCGCGGAGCATGGTGCTGCGCTTGGAGCTCAGGAAGCGGACAAAGCGTTCGATGTCGGCGCGGTATTCGTCGGGGCTGATCTTGTTCGCGCAGGGTGCGGTGCACTGCTTGATGGGGTAGAGCAGGCAGGGGCGAAAGTATGCGTTCTTCGGGTCGTCGGGGTCGATCTCGAGGTGGCAGGTGCGGAACTTGAAGACACGCTGGAGCATCTGCAAGGACTCGCGGAGGGCGTAAACGCTGGTGAACGGGCCGAAGACCTTGGCGGCTTTGAATTGCTCGTCGTTCGGCTGGCGGGTGATGTAGACGCCGGGGTAGTCGTCCTTGAGGGTGATCACGAGGTAGGGGAAGGTCTTGTCGTCGATGAGGCGGGCGTTGAAGCGGGGGTGGATGTCTTTGATCAGGCGGTTTTCGGTGAGCAGGGCCTCCCACTCGGACTCGCACTCGATGGTGTCGAAGTCGGCGATCATGCCGAGCATGGGGCGTTTCTTGAAGCCGGGGTCGGCGGAGGGGACGAAGTAGCTGGAGACGCGGTCGGGGAGCTTGGAGGCCTTGCCGACGTAGATGACCACGCCCTTGTCGTCCTTCATGAGATAGACGCCGGGCACCTTAGGCAGTGACCGGGCTTTCTTGAGCAGGGTGTCGCGGACCGACTCGGGGGGGGATTGCTCCACGGTGAGATTCTAGCGCGATCGGTCGGCGCGACGAGACACGGGATCAGGCGCCACGCCCGGCCGACGGCTCAGCCCTGCGCCTTGGACTCAACGGCACCGAGAAACAACGGCGAAAGCATGAAGGCCAGCAACGAGAAAGCGAACCAGGTGGTGGCCGAATCGACCGCGGCCTCTGGATAAGGCACCCGGAACAGCAGCAGGACGAGGTAAATCCCGATGCCCGCATTGAGAAGTGCAAGCCCGGTCAGGATGTTGCGTCGGGAGGTCTCTTCGGTCTGTAGGACGCTGGAGGCCGTGACGGCGATGACCCCGGCCACCGCCGCAGAACCCAACCAACTCCCCACACCGGTGACGATGCCGACCACCAGTGCCACGCCTGCAATCAGCAAGAAGAACCCCAAGACCGCCGCGCCGCGTCGCTGATACGGGTCGAGCGCGTGGCGTCCGCTCGGGTTGATAAACAGCAACAGGTTGAACAGCGGCATCGCGACCCACGTCATCGCGACGAAGCCGATGTAGGTCCAGATGACCGGATCGATGTACGGCGCGAGCGAAGGGTTGCGAGCGGAGACGCCGTTGAGGATCTGGATGAGCACGTAGGCCCCGACGATGAGCCCGATGACCACGCCGCCCGATAGCCGGCTCATCCAGAGGAAATACGCCAGACAAGCGCGATAGATCGGGTTCCGGGCCTTGAGCGCTTCGACGAGGCCGGCCTTGGCGTATTCGTCGGTGGGGTCGAGCCGGAGTGATTCGCGGAAGTGGTGCAGAGCGTCCTTGGGCCGGTTGGCGTGGAGCAGGGCGAAGCCGCGAGCCGAGTGGGCGTCGGCGTCTTCGGGAGCCTGCCGCAGCGCTTCACGCGATGCTGCGTTGGCTTCCTTGCGACGCCCCAGATAAGCCAAGGCCATACCGCGTAGGCTCAGCAGATCGGCGTCCTCCGCATCGATCGCAAGACCCCGATCGATCCATTCCAAGGCGTCGGGCCACCGCTTCCGGCTGAGCTCCACCCGAGCCGCGACGCCGTAGTTCGCCGGCTCATCGGGGTTCAGACGCATGGCCTCTTTCGCCGACGATTCCGCCGCGGGGAGACCGCCCTCCATCAGGCGGAACGTCGACTGCAGACGATGCGGCAGGTCCCACCCCGGGGCCAGACGCACCGCTTCGCGGACATGCCGACCGATCTGCTCCCGGCCCTCCGCCCGTTCGGTTCCGCCGTCACTCATCAGCGATGCCGCAAGGTAAGCGTGCGGCCGCGCATCGTCCGGCGACTCCGCTACCGCTTGCTGGAACTGCTCCACCGCCCTGCCCGCTTGGCCCTGCTCATAAAACACGCAGCCCCGCTCGAAAGCCCCCGACTCGCCCCGGCCCTGCCCCAGCATCTGCGTGTCCATCCGGTCCTGCCTCTCGCTTAGCCTTCCATCAACTTCAACACCCCGGCCCGGTCACCGCTTGATCTTCAGATAGTCCAGGATGTCGTCGTAGTGCCCCGAGTCGTTGCTGTACAGCGCGTGGTTCTTGGCGGTCGCAAACCACTCCCTGGTCGAGGCCCGCGTCTTGCGGGCGGCCTTGACCAGGTCACGCGTCGTGATCGGCTCGGGCGTGCCGGTCTTCAGCGCGTCGCTGAGCTTCGCTTCCACGGCCCGGTCGACCACCGCCTTGAGGTCGGCCCCCGAGAAGCCGCTGCACTTGGCCGCGACCGTCGAGACGTCGATCGCCTCCTGAGGCTTGCCCTGCAGGTGAAGCCGGAGGATCGCTGCCGCCCCGGCGGTGTCGGGCGGAGGCACAAAGATCACGCGGTCGAAACGCCCCGGCCGACGCAGCGCCGCGTCGAGGTCCCAGGGTGCGTTGGTCGCGGCGAGGATCAGCACGCCGTCGTTGCGGTCACGCACACCGTCCAGCTCGCTGAGCAGCTGGTTGATGACGTTCCGCCCACCGCTGCCGCCCACCGCGGATCGCTTCATGCCTAGCGCATCGACCTCGTCGAAGAACAAGACACACGGCGTGTTGGCGCGGGCATAATCGAACAGGGCGTGCAGCTTTTGCTCGGACTGGCCGAGCCACATCTCCAGCACGTCGTGGATGCCGACTGCGAGGAAGCCCGCGTCGATCTGGCCGGCCGTGGCACGCGCGAGGTGGGTCTTGCCGCAACCGGGCGGGCCGTACATCAGGATGCCCCCGCCGATCGACTTGCCGTAAGCCTTGTAGAGGTCGGCGTTGCGGATCGGCTCGATAATCTTGAGCCGGACCTCTTCCTTGAGCCCCTGCATCCCGCCGACATCGTCGAAGCCCATTGAAGGGCGTTCCATCTCGATCGGCGAGCCCGATGGCGAATGATCCGCACGGACCCGTACACGGCCCGCCGCTTCGTCCCACTCCTCATCATCCAGCGCGTCGTCGAACGGCAGGTCTTCCGGTTGATCGGGTTCGTCGCTCTCCTGATTCGGAACAACGCCGAGCTCTTTGCCCAGTTTCGGCTCGGCCCGGCCCGGGTCCTCACGCACCGCTCGCCGGTAGACCAACGACGCCGAGTCACGCTCGCCCGCACGCAGCAGCAGGCCCGCAAGCTGCACCAGCGCCGCCGCGTCGCTCCCCGCCGGGCCGACCAAGGACTCTAATACCACCACCGCTTCGGGCCGCCGCTCCAGACGCAGCAGACACTCACCCATCGCCAGCCCCAACCCCAGATGGCCGGGCGACCGCTTAAGCCCGTCACGCAGCATCTCCTCGGCTTCCTGCAATCGGCCGCGGCCCATCAGCATCTCCGCGACCTGGCCCCGAAGCGTCGTATTCTCCGGCGAAAAACCCAGCGCCTCGGTCAACGCGTGAATCGTCTCGTCGCTGTACATCTCCGACACGTTCAACTCCTCGGGACAGCCCGGCCAGCCTTAGCGATGGGCGCTGCCACAAACTAGCATGCCCCGCGGGTCCGTATGCCCCTATAACCAGCCGGGTGTTGTTAAACTCCGCCGATGTTTTCGTCAAGCCTCATCTGCCT
Organism: Planctomycetota bacterium; assembly: GCA_038749105.1. GTDB lineage: Bacteria > Planctomycetota > Phycisphaerae > Phycisphaerales > Phycisphaeraceae > JBCCOW01. The sequence goes on from JBCDIM010000004.1 coordinate 12,458, forward strand.
TTTTGGCCGCCATGCCCAGCTGCGGCACGGCCTGAGCCGGACCAACCGGCCGAGCCCCCCGCACGGACGCTGATCCGTCCTTCGGCGCAAGGCCAAAGACAGGGGTCCCGCTCCGTCTCGGCCAGCGCCCCCGTTCTCCCGCACAACCACTTCTTGTTGTGTCGCCGCCGTTGCTCGCGGACGCCCTTTCCAATCTCTTCCCCCACACCTATCACCCTTCCCGGAAACCACCATGCCTGCCTCCACCACCAAGCCCAAAACCAAAACCGCTTCCAAGACCCGCCGGACGAATCATGCGTTGCCCAAGACCGTCCTGCTGCTCGCCAACGGCGACCTCCGGCTTTCCGCAAACCAGAACTGCTGGCCCGCCCAGTCCGCGATGGAGAAGGAGCTCGCCGAGGCCATTACGCTCGCCTCCGGCGGCAAGACCACCCTCAAGCGCGCCCACCCCTACAAGCGGGCCGAGAAGCACGGCTTCATCGGCTCGCAGAAAGAAGGCATGGCCGTGTTCAGCGGCATCGACCCGACCACGCCGATCGTCATCGCCGAGGCGGTCTGGCAGTACTCGCACCACATCCTGCATGGCCTGATCTCACACCAAGGCCCGATCCTCACCGTCGCCAACTGGTCCGGCACCTGGCCCGGCCTCGTCGGCATGCTCAACCTCAACGGCTCGCTCACCAAGGCCGGCGTGAACTACTCGACGCTCTGGTCGGAAGACTTCTCGGCGCCGGGCTTCGGCAAGAAGCTCGCGCAGTGGCTGGAGACCGGCAAGTGCACCCACCCGACCCGGCACGTCGCGCCGCTCGCCAAGACCACCGTCCCCGCCGGTGCCCGCCGGCTGGGCTCGAAGCTCGCCGCCGAGTTGGCCCGGGACAAGGCGATCATGGGCGTCTTCGACGAGGGCTGCATGGGCATGTTCAACGCGATCATCCCCGACCACCTGCTCAATCCGACCGGTGTCTACAAGGAACGTCTCTCCCAGTCCGCGCTCTACTATGAGTCGATCCAGGTCACCAACAAGGAGGCCAAGGCCGTCTACGACTGGTACGTCAAGAAGGGCTTCACCTTCCACTTCGGCCGGGACGCGACCCAGTCGCTGACCAAGGACCAGGTGCTGCAGCAGTGCAAGATGTATGTCGCCGCGGTGCGGATCGCCGACGACTTCGGCTGCCACACCATCGGCATCCAGTACCAGCAGGGGCTCAAGGACCTGCTGCCCGCGTCGGACCTGGTCGAAGGCACGCTGAACAACACCGAGCGCCCGCCGGTGAAGTCGCGTGACGGCAAACGGACGCTCTACCGAGGCGAGCCGATCCCGCACTTCAACGAGGTCGATGAGTGTGCCGGGCTGGACGGCCTAATGACGTACCGGGTGCACAAGGCCCTGGGCCAGCCGGTCGAGAACACGCTGCACGACCTGCGCTGGGGCGACGCCGACGCGTCGGGGACGACCGACGAATACGTCTGGGTGTTCCTGATCTCGGGCAGTGCGCCGCCGGCCCACCACATCGGGGGCTGGAAGGGCTCGGAAGGGTTCCGTCAGCCGGCGATGTATTTCGCACAGGGTGGCTCGACCCTGCGGGGGGTCGCCAAGCCGGGCGAGATCGTGTGGTCGCGCGTCTGGGTCGATGGGTCCAAGCCCGGCGGCCGGCTGTGCATGGACCTCGGGCGTGCCGGCGTGATCACGCTGCCGCGAGAAGAGACCGAGCGGCGCTGGCAGGAGTCGACACCGCAGTGGCCGATCATGCACGCGGTGACCTACGGCGTGAGCCGAGACCAGATGATGGCCCGGCACAAGTCGAACCACATCCAGTGCGTGTACGCCGACTCGTCCGCTGCGGCGGACAAGGCGCTGATGACCAAGGCCGCGATGGCCGAGGCGATGGGCATGCACGTTACGGTTTGTGGCACGAAGAAGAACGGCAAGGCTTGGGCTTGATCCGGGTCGGTCGTACCGCAGAAGCGCTGCCGAAGCGCTGAATGCGCGGCCGGCCAACCCCCCGCCCGCTCGATGCAACTAACGATTGACGGGCTCGGCCACGTGGATGCGTGGCCGAGCCTTTTGTGCTTTTCTGTGCGCAAATTTGTGTCGACGCGTTCCCGATTGGCCGATACATCTAAGTCAGGGCATCACTTTTGCCCTGTCTCCCGGCCTGTTGTTTCGCTCTCATCGGGAAGGCAACTGAATGATTCACTGGGCCCCTTGTCGGTCGCGTTCGTCGCTCGCCAGCCTCTCGACAGTGATCGTCTCTCTACTGTTTGCCTCTTTAAGCCACCCTCAAAATCAGGACCCAGAACCGACCTTTGTGGCGGAGCTTGCCGCGTTGGAGCTCCCGGAGCACGCCAACGAACGAGCGGTCTGGGTTTACCTCGAACAGCTCTCGGTGATCACCGCCAACCAGATGCCGCACGCCCCGTTGCGACGCACCGACCCACAGCAGCGCATGCTCGAAGCGTTGTCGGAAACCCACATGGACCTGCTGTTGGCGGCTCACGACGGCCTGCCGACCCTGCGGTTCTACCTTCGACCGATCGTGCGGGATGCCCTGGCGGAGCGCGACGGGCCGGACCGAGCGGCATTGGCTCGACTCTCGGTGCCGGCCAGCGATGATGCCCAAGCCGCACGCCGCTTCGTCGATGACCTCGAACGGCTCACTCAGAACCAGAAGCGGATGGGCCGAGACGACCCGCAGGTCGAGCTGCTGTCGGCGTTGGGCGAAGTCAACGCCGCGGCTCTGATCGAGGCGATGCACCGCCCGGCGTTGCGGTATCACGGCCGGATCGCTATCCGCCGCGTCATCAATGAACGCCACCGCGAGGTCGTCCTGGACCGGCTCCTCGAACAGCCACAACTCATCAGCGTGGTGATCGCACAAGGCTGGGTGGAAGACGCCCGCGGCCTGCTGATCCGGGGGCTGATCGAAGGCCGGCCGCAGGCGCCCTGGGTCTGGACCTCCGCATTGGTACGGCTTGAAGACCCCGCCACATATCCCGCGCTGCGTGTGCAGCTCGTCAGGAGCCGGGGCAATCGGGCCTACTACGAGCTGATGGAAAGCCTGCCCGGCATCGATCTCGACGAGCCGATCGCTCAGGCGTGGCGGCTCGTTGCACAGCAGCCCCGGCACGATCGGGAGCTGGAAACCGTCTCGCTGATTGCGGTGCGACACGGCCACTTGCCCGCGCTGCGGGTGCTCATCGACGCCTTGCCCACCGGCGATGCCGAGGCGGCCGACGTCAACCAGCGTCGCCTGCGCGAACAGGTCCTTGAACACATCGAACCTAGCCTAGACAACCCAGGCATCAAGGCCTGGCTCGCCGATGCAGAGTCCGACAACACGCTCGATTTCAATCCGCAGACACGGCGGTTCTATGTGTCGGCGGGGATCCACTGATCGATGTAATCGACGCGCCTGCGTGAGCCGATCAGCTGGCCTCACGGGCGGCGTCGGCGTCGGCCTCCGCCGCGAGCCGGTTGCCGGCGAGGTGGGCGGCGAGGCGGATCGCGGACTTCATCGAGCCCGGGTCGGCCACGTTCTTGCCGACCAGGTCGAACGCGGTGCCGTGGTCCACGCTGGTACGGATGATGGGCAGCCCGAGGGTCACGTTGACCGCCTGGTCGAACGCGAGCATCTTCACGGGGATCAGACCCTGGTCGTGGTACATGGTGACGAACAGGTCGAACTGCTTGAGCCGGTTGGGCGTGAAGAGGGTGTCGGCGGGAAACGGGCCCTGGACGTCGTGGCCGGCGGCGATAGCCATGTCGATCGCCGGTTCGATAAGCCGGGTCTCCTCGTCGCCGAACAGCCCGTTCTCACCGGCGTGGGGGTTGAGCCCGGTGACCGCGATCTTAGGGTTCCGGATACCCAGCGACCGGCAGGCGTGCCCGCCGAGGTCGATCGCGTCGAAGACCTTGCCGATGGTCAGGACGTTGCGGACGTCCATCAGCGGCAGGTGGACGGTGGCGAGCGCAACGCGGATCTGCGGGGCGTCGAACATCATGACCACGCGCTTGGTGCGGGTGCGGGCGGCGAACAGCTCGGTGTGTCCCGGGTAGCGATCGAAGCCGGCGAGGGCCCAAGACTCTTTGCAGATCGGTGCGGTGACGACGGCGTCGATGCCGTTGTCCTCGATGGGTCGGTGGGCGGCGGCGATCGCGTCGTCGAGGAAGCGGAGCGAGGCCTGCCCGCCGGCCTTGGTGGGCTTGGCGACGGCGGAGCCGAGCATGGAGTACTCGTCGTAGTCGAGGACGACGACGTCGTGGACGAGCTGGTGGGTGGCGCGTTCGGTGTCGTGCTGGAGGCGGTGCCAGTAGGGATCGATCTCAGCGAGGTCGGCGGCGTAGGCCAGCAGCTCGTTCATACCGAAGACGACAAAGCGGGCGAGCTTGCGGACGGCGGGATCGGCCAGCGCCTTGATGATGACCTCGGGCCCGATGCCCGCGGGGTCGCCGAGCGTGATGCCGATCACGGGTTTGCGACGCACGGGGAGCGTGTCGTTCGGCTGGGTGTCTGGCCTGGTGGACTGCGGGCTTGCCATCGCCTGATTCTACCCGCTGTACTGCCTTGACCGGTCGATTGGCGTGATCGCGCCGCGTCGGGATCACGCGTAGACTGTGGCGATGACGGAGCAGACGACAAGGGTCCCGGTCGCGGTGGTGGGCGTCGGCCGGATGGGTCAACACCACGCGCGGACGTACAGCGGCATGGAGGGGGCTCAGCTCGTTGGCGTGGTGGACGGGGACGCCGACAAGGCGGCGAGCACCGCGGAGGCTTATGGAACCGCGGCGTTCGGTTCAACGGATGAACTGTTGGCGGCGCACCCAGGCGTAAAGGCGGTGTCGGTCGCGGTGCCGACGGCGTACCACCGGGCGGTGGCGGAGCCGTTGATGGAGCGGGGCGTGTCGTGCCTGATCGAGAAGCCAATCGCGGAGACGGTGGCGGACGCGAAGGCGATGTCGGCGGTGGCGGCGAAGAGCAGCGCGGTGCTTCAGGTGGGCCACACCGAGCGGTTCAACCCGGCGGTGCGGGCGGTGTCGGGGATGGACATCACGCCGCGGTTCATCGAGATCGACCGGGTGAGCCCGATGACGTTCCGGTCGCTGGATGTCGGGGTGGTGAAGGACATGATGATCCACGACCTGGACATCGTGCTGATGCTGGTGCGCTCGGAGATCGTGGACGTGCAGGCGACAGGCATCGCGATCCTCAGCGAGTACGAAGACATCTGTAACTGCAGGCTGACGTTCGCCTCGGGGTGCATCGCGAACCTCACCGCGTCGCGGGTCGCGCTGAAGACCGAGCGTCGGCTGCGGCTGTTCAGCGAGTCGGCGTACGTCACGCTGGACTACCAACGCAAGAGCGGCGTGGTGCTGCGGCGGAGCGACAACGAGGACGCGTTCCAGGACCTGCGGGAGAAGATCCGGGCGAAGGCGGACCTGTCGTCGATCGCGTACAGCGATTATGTGCAGCTCGAGAAGCTGAACATGGACTTGCCGAAGGGCCAGGACGACCCGCTGACGGCGCAGCTGACGAGTTTTCTGGATGCGGTGCGGACGGGCGAGTCGCCGGTGGTGTCGGCGGAGGACGGCTACGCGGCGGTCGATGCAGCGGAGCGGGTGATCGGGGCGATGGCGCAGCACCGGTGGCAGGGGCGCTCGGCGGAGGGGATTCTGGGGGCGGAGTGACGCGGCCGGGGTAACGCTAAGGCATCGGGGTCGCCGAGTGCCCCCCGGCAGAGCCGGGGGCTAAAGGTGCTGTGCGGCGTGCGGGTGGGGCTGTCATACTTTGCACGCTATGGAGCCTGGGCTGATCGTGATGCTGTTGGTGCTGCCGGCCTTGCTGGCGGCGAGCGGGTTTTTCAGTGGGACTGAGACCGCGCTGTTCAGCATCGGTCGGCATCAGCAGCGGCAGCTCGAGCGGTCGAAGAAGGTGGCGGACACGGCCGCGGTCCGGCTGCTGGCGGAGACCCGGCCGCTGCTGATCACGCTGATGCTGGGGAACATGGTGATCAACGTGTCGTACTTCGCGGTGAGCACGGCGGCGTTGTTCCGGGTGCAGGGGATGCTGGCGGAGGCGGGGGCTTCTGCGTGGTGGGTCGGAGCGTTGACGCCGGTGCCGTTGGTGGCGGTGATCTTGTTGGGGGAGGTGCTGCCGAAGATCGTGGCGGCACGGCTGACGCTGCGGTGGGCGCGGACGATGTCGGTGCCGATGCTGCTGGTGCACCGGGGGATCGCGCCGGTGCGTTGGGTGGCGGACAAGGGGGTGATCACGCCGTTGGCGCGGTTGTTGACCCCGCCGGAGGAGGCGCGGGCGTTTGATGCGTCGGAGTTGGCGAGCCTGCTGGGGCTGTCGCGGAGCAAGGGGGTGATCGACGCGGCGGAGCAGCGGGTGCTGCGTCAGGTCTTGGAGCTGGGCCGGGTGCGGGTGCGGGAGGTGATGGTGCCGCGGGTAGACGTGCGGGCTTTCGATATCAACGACCCGGTCGAGGACCTGCTGGCGTTGATGCGGGAGACACGGTTGCGTCAGGTGCCGGTGTACGACGGGGAGCTGGATAAGGTGCTGGGGGTGGCGTACACGAAGCAGGTGCTGCTGCGTCCGCCGACGGATGCGGAGGGGCTGATGAAGATGGTGCGGGGGGTGAAGTATGTGCCGGAGCAGCAGCGGGCGGATCAGCTGCTGACGGACCTGCGGAAGACGGGGACGACGTACGCGGTGGTCGTGGACGAGTACGGGGGGACGGCGGGGCTGATCACGCTGGAGGACGTGGTGGAGTTCCTGGTGGGCGACATCCCCGGCGAGTTCGAGGCGGAAGGCGAAGACGGCCCGGAGGCGTTGGGGGACGGCCGATTCCGGGTGGCCGGGGAGCTGTCGCTGCGTGAGCTGCCTGGGGGGCTAGGGCTGAGCCAGGAGGTGGTGGAGGCGGCGCAGGAGCGGGCGGATACGGTGGGGGGCTGGGTGATGGCGGAGCTGGGCCGGCCGGCGGAGGCGGGGGAAGTCGTCGGGCTGGGTCCGGTGGAGGCGTTGGTGGAAGCGGTGGACGGGCGGCGGGTCGAGACGGTGGTGTTGACGCGGCACCCCCAAGAGGCGGACGACGGGACGGCAGTCGCGCGGAATCCTTCGGCTTCTGCGGGCTTGGGTGAAGGGGGTGAAGCGTGAGCGGTGGCGAGCTGGTGTTCTGGCTGGTGCTGATGTTGATCGGGTTCTTCGGGTCGGCGTTGTACTCGGGGATGGAGACCGGGGCGTACCGGATCAACCGGGTCCGGCTGCACATCCGGCTGCAGCGCGGGGACAAGCGGGTCGGGTCTCTCGACCGGCTGCTCAAGAACCCGACCCTGCTCCTGGCGACGCTGCTGATCGGGAACAACCTGGCGAACTACATGGGCACGGCGTCGCTGAGCGTGATGCTCGACGCGCAGGCGCTCCCGGAGTGGCAGGTCATCCTGCTGAACACGGCGATCGTGACGCCGATGCTGTTCGTGTTCGGGGAGGTGCTGCCGAAGGACTTATTCTCGCGGTTCAGCGATGCGTTGATGCCGAGGCTGGCGTGGGTGCTGCGGACCAGCGAGGTGGTGTTTACGGCGGTGGGGCTGGTCCCGGTAGTCAGGGGGTTCGGGGCGGCGGTGCTTCGGCTGACGGGGAAGAAGGAAGCGGTACGGGTGACGCACCCGCGGCGGACGTTCCATACGCTGGTGCGGGAGGGTGTGGGGTACGGGCTGATCAGCGACGAGCAGTCGGCCTTGGCAGACCGTGTGTTGAAGCTGGCGGGCAAGACGGTGGCGGACGAGATGACGCCGTGGGACGAGGCGGTCACGGTGGGGGTGGCGGACCCGGTGGAATCGGTCTGGGAGCTGATCGATCGGTCGGGGCGATCGCGGCTGCCGGTGGTCGACGACACGGCTGCCGTGGTGGGCGTGCTCAACACGATGGACGTGTTGTTGGCGGGGCGAGAAGCGGGGGGTGAGGTGGGGCGGGTGATGGGCCCGGTAGTGCGGCTGGAGGGGGCGATGCCGCTGCGTTCGGGTCTGGCGCGGATGCAGGCGGAGCATGTGGGGTTGGCGGTGGTGGTCGGTGACGGGGGCGAGCCGATCGGGCTGGTGACGGTGAAGGACCTGGTGGAGCCGGTGACCGGGGAGCTGACGAGCTGGTGAGGTGGTTCACGGCAGACATCGCCGAAGCGGTGGAGGCGGGGCTGCGGGCGCGGGCGGCGGCGGACGACGCGGAGCAGTCGGTCTATGGGTTCGACGCGTTGGACGAGCTGGGGCTCCACCCGCTGATCCACGACGGGCTGCGCGCCGCGGGCTGGGGGGTGTTTCCGGAGGTGCGTTACCCAGGGGACTGGACGAAGCGGAAGCGGAGCGAGGGGCTGCGGTGTGATGTGGTGCTGACCGCGGACGGGACGCCGGTGCGGGACCCGGCGGTGAAACAGACGCTGTTCGACTCACCGGCGGCAACGGACGCGGGGGCGGCGTACTGGCTGGAGGTGAAGACGGTGGCCCAGTTCGAGACCGGTGGCCCGTTCCGGCGGTACTCGGCGGAGCTGCTGTCGCCGGTGGCGAAGGACGTGAAGAAGGTGTGGTCGGACGGCGTGATCGCCCACGGGGGGCTGCTGCTGGTGCTGTTCACGGCGGGGGAGGCGGTGGCGGAGCACGACCTGGGGGCGTGGCACGAGCGGTGCTTGCGGAAGGGGTACCCGGTAGGCCCGCCGGCGGTGCGGGGGTTCCCGATCACCGACCAGATCGGCAACGCCTGGTGTGCGGTGGCGGTGTTCGGCGTGCGTGGGGTCTGATCAGGGCTGGACACCCGCAGCGCGGTTGTTCGCGGCAAGCTGCTGGTTTTCGATCCGGCTCTTGAGCTCGGTGCGGCGGTCGGACCGGCGGTCGGCGTTGATGTTCCGGACCTGCATCAAGCCCGTCTCATCAACCAGGAGCAGGCTGTTGATCTCGGTGCCCTGGTCGTCGCGTTCGGAGAGGATGTCGACGACGACGGCCCCGGTGTCCATGTTGATCTGGCCCTGGACGTCGGCGGCACCGATGAGGTCGCCGGGCGCGGGCTGGAAGGTCTCGGTGTGCCAGCGGCCGTCGTGTCGGCGGTAGACCTCGACGGTGGCGGGCTGGCCGGCGCGGCCGCCGGTGACGAAGAACTCGAGCATGGGCTCGACCGCGACGGGCGGCCCCCAGGGGGCGTTTGCGAGCTGCTCCTCGCCGGGGCCGACGGCGGGCTGGTTTTGGGCCATGTCGATCTGCTCGGGGGGAAGGCGGGCGAAACCGAAGAGCGGGTTAATGGCATTGACCGCCAGCTTGTAGCGGTAAGTCTGACCGGGGCGGGCGGTGAGGTCGTGGGCCCAGACGATGATCGAGCCGGCGGGGGCGACGATCTCGAGGGGCACGTCCGGGAGACGCCTAGCATTGTTGGGCATGGCGGCCGCATCGAAGCCGCGTTGACGCTCAAGGGCGAGGCGTTCACGGCGTTGACGGTCCAACTCGGCACGGCTGCCGGAACGCGGGGGGCCCTCATCCCGGAGCTGGCGGCGGCGTTCTTCACGCTCCAAGCGCTGGAGCTCGCCGCGGCGGAGGCGGTCGTCTCGTTGGCCGGGAGGCGGCTCGAAGCCCAGGGGCATGTCGGGTTCGGGGGCTGCGGGTTGCGGAGCCGCGCCGGGCGGGAACCAGATGTCGCCGTGCGCGAGGGGGGGCAGATCAGGCGTGACCGTGATGGCCCGGAGTTCGGGCAGTTGCAGGAACTCGAGGAACTGATCGGGGTCGCTGCCGGTCGGGCGATCATTGACCGCAAGCATCGCCTGGTAGGCGTTGGGCAGCGGGGGACAGCGTGTCACGCCCCCTTCGGTGAATACGCCTTGGGCGTTGGGGGCACCCCAGGTTCCGGTCGCGGGGTCGAGGGTTTGCCGGAGCAGGTAGACGCCGACGGGGAAGGTCTTGTCTCCGTAGATCTCGGGGGTGAGCGGGGCTTCCTCGTAGCCGGGGACGCGGTGGGTCTTGTCGAGCTCGGCGATCCAGCCTTCCTGGTCCCAGAAGCCGCGGACGCTGACCATGGCGAAGTCGGGCGGCCGCTGCTCGCCGATCTGCCGCCGCAGCGCGAGAAGCACGTCGTTGCGGTTCACGCTGCCTTCATCGAGCACGAAGGCGTACTGGTCGGCGACCATGGCCTCGGGCAAGGGCACCGGGGGGACATAGAGCAGGGGCAGGTCGATGGTGATGGCTTCGGCGTCGATCAGGGCGTAAGACGTGTCGTGGATGGGCACGGGCAGCGGCTCATCGGATGCGACGGGTGAGGTGCGGCGGTCAGCAAAGTCCTGGCTGTAGTCGGGGATGTTGGGCGGCGGCCCGATCGGGTCCGCGGTCTTGATCCGGGCGCTGAGCTGCGACGATTGCGTGTCGAGCAGGGCGACGACGTCGGCGGGCGAGCGGTCCTGACCACTGACCTCCACGGCGAAGGGGTTGCCGAGCGTGTCGGTAAAGAACATCGCGGCGACCACCACGAGGAACAGGGTGGCACCGGCTAGCAACAGCTTTTCGAAGTGCTTCTTGAGCAGGCTGGAGTCGTCATTCTTCATTGCAGCGGTCCTGGCAGGAACGGGCGTTCGCGGGCGTTGGGGGGGGCGGGTTCAGCGTGTCCGGGTGCGCGACGCGGAGGCATTTCGGCCGCCGCGGGGGTCTTCGATGGGCACGCCGAGATACGTCTTGACGGCCTCGGGCATCAGAGGCGATGTCCACTGCCGCATCCAGAGCGTCTCCAGAAGGATCTCGGCCCGGACCACGTCGTGTGGCCCGTAGTGATAACCGGCGGCGAGCAGGGCCCGCTCGTTGACGTTCTCGAGATTGACCTTGAGCACGGTGATCAGGTTGGTCTCGGCGAGGTTGCGGAGCAGCTCGTTGAGCCTGAGCCAGTCCACGTCAACAACCAGACGTACATGGCGCACATCGAACACGGCGTTCGAGGCACGGCCCGTGGGGCTGATATAGAAGTTCTCGGGGACCGGGTCTTTACCCTTGCCGACTACGGGCACCTCGGGTGCTCCGCCGTAAACACCGACCGGCTCATCGGTCGTGTTGTTCGGTCCGGCGGGGCTGAACGTGGTGAAGCTGGTCGTCGAGCCGCCCGCGAGCCCGCCCGGCGTGTGAAGTCCGACGTAACCGGGCAGCACGACGAGCTCGAGGAGGCGCTTCACCGGGACTTCCTGCACCGCGAACGCGCGGGGGGCGCCCTCTGGTTGGCCCTGGCTATCCTCAGGCTGGAACGTCTCGCCGATGCGGTTGGTCCGCATGATCGCGTCGACCACATCGCTGACGGCCCAGAGCTCGAGCTGTGCCTCCCAGAGCATGTCGGCGGTCGGCACTTGGCCTTCGCCGGGCCGGGCCCAGTCAAAAATCTCGAGGGGGAAGTCGCTCGACGTTGGGTCGGTGTCGGCGTAGATGCTGATGCCGTTGTTTTGGCCTGGCAGCCCGGTGGTGTGGAGGTAGAGGGCTCGCTTGAGGCTCTTGCGCTGCTCGATCTTGAATTTCTCGGCGTCGTTGCCGATGAAGTCGTCGCGGTGCCGGGTCAGCACGGCGTTCATCCTGGCGGTGCTCAGCGGCTGCCCCGCACGGAGGTAGGGCCAGCCCGCACGCCACGGCTGTCGGCCGAGCATGCCAAGCATCGCCTGGCGGTAATCGTCCCGGGCATTGATGCGGGCCGGCTGGTTCAGCGGCTCGGGCAGGATGTCGGGGTGCAGAAGGCGGACCTCATCGCGGCGGTTGTTGGTGGTGTCGTTCTTTTCGCCACGGTTGAATTCGACCGCGAGTTCGACGGTCTGTTCGAGCTCGCCATTGAGCGTCGCGAAGAGGGTTTGCAGCTTCTCGATGGTGATGGTGTTGACGACGTCCCGTTCCTGCCGCGGCGGCGCGTTGGGGTCCTCCGCGGGGATGTCGATAGTGGTCCGCCCGAGCTGGGTGATCTTGGAGAGTTTCTGGTCGGCGACCTCGGAGATCGCCACGCCGCGTGCGGAGATGAAGAAGAAGTAGTAGTAGACGATGACGCCCACCGAGGCGATGGCGACCAGGGCCGCGGCGGCGGTCAGAGGGTTGGCCTTCATGGCTGTGAGAAAGGTCTTCATGATTGGGCCTCCGATCCGGGAGTGGGGATGCGGCGAGATGCGGCGGGGTCGCCGGCCTCGGGGGCGGGAGACGGCGTCGGCTCGCTCGCGGCATCAGGAGTCGGCGGGTCATCACCGGTGCCGGTCGCTTTTGCGAGAAGGCGGATGTCCTGCGGGGCTCGGAGTTCGACGCGGAACTGCACCTCGAACTCCCAGTCGCCTGTTGGATCCTCCAGACTGATCGCCGAAGGCTGGATCAGGTCTTGCGGGGTAAAGGTCGGGAGGCTGGCGCTGCTTGGCTGGCCGAGTGCGGGCCGACCACCGACGCCGGGCATCGCTCCGGGCATCGTGGGTTGCGGCATCGACGTACCAGGCATCGCGGGCGTTGCCGAGCCACCGGTACCCGCGCCGGTAGGCGAGTCCTTAAGTGTCATCTTCAGGATCGCCTGATCGGGCCGCCGGAAGACGTAAGGCCGACCCTCCTGGTTTTCGGGGCGATCAAACCAGGCGAGGAACTGGTTATCGATCAGCTGAGGGGCCTGGCGAAAGGGCGTGGTCCCGGTCACCGTCACGAGGAACGAAGGCGGCTGGACGTTCTCGGCAAAGAACACCTTGCTGTTGTTTCGGCTCGACGCGAGCTCGGTCCAGTCCGTAGGGACCCGTGTTTCGTTGTCTGTAGCGACCGGGGCGTAATCGACGGTGATCGAATCAATGTAGAGGCGGGTACGGGAACCCCGGGGGGGGAGCTCGCCGGCGTCCGGCGCGGGCTTGAGCGTGGCGGGGGGCGGCTCGACCGCAGCGAGTGCGGCACCGATGTCATCGATCAGGCGAGGCCAGAGGTCGCGATAATCCAGCGTCCGTCGGATGTTGTCGATCTCCGGGCGTCGATCGGCCTCGGCGATGCGGCCCAGTTCACGCTTCTTGCCCTCGGCGATCTGGATCACACCGTTGACCCGGCCTTCGGTCTGTGCGAACTGCTCGTCGTAGTTGCTGTAGGTCGTGTGCGTCGAGAAGACGGTCAGCCCGGCGGCCCCGGCCATGCACGCGGCCGCGGCCAGGATCCAGGGCTGCTTGCGACGCCACTGCTTGGCGGCGAGCTGGGCGGCGGGCAGCAGGTTCGCGCTGACCGACTCCATGCCCAGGCCCTGCAGGGCGAGCCCGTACGCCGGGGCCATGTTCACGACATGGCTGGCGAACTCGGCGGCGCGCTTCCCATCGACGCTGATGCGTTCGAATTGATCCGGCCGAGACACGTCGATCTGCAGGTTGGACTTGAGGAACTTGGCAAGCCCAGGGAGCTTGAAGGTGGAGCCGAGCCCGATGATCTTGGTCACGTTGGAGTCGCGGTTGAGCGACTGGTAGTAGCCCAGCGACCGCTGCACCTCCTGGACCAGGTCGGCGTAGACACCCTTCATCGCCTGGAAGATCTGCTTGGCGTATTTGCTGGTCGAGGCTTCGCGCTTGAGCTTTTCTGCTTTGGGGAAGCTGATCTTGAACTGCTTGACCAACGCCTCGGTGAAGTTGTTGCCACCCAGCGGCAGCGTCCGCAGCCAGATGCCCCCCTGCTCGGCGATGATCACGTCCGTCGACACGGTGCCGATATCCATCAGCATCACGCCCTCGTCGTCACCCCCCTGCTCGGCCAGCTCGTAGGCGTACGAGTTGTAGACCGAGACCGGTGAGAGGGTCAGTGCGTCAACCCGAAGCTCTTGAGCCCGGAAGTTCGACAGATAGTTGAGCACCCGCTCCTTGGTCATCGCGAAGATCCCCACCTCCACGTCGGGCGAGTCTTCTTGCTGGAAGACCTGGTAGTCCCACTCGACCTCTTCGATCGGGAACGGGATCTGCTGCACCGCCTCGAACCGCACGATGTCGGGGATCTTCTTCGGCTCCACCGGCGGCAGCTTGGCAAACCGCGCGAACGCCAGGTTCCCCGGCACCGACGCGACAACCGCGGCCTTGCCCACCTCGTGGGTCTGCATGAACTGGTCCAGCGCGAGCCGGACCTGTTCTTCCACATTGAGGTCGGGCGTCGTCAGCACCTGCTTGAACCGCTGGATGGCGAAGTCTTCAACGAGGACTTCGCCGCCCTGCCGAACGAGCTTGATCGCCTTGAGCGCGAAGGAACCGACTTCGATGCCCCAGGCTTCGTTGCTCTTCACCATGAACAGAAACTCCGTAAGCAGCGGGAAGTGATCGGGAGAGTCACGGCGAAGAGGGGATCTACGCCGGCGGAAACACCGCCCCAACGGGCAGGACGCCCATCGGGCTCCCCAGTCTAACGCCACCACGCCCAAACAGCACGCGCCACCGCGGCTGCGTCCTATACAACGGCCCCACCATCCCTTAGGTTCGCCACACCCCACCGCCGTTCAGGCCTGCCGCCCGCGCCAAATCAGAGCGTCCCACCACCCCAAACCCCCGCCTTGCCAGACCTCAGTTGAATGGAGCCGAGGGGGATCGAACCCCTAACCTCTGCATTGCGAACACAGCGCTCTCCCAGTTGAGCTACGGCCCCAGGAGCCCCGGATTCTCATCGACGCCGCCGGTCTGGTCAAGTCCAGCCGAGCCCCAATCCCCACCACACCTCGCCAGATGGGATTGCCTCTCCGCAGCCGGGCCGGTATTCTCTTGCACTCGGTTGATCGACCGTGACTGAGGCTCTTCGAGGGAGCACAGGCGCGGACAGGAGCCGGGGCCGCCCCGACGCCGCCCCCGCTCGAATCGGCCCAGACCGTCGGGCCTCTCTCGAATCGTCGCGTGTCGGCGGAACGCATGGGCCCATCCCCGGCAACCCTCGGCCAACCGCCGAAACCGCCGACCGGCCCTGTTAGTCCTCCCCGTTTCGCCCGTGGTGTAATTGGTAACACGCCAGGTTTTGGTCCTGGAATTTGGGGTTCAAGTCCCTGCGGGCGAAGTTACCGTCCCCCCGACACGCGACGTGCCATGACCGCTCCCGCTTCAGAACCCGCTGCACCGCCTGCACCCGACGCGATCCTCCTCGCGGCCGGCAAGGGCACCCGCATGGGCGGCGACCTCGCAAAGGTCCTCCACCCCGTCGCCGACCGCCCGATGCTGCACTGGGTCGTCGATGCCTGCGCCGCCGCCGGCTGCGAGCAGATCGTCATCGTCGTGGGCTACCAGGCCGACGATGTCCGCGCGTCCTTCAACGACTACGCCCCCCTGCTGGGCCGGCCCGACATCGCGTTCGTTGATCAGCCCGAGCAGCTCGGCACCGGCCACGCCGTCATGATGGCCCAGCCCGTCATGCAAGACAGACGCGGCCGTGACGTCTTCGTGCTCGCCGGCGATGGCCCGCTGATCCAGCCCGACACCCTCGCCCAACTCCTCGACACCCACCGCCAGCCCACCCCCGCCGCGGCCACCCTCGCCACCGCCACCCTCGACGACCCCACCGGCTACGGGCGCGTCCTCCGCAATCCCGCCGACCAATCGTTCGACCGCATCGTCGAGCAGAAAGACGCCAGCCCCGACCAGCTCGCCGTCCGCGAGGTCAACCCCAGCTACTACTGCTTCGGGGCCGCCGCCCTCTTCGACGCCCTGCCCCGCCTCTCCGACCAGAACGCTCAGGGCGAGTACTACCTCACCGACGTGCCCGCCCTGCTCAAAGCCGACGGCGGGCCTGTCCGTGTTGTCGATGCCGTCCCCCCGCAAGACATCCTGAGCATCAATACCCCCGACCAGCTCGCCGAGGTCGACCGCATCATGCGCGACCGCCTCGGTCAGCCGCCACAGTCCCCCGACCCTGTCGTTGACGCCGGAGCCCCCGCATGAGCAAAGCCGACCGCGACAACATCAAGATCTTCTCCGGCCGCGCCTCCCGCGACCTCACCCAGTCCATCTGCCAGTACCTCGAACTGCCGATCGGCCAGGGCAAGACCGAGGTCTTCCCCGATGGCGAGCTGCTGGTCAAGATCGACGAAGACGTCCGCGGCCGGGACTGCTTCGTCGTCCAATCCACAACCCACCCCGCCAACGCCAACCTCATGGAGCTGTTGATCTACATCGACTGCCTCCGCCGCGCCTCCGCCGACCGCATCACTGCCGTCATCCCCTACTACGGCTACGCCCGGCAGGACCGCAAAGACGAGGGCCGTACCCCCATCACCGCCAAGCTCGTCGCCAACCTGATCACCACCGCCGGTGCCCACCGTGTCCTGGCGATGGACCTTCACGCCGCCCAGATCCAGGGCTTCTTTGACATACCCGTCGATGCCCTGTCCGCGTCGCCCGTCCTCATTAACCACTTCGCCGAGATCAAGAAGACCTGCGGCGCTTGCACCATGGTCAGCCCCGACGTGGGCAACGCCAAGATGGCCGCCGCCTTCGCCGACGCCCTCGGCCTCGACCTCGCCATCATCGACAAACGCCGGGAGTCCGGCACCGACGTCGTCGCCACCCACATCATCGGCGATGTCGCCGGCAAGACCGCCTTCATGGTCGACGACATGATCTCGACCGGCGGCACCATCTGCGAGGCCGCCGCGCTGCTCAAAGAACGCGGCGCCACCGATGTCATCGCCGCGTGTACCCACCCCGTCTTTGTCGGGCTCGCCATGGAACGCCTCGCCGACGCCCCGATCTCCTCGGTCATCGCCACCGACACGATCCCCGCCGGCTCCCGCTGCAGCCCCATCGAAGACAAGCTCACCATCCTCACCGTCGCCGAGCTCATCGGTGAGGCCATCCACCGCATCCACCACAACCGCTCGGTCTCCGACCTCTTCAAGAAGGGCGCCGGCGGCAAACGCTAAACCCGACTTTCTCACTCAAACCCAAACACAACAACAAAACCACGAAAGGCTTAATCCCATGTCCGCTACCGAAACCCCCACCCTCGCCGCCGAAGCCCGCTCCAAGACCGGCTCCCGATACGCCCGCCGCCTCCGCGACGAAGGCAAGATCCCCGCGGTCGTCTACGGCCACGGCGAGGGCCCCGTCTCCCTCACCCTCGACGCCAAGACCTTCGGCGAGCTCCTCGATACCCACGCCCACCTGATCAACCTCGACATCGACGGCAAGGCCGAGCCCTGCCTCATCCGCGATGTCCAGTACGACCACCTCTCCCGCTACCCCGTCCACGCCGACTTCACCCGCGTGAACCTCTCCGAGAAGGTCCACGTCGAGGTCGAGCTGGTCTTCTTCGGCGAGCCCGACGCCCTCAAGCAGGCCGGCTCGGTCCTGAACCACGAGATAACCGCCCTCAACGTCCTCTGCCGCGCCGATGCGATCCCCGACGAGATCCGCGTGGACATCTCCGGGCTTACCGCCGACCACGCCCTCACCGTCTCGCAGATCGCCCTGCCCGACGGCGTGAGCACCGACGTCGACGGCGAACTCGCGGTCGCCTCGATCTCCCAGGTCAAGGCCGCCCCCGAGCCCGACGCCGAGGACGCCGGCGACGCCGAGCCCGAGGTCATCGAGAAGGGCAAGAAGGAAGACGACGTCGAGGGCTGACCGCTGCCTTCCATACGCCCGACGCCCGGCGAGCCGGGGCGTGTCGCCCCGGCCGACCCACGGTTATCCCCTGCGCCCCGCCATCCCCTAACCTCCACCCATGCACCTGATCATCGGCCTCGGCAACCCCGGCCCCGAATACGCCAAGACCCGCCACAACGCGGGCTTCCTCGCCCTCGACCGCCTCGCCCAGCGCCACGGCATCGCCATCACCCAATCCAAGTTCCACGCCCTCGCCGGCACCGGCATCATCGCCAACCAGAAGGTCCTGCTGCTCAAGCCCCAGACCTTCATGAACCGCTCGGGCCTCACCGTCGGCGAAGCCAAAGCGTTCTACAAAACCCCCATCGACAACCTCGTCGTCCTCGTCGATGAGCTCGCACTGCCCGCCGGCAACATCCGCCTCCGCGCCGGCGGTTCGTCCAACGGCCACAACGGGCTCAAAGACATCAAGCGCGTCCTCGCCACCCAGGCCTACCCCCGCCTCCGCATCGGCATCGACGACAAGGGCCGAGCCAACCAGGCCGACTACGTCCTCTCCCCCTTCACCGACGAACAAGCCGCCCTCGTCGACCCCGCTCTCAACCGCGCCGCCGACGCCCTCGAGACCTGGCTCGCCCACGGCATCGACAAAGCGATGTCCCTCCACAACGCCTAAGCCGAGAAACAACACCCCACGCCATCTTTCATCTTCAATCTTCCATCTTGACAATCCCACCCGCCTTCGCAAACTCCACCAACAACCCCACCGCCACCGGCAACGCCTCATCGTTGAAATCAAACGCCGGCGTGTGCAGCCCCGGGTACGTCTCCTGTCCCGCCGGCCGAAGCCCCACGAACCCGAAGTTGGTCGGCATCACCCCGCTGTAGTACGAGAAGTCCTCGCCCCCCATGATCGGCTCGGGGACCTCGAGCACCCGATCCGCCCCCAGCACCCGATCCGCACACGCCCTCGCGTACGCCGTCGCCGCCGCGTCGTTCATCGTCACCGGATACCCCGGCTCGTGCATGAACTCAGCGGTACACCCGTGCGCCACCGCCACGCCGTCCGCCATCACCCGCAGCTCCGCCAGCACCTGCTCCCGTACTACCGGCGTCAGCGTCCGCAGCGTCCCCGCCAGTTCGGCCGATCCCGGGATCACGTTCGTCGCCGACCCGTCACCCACCCCCGCCCGCAGCTGCGTGATCGACAGCACCGCCTGGTCCGCCGACGGCACCCGACGGCTCACCAGGCTCTGCGCCGCCAGCACCAGCGCCGCGGCCGCCGGCACCGGGTCGTTCGACAAGTGTGGCACCGCCGCGTGCCCCCCCTTCCCCCGCACCACCACCCGCACCTCGTCCGTCGCCGCCAAGATCGGCCCCGCCCGGCTCGCCCACGTCCCCACCTCCGACTCCGGCCAGCCGTGCAGCCCGTACATCTCCGTCACCTTCAGCCCGCCCACCTCCGCATCCAACGCCCCAGCCTCAATCAGCCGCTTCGCCCCCGCGCCCCCCTCCTCCGCCGGCTGAAACACCAGCTTCAC
Source organism: Planctomycetota bacterium (assembly GCA_038749105.1). GTDB lineage: Bacteria > Planctomycetota > Phycisphaerae > Phycisphaerales > Phycisphaeraceae > JBCCOW01. The sequence continues at coordinate 31,546 of JBCDIM010000004.1, forward strand.
CGGACGCGGCAGCTCTTCCCGCATCCCCCACAACAACTCCGCCGCACCGAGCAACGCCGCTGTGTGTCCATCATGCCCACACGCGTGCATCACCCCCTCGTTCACCGACGCGTACGCCAGCCCCGTCGCCTCCAAGATCGGCAGCGCATCCATATCCGCCCTCAACCCCACCCCACGCGACCGCTCCGCCTCCCCATGCTGCTCAGCCACGATCCACCCGATAACGCCCGTCTCTGCCAAGCCCGCTTCGAACGGCACGCCGATGCGTTCCAGCTCCCGCTGCACCAGCCCCGACGCGTAATGCTCTTCGTACATCAGCTCCGGGTGCGCGTGCAGATCATGCCGCCACCCCACCACCCGCTCCATCAAGCCATCCTCAAACACAGCACTGGGCATTTCGGCAGCATACCCCCGACCCGGACGACGCCCTCAGGCCTTGCCGCTCAAGCCTCAACCCGCATCGCCCCGATACACTCCGACGATGCCCGCGTCACCGTCTTCTCCCGCCGACCTCTTGGCCGACCTCGACCTGCCGATCCAGCGCGACGCCCCGCTCGGCCCGCTCACGTGGTACGGCGTCGGCGGGCACGCCGAGGTCCTCGCCCGGCCGCGCTCCACCGCGCAGCTCGCGTCGCTCGTCAGCCGCTGCCGGGAGCACAGCGTGCCGCTCTACGTCCTCGGCGCCGGTGCCAACCTCCTGGTCCGCGACGCCGGCGTCCCGGGCGTCGTCGTGAAGCTCGACGACCCCGCCTGGCAACAGCTCTCCATCGACACCGACGCCGCCACGATCACCGTCGGCGCGGGCTACGACCTGTTCAAGCTCGTCACCCAGTCCGCCAAGGCCGGGCTCGATGGGCTCGTCCACATCGCTGGCATCCCCGCCACCGTCGGCGGCGCCCTCCGCATGAACGCCGGCGGGGCCTTCGGCGACATCGGCTCGGCCGTCGCTTCTGTCCAGGTCATGGCCGCCACCGGGCAGACCTACACCCGCGACCGCGACGACCTGGAATTCAAATACCGCAAGTCCAACATCCACGCCCCGTTCATCCTCGAGGCCACCTTCCAGCTCACGCCCGAAGACCCCGAAGCCTTGATGAAACGGCTCAAAGAGATCTGGTTCTACAAGAAGACCACGCAGCCGATGAGCGAACACACCGCCGGCTGCTGCTTCAAGAACCCCGACTCTGACGAGCAGCCCGCCGCCGACGGCCGCGGCGCCGGCCAGCTCATCGATGAGGCCGGGCTCAAGGGCCACACCGTTGGCTCCGCCACCGTCTCCGACCTTCACGCCAACTTCATCTCCGCCTCGTCGGGCGGCTCCGCCGACGACGTCCTCACCCTCCTCGACCACGTCGCCACCGTGGTGCAAGACACCCACGGCGTCTCCCTCGAACGCGAACTCGTCGTCTGGCCGTAGCAGCCCTGCGAATCCCGCCACCACAACCCACGAGCCGGCCAATCCGCCCTGCTATAACCAAGCCATGAGCTCGGCGGTCGTCATCATCCCCTTTGCCATCATCTTCCTGGTGATCGTCGGGATCATCAGCTGGCGCCACAACAAGCGTCGCCTCGAAGCTCTCCAACGCTGGGCCGACCAACGCGGCTGGCACCTCGACCTCGCCAAGGACCACCGCTTCGAGAACCGCTTCCCGCAGTTCAAGATCCTCCAGCAGGGCTCGAACCGCTACGCCTACGAGGTCCTCAAAGGCTCCTACGACGACCGCAAGGTCCAGGTCTTCAAGTACCACTACGAAACCCGGACAACCGACAGCAAGGGCCGAAGCTCCACGACCCACCACCACTTTTCTGCCGCGTTGCTCTACCTGCCGTTCACCATGCCCGAGTTGCTGATCCGACCCGAAGGCCTGTTCGACAAGCTCAAATCGTTCTTCGGGTTTGACGACATCGACTTCGAGTCCGCCGAGTTCTCTCGCCGATTCGCGGTCAAGTGCCGCGACCGCCGCCTGGCCTACGACATGATCCCGCCCGTGACGATGGAGTTCCTGCTCAACCAGCCCACCCGCTACACCCTCGAAGCCGAGGGCGACTACCTCCTGATCACCAACGGCCGGGTCTGGAAGCCCGAGCATGTCGACTTCGCCCTGGACGTCGCCGACGGCTTCCTCGACCGCATCCCACAAGGCGTCGTCCGTGAACGCTTGGAGGCCCAGACATGGTTGGACTGATCACCGCCGGCGTCCTGATCCTGCTCGTCCTGATCTGGCTGATCGGGACCTACAACGGCTTCGTTCGGCTACGCCAGCACGTCCGCGAGTCCTGGTCCGATGTCGACACCGAGCTCAAGCGTCGGCACAACCTCATCCCGAACCTCGTCGAGACCGTCAAGGGCTACGCCGCCCACGAAAGCGAGGTCCTCGAACGCGTCACCGCCGCCCGCGCCGCCGCCGACCGGCCCCACGACGGACCCGCCCACCAGGCCCGCGACGAAGACGCCCTCATCGCCGCCCTCGACCGCCTGTTCGTCCGCGTCGAGGCCTACCCCGATCTCAAGGCCAGCCGGAACTTCCTCGAGCTCCAACACGAACTGGCCGAGACCGAAAACCGTATCCAACGCGCCCGCCGGTTCTATAACGCCAATGTCCGGGACCTCAACGTCCGCTGCCAGGCGTTCCCGAGCTCGCTGATCGCCAACGTCTTTGGTTTCCAGCTCGCCGAATACTTCGAAGTCCGCGATGCGTCACAACGCCTCGCCCCCGGCGTCGACCTCTCGGACACGAACTAAACGCCGACTAGCCGACTACTCCAGCCCCCAAGACTTCAGGTTCTCGAGGCTGATCTTCAGCGACTCGAACGGGTCGAGATCGCCCTGGTCGCGTTCGATGATGTACCACTCGGTGCCGGCCCCCTTCGCTGCGGCGAGGATCGCCGGCCAGTTCAGGTTGCCCAGCCCGACCTCGCAGATCTTGTGCTCGCGGGTCGGCGTCACGGTGATGTCCTTGACGTGGATCGCCGGCACACGCCCGGTGAACCGCTTGATCCAGTCCGCCGGGTCGCCGCCGCCGTGGGCCACCCAGTAGGTGTCGACCTCCATCCAGACCGCGTCGTCCCCGTCCTTCTCGAGCATGGCGTAAGGCGTTTCCTTGGGGTCGATCTTTGCCGGGGCGTCTTCGAGGCCGAACGGCGAGAACTCGTGGCTGTGGTTGTGGTAGCCCAGCCGGAGCGACGTCTCGGCATAGCGTTTAGCCAGGGCGTTGTACTTCTCGATGAAAGCAGCCCACTCCGCCTTCGGCATCCCGCCCCAACCCGTGCCCCCGATCGCGGTCAGGCCGCAGCCGATCGTCTCGTGGTACGCCACGCTCGCCTCGACGTCCTCCAGCTTGTCCAGCGATACATGCGTCGCACAGCAGACCATGCCCGTGTCGTCGAGGATCTTTTTCAGCTCGCCCGCCTCGATCGTTGCGAAGCCCGCCGCCGACGCCTGGATCGCGCCGAACCCCATGCCCTTGAGCTTGGTGAGGGTCGCTGCGATGTCGCTGGGCGTCTCGCAGTGGTCACGGAGGGTGTACATCTGGGCGGCGATCTGGGTGGACATAGCAGGTTCCTTGATGGAGGTTCGGTGGGAGGGGCGAGTCTAACGCCGCCCCCCCGGCCCGCAACCCTCCGGCGGTACACTCCGGGCTCGATGCCCATCTCCCCCACACGGCCCCGCCACGCCCCCGCACCATCCGTCGCCCTCGCCACCGCCCTGCTCCTCGCCCTCGCCGGCTGCGCCCGCAGCCCCAAGGCCCCCGACCTCGCCGGGCTCTACAACGAGGCCGCCCAGTTCTACGACGCCGACCGCACCCCCGTCATCGTCATCCCCGGCATCCTCGGGTCCAAGCTCCGCGACGCCGACGGCTCCCTCGTCTGGGGCGCCTTCACCGGCGAGTCGGTCAACCCCGGCACGCCCGACGGCGCACGACGCATCGCCCTCCCGATGAGGCCCGGCGTCCCTCTCGACCAGCTCACCGACAGCGTCCAGCCCGACGGAGCACTCGATACCGTCCGCATCTCCCTCGGCGTCGTCAACCTCAACATCACCGCCTACGCCGACATCCTCGCCACCCTCGGCGTCGGCGGCTTCCGCGACCAGCAGCTCGGTATGTCCGCCATCGACTACGGCGACGGCCACTTCACCTGCTTCCAGTTCGACTACGACTGGAGGCGCTCCAACGCCGAGAACGCCGCCCGCCTGCACGATTTCATCCTCGAAAAGAAAGCCTTCGTTGAGGCCGAGCTCAAGGCCCGCTTCGGAATCGAACGCGAGATCAAGTTCGACATCGTCGCCCACTCGATGGGCGGGCTCGTCACCCGCTACTACCTCCGCCACGGCAACCAGCCGCTTGGCGATAGCGGGCCGCTCCCCGAGCTCAACTGGGCCGGTGCGAAACACGTCCGCCGGGCCATCCTCGTCGGCACCCCCAACCTCGGGTCCATCTTCGCCCTCGAAGACCTCACCCAGGGCTCCAAGCTCTCGGTCATCCTCCCCCGCTACGCCCCCGCACTGCTCGGCACGATGCCCGGCGTCTACCAGCTGTTGCCCCGGCAGGCCGACGCCGTCCTGAACCCCATAACCGTCCGCAAGGGCTCGGAACCCGACAGCCACCTGCTCATGCACTTCGGGCTCGACCCGCTCGACCCCGAAGTCTGGGCCGAGTACCAGTGGGGCCTGCTCGATCCCGATCAGGACCGTTTCCTCGAGTACCTACTGCCCGACGCCCCCGACCGCGCCGCCCGCCTCGCCATCGCCGAGGACCACCTCGCCAAGGCGCTCCACAACGCCCGGCGGTTCCACGAGTCCCTCGACCGCCCCGCGGAGCGCCCGGACTCCCTCGACCTCCGCCTCTTCGCCGGTGACGCTGTCCCCACCCCCACCGCCGCCCGTATCGATGCCACAGGCCGGGTTTCCCTCATCAACAAACAGCCCGGCGACGCCACCGTCGCCCGCTACTCCGCCCTCGCCGACACCCGACAGGGCGACCCGCCCGACGCCTTCCGCCCCATCGTCCGCTCGCCGATCGACTGGGCCGCCGTCCACTTCCTGTTCACCGACCACCTCGGCCTGACCCGCGACCCCGGCTTCGCCGACAACGTCCTCTACCTCCTCCTCGACGCCCCCCCGCCCGGCCGCGCCCCCGTCGGCGAAGGCGATTGATCACGCCGACAGCCCCTCTACTCTTCCAAGTTCTAAATTCCAGCTTCCAGCTTCTCGACATGAAATCCATCGCCCTCCACGCCCCCGGCGACGCCTCCGTCCTCCAGCACTACGACGCCCCGATGCCCAAGCCCGGGCTATACGACCTGCTGGTCAAGGTCGAGGCCGCCGCGTGCAACCCCGTCGACTACAAGGTCCGCAACTCCAACTTCGCCAACCTGCCCCTCCCCCTCGTCCTGGGCTACGACGTCGCCGGCACCGTCGCCGGCATGGGCCCGGAGGTCACCGGCTTCGGAGAAGGCGACCCCGTCTACGGCTCGCCCTCCATCGGCCGCAACGGCTCCAACGCCGAGTATGTCCTCCTCGACGCCCGCACCGCCGCCCCCAAGCCGCCCACCCTCTCCTACGAAGAAGCCGCGGCGCTCCCCCTCGTGGTCCTGACCGCATGGGAGTCGCTGCACGACCGCGCCCGCATCCAGGCCGGCCAGACCGTCCTCATCCACGCCGGCGCCGGCGGCGTCGGCCACGTCGCCATCCAGCTCGCCAAGGCCCAGGGCTGCCGCGTACTCACCACCGCCGGCCGACCCGAGTCCATCGCCCTCTGCCAACAGCTCGGCGCCGACCGCGTCATCAATTACCACGAGGAAGACTTCGTCGAGATCGCCCAGCAAGAGTCGACCGACGGCCACGGCCTGCCCGTGGTCTACGACACCGTCGGCGGCGAGACCTTCACCAAGTCCCTCCAGGCGGTCGGGCTTCAGGGCCAACTCGTCACCATCGTCAACGTCCCCCAGGACGCCCCCGTCGATTCACTCAAATACAAGTCTGCCACCCTCCACCTCGAGTTCATGGGCATCGCCAACATGCACGGGCTCAACCCCGAGCACCACGGCCAGATCCTCCGCGACGCCGCCTGCCTCGTCGCCGACGGACGGCTCAAGCAGGTCGTCTCCCACAGCTTCCCCATGGCCGACCTCGCCGCCGCCCACGCCCAGCAGGAGTCCGGCCGGACGCTGGGCAAGATCGCCCTCACGCCCGAATTCGACTGACCGCCTCGAAGCTCACGGACGCCTTCCGTGGGTCGCGCCGCCGACCACTCCTACCCACGTCCGAAAAAACCAACGTTTATGCCCCGTCAACGCCGACGCGGGTTTGTTCTTGATGCGCCCGCTGTCTGGCCGATGTCTTCCCGGCCGCGGGGCGCATCGCCGCGGCATTCATTGACCCTGTTGGACCCACAAACGCGAAGGCTTTGACCATGCCCGAACCCACCCGAAACAAGACCATCCTCGGCCCGGACTGCAAAATCTCCGGCGAGCTGAACCTCGATAACGACGCCGTCATCATGGGGGCCTTCCAGGGCACGCTCCGTGTCTCGGGCACGCTCGAGCTCACCGACTCCGCCCGTGTCGAGGGCACGCTGATCGTCGGCACCCTCCGCCTCGCCGGCCACGCCAAGGCCGACGTCATCGCCGAAGAGGGCGCCGACCTGCTCCCCGGAGCCCAGCTCGAAGGCCAGCTCTACACCGGCCGGCTCAACGTCGTCGAGGGTGCCACCTTCCAGGGCGACGTCTGCATCGGGCCCAAGGCCATCGCCGCCGCCACCGAAGCCTTTGCCGACGCCATCGACGCGGTCACCCCCAGCACCGACGACATGCCCGAGGCCACCGAGACCGACGCCGTGGTCGAGACCTACGCCGATATGAACGCCGCCGAGGACATGCCCGCCGTCCAGACCAACCCCAACTCGGTCAACGCTGTGCTCCAGCGTCGCCGCCAGAAGGTCCTCGCCGCCCGCCAGGCCATCTCCAACGGCTCCGCCTAAGCGGTCACCCCACCCAACCGACCCCCACGGGCCCCACCCAATCGCCCCCCAAAACCCGGTCCCCGTGACCGGGTTTTTTTAACGAGCAGCCGCTACATGCCGCTGAAACCCGCACTCTCCGCCTTCCGACCCCGCGGCCCCCGCCCGCGCCAGCTCCGCCACGTCGCCTGCCCCAACTGCTCACACCAGTTCACCATCTCCCGCAAGGCCCTCACCGCCCGCTGCCCCAACTGCACCCACCCCCTGGCCTTCGAGGACGTCTCCCTCGCCGGCCACCACCAGGGCGAGCTCTCCACCATGGGCCATGTCGAGCTCCCCGCCGAGTCCCAGTTCACCGGCAAGCTTGTCTGCGGGTCCCTCCATCTCGCCGGCCAATTCAAGGGCTCCCTCACCGCCTTCGGTCCCGTCCGCCTCACCGCCACCACCCCACCTAACCCACCCACACCCCTGAATATCCCCCAGATCACCGGCTCGGTCACCGCCAAAGCCCTGCACGCCCCCCGCGGCTCGACCCTCACCGCCACCGTCCACGTCTGCCCCAAGCCCGACCCCACCCAGGTCGCCGCCGCCCTCTCCGCGACCCACCGGCTCCGGCATACCGCCCCCACCTACACCCCGGCCGCCTGACCCCATCCCCACCACCGCAGAGAAGCCCACAGATTCCGTCCGTGGGCCCGCCGCCGGCTTGTTACAATCCCGCGTTCGCACCACTCGGGGTGTAGCTCAGCTTGGTAGAGCGCTGTGTTCGGGACGCAGAGGCCGCTGGTTCGAATCCAGTCACCCCGATTCTCCCTGAAGTCCCATCACCCTTTGACCGCCCTGCACACCCCGCCGGGCGCTACGATCGCGGTGCATGAACCGCCGACGCACCTGGCTCATCACCGCTTGCTCCATCGCCGCCGGCTGGGCCCTCGTCGGGCTTGCCGTCTTTGCCATCAACCGCGCCGAGCCCACGCCCGCCGACGTCACGCGTTTCGTCGTTGATACCGACTGGGACGCGCTGTCGCCCGACCAGCGGCGCGACGCCCTCGACGAGCTCGCCGACCGCGTCAACCGCCTGCCGCCCAACGCGCGGTTCGACCCGACGCTCGGCCAAGCCCTGCGGAACCGCTTCGCGCTGCTCACCCCCCAAGAGCAGCAACGCTACCTCGACCAGACCCTGCCCCAGGGGTTCGAAGAGATGATGCAGGCCATCAACGCCATGCCACGCGACGAACGCCAACGCCTCGTCGAGCGTGCCCTGCGTGACATGGACGACGAGCTGGCCCGGAATGCCGATGAGGCCCCCGACGACGCGATCGTCCAGCAGTTCGTCAACGAAGGGATGCGCAGCTACCTCCGCGACGCTTCCGCCGAGACGAAGCTCGACCTCCAGCCCCTGATCCAGCAGCTCCAGGCCGAACTCCAACGCCCCCGCAACGCCCCGTTCAACCCGCCCCGCTGACCCAAGCCCCGATCGTGATACCCCACGCCACAACCTCTCGGCCACGCCGGGCCTTCTCGCTCATCGAGCTGCTCGTGGTCCTGCTCATCCTCAGCGCGCTGATCGCCATCGCGATCCCCGTCTACCAGTCCACCCGCGACGCCGCCCGCTCCGCCGCCTGCCTGTCGAACCTCCGCCAGCTCGGCATCGCCCTCAACGCCTACCTCAACACCACCGACGGACGGCTGCCCACCCTCAACAACCGCGTCGCCCTGACCGACCCTGGCCCCGCGCTCGACACCCTCTTCGCCCCGCCCGGCTTCCCCGAAATCACCCCCGACCTCCACCGCTGCCCCGCCGACCTCGACACGCTCTACGCCGCCTCCGGCACTAGCTACTTCTGGAACTTCACCCTCGACGGGCAGTCCATAGACACCCTGTTCTCGATCGTCGGCGGGGAAGCCACGTCGGCCGTCCCCGTGCTGTCCGACAAGGAAGGCTTCCACCCCAACCTCGATGACCGCATCAACATCCTCTACGCCGACGGCCACGCGTCGAACAACCTCAACTTCCTCGAAGACCTCCCCCCCGGAAGTTCCCCCGGAAGTCCACCCGCCGTTCCGACAACAGACTGATGCCGCCCGCGATCCAGCTCCAACACGTCGCCAAGGCCTTCGGCAAACGCCCCGCGGTCCACGACCTCTCGCTAACCGTCCCGGAGGGCTCGATCTTCGGGCTGCTCGGGCACAACGGGGCCGGCAAGTCCACCACCCTCGGCATGCTCCTCGGCCAGGTCTTCCCCGACACCGGCACCGTCACGCTCCACGGCCACGACGTCTTCACCCACCGCGGCGAGGCCCTCGCCCACGTCGGCGCGATCTTCGAGTCGCCCTGCTTCTACGCCTACCTGACCGGCTACCAGAACCTCAAAGCCCTGATCGCCTACTCCGACCCGACCCCCAAACCACGCCTCGACGAAGTGATCGAGATGGCCGGGCTCACCGACCGCATCCACCACAAGGTCGCCACTTACTCCCACGGCATGCGCCAACGCCTCGCCCTCGCCCAGGCCCTGCTGCCCAACCCCAAAACCCTGATCCTCGACGAGCCGACCGACGGCCTCGACCCCCAGGGCATCGCCGAGCTCCGCCAGACCCTGCTTCACCTCAACCGCGACCTCGGGCTCACGCTGCTGTTCTCGTCCCACCTGCTCTCCGAGGTCGAGCACCTCGCCTCCGACCTGGCGGTGCTTCATGAAGGCCACCTCGTCTTCCAAGGACCCTGGGACCCCTCAAAACACCAGGCGAAACAGGTCCGCCTCCAGGTCGATCAGCCCGCACAAGCCGCGGCGCAACTGCTCAACGCCCAACTCATCGAGCCGATCACCCCGACCGATCAATCCGACCCGATGACCGTCACGCTGACCGGCAACGCGACCCCCGCGGACCTCAACGCACTGCTCCACCAGCACGGCCACGCCGTCCACGAGCTCACGCCGATCCAGCCCACCCTCGAGTCGTTCTACCTCTCCACCATCACCCCACCCGAACCCGCCGACGCGTAGCCCCATGCTCCTCGCCCAACTCCAGCACGAGCTCTACAAGCTGTTCGCCCGCCGGCGGACCTACATCGGTTTCGGCGCGTTCCTGGTACTGCAGGGCCTGATCCTCGCGCTGCTCCAACACCCCAAGGCCAAGGGCCAGATCGATGCGCTGCTCACACAGAACGGCCTCGACTTCTCGCTGCACTACCAGGGCCTGACCCTCGCCATCGTCATCATCGCGTTCTCGTTCACGTTCCTCGGTGGGCTCTACGTCGCCCTCGTCGCCGGGGACATCGTCGCCAAGGAGGTCGAAGAGGGGACGATGCGGATGGTCCTCGCCCGGCCCGTCTCCCGCACCCGGCTGCTCCTGATCAAGCTCGCCGCCTGCGCGATCTACACCCTCGCCCTCGTGGCGTTCCTCGGCACCACCGCGCTGCTCCTGGCCTCGGCCTACCGCGGCGGGCTCGGGCACCTGTTCATCTTCCTCCCTGACGAAGACCTCTTCGCCTTCTACGCCACCGGCCCTGGGCTGCTCCGCTACGCCGGCTCGGTCCTCGCCCTCGCGTTCGGCACCCTCACCATCACCTGCATGGCCTTCATGTTTTCCTGCTTCAAGATGAAGCCCGCCGCCGCCACCATCCTCACCCTCTCGGTCTTCTTCATCGACGCGATCCTCACCAACCTGCCCTACTTCCGGGACCTGCGTCACGTCTTCATGAGCTATCACATCGGCGGCTGGGTCCGGCTCTATCACCCGCATCCCCCCTGGCCTTCACTCGCCCGCAGCTTCCTGGTCCTGCTCACGCTGCAAGCGAGCTTTGTGCTCGTGGGGGTCACCCACTTCCGCCTCCGCGACCTCAAGGGCTAGGCGGAACCTGGAGTGCCGTGTGCGGCAGGCCCGCGGCGCGACGCCACGCACTGAGTTGGCCGGTGTGGTAGGCGAGGTGGCTGGTCGCCAGGAAGGTAACGGCCGTCGCCACGCTCGGGAACTGCTTGCCCCAGGTCGGGTGATCCACCGCAGCCGACCACGCGGCCGGCGGCGCGTCGGCGATGTCGGCGGCAACGGCTTCAACGCCGGCGGTGAAGCCGGCGAGGGCCTGGTCTTTGGCGGGGTAGACGGAGCGGTCGGCGACGGGCGGGTTGTCCTTGCCACACGGCCCTGCCCAGGGGTTGTCGAAGGGCTCACCCGTAAGCAGAGCAACGATCACGCCGTTGTAGGCCGAGACGTGACCAATCAGCCAGGCGGGGTGGTTGATCGCGGGGACGGGCTGGTCGGCAAAGCGGGCGTCGTCGATGTCGGCGGCAAGGCGGGCGAACGTGTCGGCGTTCCAGCGGTAGGCGAAGAGCAGGTCGTCGGGGGTGAGCATGGCGGGGTGTCGGGGTTATGGATCAGGGATCGACCGCGTCGATCCAGGCACCGGCGAGGACGGTGTCGGCAAGCGGGGTATGGGGCGGGCCGTAGGCGACCATGGCCTGGCCGGGGGTGACGGCTTCGAGCGGCGGGTCGTAGCGGGCTTCGAGTTGGTCGGTGTCACCGTCGGGCGGGATGCGGATCTGGGCGGGGTGGAGGTCGCCGTTGTAGCGGACCTTGAGCTGGCAATCGATCCAGTCACCCGGCGGGTGGGTGGGGGGTGGGGTGGTGAGCCAGTTGGCTTCGTTGCCGGTGCAGGATGTGGAGAGCAGGTCGTCTTTGGAGCCGACGGTGACGGTGTTGGTTTGGGGGTCGCGGTTGACGACGTAGAGGGGGTAGCCGAGGGCGACACCGAGGCGTCGGCGTTGGCCGATGGTGTAGTGCTGGTGGCCGGGGTGTTCGGCGAGGGTGTTGCCGGCAGTATCGACGAGTTTGCCCGAGGAAAACCCGCCGTCGGTGCGCTTCTCGACAAGGGCGGCGTAGTCCTGATCGGGGACGAAGCAGATCTCTTGGGAGTCGGGCTTATTGAAGGTCGGTAGGCCGGCCGACTCGGCGATCTGGCGGGTGACGGTCTTCTCGTAGCCGCCGATGGGCAGGAGCATGTGGGCGAGCTGATCGCGGGGGATGCCGAAGAGGACGTAGGACTGGTCCTTGGCGTGGTCGATGCCGCGGAGCAGTTTCGGTTGGTGGGGGTTGGAGAGATCGGTGCGGGCGTAGTGGCCTGAGGCGACGAAGTGGGCGTCGATGGATTTTGCGTAGTCGTGGAGCTTGCCGAACTTGAGCCAGTCGTTGCAGCGGACGCAGGGATTGGGCGTGCGGCCGGCGTTGTACTCGGCGGTGAAGTAGTCCATGATCCGGCCGAAGTCTTTTTGGAAGTTCAGCACATAGAACGGGATGCCCAGGGTGGCGGCGACGAGTCGGGCGTCGTCGGCGTCGTTGACCGAGCAGCACCCCTGCTTGTGTCGGCGGGGCGAGTCGTCGTCGAGCGAGCAGGCCTCGTCGGGCACGGGGTCGGCGATGGCGCCGTTGCGCATGAAGACTCCGACGACGTCGTAGCCGTCGTTCTTGAGCAGCGCAGCGGCGGCGGAGGAATCGACGCCGCCGGACATGGCGAGGACGACCTTCTTGCCGGTGCCGGGTTTGCGGAGCGGGGCGGGCATGAGCGGTGATTGTAAGGGGTGTGGGCGGGATTCCAGCGGTGGGCAGGCCGGCCCACGGACGGAGTCCGATGGCTTCTGGACTGTTCGGATGCTTTATATTCCTGGGATGGCTGGTGTCGTTCGGACATGGTTGGTGGTGGGTGTGATGGGGGTGATGGGGTGCGGTTATGCGTTCGGAGAAGACGGGCCGGTCTGGCGGGGGGTGGAGGGATTGCCCGAGGGGGTGTCGGCGGTGGTGTCGGTGCGGTCGCCGGAGGCCTTAAAGGCGAAGACGCGGGAGACGCTGGAGGCGTGGGGCTTGCCGATAGGGGTGGGCTGGGTGATGGAGCGCCTGGGGCTGACGGAGCGGGTGGTTGGGGTGGTGGAGGTGGTGGGGCTGGGCGAGGGGTGGCAGCGGGGGCCGATACAGCCGGCCCCGCCGCGGGCGCTGCGGGAGATCGTGGCGGAGCAGGACGTGGTGGTGATGGTGGACCAGCGGGGGCTGGGGGGGATGAAGCGGGCCTTCGCCGCGGTGGCGGCGGGGGTGGTGGTGCGGCAGAAGCTGATCGACCACGGGATCGACGCGGGGGTGGCGACCTCGGCGGGCAACGGGGTGTCGCGGTGGGCGAGACAGGTGTTAGAGGCGGCGGACGTGGTGGTGATCGGGTGGCGTCGGGCGGGGGGCGTGTCGCGGTTGACGGTGGCGGCGCAGGCCTCGGCGGCGAAGCGGTGGTTGGCGGGCGGTGGGTTGGTGGGAGAGGCGGGGGTGTTCGGGGGGTTGCCGGAGCGGGCGTATGTGGTGCGAGGGCGGGTGGCTTGGCCGGGGATGGCGGAAGGCTGGGCGGGGGGGGTGAAGGCGGTGACGGGGGCGTGGTATGTGCCGAGCTTGGCGGGGCTGCGGGCGTCGGGCCCGATCGAGGCGGCGGTGTGGGTGGAGGGCGAGGCGGGGGTGAAGGCCCAGACGCTGGAGCGTCGTTGGCGGGGATGGGTGAAGGGGATCGACGGGTCGAGCGTGGCGTGGCCGCCGATGGCCGTGCCGGGGCGGGAGCCGTCCGAGTTGACCGTGCGGTCTGAGGAGGAGGGGATCGATGGGGCCTGGGCTTGGCGGCTGGAGGCAGGGTTTACCGAAGCGGCGTACGAGCGGTACGACCCGTTGGTGATGCTGATGGACGGGGCGTCGTTGACCGGGGTGGCGAGTCGGGCGGGGGACGGGCTACTGCTGACGGTGGGGCGGGAGCCGGGGTTTGTGGCGGAGGCGATCGCAGCAGGGGCGGGGGATCGGGCGATCGGCGCGGAGCGCGGAGGTGGGGCGACCCGGCTAGTCGACCTGGAATTGAGTGTGGCGGGGGTGCTCGATCTGGCGAACCTGTATCTGCCGTTGATGCCGGGCCGGCTGCGGCTGCCGGTGCCGGAGGGGGAGGCGGGTGTGGTGTCGGTGGGGGTGTCGGTGCTGCGGGAGGGTTGGCGGTCGGGGGTGGTGGTGGCGACGGTGGAGGTGCCGGACAGCGCGGGGGCGGCGTTGACCTCGGCGGGGTGGGTGATTGCACAGCGGGCGGTACGGGCGGGGCGGGCTGGGCGACGGATCGGCGGCGAACCGGGAGATCGCTGATGGGCTATGGAGTCAGGCGTTCGATGACGGCGTTGTTTTTGAGGTAAGAACCGGTGATGGCGTTACGCGTGAAGACAACGGACTGGGGGCTGATCCTGGCGGTCGTGGTTCTGGGCAGCGCGGCGTGCGTGGGGGTGATGCGGCCGGGCGAAGGGGCGACCGAGCGTGGGGCGGCGGAGCGTGCGAAGTACATCGAGCCGGGCGCGGCGGCGACGCAGCCTTTGCCGCAGCTAGTGGGGTTCACGATCAACATGCACCACCCCTACGAGGTGACGCCGGCGATCGAGGCGATCGACGAGTTGCACCGTTTGGGGTTCAATTCGCTGCAGCTGACGGTGCCGGTGTTCCAGGAGCACGGCAGCTCGCCGGTGCCGGTGCGGGACATCCGCCCCAGCCGGAGCCCGTCGGACGAGCAGATCCTGGCGGTGCTGCGGCACGCGAAGTCGTACGGCATGCACACCAACCTGCTGTGGCAGATCAACTTCACGAACCCACGCGGCAACGAGTGGCGGGGGAAGATCCGGCCGCCGGACTGGGGCGTGTGGTGGACGGCGTATTACGGATTGCTGGGCGAGCACGCGGACGTCGCGCGGCGGGCGGGTGCGGATGTCTTCACGATCGGCTGCGAGCTGCTCTCGACGCACGCCCCGGAGTTCCGGCAGCAGTGGCTCAAGGCGGTGGCGGAGGCGCGGAAGCGGTTCCCCGGCCGGCTGGTGTATTCGAGCACGTGGGACAGCTTCGAGAAGTACCCGTCGTGGGACGGGCTGGACGTGGTGGGCGTCTCGGGCTGGTGGAACCTGACGCGGGGCGCCGCCGACCCGGAGAACCCCACGGACGAGGAGCTCAAAGGGCGCTGGGTGCGGATCAAGCGGGGGCTGCTGGCGTTTGCCGAGCGGCAGGGCAAGCCGATGCTGATCACGGAGGTGGGGTATCCGACGATCCCGTGGGCGTTGCGCGACCCGTGGAACTACATCCCGCGGTCGGACACGGTGCCGGATGCGGAGGCGCAGGCGCGGGGGTATGCGTCGTTTACCGCGGCGTGGTCGGACACGATTGCGCCGCCGGGGTTGGCGTCGCGGTCGGATGACTTCCTGGGGGTATTCTTTTACGAGTGGTCGCCATTTATGTCGTCGGGGACGCCGAACGACTTCGGGTACTCGCCGCGGAATAAGCCGGCGGAGACGATCGTGACGGATTGGATTGTTCGGGATTCGGAGTCCAGCGATGAATGAAGGTCAAGCTCAGCGGTTAAGCGGGGATGATCGGTCGGTGCGTCGGGCCGTGGCGTTCTGCCTGGGGGTGTGGGTGGTGGGGGCGGTGGGGGTGGTGGGTTTGGATATGGAGGGGCAGCCGGTCGAGCCGCCGGCCCCGATGCTGAGCGATTACATGGGGCCGGACGGACTGGACCTCCGGGGGTTTATGCGTGAGGCTCAGGCGTATCTCCACCTGCCCTCGGACCAGACGCCGCACCGGCTGGGCGTGCTGTGGGACGGGTACATGGCGTGCCGGGTCTACGGGCTTCGTCGGCCGATGCTGGGATTTGAGCGGAACCTGCTGTTCCGTTTCCCGGAGTCGGTGCAGAGCCGTTTCTTGATCAACGGTTTGCGGTCAAGTATGGACGCGGAGGACCTGCTGCGGGGGCACCTGATCCGTACGGTGGAGCGTTTCCGGCGGGTGCTGCCCGCGGTCTGGTGCGGGCTGGCGCGGGTGGTGATCCAGCACCACGGTGCGGATGTGTTTCACACCGAAGACTTGTTGTTGGTGACAGCGATGTACGCCCAGGCGGCGGGCGACTTCGAGTTTTCCGACGGGGTGGGGCGGTCGCTGGCGGTCACGGCGCAGACGGACCCGGGCCGGGCGGCCCGGTTGCGGCGGGCGTTAGATACGTCGCTGCCCGGGGCGGATCGGCTCGCCGCGTTGACCGAACCGGGAAAACCAAAGGTCAACAGCGTGGCGAGACGGGTGTTGTTCAGCCTGCTGCCGGAGGACCAGCAGCGTGACCCGGCGTCGGCGTTGGTGGTCTTGTCGGACCGGGTGCATGCGGGGCAGTTCGCGGCGGCGCTGCCGTTGACGGACCTGCTGCTGGGCACAGACGGGGCGTTGACGGCACGGCAGCGGGCGCGGGTGCTGGTGTTGCGGGGCTACTGCGAAGCGATGATGGGTCGGGCGGACCTGGCGGCGATCTCGTTGGATGCGGCGGTGGAGCAGTTCCCGGATGACCCCTGGGGGCAGACGGCGGCGGACTTGCGGGAATGGGTGGACGTGCGCACGGGTGCGGAACAGGCGGAGCGGCTGGCCGCGGCGATCAATGAGCTGCGTGATCGGCTTAGGGCCGAGCGGTTTGGACAGTGGCGTGTGGAGGGTCGATCACGGGTCGGCGAGGGCGGGGCGGGGCTGCGGGCGGTGATCCGGCGAGACGGTTCCTGCTATCTCGAGGCGCGCGATGGGCAGGGGGTTTTGCGGGTTTGGCGGCAGGACGCGTCGGGGTGTGTCGATGCGCAGCCGCGGGACGGCCGGGCCCAGCGTTACCCGGCTGACGAGCAGTCGCCGGTGTTCGATATACGGCTGGACACGAGGCGCGGCGGCGGCTTCAACTGGAGTTTCGGGGTCCAGCCGCTGGACCCCTCGGCCGGGGGTGCGCTGCCGGGTCTTCAGGGGCTGACCGTAGGGCGGGCGCTCTACAACGATCGGGCGGTCACGGAGTTTGTGATGATCCATTTTGAGCGGGGTTTCATCCCGCTGGTTGAGGGGGCGGGCGACGGAGCGGGAGGGCGTAGCCGGCGGTTCGGGATGGCCTGGGTGGACGCGTGGGAGCCGGGGCTGCGGCGGGTGGTGGTCGAGACCGACGAGGCAGGGCTTCTGCGGAGGCTGGACACGCCCTGGGTTGTCTTCGAGGGGTTTGGTTTCTCACACGAGATGCAGCCGCTACCGGCGGTCGATCTGGACGGGCTGACGGTGAGCGATGAGGCGGCGGTGCCGATCGGTCAAGCGTTGGAGTTGGTCGACTTGATCCGTGTGTTCTATCCACAGGGCCCGGCGACACAGCCCGACACGGCCGGACGCTAAGCTCCGGTGATGCCTGAACCCACTACCGCCCTGCTCGACACCGACCTGCCCCTGCCCGGCAAACGCAGCGGCAAGGTGCGC
This sequence comes from Planctomycetota bacterium, assembly GCA_038749105.1. Taxonomy (GTDB): domain Bacteria; phylum Planctomycetota; class Phycisphaerae; order Phycisphaerales; family Phycisphaeraceae; genus JBCCOW01. Next base: position 48,798 of record JBCDIM010000004.1, read on the forward strand.
GACCTTTATGAATGTACGACGACTGGGGGCGAGCCGGCGCTGGCGCTGATCGCCACGGACCGGCTCTCGGCGTTCGATGTGGTGATGCCCAACGCGCCGGCGGGGAAGGGCATCGTGCTCACGGCGACCTCGGCGCATTGGTTCGGGCTGATCCGGGAGCACTTCGGCGATCGGCTGGACACGCACGTGCTGAGCTTTGATGCGGACGACATCGCGGGGCTGAGTGGCGCGGAGCGGGCGAGCATCCGTGGACGGGTCACGCTCGGGAAGCCGACGCGGGTGGTGCCGATCGAGTGCGTCGCGCGGGGGTACCTGGCGGGGAGCGGGTGGAAGGAGTATCGGGAGAGCGGCACGGTGTGCGGCATCGAGCTGCCCGCGGGTTTGGAGGAGTCGTCGGAGCTGCCCGAGCCGATCTTCACGCCGGCGACGAAGGCGGCCTCGGGGCACGACGAAAACATCACGTTTGACCAGGCGTGCGATGCGGTGGGGGGCGGGCTGATGGAGACGCTGCGGGCGTTGACGCTGGAGGTCTACGCGATGGCCCGCGAGACGGCGTTGCCGAAGGGCTTGATCCTGGCGGACACGAAGTTCGAGTTCGGGCTGCCGGTGGACGACGCGGGGGAGGTGGTGGGTGGGGTGGCGGGCCGGCCGATCCTGATTGACGAGGTGTTGACGCCAGACAGCTCGCGGTACTGGCCGGCCGATGACTACACGCCGGGGCGTTCGCAGCAGAGCTTCGACAAGCAGTTCGTGCGGGACTACCTGCAGGGGCTGACCGACCGCGGGGAGTGGGGCAAGACGCCGCCGGGCCCGGCGCTGCCGGAGGCGGTGTTGGAGCAGACCTCGGCCCGTTACCTGGAGGCGTACCGGATGCTCACGGGGCGGGAGCTGGACGTGGCGTCGCCGGTGTTCGGATGAGCGGGCGTATAGCGGGGCTGGGGGGTGGGGGCGGCGTTTCCGTATAGTGCAGGCATGAGTGATACCTCGATAGCGGGCACGCCGGCGGGAGAAGCCCGGCGTCTGGCGATGTTGGGCACAGCAGGCAGCGGCGGCGTCACGCTGGTGTACTGGGGGCTATGGGAGTGGACCGGCCTCGTCATCATGGGCGCGGTGATGGCGATCGGGGTCGCGGCGACGGCCGGGCTGGCGGCGGCGTGGTCGGAGCTGGCGTTCGGCACATCGGATGACGAGCACGATCGGCCGAGCCGGATGGCGATCCTTGCGTCGAGCCTCGGGACCTGGACGGTGATCCTCGGGGCGCTGCTCGCGTTTGTCCGGGTGGTCCGTGGGCTGTTCAGCGACCCCGCGGTGAGCACGTCGGACTGGCCGTTCTGGCTGAGCGTGATCCCGGTGGTGGGGGGGCTAGTCGTGGCGGGGCTGGTCTTCAAGGACAAGTCGTACTTCGCGTCGACCCGGGTGAAGGGGGTGACGACGTTCCCCATCGTGCTCGCGCTGTCGGGCGTGGCGGGGTTGGTGCTGTACGGGATGGCGAACTTCGGCGGCCGGGCTTGGATCGACGGGGTGGGCGGGCTGCTGCTGGCGTGGGGTGGGCTGGGCATCCTCTGGGCGGGGCTGTGGCGTCAGTTCAACCGGTTCACCGGGCTCGATATCGCACGGCCTGACTCGTCGGCTCCACCGCTCGCGGAACCGCCACCGTCTTCCGACCCCGCGCCGGCCTTGGACCCCACCGACCTGAAACCGCCACCGCCCGCCGATCCGCCGCCTGCCTACCCCTCGGACACCGAAGACCTCTCGCCGATCGAGCTGGCTGAGGGCCCCACAGACCCTCCCGAAGATCTCCATCCAGACGACCCGAACAAGCCCACGGGACAAGCCTGACCTACGCCCCCTCGGTGGCTGGGTGTCTCAATCAAAGACAACCCACCGCTCGACCGCGTCCGCGGTCTTCCGCCCAATCATCCGCACCTCCGTGAGGGATTGGGCATCGTCGAAGCGCCCGTGCTGATCGCGGTGCGTGACGAGATAGCCGGCGTTGACCCGGCCGATCCCCGGCAGGGCCCTGAGCTCGCCGCGTGTCGCGGAGTTCACCGGCATCCGATAGCCCGTGGCCTGCGTCTGCACCGAAGCCACCGCCGTGTCTCGGCACGCCAGTGCCCAGGCCAGACCCAACAACACCAGCAGCAGACCGACCGCCAACACGCTTGCCAATCCCGCCCGACCCGGCATCACCGCGCCCCCATGCCACCACCGGCGGTGCCTTCACGCGTTGCCCCTCCAGCGACATCGCCCGGCTTCTCGGGTTGGCCCAACAGGTGACGCCGGAACCCCACCAGCCGCCGCCACGCCGGCCGGGCCTGTAGGTCCTCACCCACCAGGCCCGACAACGGCAGCTCGATGTTCGGGTGGTCCACCAGGTCGTGCCACGCCACCGCATCGATGTAAGGCTTGCTCACCGCGACCTGCAACGCCGCCTCTAACCAGTGGCTCTGCACCACCGGCGACCATGGACGACGCCAATACCCCGCCTCCGCGTCCACCGGCTCGTTCGCCTCCGGCCGGGCAATCATCATCGGCGTCACCGGCTCGCTCGGCACGCCCAGCGTCAGATGCACCGGCTTCCCGAAGTGCGAAAACTGATCCAGCATGTTCGACAGCTGCATCAGGTCCCGCGCGTGCTGCCCGGGCATCGCCTGACCCATCGGGTAACGGATCGATAACGCGTCGAACCCGATCGACGACTGCACCAACAAGTCCGAATACATCAGCGGCGGGATCGACCGCTGGTTCTCACCGTAATATTCGCCGAACGGCTGCCGCAGCTCCACGATCGCCTTGCACGCCGGCTGCGCCTTCTTGACCAGCATCGTGCACATCCGCGTCAGGTCCATCAGCTGCTCGAAGTTGAACGTGAAGTGCTTGTTCACGTGCAGCCCCGACACCACGTTCCAGGCGGTCACCGTGTTCTTGTACCGCTCGACCACCCGCTCGACATGCTCGTAGATCATGTCGCGGACCGTGTCGTAGTCGTGCTCCCAGATGTACAACCAGTCCGGCAGCTCACCCGGCTCGAACGCGATCAACGGCCCCGCCACCAGCGGCACCTTCTGCGCCGCCGACCACTGCGCCCAGTCGTCCATCAGATCCCATTGGTAGTTGCCCTCTTCCGGGCACAGGGCCTTCCATGGCAAGGGCACCTGCACAAAGTCGAACTGCGACCGGAGCCCCGCACGCACACGCTCGTCGCGCAGTTCCAAGGCCGCGCCACACCCCAGCGGCGACTTCGGCAGGGCGTGCACCGCGATCCGCCGATTCAACAGCAGCTCCGCGTGCGCCAACGCCAGCTCCTCACTGCCGTCCAATGCCGTGTGCAACGCCTCCGCCGCCGACGCCGCCGCCTGCTCCGGCGTCTCCTTGGCGAGACACAACGCCTCGATGAACTTCTTGCGGGCCGCCTCGCTCCGCTTGCTGACCGGGTGGTCTTCCGGCAGCTCAAACATCTGCCAGTCCTCCAGCTTCGCGTACACCGTCATCAAGCGGTGCCGCGCCAGCTCCAGCTCCAGGATGTAGGGCTCCTCCCGATCCGGTAGCAGGCAGGTCTGCAGCGTCAGCTCACCCAGATCCCCCGCCGGGTGCTGGAGGGCCATGGCCGCCGCCCCGGTGTCGCGCTTGTGCACATCGATGATCCCGTCCCGGAACGTGATATCGCACCGCATCGCGTTGCCGTCCGCACCCACGATGTAGGCATTGCGCAAAGGCCAGGCCCTGGCCGGCAACGCGTCGCGATCAAAGACATAAAAACGCAGCATCGGTGAGCCTGCGATCTTAGGGGATGCCCGAACCCGACGCCCGCAAAGACCCAGCACCCAGCCCAACGGCCCGACGCGTTGCCTGACCGATAACCGCTCGCTCACGCCCGCCTACGACAACCCCACACCCCGATTCCTTGACGCTTTAACGAACCAGATTTACCTTAATGGTCTTGCCTCTCCCCCCGCCTATCCCTGGAGCCTCCTCCATGCCGCGACGTGTCTACCCCAAGGGCCTGGTCCTTGTTGCCCTTACAGCCAGCCTGCTGCTGTCCCCCTGCCTCCCCGCCTCCGCACAGGCTGACGAACCGACACCGGCTCAGAAGACCGCCCAGGGCCTCTGGGCCAACTTCGCACACTACGTCCGCGTTGCCAAACCCAACGAAGCCAAACAGGCTGCCGACGTCCTGGTGACCGACCAAGTCGCGGCGGATGACCTGCTCTTCGCCGTCGAAAACTCCCGCCACGCGGCCGTCGCCGACCAGATCCTCAGCATGACCGGCCGCATGGAGGGCCTCGAGACCGTCGGCGGCACCCTCACCGGCAAGCTCCAAGAGGCCCGGCTCGCACGTGCCCAGGAACCGCTCCGCATCCGCGCCGATATCCGGGCGCTCACCGTCGATGCCCGCACCCGCGCCAACGCGACCCGCCGCCTCCGCGAGGCCGGCCAATTCACCGCGCCCGCCTTCCTGGAAGTGCTCGGCTCCTCGCAGGCCGACGACCGTCGGCTGCAGCCGTTCGCGGTCGAGGCCATGGTCGCCGTGGGCCGGCCCCTGGTCTACCCGCTAAGCATCGCGCTGCCGAATCTCGATTCGCCCACCCTCGTCACCGTGCTCGGCGTCCTGGACGACATCGGCGACCCCCTCGCCATCCCCGCCATCCAGCAGGTCCTCGACACCGACCTGCCCCCCGGCACCGCGGACCTCGCCCGCTCAGTCCTCAGCTCGCTCGCCGCTCGCAGCGAAGCCTCCGCCGACGCCTCGGCCGCAGAGCTCTACCTCGCCGCTGCCCAGGCCAGCTATGACGCCGGCACCAGCGGCGAGACCCTCATCAACACCGTCCCCTCACGCAGCCAGGGCACCGTGTGGACCTTCAACGACCGCAACGTCGCCGCCCTGGCCGTCCCCCTGGCGATCTACCCCGACGTCCGCGCGATGCAGGCCGCTCGGACCGCCCTCGAGCTTGACGCGGACCTGACCGCCGCGCTGTCGCTCTACACCGCCGCCAACCTCCGCCGGGAGCTCCGTCTGCCCGCCGGCAGCGACGACCCGTCCTACACCGCTAAGCCCGCCGCCTTCTACGCCACGCTCGCCGGGCCCGGCGTCCTCCACACCGTCCTCGCCCGTGCCCTCGACGAAAGCGACCCCGCCCTCGCCTTCGCCGCCATCCAGGCCCTGGCCGAAACGGCCGGCACCGAGACCCTCCTCAACCTCGACCGGAACCGCCAGCCCCTGCTCCAGGCCTTGGCCTTCCCCGACCGACGCGTCCGGCGCTCCGCCGCCCTCGTCCTGGCGAACACCGACCCCACCGAGGCGTTCCCCGGCTCGTTCCAGGTCGTGCCCATCCTCGGCCGAGCCGTCCGCCAGTCCGCCCAGAAATACGCCTTCGTCCTCGCCGACCAGGAGACCGCCGCCCCCCTCCGTGGCGCCCTCGAGAACAAGCAATACACGGTGATCAACGCCGCCTCCATCGACGAGGCCGTTGCCGCCCTGGCGACCGTCCCCGCCGTCGACCTGCTCGTCGTGCCCGGCACCTTCGACTCCGCCCGGGCCGCCCTGAACCAGACCGGCACCAACGCCCGGCTCGCCGCCACCCCCGTCCTCGCCCTGGTCAGCTCCGGCGACGCCATCCGGCTCAACCGGGCGTTCGCCGATGTCGCCCGCCTGTCCGCTTCCGAAGCCGCCGTCGAGGACGCCGACGCCGTCGGTGCCGCGGTGGACCTCGCCATCGCCAGCTACTCCGGCGACGAGATCCCCGCCGACGAGGCCGAGGCCATGGCCCTCCAAGCCCTGGACCTGCTCGACCGTGTGGTCCTCGACTCGCCCGTCTACGACCCCGCCGTCATCGAGCCGGTCCTGATCGAAGCCCTCGACGACACCCGTGAGCCCGTCGCCGTGGCCGCCGCCAACGTCCTGGCCCACCTCGACTCGGCCACCGCCCAGCAGGCCCTGCTCACCAAGGCCGCCGCCGGCTTCGGCGATCTCCAGATCGCTCTGCTCAACAGCCTCGCCGACTCCGCCCGGTCCTTCGGCAACCGCCTCACCCCCGAGCAGGCCGAGTCCCTCACCGGGCTGGTCACCTCCGCCACCGGCGACACCGCCCTCGCCGCCGCGCGGGCTCACGGCGCCCTGGCCCTGCCCACCAGCCAGTCCGTCCAGTCCATCCAGGCCGACTGAGCCGCACCCGACTCTACACACGCACTGATATGGCTAAGCCTGTTGTCTGCTTCAGGTTCCCGACACTGCGGGCGCCCAACGATGCGGATTGCCCGATGCATCGCATCAGAAACTACATCGAAGACCTGCAGCGAGACATTGAGCTACGTGGGCTGGGCGTTTTCGCCGAAGACCCGGACGTCTGGTTTACCTGCCTCACCCTCGAGGTCAGCAAGAACCGTCACATTCCAACCGTTAAGCAGATCGTCGAGCAAAAGCTCAAACAGCACCACCTTGAAGACCATGTGGTGATCTCGTTCGAGTGAATTACACCAATCCCAAAACACCGACGCCCCGGACGTTTGCCCGGGGCGTGCGGTGATCTCTAGTTGACGCCGGCCGTAAGCCGAATCCTGTTGCCGCGGTGTTCGCACAACGCGGTGCGGCCATTCCTCTAAGACGCGTCGTTGCCGACACGCTCAAGCGCCCGACCCGCCCCCAAACCGTCGGACCAACGGCCCCCCCGGAAGTGGACGCCCGGCTAATCAACGACTCAGGTTGAGCCGGATGCCCACTTCCGGGGGGGGGGGCTGCTTGGGCTTGCACGCGGTGAGGTTTACCAAGCGATGACGGTCACCCGTCACCCGGTGCGCTCTTACCGCACCTTTTCACCCTTACCTGTGCCGTCGCTCCGGAGAGCTCGGGCCATCGGCGGTGTGTTCTCTGTGGCACTGGCTCTAGCCCGGCCGTTCCCAGCCGAGCCGGTGGGCGTTACCCACCACCGTGTCCTGCCGTGTTCGGACTTTCCTCACGGGGAACCAAGCCCCGCGCGGCCGCTACACCGGCGTCCCTCAAAGTGTAACTCACGTATCGCCTCACGCACATCGCAGTATCCTCCCCTCGTGCCCGCCGATATCCCCCATCCCGCCGCCCCCGAAGCCGTCCTCTGGGCCGACGCCGACCACGTCGCCACCCTCAGCGACACGCTCGATCTGATGGGTGCCGCCGTCCGTCCCCTCGCCGTCGCGGGCCCTCCCTCGACGGAGCTCGACCGCCTGGCTCGTCGGCTCGACCTGCCCGTCCTCGACGACCTCCGCAAGCTCGTCATCGACCACCCCGCCGCCTGCCTCGTCCTCGCCGACAGCCGCAACCTCCCGCCCGGCCCCCTCGCCAACGCCGCCCAGCAAGGGACCGCCCTGCTCACCCTCGAACCCCCCGCCGCCGACCTCGCCGCCCTCGACGCCACCCTCCAGCCGCAGGGCCCCGGCAAGCCCCCGCTCGCCGCCGACTCGCCCTTCGCCTTCGGGCCCGCCTTCACTGAGTCCCCCGGCTTCGTCGCCGCCGCCGACCCCGCCGACGCCCTCCAAGAGCCCCGGCTCCTCCAGATCACCTCCCTCGGCCGGCCCCAGCACGGCTCCCTCTTCGCCCGCCTCTTCGACGCCTTCGCCGCCGCTCTCACCCTCATCTCCCCACCCGAAACCCTCCACGCCTACGCCACCGCCCCCGACGCCGCACCCGCTCCACCCCCGGACAACCTCCGCGCCCTCACCGGCTCCCTCTCCGCACACGCCCGGCTCCCCGGCGGCGCCACCCTCGACCTCCTCGCCTCCAACGCCGCCGCCCACACCCACCGACAGCTCACCGCCCTCGCCCCCGACGCCCACCTCCACCTCACCGACACCCGCTACTCCCTCCACCAGCCCGACGGCACCCTCCTCGAACAGTCCCCCCCAGAGGCCGCCGAATCCCCCGAGGCGATGCCCTACCCCGACCTGCTCGCCTACCACTGGCGGCGACTCCTCGACCGTCAGCACCTGGCCGAGCACACCCCCAACGCCACCCGCCACCGCCACGCCCTGGCCTGCTGCCTCGCCTGCCTCCTCTCGGCCCGCACCGGCCAGCCCGAGTCCCCTACCCGGCTCCTCGACCTCCAGTCGTAATCCCCAAACCACAGCCCGTTTCCTTGCCCGCCCTCTCGCCAAGAGGTATCTTTTCCGTCCCGCCCTCACCGCTCGGCTCCCCCCAGCGGCCTTCCCCTCTCCACCACCTTCCCCACGCAGGCCCCACCTTGCGACTAACCGACATCATCCAACCCGACTGCGTCAAGGTCCCCCTCGACGCCCACGACAAGCACGCCGCCATCGACGAGCTCGCCGACCTGCTCGTCGCCCACACCCCCATCACCGACGCCCAGGGCCTCCGCGACGCGGTCTGGCAACGCGAAACCACCCGCACCACCGGCATCGGCCACGGCATCGGCATCCCCCACGGCAAAACCGCCACCGTCGATACCCTCCGCATGGCCGTCGGCCTCGCCCCCCAGGGTCTCGACTTCTCCGCCATCGACGGCAAGCCTGTCCACCTCATCCTCCTGCTCGCCTCACCCGAAGACCAGACCGGGCCCCACATCCAGGCCCTCGCCTCCGTCTCCCGGCTCCTGACCAACCCCGACCTCCGCGACGCCATGCTCGCCGCCTCCTCCGCCTCCGCCCTCTACCAGCTCATCGCCGACCACGAATCCCAAACGGTCGCGTAGGCCACCCTCATTTAGCCCCAGGCTCTGCCTGGGGGCATGTGGCGCACCGGATGCCATCACGGCCGCGTCACCCACCACACCGGCACCGCCAATCCCGCCCCCGCCAGCGGTGCTACCACATACAACCACCACACCTGAAGGTTCCCGCTGACCACCGCCGGGGCCAGCGACCGCGCCGGGTTCATCGACGCCCCCGTCATCGGCCCGGCAAACATCGCCAACAGCCCCACCGTCGCCCCCACCGCCACCCCCGCCATCAGCCCCTGCTCCTTGCTCCCCGTCGCCACGTGCAGGATCACCCACATCAAGATCAGCGTCAGCACCACCTCAATCACGAACGCCCCCGCCACCGTCACCCCCTCCCCCGGCAGCGTCCCCCCCATCCCGCTCCCCGCTCCCCCCGCCTCCCAAGGCCACGCCCACCACACCAGCGCGCTAGCCAGCAACGCACCGGCCAACTCTGCCACCACATACCCCAGGACCCGCCGCCAAGGGAACCGCCCCGCCAACGCAAACCCCACCGTCACCGCCGGGTTCAGGTGCGCCCCCGACACCCCCCCGATCGCGTAGATCACCGCCATCACCACCAGCCCGAACGCCAACGCGATCCCCGCGTGCGACACCGCCCCGCCCGTCACCTGGTCCGACACAATCGCCCCGGTCCCCACCAGCACCAGCGTGAACGTGCCCACCAGCTCCGCAGCCAGCTGTTTCACATACGGCGTCGGCAATCCCGCGTCTTCATCGCTCATCTCAATTGAGTCCCGAATCGCATCTAAAGAGTGGGTCTACAGATATACAGGATGAACACGATCAAACCCCAAAACCCATCCTCCTCATCCTGTCCATCTGTGGACCAAAAAATACTCACCCCGGCAACGACGTCAGCAGCTCAAGCTCCGACTCCAGCTTCGCCTTGATCAGCTCCCGCGTCTCACGGAACGCCGCGAGCTTCTCCTCGTCCGTCCCGTCCACCCGCGACGGGTCCTCGAACGCCCACACATGCTTCTCGATCATCGTCGGCCAAGCCGTCGGGCACCGCCCCGCCGCGCCGTCGCACACGATCACCAGGTGGTGCACGACCAGCTCTTTCTCGATGTACTCCGTCACCCCCTCCGACACCGCCGACGACGCATCGATCCCCACCTCCGCCAACGCCGCCACCGCGAACGGGTTCGTCCGCCCAGGCTCAACTCCCGCGCTGAACACGTTCACCCGGTCCCCCGCCAGGTCACGGAGCAACCCCTCCGCCAGCACACTCCGCGCACTGTTGTGCGTGCACAGAAACAACACGTTGGGCTTCTCGCTCATCTCTTCAGCTCCCTGATCAGCCCGCGTCTCAACAGCAGTCCGGCCCAGAACACGCCAACGACAGCGACACGCCCTCGCCCCCACCCTTGTCCCCCTTCACCGCCTCCACATCCACGCTCGTGATGTAGTCGCCCGGCTCCTCGCCCTCGGGCAAGTCCGCCTTGATCGCCCGGTACAACGGATCGTCCGACGCACACAACGCCTCCACATACGCCGGCTTCGGTACCACCTTCACCCCGCCCAGCCCCGACGCCTCCATCATCCCCACATACGCGTCCAGCAGCACCGCACCCGACACGCACCCGATCCAGTTCTCCAGCTTCCCCTTGACCGCCTCGGGCAGCTCCCGGAACAACGCCATGTCGCTCGCCGCCACCACCCCGCCCGGCTTCAACACCCGCGCGATCTCCGCCCACACCGCCGGCTTGTCCGCGCTCAGATTGATTACGCAGTTCGAGATCACCACGTCCACACTCGCGTCCGCCAACGGCAGGTGCTCGATCTCGCCCAGCCGAAACTCCACGTTGTCCAGCCCCGTGCTCTCCCGATACGACGCCAGGTTCGCCCGCGCCCGGTCCAGCATCGCCGGCGTCATGTCCACCCCAATCACCCGGCCGCTCTCCCCCACCTTCGGCCCCGCCAAAAACGCGTCAAACCCCGCCCCGCTGCCCAGGTCCACCACCACCTGACCCGGCCGCAACGCCGCGATCGCGATCGGGTTCCCGCACGACAACCCCAGGTTCGCCGCCTCCGGCGACCCCGCCAGCTCGTCCGCGTCATACCCCACCGCCTCCGCCAACCGCTTCGCATCGATCTCCGCCGCCGGGCTCACCCCACAACAACCGCCACCTTCTGCCTCGGCAGGCCCGCAGCACGATACGCCCCGCGCCGCGATCTCCGCGTACTGCTCCCGCACGTCCAGCCGGGTCTCTTCGATCGTCTTATCCATCACGCACGCTCCGTTCGTTCTCGGGTTCTCGTTCAGCGGTAACACCCGCACAAGGTTTCCACTTCCACCCCTTCAACCCCACACACCGCATCCCCGTCCATCGCCACCCGCGCATCATCCGCCAGCAGCCGATCCACATACGCCAACCCCTCCACCGCACGCCCCACCGACCCCACCGCGCCCGCCACCCCGTCATCCAGATCCGACACCACCGTCCGCCGGTAGTAGTGCCACCGCCCCTGCTTCCGCATCCGCACCAGCCCCGCCCCGTGCAGCACCGACAGGTGCTTCGACACCGTCGACGGGGCCAGGTCCAACACCTCCACCAGCTGACACAAACACAGCTCCCGACCATCCAGCAACATCACCACCCGCAGACGGGTCTCGTCCGCGAGCGCTTTAAGGATGTCCAATGATTGCTTCATTTCGTTACTGGACGAAGTATACAAATGAGTGAACAACCGTCAAGTCCGCCGTCCGCGAAGTCCCGCTGGTCACCCAATCCCCAGACCTCCTTACTCCGTACTCCTTACTTCTTACTCCTAAACAGCATCACATACACCGCCGGGATCAGCCCCATCGCCAGCAGCGTCGCCCCGCCCACGCCCCCGGCCAACACGATCGCCAGCTGCGGCCAGAAGTCGCCCTCGCTCAGCAGCAGCAACGGCATGAACCCGCCGATCGTCGTCAGCGTGGTCGACACCACGTGCCGTCCGCAGCTCAGCGTCGCCCGGACCACCGCGTCCTTGTCACCCCGCCGTGCATCCGGGTCTGCCCGGATCGCCGCGACGACCACGATCGTGTCGTTCAACGCCAACCCGATCAGCCCGAGCGTCCCCAGGATCATGTTGAAACTGATCGGGAATCCCGCCAGCCAGGTCGCCAAGAGCGCGAACCCCACAGACATCACCGCGACCACGCCGAGCAGCCCCGCCAGCCGAAGCGACCGGAACGTCAGGATCAGCGCCGCCACCATGATCGTCAGCAGGATCGGCACGAAGATCAGCAGGTTCCCGATCGCATCCGCGTCCTGCTCCGACGCCCCGCCCACCCCGATCGCGTAGCCGGCCGGCAGGTCCAGGTCGCCCACCCCGTCGCCGTCGGTCAGCTCTTCCAGCACCGCCGCCGAGATGTCGATCGGGAGCGATCCCACCACCGTATACGCCGAGACGACGTTCGACCGCACGCCGTTGTACCGTGAGATCCCGCCCAACTCGGGGCGCAGCTCCAGCCCGCCGAGCGCCGAGACCGGCACCGCGTCCCCCGCGTCGTTCACGTAACGCAGCGACCCGATCGCCGACGGGTCTCGCCGAACCTCATCCTCCAGCCGTACCCGCACGGGCATCTGCTCCAGGCCTTCGTTGACACTCCCGCCCGTCACCCCGTCCAGCTTCGCCTGCGTCTGCTCCGCCAACCCCCGCAGCGTGAGCCCGACCTGCCGCGCCGCGTCTTCCGACGCCGCCAGCCAGAGCTTCGGCTCCCCCCTGGGCATGCTCATCTGCGTGTGCAGCACCTCCGGGTGTTCCTGCAGCCGCTTCCGCACCGCCTCCCCCAGCCGCTGCAGCACCGCCGGGTCCGGCCCCGTGATCCGGTACTCCACATCCGCCACCACCGGCGGCCCCTGACCAAACTCCTTGACCACCACCTGTGCCGCCGGGAACCGCTCGTCCAAGGCCCGCTGCACCTCCGGCACCAGCCGTTCCGTGTCCGCGATCGACGACGTCTTCACCGACGCCCGTGCATAGAACGGCGTCTCTTCCTGGTTCATGATCAGGTTGTAGTACACCGTCGGGAACGACCCCCCGATCAGCCAGTCCACCTTCTCCACGCCCGGCGTCGCCATCAACGCCTTGTGAATCTCTTCCACCTCCGCTTCCGTCCGCTCCAACGACGACGAAGCCGGCATCCACACCTGCAGGTCAAACATGTCCCGGTCCGTCGGCGGGAAGAACGACCGCCCCAGCGACCCCGACACCCCAAACCCCCACAACGCCGGCAGCGCCGCCAACAACGCCAACACCACCGGCACCCGCAGCCCCATCCGCAACCCCACCCGCGTCACCTTGCCCAACCCCGGTCCCCCCAACCCTGCCCGCAACCACCCCAACCCCAAAACGCTTCTCTTCGTAGCGCCGTCGCTTGCGACGCCACTTCCCGCCCCCAAAAATCGCCCCGCCAACGCCGCCACTACCGTCAGGCTCACCCCGTACGACGCCGTGATCGCGATCGCCACGCTGATCCCGATATACCCGATGAAGTCCCCCCCGCTGCCCGGCAACAGCATGATCGGCGCGAACGCCAACACCGTCGTCAGAGTCGAAGCCAACAACGGCCCCGCCAGGTGCCGAACCGCCCGATCCACCGCCGCCTCCCGCGCCTTGCCCAACCGCAGCTCCTTGCCCACCTCGTCCACCACCACGATCGCGTTATCAATCAAAAGCCCCAGCGCGATGATCATCCCGAAGATCGACATCTGGTGCAGCGACCCACCGTTCATCAACACCCCAAACAGCGTCAACGCCGAGACCAACGGCAGCGCCGTCCCCACAATCAACGCCGACCGCAGCCCCATGGTCAGCACCACCACCACCACAATCACCCCCGCCCCCAGCACCAGATTCAACCCCAGCTCCCCCAGCCGTTCTTCGGTGTACGCGCTCTGATCAAACACCGTCTCCACCTCCACCGCCCCGCCGACCTCCGCCGCAAACGCCGCCACCACCTCCCGCGCCCGCGCCGCCCACTCCCCGACCTGCTGCCCCTCCCCCAAACGCGCCCCCACAAACACCGTCCGCCGACCCGCCGACCACCCCACCTCCGCCACCGGTTCCTCCCACCCCCGACGCACCTCCGCCACATCCCCCACCCGAACCACCAGATTGGTTGGCCCCTCACCATCACCTTCCAGCAACGGCACCGCCCGCACCCGGTCCAGCGTCTCCAGGTCACCCGCCACCTCCACCACCAGGTCGCTCCCCGACCCCCGCACCCGGCCCGTCGGCACCTTCGTGTCCGCCCCCCGCAGCCGCTCCGCCACGTCCGCCACCGTCAGCCCCAACTCCGCCAGTCGATCCCCATCCACCGACACCAACACCTCCTCCGTCGGCTCCCCGTACCGCCGAACCAGCTCCGTCCCACCCACGTTCCGCAGCCGATCCTCCAACTCCCGCGACAACCGATCCATCACCCCCAGCGCCGCCCCCCCACCGCCCTCATAATGCCCGGCGGTAGCGACCCCCGGGCTCGCGTGCCTGTCCCCCTCCCCCACCCACGTCACCCCCACCACCAGCGTAAACGCCACCGCCCCCATCCGGTCATCAAACACCGGCTCACTCGCCTCTGCCGGCAGCAGCGCCCGCGCATCATTGATCCGGTCCCGCACCTCCGAAAAGATCTGCACGTTCTCCCCCGCCGTCACCGCGTCCTTCAGCTCGATCGAGATCCGCGACACCCCCGCACGCGACGTCGAGTCGATCGTCTTAATCTCGTCAACCTCCCGCAGCTCCGTCTCCAACACCTCCGTCACCAACGCCTCCACCCGCTCCGCCGAACTCCCCGGCAACAGCGTCAACACCGACGCCCCCCGCTGCACGATCCGCGGGTCCTCCTCCCGAGGCAGATTCAAAAACGCCGAACCCCCCGCCATCAACACCACCGCGATCGTCAGCCACAGCAGATACCCGTTCCGATACATCCACACCGCCGGGTTCATTCCACACCCCCACCAACACGATCATCCGTGTTTAGCCCGGTCGCTTGCGACCGGTCGCCCTCCACCTCCCGCACCCGCACCCCCAACCCCGGCGACACCCGCTGCAGCCCATCCAATACCACCAACTCCCCCGCCCGCACCGTCCCCCACACCCGCACCACCACGTCCCCAGCATCCCCCACGCGCTGGTCCAACACCGCCACCTCCCGCCGTGCCAACCGGTGCGTCGCCCCATCCGCCCGCTCACCGCCCTCCTCCAACGGCTCCGCCACGTAACACGCCCACAACCCCCGCACGCCCTCGGTCAACGCTGACACCGGCAGTGCCACGTTGGCCGCCTCCACCTCCCGCCCCAGCTCCAACACCACCAAGTCCCCCTCACTCACCACCGCCCCACCCACCGCCCCACCGGGCTCGGCCGCTTCAGCGGCCGTGTCCCCACCGCCCCCACCGCCCCCACCGCCCCCCAACCGCGCCTCCAACCGCAGCAACACCTCCACCGCCCGCGTCCGCGCCTCCCGCACCGGCAACACCGCAATCACCTCAGCCCCAACCCCACGCCCGCCCACCTCCACGTCATACCGCTGCCTCACTACCTGCAACCCCGCCGCTTCTCCCGCTATCCCGACCCGCGCCTCCGGCCCCACCGATTCCATCAGCTCTAACACCCCCTGCCCCGCCGATACCACCGCGCCCTCGTCCACCAACCGACGCACCACCACCCCGTCAAACGGCGCGGTCAGCACCGACTTATCGATGTCCGCCTGCACCCGGTCCACCGCCGCCTGGGCCAACGCCGTCGCCGCCACCGCCACCGCGTACCCCTGCACCGCCTCGTCTCGTTCCTGCTCCGTCGTCCCGTTCCGTGCAAACGACGCCAACACCCGGTCTCGCACCAGCTTCGCCAACGCCTCCGAGGCCTCCGCCTGCTTCACCGCCAGCTCCGCCTCGGTCTTCGCCGACAGCAACCGCGTCGTGTCCAACTCACCCAAAGGCTGATCCCTCACGACCGCCTGCCCCTCGCGTACCCCAATCCCCTTCAGCCGACCACCCAACTCAAACCCCAGGCTGCTCCGCCGGGCCGCCTCAACCCGACCCGCGTACCGCACCGCCACCGGATAGCTCGCCTCCACGACCGCAGGCTCCACCAGCACCACCAGCGACGGCGCGGCCTCCTCCTGCACCACCGACTCCGCCTGCCCCGCCGTGGCACCCCCACCGGGACGCACCACCGCCAATACCACACCCACCACCACCGCCGTCCCCACGCCGAACCCCACCCACCACCATTTTGCTCTGCCGCTCATTGCTGCCATTGGTCGAGACCTCCTGCGGTGATCGCATCACCCGTCGCCCGGTTCCACAACCGCTCGGTGACTTCGAACAACGCCTGCGCATCGTCTTCACCCAGCATCGCCCGCAGCTCCGCCTGCGCCGCCGCCCACGGCTCTTCGCAGTTCTTCAGCAGCCGACGCCCCTTCGCGGTCAGCTTCAGTGTCGATCCTTCCGCGATCCAGCCGTGCTTCCGCATCAACGGCAGCATCCGGCTGGCTGACGACCGGTCCAGGTGGATCACCCCGCACATCTTCGACGCCGTCGTCGGCTCCAGCCACGCGATCGCCGCCAACAGATGGAACTGCGGCACCGTCACCCCAAGCCCCCGGAACGCCTCCTCGTAGATCGGCGTCACCACGCGCATCAGCAGCCGGACCCGCAACCCCAGGCAGACCGACCCCATCCCGTACGCCAGCTCTCTTGCCGATTCGCGATCCATGACAGTTGTATATGCAATGCATACACAACCGATCAAGCGCGACCGAAATTTATTTTTCGCCGCCCGCCCGCCCAGGCCCTTAACCGCCCATCCCCGCGCCCCAACGCACCCCGCGGACCGACCACCAGACATGCCGGCCCCCACGCAGCAGCAGCCACCCCAGGATCACCCAGAACGCCCAACCCTTGAACAAGCGCAGGTCCCCCGTCCACGCCACCACCCCGGCCGCCAACACCAGGTACGCCATCACCCGCACCGTATGGCTCGGCAGCCGTTCCGCCTCGCCCCCCGCCCGGTAACACGCATAACTCAGCCAACGCCGCACCACCTGCGCCGCCATAAACAACGCCCCTGCCAACCCCGTCGGCAGCAGCACCAAGAACCCGAACGTCTTGCCCACCTGCAGCCACGGGAACACCAACACCCGGGTCACCACATCCACCCGGTTGTACACCCCGAACACCAGCCGTGTCCCGATCAGCAAACCCATCAACCCCGCCATGCTCCAACCCGCCGCCCCCCAGGACCAGGCACTGCCCGAACCCAGAAAAGGCGCATGCAGCCCCCACACCGCCAAGCACGCCAGCCCCAACGCCCACACCCAAGGCCAAGCCCCGACCCCCCGCCGAAGCTCGGGCCGTTCCCGGTACGCCGACGAGAGGTTCGGCCGCCGCTCGTACCGCTCACCCAGCCGATCGTTCTCCCGGTAGCCCTGCTCGTACACACAGAAGAACGCCAGAAAACCCGCCGTCAACGCCAGCAGATTCCCGGCCGTCCAGGGGTTCACCAGCCCGATCGCCAACACCAGCAACGCGTAGTCATCCAGAAAGACCTGCCGCACCACCTCCCGCTCCGCCGGCCGCTTCACCCGCGACGTGTAAGCCAACGGCAGGTAAACCGACGACTGCGCCTCCACCGGGCTCATCCCCTCCCACTCGACCCACACCCCAACCCCCGCCGCATCCAACAAGTCCGCGTCCCGCTCCGAATCCGTCACCACCACCGCACCCGCCAGCGCCTCCTCCCCGTACTCCGCCCGAACCGCCGCCGCCTTCCCCGCCGCCCGCCACGCCCCCCAGCCCGCGTCCGGCCCCGCCACCAGGCCATCGAACCGCAGACCGCACCCCGACAGCATCGGCTCCACAACCCGACGCTGCCCCAGCGTTGCCAACACCACCGGGCCTGGGTGCCCCCGCAACGCCTCCACCAACGCCGCGTTCTCGTGCTCCCGCATCACCCCCACGCCACCGCCCTTCCACCGCCGATCGATCCAAGGCAGCACCCGACGCATCACCCCGACCCGCCACGCGTCCCGCATCGCCAGGTCCACCGCATCCCAGCCCTCGCCCTCGTTCGCCATCCACCGCCAAGGCCGCAGCAGCCCCAACACCGCCAACACCAACGCCGCCACCAGCCGTGGCCGCGCCGCATCCAGATACCGCTCGGTCGAGTTCGTCCGCAGCAGCGTCTCGTCCAGATCCACCACCACCATCGCATCAGGCCCAGCCGCCTCCAACGCCGACCGCACCGCCTCCACCCCCGCCCCATCCCCCCGCACCGGTCCATGCTCACGCCAATCCCCCAACACCCGCCCACCGCGCGCACCGGACCCGCCCTCGTCTCCCGCCACCCGACCCAAAGCCTCCGTATCCGCAAACGCTCGGATCATGCCATCTCTCTCACGCCCAACAACTCCGGCGTAAACGCACCGCGCCGCCGCGCTTTCTCGTGGGATCATCGACCACCTCAGCTCACCCGTTAACCCGCAAGACATCCGATAACCCCAACATAGTGGCAGCCGAGTGATCGGTCGATCCAATCGGATCATCCGCAATCTGCCGCGCGTTGACCACGCGTCCACCGCTCGTGCGGTCTGTTTCGATGGGTCGCATGTGTTCCCGCCCCTATCTCTGATATCACACCACGATGTCCCACACCCGACCGCCCAGCCTCGACACCCTCCTCGACGCCAACCACCCCCTGATCACCGTCCAGCCCGACGACGAGCCCGCCTTCCTCCGCGAACTCGCCGACACGCTCAAGACCCACCGACACTCCGCCTGGACATGGTCCGCCACCCGAGGCCTCCAACGCGGCGTCCCCAGCTCCGTCACCGAACGCGGCAACACCGAACACCCCGCCGCCGCCCTCACCCACCACCTCGACAGCGACCTCAAACCCGACACCCTGATCCTCCTCGACGTCGCTGAACACCTCCCCGACCCGGTCCTCGCCCGCCTGCTCAAAGACACCCTCCACGACACCGCCAAACGCGGCGCAACCCTCGTCCTTCTGGGCAACCCCGCCCCGCTCCCCGCCAACCTCCGCGATACCGCCGTCGCCTACGAGCCGCCCCTCCCCGACGACGACCAACTCGAAGCGCTGGTCAAACAACTCGCCAGCCAGGCCAAGAAGCACCGCCGCACCGAGGTCCGCGTCACCCGCCGCGCCCTGAACACCATGGTCCGCAACCTCCGCGGCCTCTCCCTCCCCCAAGCCCGCCGCGTCGTCGCCGAAGCCATCACCAACGACCCGTCCTTCACCGACGAGGACGCCAACCACATGCTCGCCACCAAGCGCCGCATGCTCCACGCCGACGGCCTGCTCGAATACGTCCAGACCCCACTCAACCTCTCCGACATCGCCGGCATCCGACACCTCAAGCAATGGCTCAAGGACCGACGCGACGCCTTCACCGACGACGCCGAGGCCTTCGGGCTCCAACCGCCCCGCGGCGTCCTCATGCTCGGCGTCCCCGGCTCCGGCAAGTCCCTCTGCGCCAAAGCCATCGCCGCCTCCTGGGAACGTCCCCTCCTCCGCCTCGACCCCGGCGCCCTCTTCGACCGCTACATCGGCGAGTCCGAACGCCGGCTCCGCCAGGCCCTCGACCAGGCCGAAGCCATGAGCCCCGTCGTCCTCTGGATCGACGAGATCGAAAAGGGCTTCGCCTCCGCCTCCTCCCGAAGCAACGACGGCGGCACCTCGCAGCGCATGTTCGGCTCCCTCCTCACCTGGATGCAGGACCACACCGCCCCCGTCTTCCTCGTCGCCACCGCCAACAACATCGACGCCCTCCCCCCCGAACTCCTCCGCAAGGGCCGCTTCGACGAACTCTTCTTCGTCGACCTCCCCAGCCCGACCGTCCGCAAAGCCATCTTCTCTATCCACCTCACCAAGCGCAAGCTCAACCCCAAGTCCTTCGGCCTCAAACGCCTCGCCGACGCCTCCGACGGCTACACCGGCGCCGAGATCGAAGCCGCCATCGCCAGTTCCCTCTTCGCCGGCTTCCCTTCCCGCACCAAGCCCAACACCGACGCCATCGAGAAAGCCCTCAAAACCTCCCCGCCCCTCTCCGTCACCATGGCCGAACGCCTCGCCTCCCTCCGCCAATGGGCCAAGACCCGCACCGTCTCCGCCGACTAATCCAACCCGAGCACCCGCCGCAACCACCCGCACGCCGACGGCACCGGATCACTGCCCCCCAACGCCTCACGCTCTGCATAGTGCCCGTACCGCCGCACGAACAGCTCCTTCTCGCGCCCCACCGCCCGCAGCCCGTTGAACACTGCAAACTGCCCCGGCGGCGGCACCGCCGGATCAAACAACGCCGCCCCCACCATCGTCGGCCGCGTCATATGCCCCGCCGTCAACGCCGCGTCGTAATACCGCAAGACCTCCACCACCTCCGGGTGACGCCGGTGATACAGCCGCACCGCCTCCCCGCTCCCCACGCACTCACACCGCAAGCGGACCGGGTGATGCCCAAAGCTCGGCAGGTCCCAGAACGCGGCCGTGAACCGCTTGTCCCACGGCACCGCCAACGCCCCGATCCCCCCACCAAAACTCTGTCCCCAATACACCAGCCGATCCTTCACCCCCGGGAACACCTCAAGCAACGCCGACGCCGAGGCCCACACGTCCGCCGCGTTGCCCCGGTGCACATACGTCTCCCGATTCTTGATCCCGTGCAGCACATGCCACCCCGCGCTGCTCGGCAAGTCCTCAGCCGCCGACCGGTCAAACCCACGCAGGCACGGCAACCACCACGCCGTCGGCACGCCCCCGCTATCCAGCCCCGGCACCGCCGCCGGCGGCTCCGACCGCCCGCCATACCCGTGCGTCCACACCACCCCCACCACCGGCTCCGCGTCCCTCGGCCAAAGCAACCAACCCCCCAACCCCCGCGTCCCCCGCGTCCCCCGCTCGGCGTCCCACCCCTCAAACTCGACCTCCGCCAACCGATACCCCGCCACCGAACACGCCACCTCCCGCACCACCGGCCGCGCTTCTACCTCCAACGCCGCCTCATACGTCCCCCGCCAGAACGCCACCAAGTCTTCCGGCTCCTCCCCCGGCGGCTCCACCGCCCGCAGCCCCGCCTCGTCATACCCATACGTCGGATCAAACAAAAACGGATGCCCTTCAACCATCCGCCAAGCCTAACACCCCCACCAACTTCCCCACCCCTCAATAGCCGGCGGTCAACGACCGCCGGTCGCGTTACGATCTCCTCCCCTTCATAAGGAGGCTCTATGCCACACACACTCTCAGGACAAGAAATCCTCGCCATCGACGCCGGCACCCAGGGCGTCGCCCTCATCCTCTGGGACCCCAACTCCCGCTCCGTCCTCGGCGTCGGCGACCGACCTTACGCCCACGACTACACCCCCGGCCTCCCCGACGGCCAACTCGAACAACAAGCCCACTACTGGTCCGACGCCATCCGCCTCGCCATGGCCGACCTCCGCGAGGACGTGAAGAAAAACACCGGCTCCCCCATCGACGCCGTCGCCGCCATCGGCGTCACCGGCCACATGCACTGCATGGTCCGCAAAGACGCAAACGACCAAAAACCCTTCGGCTGCGACATGTGGAA
The DNA here is from genome assembly GCA_038749105.1 of Planctomycetota bacterium. GTDB lineage: Bacteria > Planctomycetota > Phycisphaerae > Phycisphaerales > Phycisphaeraceae > JBCCOW01. The sequence goes on from JBCDIM010000004.1 coordinate 70,098, forward strand.
CGACCCCCGCGGCGTGCCCGAATCCGAAGAACTCACCGCCCTCCTCGGCGAACACATACCCGCCCGATGGACTGCCTGCCACATCCTCGCCCGCATGCGATCCGACCCCACCGAATGGGCCCAGGCCACCGGCGTCACCGTCACCTCCGGCTCCATCGTCCACGACCTCACCGGCCAATGGGTCCTCGGCCCCGGCGACGCCTCCGGCATGTTCGGCTCACTCGGCCCCGACGGCCAGATCGACCGCGACAAACTCCGCAAAATCGACAACCTCACCAACAACCAGTTCACCCCCCTCGAACAGCTCGTCCCCACCGTCATCCCCGCCGGCCAAGTCGCCGGCACCCTCACCCCCGCCGGCAGCGAACTCCTCGGCGGCCTCCCCGTCGGCACCCCCGTTGCCCCCCCCGAAGGCGACCAGCAATCCGTCCTCGTCGTCGCCGCCGTCGACGAACTCGAACTCGCCCTCTCCGCCGGCACCTCCTTCACCGGCAACCTCCCCTGCACCACCGACCTCAAGGCCACCGGCGAAGCCGTCAACGTCCTCGCCGGCCCCGACGGCAAAACCATGCTCATGGTCTGCTGCCGCTCCGGCACCGTCGCCTTCGCCCAATACGTCACCGGCCTATCCAAACTCGCCAACCAACCCTTCGCCACCATCGCCGACGACCTCACCGACCTCGCCGCCGCCGCCACCCCCGACGCCGACGGCCCCCTCCTCTGGGGCTTCTTCCAGGGCGAAAACGTCACCGACCTCCCCCACGCCAAAGCCTCCCTCCAACACCTCAGCATCGACGCCATCGCCAACCCCGGCCTCCTCGCCTACCTCCTCCTCGAGTCCCCCTGCCTCACCCTCCGCTACGGCCTCGAACAGCTCAAACCCCACACCGGCCCCATCAAACGCGTCGTCATGACCGGCGGCGCCCTCAAATCCAAAGACGGCTTCGCCCCCCAACTCTACGCCGACCTCCTCGGCGTCCCCATCCACGCCAACGCCGGCGACCAGGAAGGCTCCGCCAAAGGCGCCGCCCTCCTCGCCGCCTACACCGCCGCAGTTAAAGCAAACACCGCCCCCGACTCCTTCGCCGAATTCGCCAAGTCCCAAACCGCCGAATCAACAGATGTCTGGCAACCCAACATGGACCGCCACAAAGTCCTCAACCACCGCTACCAACGCTTCGCCGAAGGCGTCGCCCAGATGCAATCTGCGTAGGGCAAATTCATCTTGCCGACGAAACCATCAAGGCAGTGTCGAGGTATGCCAAACACTGGTGCTAGAGCTGAATCCGCTGGTCATGTCTTCGTGCCAGGAGGACGGTTGCCCCTAGAAGAACTAATACAGCTGTTCTGGGCTCAGGTATTACTTCCGATGATGGAATAAAGGCGATTCCGGATACCGTCCTAAAACCAATATCGCCGATGGCGGATACGTGCCCAGTTTCGGGATCTATGCGAAGTAAAGTCGATTCTGCATTTAGAGAAGTTAGGCTTGACAGACTAACGCCAAACAAATTGCCAGTACTGTCTGCATCAATACCCGTGATGACTCGAGGGATTTGACCTGAAGAGATCGATCCTGATCCGGTCTGAGTAGAGATGCTAAATAGATTACCTGTAACCGGCACGGAATTGGCTCCAATCAGTTCATTGAGTCCTCCGCCAGCAAGGCCGTTGAGGTCTTGTGCCAAAGGATTTACGGCACCGATAGGAGTAGCTCGTCCGGTAATGCGGTTGATTTCGACTAAGAAGTTTGCTGCTTGTGAGCCATTAAGATTGGCTGATCCAAACAGTTTTCCCTGATGAAAGGCCAACCCTTCAACAATGATTCCTGGCCCATAATCACCGATATAGTCAGATTCTCCTGTTTCAGAGTTAATAATTAGCAGGCCGTCATTCGTCGCGCCATACACGGTGCCTTCACTGTCAGTATCAATTGCGTTGAGTGCCCCAAACCCTGTTGGACCAATCAGCGTACCTTCCGCCGTGATCGGATTCACGCTTATTAGATCGCCGGAGAATGTGGTTGCAAGCAAAAAATCTGCGCGTACTTCCGTGGACAGCAGCGCGATTACGAGAAGAAGGTTAAATCTAACAGTAAGAATCTTAAGATCTTTCATTAGCTGTTTACCTCATTCTGCGAAAAAAAGTTATTTGTATTCGATGACATGCCGTTCGCTGGATGTATTCTAGTTGGATATGGCCATTCAGACCTCGCAAATATTGTGAGTGCTAGCAAGTAAGTAGGGTGGGGTGAGCCCCCGCGAACCCCACCAGCCACGCCACGCCCTTGTTGGGGTTTGTAGGCTCACCCCACCCTACGAACTGTCGCCGGTGGTTAGGCCCACTTGCGAGCGATCAAAAGCCCGCCCCCCACAATCAGCAAGATGACGGTCAGGACGATCAAGCCCGCCTGGAACTCAGTGACAGCGGAGTGCGCTTCGAGAGCACCGGGTTCGACAGCGACGGCATATCGTCCGATCAAACTCCCCGGTTGATCCGCCTCGGGCAGAGCGTCAGCGTGTTCCCCCTCCTCACCGATCAACCTGACGGCGACCGGCTCTGGATCAAAGACCGTAAAGCTGGCGATCCCGAGCAGCACTCCGAAGAGCACTAACCCGCATCCAGACCAGAGCAATAAACGCTTCAAGGTGGGCCTCACGTCATTCGGCTAGGTTTCCGACCGCCTGCAGGAATGGCGTACCACCGACATCCAGTTTCTAATCACGGGCGCAGCCGGTCAACTGCAGCAGGTGGTTAGGCAGTCTCCTTCTCCTGGCTAAGAAAAGGGGTCGGGCTAAGAAAAGGGGTCGGGCTAAGAAAAGGGGTCGGGAGTCGTTGTTTACATGTACAGTAAGCATGGTGAGGTGAGCCCTACGAAATCCACCAAGCCCCGCCGCACTTTTGGTCGGTTTCGGTGTGTGGCCGGGACATAAAGCCCGAGCGATGCCCCCGGTATGAAACGAGTCATGGGGCGCGTGGCGTGTTCGTCGATGAGTCAGCCGAATGGGGAACGAGTCGCTCGATCATAAACCCGTCTTTTTCGATCAGGAATGACCTCTCGCTACGCCTGAAGCTGCCCTCGAATGGCTCGGGAGCCGGGGGCAGGGACGGGCTGCTGCGCGTCTCGAACGTGAAGCGACCTTCCGGCTCGAACGTAAAGATCACTTCGACGAATTCGCCCTCGTGTTCGACGCGATTGCGGAAGGTGCCCGCGATTGTCTTGCCGGACTGAATGAGATCACCCAGTCGCACACCGTCGCCATCGCGTTGACTCTCATCCATGGCATCGCTGAAAAGCGCGGCTTGAAGCCGCTCTTTCGCGGAGCGGCCATCGAGCCGGTAAACGAGGCCGAAACCGAACTCAATCTCGAACGGGTCCTCTGCCTGATCGAGAGCTGCCGCCACCGAACTGAGCGGTACGCCGTGGTGAGCCATCCAGTCTTGGACCCTGCTCTGCTCGCGATGCCACAAGGGGGGTAAACCCATCTGCCTGGCCGGTTGGCCTTGGTGCTGCACGATGACGTAATCCGTTTCGTGGAACATCCCGGTAGGGCTGTAGTGTTCTTCGGTGCCGAATTCGACCCATTCGACCCGCTCGAAGTCGACCAAGGGGCCTCGGCCAAACGACCAAAACCTCTCCGAGTGGACCCCGTTGGCGTCGAGGGTCAGGCGATCAAACATGAACCAGGGCCAAAAGAACCCGGTGAACCCCAAAACGACGGCCAGGCACCCCAAGCCAATCTTCTTCGACTTCTTGAGTGTGATCCAACCACCCACCACGAACAGAGCCAGCGCGATTGCGCTTACGAACCAGCGTGTGCCGGTCGTAAAGGTCATCACCACCCGATCCGGGCTTTCCACGACCTGATGGCAACCCGGCAGACCGATCAGCAACGCGAGGCCGAGGATCGTCAGATAGCCTGAGCCAAACCTATTCCGAAGATTGGATGGACTACGCCTCATGCGACTGATGTTAATGAATCGGCAGGTGGCAGCTGGCTGGAGCGGCGCCGTCGCACCCGCGGTGGGGTTCCAAAACTCACACCACCTACGAATCTCTTGCTTACGCCCTCCTCCTACCCCAACCGATCCGTCGCCACGTGGTACTGCGGATCTTCCGACACGTTCACCTCGACGAGGTCGCCGGCCTTGTCGAGGAGGTCGCGGCACTCGGGGGAGAGGTGCGTCAGGTGCAGGCGTTTGCCGGCGGCGCGGTAGCGTTCGGCGAGCTTGCTGATCGCCTCGAGGCCGGACTGGTCGTAGACGCGGGTGTAGTAGAAGTCGACGACGGTGTCCTCGGGGTCATGGGCGGGGTCGAAGCTGTCGGTGAAGTGGGTGACGCTGCCGAAGAACAGGGCCCCGTGGAGCTGGTAGTGCTTCGAGCCGTTCTCGTCGTAGCGGATGTCGACGCCGAGGTGGAACGCGTGCCGCCAGGCGAAGATCAGGGCGCTCACCGCGACGCCGAGCAGCACGGCCGTCGCCAGGTCGTGCATGAACACGGTGTAGCCCGTGACCAGCAGCATGACGAAGAAGTCGGCGATCGGGAATCGCCGCCACATCTTCAGCGTCGCCCACTCGAACGTCCCGATCACCACCATGAACATGACGCCGACCAGTGCTGCCATCGGGATCAGCTCGATGTACGGGGCCAGCACCAGCACGAACACCAGCAGCATGACCGACGCGGTGATCCCTGATAGCCGGCCGCGCCCACCGCTGTTCACGTTGATCAGCGACTGCCCGATCATCGCACAACCGCCCATCCCGCCGAAGAGCCCGCAGGTCACGTTCGCCACACCCTGGCCCACGCACTCCTTGTTGCCCCGCCCCCGCGTCTCGGTGATCTCGTCCACCAGTGTCAACGTCATCAGCGACTCGATCAGCCCCACCCCCGCCAAGATCAACGCGAACGGCAGGATGACCCACAGCGTGTTGAGCAACTCCGCCGGGGAGTAAGGCGCGAGTGCAGAATCTTCAACCTTCCAGTCTTCATCGAGGAAGAACGGCCGGGGCAGCCCCCCGCTCAGCCCGATCGCTTCTTCATCCACCCCCGCCAACGCTGCCTCGAGTTCCGCCGCCTCCAGCGTCACCCCACCACCCTCCCCCGTCGGCACCACCCGCAACCCCTCCGGCAACGCAGCCGCCTGAGCCTCGACCGCCGCCTCCCCCTTCGCCGACGCCGCGGCGCGCACCGCCTGCGCCTGCTCGTTCGTGACCAGCATGTCCCGGATCGTCGGCGTCTCGACCCCGAAGAACGACGAGAGCCCGATCGCCGCGAACGTCACCACCAGGATCGCCGCCAGCGAGCTGGGCACCGCCTTGGTCAGCTTCGGCAGCCCCCAGATGATCAACATGGTCACCGCGACCAGGATGCCCATCACGAGCAGCGGCGTGCCGGTCATGTACTTGAGCGCCCCGTCCTCGCCGAGCACCTTGAAGCTGCCGAGCTGCGCCATCCCGATCACGATGGCGAGGCCGTTGACGAAGCCGAGCATCACGCTGGCCGGCACGATGCGGATCAGCATCCCGAGGCGACAGATCCCCACGACCAGCTGGAACAGCCCCGCGAGCAAGACGGCCGGGAACAGGTAGGCGACCCCGTGCTCCGCCACGAGTGCGACGACCACGACGGCCATCGCCCCGGTCGCCCCCGAGATCATCCCGGGCCGGCCGCCGAACACGGCCGTGATGAAGCCGAGGAAGAACGCCGAGTACAGCCCGATCAGCGGCGAGACCCCGGCCACAAACGCGAACGCCACCGCCTCGGGCACCAGGGCCAACGCCACGGTGAGCCCCGAGAGCACGTCGTTCTTGATGGTCCGCTTCCGCTTGCGAAAAAAGTCGAGCATCACACCTCGCCGCCGCGGTCGTCTCACCGCCGGCCGGCAGCCTCCTGTCTAGGTCGGTCGTTCATCCCCCTGCCGCGCCGCGACTATGACGAGGCCAACACCCCACGTCAACCGGCCCCCCGTGTGCGCACAGCCCGCGGGCCTGTCGTAAAAAGCAACCCCCGACACCCCCACTTCCGGAGCCCCCGATGCGCGAAACCCTCGTCCTGGTCCACGGTGTTCAGCCGCAACCCTTCGTCAAACCCCACGACGCCGACTACGAGGCGCTGCTCAAAGGGATCGCAAGATACCTGCCCGAAGACTCGCCCTGGCACAATGCGAAGCCCATCTACATCGAGTGGGGCAAACGCCACCCCACCCCACCCACCCCACCCTTCCCTCCCACCGCACCGACCGCACCCGGCACGCCGGACACGCACCGCAACCACCACGCCCTCTCCCCCGCCCAGCAGCACTACGGCACCGCCACCCTCAGCCGGCTCAAACGCACCGACCGCTTCAGCCTCAACCCCGCCCGCTGGGGGCTCAACGGCCTCCGCAGCCTCTTCGTCTTCGGCTTCGGCGACATGTTCTACTACGTCAGCAAAGACGGCAAAGCCTCGCTCCGCACCGAGCTTGCTAGCCGGATCGTCCAGGCCCTGGCCCCGCAGCTCACGCCAGAGCGAGACCCCGACCCCCTCTCGCTCACCTTCCTCGGCCACTCCGCCGGCTCGGTCATCTGCGCCGACTTCCTGTTCTCCCTCTTCTTTGAGGACCGACCCGCCGAGGACTTCCTCGGCCCGCCCAAGGAAACCGACGACCCCGAATACCAGGCCCTCTGCGGGCAGCTGGAACGCCTGCAACGTATGGCCCGCGGTGGCCGACTCCGCGTCCGCCGGCTCATCACCTTCGGCTCACCCTTCGCCCTAGTCCTGCCCCGCAACCGCCAGCTGGTCGAAGACCTCGCCGACTGCGAACCGCTCAACCCCGCCCACTACGGACTCAAGGACAGCCCCGCCGACCGGCCCAGCTCCCCCTTCGACCACTCGCCCCTGACCGGCCCCCGCTGGATCAACATCTGGGACCGCGATGACCCCATCGCTTACCCCATCGCTCAGCTGTTCAACGACCACCCCTGCGCCCAAGACCTCTACCTCCGCGTCAGCCCCTGGGTCTCGAAAGCCCACCAGGCCTACTGGAACAGTGGCAAAGTCCACAAGCACATCGCCCGGCTCTGGTAAGTCGCCACAACGACAGCAAAACCCGGCGAGCCGGGCCGTGTCGGCCCGGGCCCTGCCACCTGTCCAGCGTTTTCCCACCGAAGGCTATGGCTCACGACTACGCCGACAGCTTGCCTTCTCTGCCACGACCGCGACGAATGACACGTACGAGGCCAAACATGCCAGCGCCCCAGAGCACGGAGTTTGCGGGCACCAGAATCAAGCCAGGAACCGCACTGTGTGATCCGGCTGACAGCCACACCAAAGGAAACGCAAGCCCGAACACGATCTTCTGGGCGACCGCCTCGCGGATCGAATCCTCAAACTCAAAATTGCCCCATACGAAGAAGACAACGACCAGACACACGAGGTGGATGGTCGCAAAGACGGGGATGAGTGTTTTCGCACGCAAGGTGTGACCCGAGGCGTCTCTTAGTCAGAACCGCTTCAAGAACCGCACATCATTCTCGAACAGCCAGCGGATGTCGGGGATGTTGTACTTCCGCATGACCAGCCGTTCGATCCCGAGTCCAAACGCGAAGCCGGTCCATTCTTCCGGGTCGTAACCCACCGCCTCGAATACGGCCGGGTCGACCATCCCGCAGCCGCCGACCTCCATCCATTCCGGGCCCTTGCCCAGGTCCATTTTCACGTACAGCTCGGCCGACGGCTCGGTGAACGGGAAGTAGCTCGGCACCAGGTCGATCTCCGCGTCGTGTCCAAACATCGCCCGGGCGAACTGCACCAGCGTCGTCTTGAGGTCCACCATGCTCACGCCCTTGTCGACATACAGCCCTTCGATCTGGTGGAACATCGAATAGTGCGTCGCGTCGTGCTCGTCCGGCCGATACACCCGGCCGACCGAGACCACCCGCACCGGCGGCTCGGTCTCCTCCATCACCCGGACCTGCACCGTGCTGGTTTGCGAACGCATCAGCTTCGGGTTCGGCTCCGACGGGTCGGTCAGATAGAAGTTGTCCAGCGGGTCGCGGGCGGGGTGTGACTCAGGGATGTTGAGTGCCACGAAGTTGTGGTGCTCGTCTTCGAGCTCCGGGCCCTCGACCGGCGTGAAGCCCATCCGCCCGAACACCTCAACGATCTCGTCGATCACCTGCGTGATGATGTGACGCCGACCCAGCCCCGGCGACTCGCCCGGCTCCGTCACATCCACGCCGACCCCACCCACCAAGCCCGCAGCCGCCGACGACTTCTGCCCGGCTCCGCCAGCTCCCGACAACGCCGCCTCGAACGCCTCCTGCAACGCCCCCTTCAGCGCGTTCGCGCCCTGCCCGAACGCGCGTTTCTGCTCCTTCGGGACCTCTTTCATCAGCCCCATGAGGGCCTTGAGCCGGCCCTTGCTCCCGAGATACCGCACCCGGAACGCTTCGAGCGCCTGCGCCCCTTTCGCCTGGGCCTCAGCCAACTCCGCCTCTGCCGCCGTCTTCAGTTCTTCGATCTTCTCCAACATCGCCGCAGCATACCCCGACCCTCCTCACGAAGCCGGCCACGGCGTGTCGGCTGTGTCGCCAAACCCCAAACGCTCGCCCAGCCTGCGGACCGCGCAAAAACTGCGGAGTTATCGGGCCCCGATCCGATCTCTGATTTATCGCAGCGACCCAGCGCTAACCCCCTCGCAACCCACGGATGGACCTATGCGACCCACCCCCCAACACATCTCCAAGATGCTGGAAGAAGCGTCTAAGCCCGCCCCCCTCGACCACCCCCTCCCACGGCGGGCCTTGCACCGGATCACCACCCAGCTCCGCGACCTTGCCTCCGTCCTGCAGCCCATCGCTCAGCACATCTTCCGCCCGCTAGCGGTCGGCACCCGGGACACCGCCATCGAGATCCAGCAGCACGCCAGACGGGGCCTGGCCCACACCCCACTGCCCGCCGTTCTGCCCAGTGGGTTGAACGCCGGCCTACCCGCCAAGCTCCCCGCCATCCTCCGTCGACACCTCCCCACCGCCGCCGCGTTGCTTCTGCTCGTCGGCGTCTTCGTTGGCATGACCGCCCTCCGGCCCGACCCCGTCGTCGGTGCACCGTCCGCCACAACCGCCCTCAACGCCAACCCCGACGCCGTCCGGCCGATCACGCGGGCGGTCGCCTATCACGAGACGCAGCACGCCGTCCGCAGCACGCCCACCACGCCACCGCCAACCACCAGCACCCGAAGGGTCACGCAGAACCGGATCGCCGTGCCCCCCATCCGGTTCGGGGCGGCCAAGGCCAGCATCGACACGCCCAAACCCGTCACGACCAACCCTTCCGCCACAGCAAGCTCCGCCCGCACCGCGCCGCTGGCTGCACCCCAGCCAGCCCGCGTCACACCCATTGTCGCCGCCCCGTCGGCCGCGACCCCGCCCGCCGAACGCCGGGTCGTCAACGCGATGCCCGGCAAGGATCTCCCGCCCGTCGTCTTCCTCATCGACGCCTCCGGCTCCATGGTCGATGTCCTGCCCAAGGCCCACGGCTGGCTCACCCAGCAACTCGCCGACCTCCCGACCGGCCAGCCCTTCACCGTCATCCTCTTCAGCGCCGACACCCTGGCCGAACCCCGCCACCCCGACGGCCCGTCCCGCGGCCTCCGCCCCGCCAACGCCTCGACCCGTGCCGCCGCCCTCCGCTGGCTCACCACCACCGGCCCGCAGATCGCCGCCGGCCGATCCGACCCCCAGGCCGCCCTCGGCACCGCCCTCGCCTACGCCCCCGGCACCCTGGTCATCGCCTCCGACGACGGCTTCGCCCAACGCTCCATGTGGGGCACCGGCCCAGGGCTCCACGCCGCCATCGATCAGCTCGTCGCCTCACAATCCGACCCCCAAACGCTGACCATCGATACCGCCCAGTTCCTCTACCGCTCCGTCGACGGCACCCTCGAAGCCCTGGCGAACCGCTTCGCCGGCACCTATACCTTCGTCCCCGCTCCCCCCGTCAACACCACCCGCCAGCTCATCCCGCTGTACTGACCATCATCGCCATGCCATTAGCCCGGCTGTGTCGCCGGAGCGGTTGCTGGGGATAGTTGGTCTGCTGGCACCAGCCCCAACTCACGATCGCCAGCGGTTGTCAGATCAATGGTGGCGATCAGCTTTGTCGGGTCCTCAGCGCGGCGCGGCATGGCGTAGAGGTAAGTCTTTCCCGCTTCGTGGTCTGTGAGCACCACCATCATGCCTAGCCCGCCCACTACGGGGACGATCGTCGTCTCGTACCGCTGAGCCCGCTCGGCAGCTGCAGGAGCACTGTCGGACGCGGGCGAACAGCCCGGTATCGTCAAGATTAGCAGCGAGACCATCGTTAGCACACCTGTCAGGGTTCGACGCATGATGTAGACCTCTCTTACGGTTGGACCCAGAAGATACGCGTACAGCACGCACCAGCCTATAACGCCCGGAACCCGATGTCGCGGCGGAAGAACGCGCCTTCGAATTCGATCTTCTCGCAGGCGGCGTTGGCTTTGGCCTGCGCTTCCTTCAGCGTCGGTGCGGTGGCGGTGACGTTGAGGACCCGGCCACCGGCGGTGACCACCTGGCCCGACTTGTCGAGCTTGGTACCGGCATGGAAGACCTTCACATCCGGGTCGGACTCCGCGTCCTCGATGCCCGTAATAGGCAGGCCCTTTTGGTAGTCGCCGGGGTAGCCGCCGGAGGCCATGACAACGGAAACGGAGTGGGTGTTTTGCGGGAACGCGAGGTCGGCCTCGTCGAGCTGACCCGTACAGGTCTTGATCATCGCGTCGAGCAGGTCGCCGGTCATGCGGACCATTAGGGCCTGCGTCTCTGGGTCGCCGAAGCGAGTGTTGAACTCGAGCACCTTCGGGCCGCCGGCGGTGAGCATGAGACCGGCGTAGAGCACGCCCTTGAAGTCGATGCCCTCACGCTTGAGCGCATCGACGGTGGGGACCAGGACCTCGGCGAAGACGGTGTCCATCAGCGCATCCGTCGCCGCGGGAGTCGGGCAGTAGACGCCCATGCCGCCGGTGTTGAGCCCGGTGTCGCCCTCGCCCACGGGCTTGTGGTCCTGCGACGGGTCAAGCACGTAGATGTTCCGGCCGTCGACCAACGCGAGGACGGAGACCTCTTGGCCGATTAGGCGTTCCTCGATGACGACGGTGTCGCCGGCCTCGCCGAAGGCCCGGTCCTTCATGATCAGGTCAACCGCGGCCTTGGCTTCTTCCGGCGAGTCGGTGACGATCGCGCCTTTGCCCTTGGCGAGCCCGGCGGCCTTGACCACCACCGGCAGCTCGCGGGCCTCGACGTAGGCCACGGCCTGCTCGTAGTTCGTGAACGACTTGGCGTCGGCGGTGGGGATCGAGCAGGCCCGCATGAGGTCCTTGGCGTAGGCCTTGTCAGCTTCGAGCCGGGCGCCGTCGGCGGTGGGGCCGAAGACGAGTCGGGGGCGGGTGTCGCCGGCGCCGGGTTTGGCGAGGCGGTCGGCGAGGCCGTGGGCGAGGGGGTCTTCGGGGCCGATGACGATCAGGGACACGTCGTTCTGCCGGGCGAAGTAGTCGATCGCGTCAGCGTTCTTGGTGTTGACCGGCTCGATGGGCAAGTCGACATTCGTCCCGAGTTTGACGGTCCCCCCATTTCCGGGGGCGAAGAAGAGCTTGCCGCAGCGTTTGGATTGTTTCAGTTTCCAGCCCAGGGCGTGTTCGCGGCCGCCGGAGCCGAGGATCAGGACGTTGACGCGGTCAGGCAGATCGGTGGCGGGTTTGGAGGGCTTAGCCATGTGGCGGGGAGGATAGGGGATGTTCGCTGTGCGCGGCGGGGTGTCGGATTATGGTGCGGGGGTGATTACCAGTGTGAGCAACCCGAAGGTGAAGGCGGTGGTCCGGCTGCGGAAGGGACGAGAGCGTCGGCGGGCCGGCGTGTTTATCGCGGAGGGGGTGCGGGAGGTCGGGCGGGCGTTCGGGGCGGGGCTGCGGGCGGAGGTGGTGTATCGGTGTGACGAGCTGCTGGGCGAGGCCGCTGAGGTTTCGCTGCGGGGCGTTGCGGCGGTGGGTGTGAGTGAGGCGGTGATGCGGAAGATGTGCTGGCATCAGGAGCCGGAGGGCGTGCTGGGGGTGTTTGAAACGCCTGCTTGGGATTGGGAACGGGACCTGCCCGCGGCGGCGGAGGACGGCCTGGTGTTGGTGTTGGCGGGGATCGAGAAGCCGGGCAACCTCGGGGCGATGGTGCGGTCGGCCGCGGCGGCGGGGTGCGGGGCGGTGGTGAGCATGGGTGCGGACGGGGCTGCGGAGCTGGACGCGTTTGCGCCGCAGGCGATCCGGAACAGCACGGGTTCGGTGTTTGCGATGCCGGTGCTGGGTGGGCTGGACGCGGAGGAGGCGGTGGGCCGACTGCGTGGGGCGGGGTACCGGATCGCGGCGGCGGTGGTGCCGGGGTTTGGGGCCGAGGCGGCGGTGGACGTCCGGGCGTATGACGCGGTGGACTGGGGTGCGTCGAATGGGTGGGCGGTGGCGATTGGGCCGGAGGACCGGGGGCTGGGGCGGCAGTGGGCGGATTGGGCGGATGAGCTGGTGAGCATCCCGATGGCGGAAGACCGGCGGGGCGTGGACAGCCTCAACGCGTCGGTGGCGGCGGGGGTCCTGCTGTTCCACGCCCGCTCGGCCCGTCGCCCGTCGGCGTGATGCCTACAATCGGGGCTATGAGCGAGACCACAACAAGCTGGCTGGACGGCGTCGCGGGCAAGCTGCGTGACGCGGGGGTGTTTGCCGAGGTCACGATCGGTGACGAGGGCCTGCTCTGCCGGGCCCGCGAGATCGAAGACGAGGCGTTCTATTTTGTGGACCCCCACGCCCCAGGCCCTGCCGGGAGTGGGGCGGGTGGAGCGGGTGGGGCGGGCGTCTGGGCCGGGCTGTTCACCGCCAACCGCTGGCTGAGCGAGTCGATCGAGGCGGACCTGCTGCACACCGGGGACAAGATGGAAGACCTGCTCGAGGAGGAGCTGGTGGACCTGGGGCTGGACCAGAAACTGCCGATCGAGCACTTCCGGGACGACGCCAAGCGGTTTGTGTTCCGCTCGTGGGTCACGGCAGAAGGGCAGGAAGGCCTGGCGAGTGATGAGACCGCCACGAAGCTTGCGACGGTGGTCCGGGCCTACGAGGCCTGCTTCTATGAGCTGGGCGACATGTCGCCGGAAGAAGATTGAGCCGGGTTCGCAGTTGCGGTTGGATGAGCGAGTTGACGGCGTGGGTTTCTGTGCAACATCAAACTTTTAGGGATAAACGCTCAACGCAGGGGGTTGAACCCTTGCGTGTGCTTGGTACGTTATCGACGTGACCGTCGGCGGACCCCGCACCAGCCGCCGGATACGGTCACGGGTCAGGGAAGACCGCAAGGGCTGCTTACATCCGAAGGTCTGGTGGCGATAACCCCGGCGGTCGAGGCCCGCCGGAAAGGATCACGATGCGTGTGCTCATGCTCGGTTGGGAGTTCCCCCCGTTTATTTCGGGCGGGCTCGGGACGGCTTGCTACGGTCTGACCAAGGGCCTGACCGGGCTCGGGACCGACGTCACCTTTGTGCTGCCCAAGGCGGTCGGGTCGGACTATCACGACCACGTCCGGCTCTTGAGCCCACAGTCCCCGCGTGCGGCACAGGGCGGACGGGAGTCGGCCGACGTGGCCTCGAGCTTCACCGCCGCGGCGTCTGCCCAGGCGGTGATCGACGCCCAGCAGACCGGCGTCGCCATCGATACCGCACCCATTGACACGGCCCCCGAAGAACCGCAGCCCCCGGCACTGCCCGGCGTCCAGTTCCGGGCCGTGCCCTCCCGCATCACCAGCCCGTACCCCCAGAGCCCGACCCGGACCGGCAGCGGCATCGGCTTCGTCCACAGCGGCACCTTCGCCGCCGACGCCAATGGCCCGGTCAACGGCCAGCCCCCCCCGCCCAGCGACAGCCCCGCACCCACCGTGGACCCCATCGTCGAGGCCGCCTCGCCCGGCCAGGAATACAGCGGCGACCTCTTCGGTGAGACCCGCCGCTACGCCGACCTCTGCGTCGAACTCGCCGCCGGTGAGACCTTCGACGTCATCCACGCCCACGACTGGCTCACCTTCCCCGCCGGCGCCGCCGTCGCCAAGGCCACCGGCAAGCCGCTGATCGTCCACGTCCACTCCACCGAATTCGACCGCGCCGGCGACAACGGCCACCACCAGCTCTTCGCCATCGAACGCGACGGCCTGCTCGCCGCCGACCGCGTCATCGCCGTCTCCCACCTCACCCGGCGCGTCCTCGAATCCCGCTACGGCTGCCCCTCCGACAAGATCACCGTCATCTACAACGGCATCGAGAACGGCAAGCCCTACACCAAGCTCAAGGCCCCCGACCCCGCGCCCATCGCCAAAACCGACAAGGTCGTGCTCTACCTCGGGCGCATCACCATGCAGAAGGGCCCCGAGTACTTCATCCACGCCGCCAAGCGCGTCCTGGAAAAGATGGACAACGTCAAGTTCGTCATGGCCGGGGCCGGCGACAAGGTCCGCGAGGTCATCGAGCTCGCCGCCCGCCACGGCATCGGGCACAAGGTCCTGTTCACCGGTTTCCTCCGCGGCGACGACGTCGCCAAGGTCTTCTCCATGGCCGACGTCTACGTCATGCCCTCGGTCTCCGAGCCCTTCGGCATCGCCCCCCTCGAAGCGATCAGCCACGACGTCCCCGTCATCATCTCCAAAACCTCCGGCGTCTCCGAAGTCCTTCAGCATGTCCTCAAGGTCGACTTCTGGGACATCGACGAGATGGCGAACAAGATCGTCGCCGTGCTCAAGTACCCACCGCTCGGCGTCACCCTCCGGCAGCACGCCGACCTCGAGTCCCGCCGCCTCACCTGGGGCGACGCCGCCGAGGCTTGCCAGGACGTGTACACGTCCGTGCTCAACTGACCCGCACACCCGACACCGACTACGGCAAACTACGGCGAAAGCTGTGTGGCCGGTGTCGATCCACCGATCAGATCGATGGTCGGGCCGCCGTCCACTGTGGCGGTCATGACCGTGTAACTCCACTTGCCGCTGGTTTTCGTGCCGACCACCCGCAGCGTCGCGCTTCCGTTCGGCCCGCTGACGGCGTAGGACAGGTCGGCATCGCCGTCGTCATTGACGTAGTTGATGCTGCCGCTGATGCCCATCCCCGCCTCGATCGGCTCGCCGAGCTGTGCGACCAGCACGGGGTTGTTCTGGGCCGCAAGCAACGCGTCCTCATACGGCTGCGACCCCTTGAGCATCCCAAACACTGACCCGATCAGCAGCGTGATCACCCCGCCGCACACCAGCAGCGGCGAGAGCACCAGCAAGGGCACGAACCACTTCCAGTTGCGTCCGAACCACGACCTCTGCGGCGGGGCCGTCTGGAGTACCGTTGCACCGCCCTCGGAGGGATGACTGGTATCAAAGCCCATGCGGTGTGCTCCTTCTGCCCAACGGGCCCTACTCCCAACGGTCCTCGGTGTGGATCGTCTTCACGGCGTGGCGGGCGGTATCTTTGCCGATCGATTCGCCGTTGATGCGGATGCGTGCGAGCAGCGCCGCCAGCAGGCGCGGTCGGTTCTGAAACGCGCTGTGGTCAAAACGGTAACGGTGCACCTCGACGTGGCACGCCGTCTGGTCGTCGAGCCGGAAGAACAACCGCAGACGCTGGTGAACGCCGCTGTCGCCGGGGTTGATGATGCATAGCGACCAGCCCACGCCCACCTCGACCCCTTCGCCCAAGTGGACCGTACGGTCAGGGCCATCGCCCCTGTTCCCCGACGCATCCCACCCGGCCCACTTCTTCGGCGTCGGTTGGGTGCCGTACGTCAGGTGATGGAAACGCACCCTGACCAGATAGTGCTTCTCGTCACCAGGCCAGGGCTTCACCCGCCGACCGCTTCTTTCCACGATCGTCTCGCGGCCCTCGCCCTCGCCGTCGGCGACATACATGCCCAACGCATCGGCGTAGTACACCGAACGGACCTGCTCGGCGTCGATCCGGGGCACCGTCACCCGATGCTTGCCGTTTTCGCTCTCGAGGGCGAACGGCTTCGCGTGGGCCGAGCCAAGCCCCGCGAGCAGCACTACACCCACGGCTGTGGCCGACACCGTCCATCGCATGAGGCGGGATCTCGTCATCCGTTCAACATACCATCCACTAGGCCGCGGTCGTGCGTCAGCTCACCGTTTCCGCTTGCGGTACTGCGGCTTGCTCGAGCCGCCGCCACCCCCGCCGCCGTCGGACCTGCGGTCGCGCGACGCGGCGGCACGCCGGGCCTTGCGGGACTGCGGCGTGCGTGGGGCTCGGCCACCGTCGCCGGCCCCACCCGCTCCGGACTGGCCCGACGCCGCGGCGGCCATCGCCGGGTCACGCTGCGGCACGTTGCCGGCGGCAGTTGATTCGTCCGGCCCGGTCGCCTGCTGCTTCTCTTGATCGCCGTAGCGCGACTGCACCTGCACCTGCGGGGTCAGCCGGGCGCGGAAGATCAGCTCCGTCACGCGGTCACGCACGTTCCGCTGCATCTCCCGGAACAGGTTCGAGCCCTCGCGCTTGTACTCGATCTTCGGGTCCTTCTCGGCGTAGCCTCGGAGGCCGATCGAGTCCTTCATCTGGTCCATCGCGTACAGGTGATCCTTCCACATCTGGTCGAGGATCTGAAGCAGCACGAAGCGCTCGAGCCGGGTCAGCTCGGCCCGGAAGAACGCTCGACCCTTCTCTTCGATGAAAGCGGTGTGGTCGTCGATCGTCTCGAACTCGTCGGGGGCGACCTCGACGCCGAACCGCTCAGCCAGGAACCGGTGGAAGCCCTGGTAATCGTTGCGTAGCTTCGGCCCCTGCTCCTGGGCGAGCTTGTGCAGCTCGCCGCCATCGTCGAGCCACTCATCGGTCATGCGGAGCAGCTCGGTGCCGACGTCCTTCCCGGCGAAATGCTGGCCGAACTCGTCGGGGGTCCACTCAACGCCGAAGCGCTGCTTGCACCAGCCGTAGAGCTGTTCGAGGGCGGCGGCCTGATCCTGCTGAGCGAGCTGGCCGAAGAGGTCCATGACGAACTCGACGCCGTAGGTCCGCTCACGCCGGCGGTACTGCTCGCGGGCCTTGTCGAGCACCTGCTGCGACGCCTCGCCGGGCTCGGTGTCCTTGTAGTCCTCGGCCTTGAGCTCCATCCCGAACTTCTGCTGGCACCACCCAACGAACGCCTTCTGGCCATACAGCTCGTCGCTGAAGATCTTCAGCCCGTCCAGCTCCTTCTTCTCGACCAACGCCTCAGCCGCCTCGAGCAGCTGGGCCCGCACCTCCTGCGGGTTGCTGCCCCGCAGCTTGTTCTGCGACAGGTTCACCTGGAACCGGCTCATCGCCCACGACGACAGCCCGCGCACGTCCCACTCCTCGGGCAGCAGGTCGTCGGACATGTACTCGCCCAGCGTCATGTCGATCACGCTCTGCATCTCCAGCGACGCGGCCTTGCGGACCTGGTCTTCGAGCTCTTCAAAATGGTCCAACGCCAGCCGGCCCGGCTCGACCGATGCGTCCAGGTTCTGACGCACCCACTCGGCGGCCTGCGTCTGGGCGTAGCCCGGATCCAGATACTCGGCCGCGGCGTCGGCGACCGAGTCGTCGATGTAGCCAAAGATCAGGTCGGCGATGTCTTCGCCCTCGATGACGCGCTGCCGGAGCCCGTAGAAGTCGGAGCGTTGGTACTCCATGACCTCGTCATACTCGAGCAGGTTTTTGCGGATCTGGTAGTTGCGTTCTTCGACCTTCTTCTGGGCCCGTTCGACAGAGCGGGAGACCATGCCGTGCTCGATCGCGTCGCCCTCTTTCATGCCCAGGCGGGAGAGGATCGCCTTGGTGCGGTCTCCGGCGAACATCCGCATCAGCGGGTCTTCGAGCGACAGGAAGAACCGCGACGACCCCTGGTCGCCCTGCCGTCCGGCTCGGCCACGCAGCTGGTTGTCGATCCGCCGCGACTCGTGCCGCTCGGTCCCCACGATGTGCAGCCCGCCCATCGCCTCCGCGTTCGGCCAGACCTGCAGGCGATGCCGCTGGTAGTCGGCGAGCCCGTCGAGCGTCTCCATCGCCTCGTCGAGGTCCATCGCCTCTGCCTTCTTCTCACCGATGAACGCATCGACCACACACCAGTTCTGAAGCAGCTTGAGCTTCAGCTCCTCATCGCTCAGCCCCTCGGCCTCCTTCTTCTTGATCCCCAGCTCCCGCGTCGCCTGGTGCCGGTACGACAACGCCACGATCGCGTCGTCGCTCATCGACGCCTCCGCGTGCGCCGGCAGCAGGTCGCGCTGCTTCCAGTGGTGGATCAGGTCGTCCCGCGTGATCGGGCGGAGCTTGATGTCCGTGCCCCGGCCCGCCATGTTCGTCGCGATCATCACCGCCCCGAGCCGGCCGGCGTCTTCGACGATGCCGGATTCGCGTTCGTGCTGCTTGGCGTTGAGCACCTCGTGCTTGATGCCGTGCTTCCGGGTCAGCGCCCGGGACAGCGACTCGCTCTTCTCGACGCTTGTGGTCCCCACCAACACGGGCCGGCCCAGGTCGTGCACCCGCTTGATCTCGTCGAGGATCGCGTCCCACTTGTCCTTCTCCGACATGAAGATCAGGTCGTTCCGGTCCACACGCGCGATCGGCTTGTTGGTCGGGATCGCGACCACGTCCAGGCTGTAGATCTCCATAAACTCCGTGCCCTCGGTGATGGCCGTGCCGGTCATCCCGCCGAGCCGCTGGTAGAGCTTGAAGAAGTTCTGGATCGTCACGGTCGCCAGCGTCTGCGTCTCCTCCTTGATCTTGACCTTCTCCTTGGCCTCGACCGCCTGGTGCAGCCCGTCCGACCACTGCCGGCCGACCATCTTCCGGCCGGTGTTCTCATCCACGATCACCACCTCGCCGCCCTCGACGACGTAGTCCTTGTCCTTCTGATAGATCACGTGGCCCTTGAGCGCGTTCTCGAGCAGGTGCGGCATGTCGATGTTGTTGCCGACGTAAAACGATCCGATCCCCGCCTTCTTCTGGGCCTCGGCCACGCCCTCGTGCGTCAGGTGCGCCGCCTTCTTCTGCGGCTCAGTTTCGTAGTACTGCACATACTTGTCCCGCTCGTCGAGCAGCCCATTGAGCTTCACCGACAGCTCCTTCACCTCGGCCTTCATGCCGGCAACGCCCGACTTGTCCCGGGCGTTCTTGATGTCGCCCTCGAGCCCCTTGACCTGGAGCTCGACCGCGGTGCACTTCTTGTCCGCCTCGGCCCATGGCCGGTGCACGTCCATGAGGTGACGCGCGAGCTGGTCCGCCAGGGCGTAGTTCCGCTGGTCTTGCCGGGCGGGGCCAGAGATGATCAGCGGCGTGCGGGCCTCGTCGATCAGGATCGAGTCGACCTCGTCGATCACGCAGAAGTCCCGGTTCATCTGGACCTGCTCGCCCGTGCTCATCTTCATGTTGTCGCGGAGGTAGTCGAAGCCGAACTCGGCGTTGGTGCCGTAGACCACATCACACTCGTAGGCCTGCGCCTTCTCCGGCGGCGGCTGCATGTGGAACGGGTGGATCGCGCCAACGGTGAGTCCGAGCCCGTAGTAAAACGGGAAGACCCAGTCGCGGTCGCGCTGCACGAGGTAGTCGTTGACGGTCACGACGTGACAGGACAGGTTCTGCACCGCCGCGAAGTAGCACGCCAGCGGCGCGACGATCGTCTTGCCCTCGCCGGTGCGCATCTCGGCGATCTTGCCCTCGCCGATCACCATCCCGCCGATCAGCTGCACATCGAACGGCCGGGCCCGGAACGGCGGACGCGACTCCGGGTACAGCCCCCGCACCGCCTCATACAGGCTCACCGGCACGTCGATCTGCAGCCACGGCGGCGCCGGCTCGCCCCCCTTGACCTCGGCCGGCTCGACGGACGCCATCGCCTGCATGCACCGCTCGTACTGCGCCTTGGCTTCGCCGGAGAGCTGCGACGCGTCGAAGCCGTGCTCGGGGTTGAAGATGTTGCGGATCCCCACGAACCGGTCCATCACCTCCCGGGCCACCGCGAACACCTCCGGCAGCAGGTCGTCGACCTTCGCCCCGCCCTCGAACTGCTCGCGGAAGGTTTGCGTCTTCGCCTTCAGCTCGGCGTCGGTCAGCCGACGGGTGTCGTCTTCGCGGGCATTGATCAGGACGACCCGCTTGTTGTAGCCCTTGATCAGGCGGTCGTTGCGGGAGCCAAAGACCTTTGCGGTCGCACGGGAGAGGGATTGAAAGACCATGGGAGGATTCCGGGTAGGCCCAGCCAGCGCGGCGGGCGGGAGGAGTGTTGGAGTTCACGCTCCAGGTCGAAGGAGACGCTGGAGCGCAGCTTGCGGTTTCAGGGTTGGATCGAAATGAAAGTGGACAGCCGACGCAGAACGGTCAGGCCGAAAGAGGCGGCGGGCGGTTCGCCCGAGAGCGTGCCGCGAGAAGCCCTGCACCCAAGTGGGGCCGATCCGCCCCGGTAACCACACCCGCCGAGAACGCCGCGGCGTCGAGCTCGACCCGCCCGGCCGTGGCCGTCGAGCTCTGCCGTTCTTGCGTGAGCCGACGCGCAGCCTGAGTCAGCTCCCGCACCACCTGGCGGACCACCTCGGCCTGGGTCGCCCGCTGACTCGTGTCCCCGCTTGTCCCAGCCACCGCGGGCACCGTCACGCCCGCACAGAGCACGAACGACAGCGCCAGCAGCGGAGCTGACAGCGGAAGCATATTGGACCGTTCGTGGTTCACTGAATCGATTATCGACGCTTTCGACCCGCCGGGCAACCACCCGCCCCCACTGTTCGGCCCCCACCGGTATAGTGCCGGGCTTATGAAGGTCCACGAATACCAAGCCCGTGAGCTGCTGGCGGAATACGGCGTCCCCGTCCCGCCTGGCATCGTCGTTTCTACGTCCACCGAAGCCGAGAAGGCCTTCGACGAGCTGGAGTCGCGCTACGACGCCAAGCTCGCGGTGGTCAAGGCCCAGGTCCACGCCGGGGGCCGCGGCAAGGGCGGCGGCGTCAAGCTGGTCAAGACCGCCGACGAGGCCCGCGAGGCCGCCAAGACCATCCTCAGCAAGCCGCTGGTCACCCCCCAGACCGGCCCCGAGGGCGTCGAAGTCCACAAGCTGCTCATCGCGGCGGGCGTCGACATCGCCAAGGAGTTCTACCTCGGGATCGTCGTCGATCGAGCCATCGGGCTGCCGGTCATGATGGGCTCGTCCGAGGGCGGCATGGAGATCGAAGAGGTCGCCGAGAGCAACCCCGACGCGATCATCAAGGTGCCGATCGACCCCGACGCCGGGCTCCAGGCCCATCAGGCCCGCAAGCTGGCGTATGCCATGGGCTTCACCGGGCGTCAGGTCCGCGCGGCCGGCCGGGTCATGCACTCCCTCGCCGACCTTTTCCTCAAGTGCGACGGCTCGCTCGCGGAGATCAACCCGCTCATTTTGACCCCCGCCAGCGACGCCCACCCCGAGGGCGAGGTCCTCGCCATCGACGCGAAGCTCGACTTCGACGAGAACGCCGCCGGCCGACAGAAGACCATCGTCGCCATGCAGGACCCCAACGAGACCGACGCCGACGAGGTCCACGCCGCCGACTACGGCCTGTCCTACATCAATCTCGATGGCGACATCGGCTGCCTCGTCAACGGTGCCGGCCTCGCCATGGCGACCATGGACATCATCAAGCTCCACGGCGGCGAGCCCGCCAACTTCCTCGACGTCGGCGGCTCCGCCACCGAAGAAGCGGTCACCGAAGCGTTCCGCATCATCCTCAAGGACGCGAATGTCAAGGGCATCCTCGTCAACATCTTCGGCGGCATCGCCAAGTGTGACACGATCGCCAACGCCATCGTCGCCGCCGCCAAGGAAGTGGGCTTCACCGTCCCCCTCGTTGTCCGGCTCGAAGGCACCAACGTCGGCCCGGCCAAGGAGATCCTCGAAGCCGCCAAGGCCGACATCCCCACCATGCAGGTCGGCGAAGCGCTCACCGACGCCGCCGAGAAGATCACCGCCGCCGTCGCCGCGGCGTGACCCGCTTCGCACACACAACTCCCCCCAAGCCCGGCTCCCCCGCCGGGCTTTTTTCGTGTTGAACCGGAATACGCCTGACCCCGTAACGCTTATCTATCGGCCTCCCCACGTCGGGCGGCACTCACTCACCCCTCCAACGAGCACCACCATGAACATCCAAGGGTCCACCGTCCTCGTCACCGGCGCCAACCGCGGCATCGGTAAGTCCATCGTCGAAGCCTTCGTCGCCGCCGGTGCCGCGAAGGTCTACGCCACCGCACGCAACCCCGATTCCGTCCGGCCGCTCGTCGAGGCCCACGGCGACACCATCGTCCCGCTTGCGCTCGACCTATCCAGCCCCGACACCATTACCGCCGCGGCCCAAACCGCGACCGACGTCACCATCGTGGTCAACAATGGCGGCGTCCTGCGGGCCGGCGACCCGCTCAGCCCTGCCGTCCTCGACAACATCGACTTCGAGTTCGACGTCAACGTCAAGGGCCTGGTCCGCGTCGCCCAGGCGTTCGCCCCGGTCCTCAAGGCCAACGGCGGCCCCGATCAGCCCACCGCGCTGGTCCAGCTCAACTCGGTCGCCTCGCTCAAGAACTTCGCCGGCTTCACCAGCTACTCCGCCTCCAAGGCCGCCGCCTACTCCCTGACGCAAGGCCTCCGCGAAGCCCTCGCCGAGCAGCACACCCTCGTGGTCAGCGTCCACCCGGGCCCGATCCAAACCGACATGGCGACGGGTGCCGGCTTCCCCGAAGACATGACCGAGCCGCCCACGATCGTCGCCGACAGCGTCATCGACGGGATCACGAACGACCGGTTCCACGTCTTCCCCGACAAGATGGCCCGCGACTTCTGGGGGGCCTATGAGGGCTTCGCCGTTGCGGTCGTCGAGCCCATCATGGCCGAGGCCTAAGCCCCATGCCTCGACTTGATCACCCCCTGGCACGGCCGGCGTTGGCCCACAACGCCGGCCGTGCTGTTTCTCCCCTACGCCGGCCGCCACACTTCCGCCCGGCTAAACTCGGCGCATGAAACACGAACCCCTGCTCGCCGAGCTCGACCGGCTCCGCAAAGACCTCGACCCCGACCTCACCGACATCGAATACCTCACCCTCCACCACGCCTTCGTCTTTATCAGCTACCAGCACTCGGCCTTCATGAAGTACGTCGAGGAGGCCAGCGAACGCGGCGAGTTCACCGAATACGAAGAAGAAAACGGGTAAGCCTCACGGCTCTTCAGCCGGCTCATCGACCGCCCAGACCCGGCGGCGATAGTCGCGTGGAGCCTCACCCGTCCGTGCCTTGACCAGCCTTGAGAAGTGGAACGGGCTCGCGAACCCGACCCGGTACGCGGCCTCCGCCACGCTGAGCCCGGTGTCCCGCAGCATGGTCAGTCCGTGGTCGATCCGCGTGTCCCAGAGCAGCCGCAGCGGCGTCGTGTCCAGGTGCCGCCGACACAGCCGGGCCAGGTGCGGGCCGCTCACCGATGCCGACGCCGCCAGATCGTCCAGCGTCAACGCCTCGGCATACCTTGTGTCAATCGTCCGCCGCATCGCCGTCAACGCCTGGGGCAACCGCTCCGCCTTGACCGACTCCAGATCATCCCCAGACAGGTAGTCCACCAGGTACGCCAGCCCCAGCTGGATCAGGGAAACCGAGTCAGACTTCCGCCGGTCCGGCACGGTGCTGTAGCCCAGCTCGAAGACCCTACGCATCAGCCGGCCCTCCTCGCGGATCGCAGGGCTTGACCTCCGCAAACGCGCAACCCGCTCCCGCTGATCCGGCCCCGGCCAGTCCGCCAAGGAAAACGTGATCCAGCGGTGAACCGTTTCTTCTGTCTTGTCAAACGTAAACAGCTCCAGTCCCCCCGGCCACTGACACACCACCTGGCCGGGCCGCACTTCCTGGTCAATTCCATCGGTCGTCACTACCGCCGACCCCCTCTCCACCATAAACAGCTGGAGGTCCCCCTGAACCCGCGGCCCAAAGACCGAGCCCGGCGGGTAGTCAATCTCCGCAAAAATCACCCCACTCATACGCGGAAGATCAATCTCAGACATGACTATGCAATAGCCGAATATGGGAATTCCCGCAACCCATGCGATACTTACGACGATTCAGCATCCTGTTGTCTGCCTAGGAGTCAACCGCTATGGCCAGCCTTGCCACCCCGTCTTCCCTGCCCTCCAGCACCACCACGCACCGCCCCGGATACGTCGATGGCAGCAAGCCCGGCTTCCTCGATGAAGCCGCCGCCGCCTTCTACCGCGAGCAGGGCTTCCTCGTGGTTGAAAACGCCCTCAAAGCCGACGAGCTCGAAGCGATCAACCAAGACGCCACCGCGATCTGCCGAGGTGAGCACGGAGAGTTCCGCGGCTGGGTCGGCCCGCACGAAGGCCAGACTGATGCCGAGGTCCTCAAGAACTACCTCTGCATCCACTTCCCCCACAAGATCTCGGACGTCATGGCCGACGCCCTTTCTCACCCCGCCATCGTCGAGACCCTCACCGGCGTGATCGGCCCCGACGTCAAGTGCATGCAGTCCATGCTCTTCATCAAGTCGTCCGGCAAGCCCGGCCAGGCCTGGCACCAGGACGAGGACTACATCCCCACCCGCGACCGATCCCTCGCCGGCGGCTGGATCGCACTGGACGACGCCAACGTCGAGAACGGCTGCCTCTGGGTCATCCCCGGCTCCCACAAGCGCGGCATCCTCTGGCCCCAGGCCCAGCAAGACGACCCCCGCTTCGACTGTGCCGAAGAAAGCGGCAGCTTCCCATACACCGACGACGACGCCGTGCCCGTCGAGGTCAAAGCCGGCGCGATTGTGTTCTTCAACGGCTACCTGCTCCACCGCTCGCTGCCCAACAAGGCCAAGGCCGGTACCTACCGCCGCGTGCTCGTTAATCACTACATGAGCGCGACCTCGCTCCTGCCCTGGGCGGGCATCGCACCGAGCCACGACTGTTTCCTGGACGAGCACCACACCGTTGCTAAGGCCGACTCCCGCGACATCGTCATGGTCGCTGGCGAAGACCCCTACGGCTGGATGGGCACGCACGAACGACACACGCCCCACGTCCGCCCCAGCGGCGAGGGCGGCTGCGTTAAGGCCGTCCCCTCCAAGCCCGGCCAAGCCCCCTCGACCGATTGATTGATCGGCTAGCCCGACGCCGCCTCAGACATGGCTGCCCGACGCAACGCCTTGCCCCCCGCCTCGTCGCGGTGCATCAGCCCGTCCTTCAACCGCACCACCCGCTCACAGTGGTCGGCGACCCCCTCGTCGTGGGTCACCATCACGATCGTCAACCCGGCCTCGTGCAGCTCGTCGAACATCTCCAGGATCGCGTCGCCCGTCGCCGTGTCCAACGCCCCGGTCGGCTCGTCCGCCAGCAGCAGGCTCGGCCGGTTCACTAATGCCCGTGCGATCGCCACCCGTTGCTGCTGCCCGCCGGACAACTCGGTGGGCCGGTGTTCCAACCGCTCGCCCAGGCCCACCCGCGTGAGCGCCTCCGCCGACCGCTCCCGACGCTCCCGTCGGCCCACCCCCTGATAGAACAGTGGCACCTCCACGTTGTCCATCACCGTCAGCTGCGGGATCAGGTTGAACGCCTGGAACACAAACCCCACCTTCCGGCCCCGCACCCTTGACAGATCCTCATCCGGCATCGCCGCGACGTCCTCCCCGTCCAGCAGGTACTGCCCCGCACTGGGTCGATCCAGGCACCCGATGATGTTCATCAGCGTGCTCTTGCCCGACCCCGACTGCCCCATAATCGCCACATACGACCCCCGGTCGATCGACAGATCAACCCCCGCCAAGGCCCGCACCGGCGGCGCCGCCTTGCTCTTCTGATACACCTTTTCCAGCCCGATCAACTGGGCCACCTCATCTGCCATTCACAGGATTTTAGAGCTTTCCGCACGGCGCACCCGAACGGCTCCCGGATATAATCTTTCTGCTACTCGGGGCTCGGCCGCAGGACG
Source organism: Planctomycetota bacterium (assembly GCA_038749105.1). Taxonomy (GTDB): domain Bacteria; phylum Planctomycetota; class Phycisphaerae; order Phycisphaerales; family Phycisphaeraceae; genus JBCCOW01. The sequence continues at coordinate 96,113 of JBCDIM010000004.1, forward strand.
CGGCCCCGTTTCACCTCTTCGATGCCACCCGAGACCCCTCGGCCCGCACCGAACTCTTCACGCCAGCCCGCCGCACGGTCGGAAAGGACGCCGAACATGCTCGAGATTTCCTGGGCCCACGAACGCTTTGAGCTCCTCCACGACCGAGCCCTGCACTGGCCCGACCGCCGTGCCCTCATCCTCGCCGACCCCCACTTCGGCAAAGCCGAGGCCTTCCGCAAGGCCGGCGTCCCCGTCCCCAACGGCACCACCACCGCCACCCTCAACCGCCTGACCGACGCCGTCCGCCAGACCAAGCCCCACCGCATTCTGATCCTCGGCGACTTCTTCCACAGCCGCCCGGGCGTCTCCGGCACCGTGCTACAACACCTCGCCGATTGGCGCCGACGGCACGCCCCCCTCGAGGTCATCAACGTCCGCGGCAACCACGACGCCCAAGCCGGCGACCCGCCCCCCGAGCTCGACATCGAGTGCCTCGACAGCTTCCAGATCGCCGGGCTCCGCCTCGTCCACCACCCCACCGACACCGGCTCCACCCCCGGCCAACCCGTCATCGCCGGGCACACCCACCCCGTGATCAAGCTCGACATGCGCAGCGACCGCATGCGCGTCCCCTGCTTCCACCTCGCCCCGACCTGCCTCACGCTCCCGGCCTTCGGCAGCTTCACCGGCGGCAAGGCCGTCAGCCCCCAGCCCGGCGACCGCGTCTTCGCCATCGGGCCCGACGCCGTCGCCGAGGTCCCCGTCACCCAGGCCACCGTCTACGGCCGTGCCGCGACCGTCCGCGCTTAACGCCGGCTTGCCATCAGCCATCCGTCATGGCCGCGACCTCACACCTCCAGATACTCCGGGTGTCGCTCGCGCAGCGCCGCGGCGCCGTCCGCCCGGCCCGTTGCCTCCAGCCGATCCAAGTAGGGCTGCAACCCCCCCCAGTGGCCCTGTAAGGAACCCCGTGTCCCCGCGTGCTCCGGCCCGCCCTCACGCATCACCGTCCACAACGGGTCCACGACATCCGTCGCGTTCAACACCATCTTCTGCATCTGCGCATCGTGCCATCGGCTCAGCCGCCACGCGCCCTCACGGCACAGCTCGGGGTTCGTCTCCGCCACGTTGTCCTGCTCGTAAGGATCGTCTTCGAGGTTGAACAGCATCTCCTGCGGGAACGGATGCAGCCCGTCGTGATAAGTCCGGATGTAGATCCAGTCCCCGAACCGCACACTCCGCTGACACACATGGCAACACTGGCTCACCACCAGGTCGTCTCGGCCCGTGTCGGTCCCCTCGGTCAGCGTCGCCGCGTAGCTCTGCCCGTCCCACACAGGGCAAGACTCCTGACCGAGCATGTCCATCAGCGTCGGCGCGAAATCCAGGTTGTAGTGCAGCCCCTCGTCCACCACGCCGGCCTTCACACCCGGCCCCGCGACGATCATCGGGATGTTGCACGTCCCCTCGTCCGCCGTCGCGTGCTCACCGTAGATCCCCAGCACCCCCTGATTCTCGCCGTGGTCCGCCGACACCACGATCAGCGTGTCATCCAACACGCCCGCCGACTCCAACCGATCCAGGATCGCCTTGACCTGCGTGTCCACGTAATGGATCGCAGTGTCGTACGCATCGATCCACTTCCGCAGCTTCGCCATCGAGTCGATCCGGTCGACCGTCCGCGGGAAACGCTCCGGGTTGTCATCGCCGTACATCCCCAGGTCCATCGCCGAGTGCGGCCCGTACCGCTTCATGTGCCGCTCCACCACCTCGTCGGTAAAGAACGCCGGCAGCGGCTGGCCCTCCATCGGGTCGCCGTAGTCCAGAGGCGTCCGGTACGGCGTGTGGATGTCCCAGTAGTTGATGTGCAGATACCAGTGGTCGTCCGCGGCGTTCTGGTCCAGCCACCGCTCCACCACCGGCTGCACCTCAAACGCCACCTCGCCACCGCTCTTGCCCGTGTTGTGGATCTCACGGAAGCCCGCGTAAAAATGGTGTGCCGAGTGGCGATCCCCGAACGGGCTGATCATGGCCGTGTGATACCCCGCTCGGGTCAGCCGTGTCGCCAACCCCTGCTCCGTGAACCAGTCCTTGAACCCTCGGCTCCGCCCCTGCGGCTTCGGGTCGGCCGCCGTCCCGCTGTGACCCACCACCCCGGTGTGAATCCCATGACGCCCCGAATAAAACGCCGTCCGCGAAGGCAGACACGGCGCATCCGATGCGTAGACGTTCGTGCAGCGAACCCCGCGTGCCGCCAGCGCGTCGATCGTCGGCGAGGTCGGCCGACAGTAGCCATAGCACGAGAGATGCTTGGGGTTCAACGCGTCGAGATCGAGATAGAGAATCCGCATAAAAGAGTCCTTGTCAGAGTTTCGAATCTGCATCGTTTAGCCCTGGGCTCCGCCCAGGGGCACATGGCATACCGGATGCCTCACGCCCCACACCCCGCAACCGAATCACACACCCCCCGCCAAACCGAGAAGCTCACCGATCCCCGCCGCCGGCCCCTCATCGGCCGGGCCGCACACCTGCGCCACCGCCAACACCCCCTCCAGCGCGCCACCCTCGTAGAGCAGCGGCCGTGCATACCGCCGCACCCCGTGCGGGTTGATCCCCAGATCGATCGCCCCCCCACGCTGCAGCACCCCCTCCACCACCCCGTCCACCGCACGCCGCGTCAGCCACTGCATCACCCCGCGGTCCCACGCCCACTGCCGCTGTCCCTTGCCCGGACGCCACCCCGCCCAGCCCATCACACACTGCGTCAACGCGTCCAGTTCTAATAAATCCCGGCGAAAACCGACCCGTGCGATCGCCGTCACCTCCGCCGAGGCCGCCTCCCGGCGGTCGATCAGCGTCAACACCGCGCCGTCCCACGCGTGAAGCTCCGCCGTCTGCCCCGACCCCTCCGCCAGCCGCCGAAGCTCCCCCGCATACCGCTCCACCAGCGCCGCCCGCGCCGACGCCTCGTCGGCCCGCATCAACCGCACCACCGCCGAGAACCGACGATCCATCGGGTCCCGCCGCACCGCACCCATCCGCTCCAGGCTCTGCAGGCACCGCAGCACCGATGTCTTCGGCCAGCCCGACTCCCGTGCTAGCTCCTCCAGCGTCTTCGCCCCCCCCTCCCCCAACCGCCGCAGCAGCGACAAGCCCCGCGTCAACGCCGGCGCAGGATCCTCCCCGCCACCAGCCGAATTCTGCTTCCGCACGCCTGAAACCATATGCGGAATATAAACCACATACGGAATTTGGCAAGCAGTTCCTACCGCGGCGGCCCCACCACCGCCCGCAGCCGGCCACCGACCCCCTCCAACAACGCCTCCGCCCCCGCCGCATCCACCCGCCGCTTGTGCATCACCACCGCCACCTTCACCCGACCGTCCGCCGCATCCAACAGCTCCCCAGCGGCCATCCGGTCCACCCCCAGCTGCCCCGTGAGCATCCGCACCGCCCGGTCCCGCAGCTTCGCGTTGCTCGCCTTCACGTCCACCATCAGGTTCCCCCACGCCTTGCCCTGCTGGATCATCGCCGCCGTCGTCAGCATGTTCAGCACCTGCTTCGTCGCCGTCCCCGCCTTCAGCCGCGTCGACCCCGTCAGCACCTCCGGCCCCACCAACACCTCCACCGGAAAATCCACCGGAGCCGGCAAACTCGGCCTCGCCACCGGTGCCAACGGCTCGTTGGGCTTCATCACCGCTGACTTCGGCCGGGTCATCACGCTCTTCATCGGCACGCACGTCACAAACCCCGTCGCCGCCCCCCGCTCCTTCGCGTACCCGATCGCCCCCCACACGAACGGCGTCGTCCCCCCCGCCGCGATCCCCACCACCACGTCGTCCTCGCCAACCTTCATCCGCGCCAGCGTCAGGTGACTCCCCTCTGGGTCGTCCTCCCGGCCCTCCGAACTCCGACGCAGCGCCTTATCGCCCCCCGCGATAATCGCCACCACCTGCTTCGGGTCGCTCTGAAACGTCGGCGGGCACTCGCTCGCATCCAACACCCCCAGCCGCCCCGACGTGCCCGCCCCCACATAGATCAGCCGACCGCCCCGCCGCAGCCGCTCCGCCGCAGCCTCGGTCAGCCGCGTCAACGCCGGGATCGCCCGCCGCACCGCCAACGGCACCTCCATGTCCTGCGTGTTCATCAGCCGCAGCGTCTGCTCCACCGACAACGCATCAATCGCCGCCGCCGCCGCCAGCCGCTGCTCCGTCGCCAGATGCCCCCGATTTACCACCGTGCCCTCACCCCGAGGCACGGCCGCTTCAGCGGCCGTGCCTCCCCCCACACCCCTACGTTCAGCCTGATCGCTCATGCCCCGCAGGATACACCCACGCACCCGCCACCCCAGGCTTCATCGCCCCGGTCACCCCCCGCAGCGTCACCGGCACCCCATCCCACGACAACGCCCCCAGCACCGCCATCCCGAGCGCCTCCCGCGCTTCGGCTGGTATCCCCACCTCGTCACTGGTCAGCACCTCCTTCCCACTGTTCTGCTCACGGATAGCCCTCATGAGCGCCCGATTCTTCACCCCGCCGCCCGCCAAAACCAGCCGTGAGGGACCCAGAAACCCAATAGCTTCACAGGAAATCATGGCCGCGACCGCCAAGGCGGCGCTCGCCAGCACATCCTCCGGCGACAGTCTCGGCACAAGCCGCTCAATCCACCGATCAACCCAGGCCTCGCCAAACTGCTCCCGCCCCAGGCTTTGGCCGCCCGGCCCGATCGCCTGCGCGATCTCGTAAACGATCCGCCGAGCCCCCTTCTCATCGACCTTGCCACGCAGGGCAAGACCGCCATCTTCATCAAACCGCAAGCCAAACAACCGCTGACACAGGCTGTCGAGCAGAAGATTGCAAGGGCAGACGTCTTTGGCGCGGACCGCAACCACTTCACGGTCCAACCGTGTCACGTTCACAATCCCCCCCAGGTTCACCACCAAGTCCGACACACCCCGATACATCACCCAATCCGCCACCGGCGTGATCGGCGCCCCCTGCCCCCCCGCGATCAAATCCGCCTGCCGCAGGTCGTAACACACCGGCACCCCCAGCCGACGCACCACCGGCCATGGATCGAATAGCTGCCAAGACATCGCACCCGACTCATCCCCCGGCGCATGCCACACCGTCTGCCCGTGCGCCACCACCAAATCCACCTCCCCCCCAACCTGCTCAACCAACTCCGCCACCGCCTCCGCGTGCAGCTCCCCCAGCGCACGCCGAAGCCGCAATACCTCCAACCCCGTCACCGCCCCGCCCTCCGCGATCCGCAAAAGCCCCTCCCGCAGCCCGCTAGGCATCTCGAGGCTCACCATCCCCCCAAATCCGACCGACATGCCTTCTAGGCCCCGGCCCCGCACCAAACCCAACGCCACATCGATCCCGTCCAGACTCGTCCCCGTCATGCACCCGACCACGCGACGAATCACCGTATCTTGGTCAGCCATCCCTACACCCTACGCCCTACGCCCCACGCCCTCTTAAACTCACCACCATGCACCGCCTCAACCCCCCGCTCGAACGCTTCCGTGTCCTGCCCGGCCAGCCGCTCGACCTCCACGACATCCCGACCCGCTTCGACGCCGGCATCCCCAAGCACGAGGGCAAGGCCCTGATGCACAAGCTGCAGAAACGCCTCGTCGAGCTGCAGTCCCTGCTCTATGCTGAGGGCAAGCGGTCGCTGCTCGTCGTCATGCAGGCGATGGACGCCGGCGGCAAAGACTCCACCCTCCGCCGCGTCTTCGGCCCCGTCGATCCCGCCGGCTGCCACATCACCTCCTTCAAGGCTCCGACGTCCGAAGAGCTCGCCCAGGACTTCCTCTGGCGCGTCCACCAGCACGCCCCCCGCGCGGGATACATCGGCGTCTTCAACCGCTCCCACTACGAAGACGTCGTCATCGTCTCCATCAAGAACCTCGTCCCCAAAGCCAAGTGGCAGCACCGCTGGGACCACATCAACGCCTTCGAACAGATGCTCACCGACGAGGGCACCGTGATCCGCAAGTTCTTCCTCCACATCAGCAAGGACTACCAGAAGAAACGCCTGCAACGTCGGCTTGACCGCCCCGATAAACACTGGAAGTTCAACGTCGCCGACCTCGACGAACGCGCCCGCTGGGACGACTACATGCGCGTCTACGCCGACACCATGACCCGCACCAGCTTCGACCACGCCCCCTGGCTCGTCGTCCCCGCCGAGCGCCGCTGGCTCCGCGACCTGCTCATCCTCAAGTCCCTCGTCGACACCCTCGAAGCGATGAACCCCCAGACGCCCGAGCCCACCTTCGACCCCAACACCATCACCATCCCCGACTAAACCCACGATTACATACCCCGGTTTAGCGGCGGGGTTCACCCCGCCTGTCCCCTGCACAAACCTCACACTCCGGTTCAAAAAACAGCCGCGAGCACTCCCGCTCGCGGCTGTCATTTCATCTCATTGATTCCTCCCCGAAGCCCACGGTGTCCCACCGTGGGCCGTCCGCCACAACCTCACTCCCCCCCACCACCACCAAACGGATTCGGCAACCCCTCGGGCACGAGCTTCTTCGCCTCGTCCTCCAACTGCCTCTTCCCTTCATCCAGCTTCTGCTGCCCCTGTTCCTTAAGCTCCCCAATCTTCTCCTTCGCTAGCGCCTCCGCCTGCTTCGCCAGCTCCCCGACATCCGGGATCCCCGCGGTCTTGATCGCCTCGTCGATCAGCTGACCCAACACCTGCAGGGCGATCTCGTTCATCGTCCCGTCCAGGTTCGTTAGCGTGATGTCCGGCAGCCCCAGCTTCCCGCCCGGCACCGAACCCAAGCCCACCAGCTGACCGCTCGCCTCGACCGTCGCAGACGTGACCTTGATCTCATCGACCTTGTATTTCGCATCCGCACCCCCTGACCCCCCGGCCTGCGCCAAGAGGGCAGACGCCAGCCCCGCCGTCTGCACCTGGAGTTCCGCCGAGGCCGTCGCACCCCCGCCCGTCGCCGCGTCCAGGTTCTTCTTCAGGTCGTAGAGGTTCAACGCCGTGCCCGCCAGCTCCGCCGAGATCGCCGCCCCGTCCAGGTGCACATACTTCACATACGGCTTGTCGCCCAGCAACGACATCAGCTCGACCTGCGATTCCAGGCTGGTGAACTTGATCGCCGGCGTCTCCGAATAACCCTTGCCCTCCGGATTACCGATCGCCAACCCCTCGACCCGCACCGTCTGCCCCAGCACCTTCACCGACGCCGCGTCCACCGTCGTCGGCGTCCCCGTCGCCTCACCCAACGCCACCCGCAGCCCACCGGTCACAATGTCGTCCAAGAAGAACCAGACCGCTCCGACCGCCAACACGACCAGCAGCACCAACACCAACGCCACACGGAACAAGAGCTTCATCGCAGACCTTTCGTAAGAACCGACCAACACCACACGCGAACTGCATCATATCGTACGGACCCCCGAACCAACCCCTTAAAGCCCGGCCGTCGCCACGCCCGGGCCACGCTCAACCAAAACACACATTTCAAACCAGCCCGTGGTCCACACACCGCCCAACCAACCGCCCGACGACGCCCACTACATGGCCCTCGCCCTCGCCCTCGCCGAGCAGGGCCGCGGCCACGTCGAGCCCAACCCCATGGTGGGCGCCGTCCTCGTCAAAGACGGCCAAGTCCTCGGCCAGGGCTACCACCAAGCCTTCGGCCAACCCCACGCCGAACCCAACACCCTCGCCGACGCCCGCGCCAACGGCCACGACCCCGCCGATGCCACCTGCTACGTCACCCTCGAGCCCTGCTGCCACACCGGCAAAACCCCCCCCTGCACCAACGCCCTCATCGCCGCCGGCATCGCCCGCTGCGTCGTCGCCATGCAGGACCCCGACCCCCGCGTCGCCGGCAAAGGCCTCCAACAACTCCGCGACGCCGGCATCCAAGTCACCACCGGCATCCTCGAACCCCAGGCCCAACGCCTCAACGCCGGCTTCACCAAACGCATCACCCAACAGCTCCCCCTGGTCACCCTCAAGTGGGCCATGACCGCCGACGGCCACACCGCCGCCCGCACCGGCCACTCCCAGTGGATCTCCTCCCCCGCCTCCCGCCAACTCGTCCACCAACACCGCGCCCTCAGCGACGCCATCCTCGTCGGCATCGGCACCGTCCTCGCCGATGATCCCCAACTCACCCCTCGAGACTTTCCCGAAGACTTCACCCGACCCCCCAACCGCAAGCCCCCCCGCCGCGTCGTCATCGACCCCCAACTCCAAACCCCACCCACCGCCAAGCTCCTCTCCGACAACGCCGCCCCCACTCTCATCGCCCACCACCCCGACGCTAACCCAGACCGGCAACACACCCTTCGCGAGCTCGGCATCGAACTCCTCGAACTCCCCCCGCTCCCCGACCACCACCACCTCGACCTCAAGCCGCTGCTCCAACACCTCGTCACCCAGCACCACGCCACCCACGCCTTCGTCGAAGGTGGCTCCGCCCTCGCCGGCTCCCTCCTCGCCCAAGGCCTCGCCGACCGCGCCCTCGTCTTCATCGGCCCCCAATTCCTCAACGACGACCAGGCCCCCGCCCCCCTCCGCGGCCAATCTCTCCCCACCATCGACGCCGCCCACCTCCTCACCCTCCACCGCGTCCAACACCTCGGCCCCGACGCCCTCCTCGAGTATGACATCACCCCACCTGTCCGTCCCGCCTAGCCCCGTCACTTGCGACCGGCCACCCCGCTTCATCACCCCCCGGTTTCCAACGCCCCGAGCGCCTCGCGAACCGTGTCGAACGAAACCTCCTTCGGCCGACGCAGCGGCCAGAACTGCCACATGAACCAAACCCCCGCACCCACGAACAACACCGGCACGACCCACAACGACGCATCCCCAAACCCCGCCGACCCCGGCTCCATCGCACCCGCCACCAGCGTCCACACCCCCGCTACGACCCCCGCCAATCCAAGCAACGTAAACATCCACAGATAACCCGACCGCATCGACACCCCCACGCCCGGCACCTGCCCTTCCGCCTCCACCCCCTCAAGCACCGCCCGAACACACCCCGCATACGCCGACCGATCGCTCGGCTCCCCCGAACCGCACCCCAGCACCCGCTTACCCCCGTCGCCGCCAATCACGACCAGCTCCCAGCTCACCAGCTCACCGGCTTCCATCAACGCCCACCGCAACCCCGACACCTCGTCGAAGCGAATCCGCCACGACTCGACCCCGTCCCGCACCTGCGCCAGACCGTCGGGGTCCACCCGGTAAGCCAGACGCTTCATGACCCCGCCCCGTGAAAACTCATAAACCTGCGCGTCACTCATCCGTGTCTCCTTTGATCCGCCGGGGTTCGGCAACGTCTGGCCGGACCGGTTGACGTCATGGCTCCGTTACACTCCGGCCCATGATCGATTTAAAGGACCTCCGCGCCAACCCCGATCGGTACCGAAAGGGCATCGCCGACAAGCACGCCCACGCCGACCTCGACGCCCTCCTCGACGCCGACGGGTCCCTGCGTGAGCTCCAGTCCCAACAACAGGCCCTCACCGCCGAGAAGAACCAGATCGGCAAACAGATCGGCCAGATCGCCGGCCGCCTCAAGAAAGCCCCCGACGACGAGAAGGCCGCCCTCCAGCAACAGATGGCCGAGCTGCAGCAACGCCCCGCCGCCATCAAGGCCGAAGAGTCCGCCCTCACCGACCAGATCCGCGACCTCACCGCTAAGCGTGACACCCACTGGCTCGAAGTCCCCCAGCCCGCCGACCCCGACGTCCCCGTCGGCGCCTCCGCCGACGACAACGTCGAACTCCGCACCTGGGCCCCCGACAGCTTCGACCCCGCCAAACCCTTCGAGGCCCAGCGCGGCTTCGCCCCCAAGACCCACGCCGAGCTCTGCGACTCCCTCAAGCTCGCCGACTTTACCCGCGGCATCAAGGTCGGCGGCGCCCGCTCCTACGTCATGACCGGCCAAGGCATGCGCCTCTACCAGGCCGTCCTCCGCTACGCCTTCGACTTCATGGTCAACACCAACGGCTTCACCCCCCTCTCCGTCGCCGACCTCGTCCGCCATCAGACCATGGTCGGCACCGGCTTCTTCCCCCACGGCCGGGACCAGGTCTACGACATCGCCAACCCCACCTCCGAAGAAGGCCTCGCCCTCACCGGCACCGGCGAAGTCGGCCTCATGGGCTACCACGCCGACGAGATCCTCCCCGCGGAAGACCTACCGCTCTGCTACACGACGGTTTCCACCTGCTTCCGCCGCGAAGCCGGCGCCGCCGGGAAAGACACCGCCGGGCTCTACCGCGTGCACCAGTTCGACAAGGTCGAGCAGGTCGTGATCTGCAAGGCCGACGAGGCCGAGTCCCGCGCCTGGCACCAGAAGATGATGGGCTTCGTCGAACAGCTCCTCCAGAGCCTCGAGCTGCCCTACCGCCTGCTCCAGTGCTGCACCGGCGACCTCGGCCCCAAGAACGCCGACATGATCGACATCGAGTGCTGGATGCCCGGCCGCGGCCCCGAAGACGATGCCGGCCGACCCACCGGCGCGTACGGCGAAACCCACTCCGCTTCCCGCCTCTACGACTACCAGTGCCGCCGACTCAACATCCGCTACAAGGACCCCGAGACCGGCAAAAACACCACCGCGCATTCCTTGAACAACACCGTCGCCGCCCTCCCGCGTCTCCTCATCCCGCTCCTCGAGATCCACCAACAGGCCGACGGGTCGATCAAGCTACCCGCCCCGCTCCACCCCTACATGAACGGCGACACCAGCATCGGGCCCCAATAGCCGGCGGCTGACAGCCACCGGTCCGGACGCCGCCGGCGTCCGGCTATTGCATCACTCGTCTGACGCAGACTCCACAATCTTCCCCCGGACCAAGGTCACCGCAGCGTCACCCAACTCCGCCACCGCCGGGTCGTGCGTCACCATCACGATCGCTTGCCCCTCGCCGTGCAGTTGCTGGAACAGCTCCAGGATCGACCCCGACGTGTCCACGTCCAGGTTGCCCGTCGGCTCGTCCGCCAACAACACCGCCGGCTCATTCACGAGTGCCCGCGCGATCGCCACCCGCTGACGCTCCCCGCCCGACAACTGGCTCGGCCGATGCCGCATCCGGTCTTTAAGTCCGACCCGCTCCAGCAACGCCTCCGCCCGCTCCCGATACCCCCGCTTCCGCCCCGGCCACTGGAACATGCCGTGCCGGAGCATCCCCCCGATCAGCACGTTCTCCACCGCCGACAGCTCCGGCAGCAGGTGATAGAACTGGAACACCAAACCCACCGACTCAGCCCGGTACCGATTCAGCGCAGAACCCCGCAGCGAAGCGATCGACCCTCCACGGAAGAACACCTCGCCCGAGCTCGGCTTGTCCAGCCCGCCTAGCAGGTGCAGCAGCGTGCTCTTCCCCGACCCCGACCGCCCGAGGATCGTCACCCACTGCCCTTCCCCCACTGACAGGTCCACCCCCTGCAACACCCGCAGCGACCGACCACCCTCTTCAAACACCCGCTCCACCCCCCGCGCTTCCAACAACTCACCCTTTAGCCCCCGGCTTTGCCGGGGGGCACGTGGCGAATCCGATGCTCCCACGTCAACCACAACCTCACTCATAACGCAGCGCCTCCACCGGATCGAGCCGACCCGCCAGGAACGCCGGGATCAGCGAGCCCACGACGCTCGACACGATCGCCCCGACCACGATCGCCACCGCCTCCACCGCATCGACCCGGTCCGGAATCCGGTCAAAGAGGTAGGTCTGCGGGTTCCACATGCGGAAGCCATAGGCCTGATTGAAAGCAGCAATCCGATCAATCCCGCTCGGTAGGTCGAACAGAAAAACGCCTAACGCGATCACCACGCCGGCCACCAGCATCGCAACGCCGAACGAGGTCGACCAACGCTCCAAGCCCTTCCGCCCCGCGTACCACCGGCCGACAGCGGCTCCCAACCCAAACCCGGTCACCACCGCGGACTTCCAGAACAGCAGCGTCCCCGCCTTGGTCGCGAGCACCTCCTGCACCTCGTTGAGGTGCGTCACCAACGCCCACGCCCCGAGGGCTCCGGTGATGGAACCCACCACACCGATCGCCAGCCCGTAGCCGACGAACATGCCCATCACCCCGCCGCGCCCGGCCCCGATGGCGCGGAGCACGCCGATGTCCCGGGTTTTCTCCAGGACGATCATGTAGAACGTCGTCGCAACCATCACGACCGCGACTAAAGAAATGATGCAGAAAAGGAAGGTGATCAGGACCTTCTCGTTCTGAACGGCGCCGAGGAGCTGGCCGTGTACCTCTTCCCAGGTCAGCACCGCGAGCGGGGCGCGGACGCCAGCCTTGGCGATGTAGGCATCGACGACCGGGCGGATGGCGGCGGCGGCCGTGTCCGCGCTCACGCCAGGGGCAGCCTTGATCGCAATGGAACCTGCTCGGCCGGGCATGCGGACGGGGTCACCGGTGCGACGCCCGGTCTCCTCATCGAAGCTGCCCGCGGGCCAGACGTCGCGGCTGTGCATCTCCAGGGCTTCCTGCAGCCAGTCGAACGGCACATACACCGTCTGCTTGTCCACCTCGTACAGCCCGCTCTTGAACTCATTAATCACCAGAAACCGCTGCGCATCCGGGCGGTAGGCCCCGAGCTGCCCGTCGGCACCGAGCGGGGCGACCGTCAGCCGGACCGCCCGGGCCACGTCGCTGTCATCGATCCGGTACGACCCGTCCGCCAGCCGGCGTTGGTACGGCAGCACCTCCACCCCCATCACCATGGCTGGGATGGTGGCAGTATCCGCTTGCTCGGCCGGCTCGTCCTCGTCCAGCCCCGGTGCGGGGAACGTCCAGTTGTCCGGCACCTCCAGCTTCACCGCCCACTCCCGCAGGTCCGGCTCCGGGGCCAGCCCCTTGCCCCACCGCTCGGGCAGGTCGGCGTTCCCCCACATCACCGTGTCGCGGTAGTCGACGATCTCCGCCAGCTCCTCCATCACCACCCCCTGCACCCGCACCGGCTGCGTCCGCCCCCGGACCTCCAACAACCCAAACGTGTCGATCACCGGCGTCGCCACCGCCACCTCCGGCAACTCCCGCAGCTCGTCCAGCAACCCCTCGTAGTTCTCGAAGCCCGTGAGCCCCTGCGACAACACCGTCACGTCTCCCGTGAGCTTCTGCGCCGCGTCCCGCAGCAGATCAAGGAACCCGCCCATGACGGAGATCACGACGATGACCATAAACGTGCACATCGCCACCGCGACCGCCGCGAAGAGCGGCGCGAGCTTCCGCCGGAGGTACTTCGAGATGAGCAGCAGCTTGTACATGGGTGGCGTGCGGGGTTTTAGGCCCGTTTTCAACGCCAAGACGCCAAGACGCCAAGACGCCAAGAAGAAGCACTAAGTCTCTGGTGTGTAGACGATGCGGGTGATGCCGTCTTTCAGAACCGCTTCATGAAAATTAATCAGCAGAGCGAGTTGGCAGCCGGTAGCGACGAGGTAAGCCCTGGCTTGCGATTTGTGTTTGGGGATGATCTGCTCAACCGCTTTGAGTTCAACGACAAGTCTGCGATCAACCCAGATATCGAGCTGACCCTGGCCCACGAGGCGTTCTTTGTAGAACACGTTCACCTTGGCTTGACGCTCGAATGGGATGCCGCGTTCGGTCAATTCGACACACAGAGCCTCTTCGTAAACGGATTCGGGCAGCCCGGCATGCAGGGCTTTGTGCACCGAGATCGCTGCACCGATCACGGCGTGGGCCAGCGCATCAACCTCGGTGTCCGGCTCTTGGCGTCTCGGCGTCTTGGCGTCTTGGCGTTCCAAAAGCGTCACCCCTGCGGCCGCATCAAGGGAAACAGGATCACGTCGCGGATCGACTCGGCGCCGGTGAGCATCATGACCAGGCGGTCGATGCCCAGGCCCATGCCGCCGGCGGGGGGCATGCCAACACGGAGGGCTTCGAGGAAGTCTTCGTCGATCTGTTGTTTCTCGGCCTCGTCGCCGACCTGTTCGCGGAAGTTGGCTTCCTGGACTTCGGGGTCGTTGAGCTCGGAGTAGCCGGGGCTGATCTCGACGCCGTTGATCGCCAGCTCGTAAACGTCGGCGAAGTACGGGTCGTCGGCGTTCTTCTTCGCCAACGGGATGATCACACTCGGCACGTGCGTCACGAAGCACGGGTCGATCAGCGTCGGCTCGATCAGTTTCTCGTAGACCTCGACAAGCTGCTCTGCGGGCGTTAGCCCAAAGAAATGGTCAATCACTCCTTCAACAGCAGCAAAGTCAGTCCAGTCCTCAAGGCTCAAATTTTCTCCATGAATTTGTTTGTCGCGACCCTCGGGAAGATTCCGCCACTCTCTGATAAACGGAATCACCCTTTCGACCCAAGCAGCTTTGTCGCCTATCAGTTTTTTATGTTCATCAATTGAGGTGTCATGCTTCACGCACATTACAGCAGCCACTCCTAGCCACTGACTTGAAGGATCATCGTCAGGATTGAATTTCCAACCTGTGCGTTCTTCGACTAAATCAGTCATGGACACGCGACGCCATGGACGCCTCAAATTTATAGTTTTCGATTGTTTTAATAAAGAGATCGAACCATCTTCATCGACTACACGCTTTGTGACTTCATGCTCAAACACCAACGTGCCGAGGACTTTCTCGGCGACCGTGCATGTCATGTCTTCGACGAGGTCGGCCATGGTCTCCCACGAGCCGTAGGCTTCGTAGGCTTCGAGCATGGTGAACTCGGGGTTGTGGCGGGGGCTGATGCCCTCGTTGCGGAAGTTGCGGTTGATCTCGAAGACTTTCGGCATCCCGCCGACGAGGAGGCGCTTTAGGTAGAGCTCGGGGGCGATGCGGAGGGTGAGCGGGAGGTCGAGGGCGTTGTGGTGGGTCTTGAAGGGTCGGGCGGCGGCGCCGCCGTGGATGCTCTGGAGCATCGGGGTCTCGACCTCGAGGAAGCCCTTGCCGCGGAGGTAGTCGCGGATGGCGTCGATGATGGCGATGCGTTTCTGCATCGTCTGCATGACCTCGGGGTTGGAGTAGAGGTCGATGTAGCGTTTGCGGTAGCGGGTTTCGGGGTCGGTGAGGCCGTGGTGCTTGCCGGGGGGGAGTGCGAGGGACTTGGTGAGGAATTGGAAGCCTTGATCGATGTGCGATGTGCGATGTGCGATGTGCGATGTATCGGAAGCGGAGTCGGCGGGTAAAGCAGAGGGACCGGCCCAGACGGTGATTTCGCCGGTCTTGGTGGTGGCGAGGGGGCCCTGGGCGGCGACGAGGTCGCCGTAGTCGGTGGCCTTGGCGATGGAGAAGTGGGGCTGGCCGACGGCTTTTTTCGAGACGGCGATCTGGAGGTCGCCGGTGCCGTCGCGGAGCTGCATGAAGATGAGGTTGCCCATGACGCGGTGCTGCATGACGCGGCCGGCGACGCGGACGACGGGGCGGGAATCTTCCGCTTCGGGGTTGTCTTTGTGGGCTTGGTCGGCGTCGGCGTTGTACTGGGCGCGGGCGTCGGCGAGGGGGGTGACATCGTCGAGGCGGGAGCCGTAGGGATCGAGGTTGAACTCGTCGCGGAGGCGGTCGAGCTTGCGACGGCGGTCGGCGAGGAGCTTGTCGGTGGAGATCGGCTCCGGGTTGGTTTCGGTGGAGGGCTTAGCCATGAGCCGGGCATGGTAGCAGTGGGTTAGAATGGGCTCATGGTCGAGAGCGGTGTGAATGGTGAGGACGGTGGGGGTTCGGAGCGGGTGCAGCCGTTGCTGGAGGTACGGGGCCTTAAGACGTATTTCGCGGTGAAGCGGGGGCTGCTCCGGCAGCATGTGGGGGACGTGCGGGCGGTGGACGGGGTGAGCTTTGAGGTGAAGCCGGGCGAGGTGCTGGGGCTGGTGGGGGAGTCGGGCTGCGGGAAGTCGACGGTCGGGCGGTCGATCCTTCGGCTGATCCCGGCCACGTCGGGGTCGGTGTCGTTCGACGGTCGGGACGTGTTCGCGGCCGGGTACGGGGCGATGAAGAAGCTGCGACGGGACATGCAGATGATCTTTCAGGACCCGGTGGGGAGCCTGAACCCGCGGATGACGGTGGGGCGGATCATCGGGGAGCCGCTGCGGGTGCACGGGCTGGCGAAGGGGACGGAGCTCGAGGACCGGGTGGCGGAGCTGCTCATCAAAGTGGGTCTGAAAACGGAGCATGCGGCGCGGTACCCGCACGCGTTTTCGGGCGGGCAGCGTCAGCGGATCGGGATCGCCCGGGCGTTGTCGCTGAAGCCGAGGTTCATTGTGTGCGACGAGCCGGTGTCGGCGTTGGACGTGTCGGTGCAGAGCCAGGTCTTGAACCTGCTGAGCGACCTCAAGGAGGAGTTCGGGCTGAGCTACCTGTTCATCGCGCACAACCTGGCGGTGGTGGAGCACTTCTGCGACCGGATCGCGGTGATGTATCTGGGGCGGATCGTCGAGCTGGCGAGCCGGGAGAAGCTGTACGCGGACCCGCAGCACCCGTACACCAAGGCGTTGCTGTCGGCGGCGCCGATGCCGAACCCGAAGGCGGAGCGGCGGCGGATCATGCTGCTGGGGGATGTGCCGTCGCCGATCGTGCTGCACGCGGACGAGAAGTCGGGGGGGTCAGCGAAGGCGCAGCGGCGGGCGGCGATGGAGCAAGCGGAGCTTGAGGCCGAGCAGGAGGAGGGGGTGGAGTACATCCGGCGGTCGAGTTTGCTGGATCGGCCGCCGCTTGTGGAGGTGGGGGAGGGGCACTGGGTGTCGCGTTCGGCGTGATTGTTCACCACGGAGCCACGCAGGGCAGGGAGAGCAGAAGAGAATGCCTTTGCTTTGCTCCGTGTACTCCGTGCCTCCGTGGTGAAATGCCTGGGATAGGCAAGAGGCTTCGAGTTTGGTACGCTACGCGGCTTGCCCTGACGGACTGTCCGTCTCGGCCCCGTTTTCGTCACGGCCGCCCCGATAAGTGGGAGCAGGCCCCCCGGAGACCCTGACATGGTTCGTTTGCGTTTTAAGCGTTTTGGTCGTACCCACCGGCCTTACTACCGGCTCTGTGCCATGGACAAGCGGTCGCCCCGCGACGGCCAGGCCATCGAAGAGCTCGGCACTTATGACCCGCTGGAGAAGGACGACGCCAAGGCGGTGAACTTCAAGGCCGAGCGGATCCAGTACTGGCTCGGCGTTGGTGCCCAGCCCAGTGACACGGTCGCGGCGCTGCTGAAGAAGCACGGCGTGACGTCGTAAGGCCGTACGCCCAGGCCTTGCCCATATCTGTAACCCGGGCGGTGTCCGCCCCCTTTGCGGAGTCTTCCACGATGAGCGCAGGTGCTTCTGCTGGAGCGGGTGCGGCGGTGGCGCACGCGAATCTGGTGCAGGCGGTCCGGGCGTCGGGCGTGCTGGTCGAGGTGAAGCCGAGCGTGCTGTTGGACCTGCTTTATGCGGGTGAACAGCCACTGGTGGTGCACACCTACGGCGGATGGCTGCGGAAAAGCCACAAGTACCTGACGCCGTACCGCGGGCTGGCCTTCTACGCGAAGTCCGAAGCCGAGCTGACGCTGCCGGCGGGGTGCGAGGTGGTCGAGAGCGGCAAGATGTGGATGCCGCAGTAGCAGACTGTTGGATGCACGGACGGGCGGGCGGGTGGGCTCACCGAACCGAGGCGATGGCGTGCGTTTTGATGTC
>JBCDIM010000005.1:0-91752 GCA_038749105.1 Planctomycetota bacterium
CCGCCCACCCCGCCCCGCCGACTCTAACCCCCAACGACCCGCCCCCCGGCCCCCGTTCGCGCCCGGCAAGCCCCGCACGGGCAACGGCTCCGCCTGCCCGGCCGCTCCGTCCTCCCCACCCGCTTCCCCGCCCCCCCCGGCACCCCTCAACGCCAGGTAACGCCGAACCACCTCACGCACATACGCGTTGTCCTCGGCCCGCTGCCGCGCTGCGGGATCCGCCGCCTCCGCGGCCGCCGGCTGCGTCGCCGCCGCTTCCGCCAACGCCGTACGCACCCCCGCACGCACCACCTCCTGCTTCATCGCCAACACATCGCTCGGCCCCGTGCTCCCCACCAGCCCCAACCCCAGACCCGGCCGTTCCTCCAACGCCGCTGCTAAACCTTCTAGCTTCGGCATCGCTTCACCCGACAACACCGACGACCCCGCACCAAACTCCACCCGGCTCAGATCCCCCAACGCATCGCCCCCCGGCACCAGCGACGCCAACAGGTCGAACGGCTTCGACGCGATATCCGTCACCACATTCCCCAGCACCCGCACCACGATCGACGCCACCGAGACGCTCGGGTCGTTCAGATCCCCCGATAGCCCCGGGTCCAGCACGATCTCCCCCCGACGGTTCGTCAGCAGTCCCACCGCCAGCTTCCACGGCAAGTTCATCGCGTCCGGGTGGTCCACCTTCTTCCCAAACCCAAACCCGTCGATCTGGATCCTCGGCTGCGCCTCGATCTTCCCGTCGATGATGTTCACCGCCCCCTCCGGGAAGCTCAGCGACAACCGACCCCGCCGGATCGGATACCCCGTCACCGGGATCGAGAACGCGCTGAAGTCCTTCAACGGCACGCCCACCGTCTCCACCATCAGGCTGTCCGCCTCCACCGGGTCCAGCAGCGGCTGCACCCGCCCGTTCACCTTCACCGTCCCGCGGTCCTGCACCTTCACGTCCACCTCGAGGTCCGCCAGGTCTTCGGGGTGGCTCGACAGGTCTGTTAAACGGAACCGCAGCTCCCGCGCACTCAGCTCCATCGGCGGGTCCACCGCCGTATCGACGAACCGCCCCGCCCCGCCGTCCACTTCGATCGACATCCCCACTTCCTGCGCCAGCAGCCACGCCCGCGGATTGCCCCCACCCTCCGCCAGCGTGTTCGGGTCCACCTTCGCCTTGATGTCTAGCACCCGCACCGCATCCGCCGCCGCCAGCGGGGCGTCGTCGCTGAGCCCGTCCACCTTCAGCCCCATCACCTCCACCGTCCCCTCGTACCCCGCCAACGGCAGGTCCTGACCCGTCGGCTCCAGCATGACCTGACCCAACACCGTCAGCTCGCCCGACGACAGCCCCGTCCCCCCCGACTCTTCCAGCGCCGCCGCGACGTAAGGCCCGACCACCGACAGCGGCCAGCTCTCCAGCTTCACCGCCACGTCCGCCCCCAGATTCACCGCGTCCACCGGGCCCTCCACCGAGAAACGCCCCGTCTCCGCGAACGTCCCCGACACCGCCACTTGCGTCGCAAACCCGTCCGCGCTCGCGATCGGCCCCGCCTCCACCCCGATCCCCGACACCACAATCTCCGCGTCCGTCGGTGTCGTCTGGTCCGTCCAACGCAGCGTCTGGTCCTCCACCACCACCGACGCCAAGGCCAGGTCCCACTCCGCCTCCGCTGCGGCCTCCGCCAGCCGCTGCACCGCCAACGCCACGTCCTCGATCGTCCGCGCCCGCCGCGTCACCTCCTGCCCCATCGCTGAACCGCCCACCCAGACATACCGGCCGTTGAGCGCTCCGCCGACGCCGAACAGCCCAGCGTCCCCACGAGCCACACGCCCTTCGGCGGGTTGCGTGGCCGGCTGCGTCGCGGGCTGCGTCGCCGCTTCCCGAATGCCCTCGTTCGCCAGCACCCGCTCCAGGTTCAGACGCCCGTCCGCGCCCATCACCACCGATGCGTCTCCGCCCACCAGCCGCACCGTGTCCCCCGCCACTGAGTGTGCCACCGCGTCCACCTCGACCCCCAACACCTCGAACAGCGTTAGCGACAGCAGCTCTTGCCCATCCACCAGGCTCGTCACCGCCAGGTCTTCCACCGCGAACCGTTCGAGATCCACCGTCAGCTGCCGCGCATCACGCACCGGGTAGAAGACATAGTCGACCCGCAGCGACACCCGGCCCGCCCCAATCGCCGCGTCCGCCATCGTGTCGTAGTATGCGTTGTAGACCGACAGGTCCAGTCCATCGACCTCGAGCCGGCCCTGCGAGCTCAGCGGGTCCAGCCGGAAGTCGCCGGACCACGCGAACCGTTCCCCCGCCGGCGTCGTGGCCTCGAAGCTCAGCGGGTTCTCGCTGTCCGGCACCGACACAAACCCGTCCAGCTGGAAATCGAACGCGAGCGTGTGCTCGAACGGCTGCTTGAGCGTCCGGTCCTCGAACTTCACCCGGCAACCGCTGACCCGCAGCCGATCGATCCCCAGCTTGATCGGCACCACCGACACCCCCTGCGGCTGCGCAGCGGGCGGGGGTGGCGGTGCAGGGGCGGGTGCGGGTGCGGGCGGAGGGGCGGGAGGCGCTTCAGCCTCCGGGGCGGTTGCGGGCGTTTCCGGCTGGGTCGCCGGGGGAGCAGCCTGTGCGTCCGGTTGCGATGTCGGCGTAGCCGGGGGGGCGGGGGGCGTGGGTGGGGCGGGTGGGGGTGGCGGGGGTGCTTTGGGCAGGGACTCGAGGTTGATCGAGCCGTCTTCGTTGATGCGGACCAAGCCGTAGGGCTTCTCGAGCTCCAGGGCGTCCAGCCACGCCCCCCAGTTCCAGATGGACTTGAGCAGCGACGCGTTGACGTACAACCGGTCGAAACGCGCCGCCACCGCCCCGTCGGCCTGCAACACCTCGAACCCCTCCAGCGTCAGCGACAGCACCAGCGGGTTGCAATCCGAGTCCGCCAGCGTCACCGTCCCGTTGACCCGATCCTGAACCATCGGCAGCGCGATGTACCGCACCAGCACCGGCACCCCAATGAACCCGCCCAGCAGATAGAGCACCACCAACACCGCCGCCGTCACCCCCAACCGCTTCCGCCATTTGCCCCGTTTCGCAACCCGCTCCTGCTTCGCCTCGGCCATGCCCCGGTTATACGACAGGCATCACCCTACGGGCAACACCCGGCGATTCAATTCCGGTCAAAGTTGAGCCTGCGTGGAAAACCGGCTCAGCCCAACGCCTTCACCGCGTCGAGCACCGCCGCGTAGTCCGGCTCCTCCGCGACCTCAGGCACCCGCTGGATGTACCGGATCACGCCCTCGCCATCGATCACAAACACCGTCCGGGCCAGCAGCCCGATCTCGTCGATCCGCACGCCGTAGGCCTTGCCGAACGCATGGTGCTGGAAGTCCGACAGGCACTCCACCGCCTCAACGCCCACAGCCCCGCACCACCGCTTCATCGCCATCGGCAGGTCGACACTCACCGTCAGGATCACCACCCCGTCACCAAGCCCGCCGGCTTCTTCGTTAAACCGACGCGTCTCGGTGTCGCACACCGGCGTGTCCAGCGAAGGCACGACCGACAGCACGACCGTCTTGCCGGCGTAGTCCGCCAGCGTCTTCACCGACATGTCCAGCGCCCGCAGCTCGAAGCCCGGGGCCTGGTCACCCACCGACAGCTCCGGACCCACCAGCGTCATCGGGTTGCCTTTGAGGGTCACAGCGTTCGGACGGGTTTCGAGCGTGGCGGACATGAGCGTCTCCTGTACAGGGTGCGGGTTGGGGGATCGGTTGAGGTCAGGCAGTGTAGCCCGCCCACACCAGCCGTAGCGGTCTCCACGAGTTGTCCCCGCCCTGCCGCAGCCATACGATGCAGATAGGCCGATCAGCCCCTTCCGCCGCCCTTTCCCATCCACCCGCGCCCGACACGTCCGGAGCCCACCATGTCCACCACCTCCTCCGCCGCCCCCGATGCCGCCGCCCGTCACGGCCACGCCTACGACCTCATCACCGACACCGTCTGCAACACCCCGCTGGTCCGCCTCCGCAAGCTCGCCCCCGACCACGCCAGGGTCTACATGAAGTGCGAGTTCTTCAACCCCATGGCGAGCGTCAAGGACCGCATCGGCAAGGCCATGATCGAGGCCGGCGAAGCCGCCGGGTCCATCACCGCCGACACCCACATCATCGAGCCCACCTCCGGCAACACCGGCATCGCGCTGGCCTTCGTCTGCGCCGCCAAGGGCTACAAGCTCACCCTCACCATGCCCGAGTCGATGAGCCTCGAACGCCGGGCCCTGCTCCGCGCCCTCGGGGCACACCTCGAGCTCACCCCCGCCGCCGACGGCATGAAGGGCGCCATCAACAAAGCCGCCGAGCTCGTCTCCCAAGACGACCACGCCTGGATGCCCCAGCAGTTCGAGAACCCCGCCAACCCCGACATCCACTACCACACCACCGGCCCCGAAATCTGGAACGACCTGGATGGCAAGATCGATGCCTTCATCGCCGGCGTCGGCACCGGCGGCACCATCACCGGCGGCGGCGGCTTCCTCAAAGACCAGAACCCCGACCTCAAGCTCATCGCCGTCGAGCCCGACACCTCCCCCGTCATCGCCGGCGGAGCCCCAGGCCCGCACAAGATCCAGGGCATCGGTGCCGGCTTCATCCCCAAGAACCTCCACACCGACCGCCTCGACGGCGTCGAGTCCGTCTCCTCTGAAGACGCCTTCGAGTGGGCCCGCAAGCTCGCGGCAGAAGAAGGCATCTTTGGCGGCATCTCCTCCGGCGCGAATGCCTGCGCCGCCGTCCGCCTCGCCTCCCGCCCCGAGATGCACGGCAAGACCATCGTCACCGTCGCCTGCTCCTTCGGCGAACGCTACATCTCCACCCCCATGTTCGCCGGCTTCAACGGCTAACACCCCCCAAGACGCCCGTGGTCTTTTGTAGCCGCGATGCGACGCATCGCAGGTCCGGGCTGTAGGTATGCTCTTCGCCATGCCTGCAAACGCTCCTCCACCGAACTTCCTTTTCCTCGTCTCCGAAGACGTCGGCATCCACCACGGCTGCTACGGCGAGCCCTACGCCCGCACCCCCCGCATCGATCAGCTTGCCGCCGAGGGTGTCCGCTTCACCCACGCTTTCACGACCTATCCCGTCTGCGCCCCATCCCGCAGCACCATGGTCACCGGCCAATACCCCTACTCACTCGGCACCCACCTCATGCGGTCCGTGCTCCTCGACCCACCCCGCCTGTTCACCCACGAGCTCCAGGACGCCGGCTACCACGTCGGCTGGCCCACCAAGCTCGACTTCAACTTTGAGCCCACCGATAACTGGTGCACCAACACCGTCGCCTGGTGGGAGCATGCCCCACCCACCCCAGCCGATCGCCCGTTCTTCCTCTTCCGTAACTTCGGCGTGACCCACGAGAGCGCCATGTGGCGCTCCCCCGAAGAGCAGGCCCGCTCCACGCCCGATGTTCCCGACGCCCTCCGCCATCAAACCAAAGACGCCCCGGTCCCCGCCGACCTGCTCGACTGCCCCGAGGTCCGCCATCAGCAAGTCCTCTACCACGATTCACTCACCCAGGCCGACCACGAGATCGGGCAGTGCCTCGACTGGCTCGACACGCACGGCCTCCGCGACAACACCGTCGTGATCTACCTCTCCGACCACGGCTGCGGCCTACCGCGTCAAAAACGCTGGTGCTTTGACGCCGGGCTCCACCTGCCCCTCATCATCCGCTTCCCCGACTCGCCGCAATTCAATGGCCGACAGTCGGCGACCGCCGGAACGACCCGCGACACCCTCGTCTCCTGGATCGACCTCGCACCCACCCTCCTCACCCTCGCCGGCGTCCCCGTCCCCGACCACCCCACCCACTACCAGGGCCAACCCTTCCTCAACCCCGACGGCTCGCCACCCACCAACCCCCGCACCACCGCCTTCGGCGGACGCGACCGCATGGACGCCGCCTTCGACCACGTCCGCTACGCCAGGGATCACGACTACCTCTACCTCCGCAACAGCTTCCCGCAAATCCCCTACGCCCAACGCAACGCCTACATGGAACAGGCGTCCGCGGTCCACGCGATGCGCGAGGCGAACGCCGCCGGCATCCTGTCCGGCGGTAACGCCGCGCTCTTCCAACACCCTAAGCCCCCAGAAGAACTCTACCGCCCCGCCGACGACCCCCATTGCGTCCATAATCTCATCGACGACCCCACCCATACGTCCCACGCCGAGCGACTCCGCGATCAGCTCGACACCCACCTCGCACACGTCGGCGACCTCGGCACCACCGACGAAGCCGACCTCGTCGCCCAGGGCCTGATCAAAGACCAGATCGAAGCCATGCGCAGCCGCAAAGGCCCCCTCCCCGATCACCTCAAGCTCGGCCCCGACATCAACGCGGTGACCTGGAACGAAGCCGTCGCCGAATCCGCCAACCCCTGACCCCCACCTACACAACCCGGCGTATCGCAAGCAACGCTCCCAACAAAAACCTTGTCCCGCCCAGCACCCCGCGATAGCTTCAACGGCATGCCGCACACGACGCGACCCTGTAACCCCGCCGCCATCGCCGCATGCCTCGTCCTCGGCCTCTCCCCGACCCTGGCCCTCACCGGCTGCGGCCACCCCCTCGCCCAACGCAGCCCCGTCTGGTGGAACCCCGTCCGCGTCCTCCAAGACAACGACCCCGACCACCGGGACGCCAAGATCCGCCCCGCACCCACCGCCGGCGAATACCACCTCGCCCTAGAGTGGCGCGACGGCGAAGACTACACCGCCGCCCGCCTCCACCGACCCGCCGCCACCACCCTCACCAAAGGCCAGCCCATCGGCTTTACCCGCAACGACGACGGTCAGATCCTTGCCGTCGCCGGCGACTTCTCCCGCGTCCTCACCCCCGGCGAGGGCTTCCACTACGTCTGGTACAAGAAGGGCACGCCCCTGGGCAACGCCATCACGTTCACCGGCTACAGCGTCGCCCTCGTCGCCGTCGGCACCGCCGTCCTCCTGCTCGACTCGCTCGACGATGACGACGACGACCGCTACGCCCACCACCACTAACCCCACCAGCCACAACACACCCCCCGTCATAGCCGCAATGCGACGCATCGCAGGCCGCCCATCTGTTACCGTCGAGCGGGTCGATGGCTCACACCCCCCTCCACCCCCTCGATTACTCCATCGTCGCCGCCTACCTCGTCGGCCTCATCGCCATCTCCCTCGGCGTCGCCCGCAAGGCCGCCCGCGGCACCGACGACTACTTCCTCGGCGGCAAGAAACTCCCCTGGTGGGCCCTCGGCGCCTCCGGCATGTCGTCCAACCTCGACGCCGCCGGCACCATGACCATCATCTCCCTCATCTACCTCTTCGGCCTCCACGGCTTCTGGATCGAGATGCGCGGCGGCGTCGTCCTGCCCATCGCCGTCTTCCTCGCCTTCATGGGCAAGTGGCACCAACGCTCCAACGTCATGACCACCGGTGAGTGGATGCTCCTCCGCTTCGGCGATGGACCTCAAGGTCGAGCCGCCCGCTACACCGCCGCCCTGACTTACCTCGTCATCACCGTCGGCATGGTCGTCTTCTTCCTCGCCGCCGCTGGCAAGTTCCTCGCCGTCTTCGTCCCCGACGCATGGAACGACCAGCTCATCAACTCGTGGTGGCCTCTCGAAAACCCAGTCCCTACCGCCACCACCTGCGCCGTCGCCATGGCCCTGCTCGCCCTCGGCTACACCATGATCTCCGGCCTCTACGGCGTCATCTGGACCGACGTCTTCCAAGCCTTCCTCATTGGCGCCGCCGCCATCTACATCTCCATCCTCGCCGCCACCCACGTCTCTCCTGGGCTTCTTGCCATATGGCCCGGCGGTCAATACAACCAAGTCATTCCACAAATCACCGGAGGACTACACGAGCCTGACTATGACCCATCCCTTCAAACATCCTCGTACTGGATGTTTGTTGAGTCTTCAGTCGAGCACTACTCCCCCTTCCTCCTCTTCCTCCTCTTCTGGGCCGGCAAGGGTATCCTCGAAGGCCTCGGCGGATCCGGCGGTTCCGCTTACATGGCCCAGCGCTTCTACGCCGCCCAGGACGTCCCCACCGTCAAGAAGCTCTGCATGCTCTGGACCGTCCTCTTCAGCTTCCGCTGGCCCATGGTCCTCGGCTTCGCCATCCTCGCCATCCACCTCGGCATCGGCAGCAAAGACCCCGAAACCATCCTCCCCGGCGTCCTCACCTCCGGCCTGATCCCCATCGGCGTAACCGGCCTCATCGTCGCCGCCATCTTTGCTGCTTCGATGTCCACCTTCGACTCCACGATTAACGCCGGCGCGTCCTACGCCGTCCGCGATCTCTACAACCCCCTCGCCGAAACCCGCGGCAACACCCCTTCCGAAAAAGCACAGGTCCGCGTCGCCTACCTCGCCTCCATCCTCATCGTCGCCCTCGGCCTCACGATTTCCCTCACCCTTGCCGACAACATCCTCGGCGTCTGGACCACCATCGTCATCCAGCTCTTCCCCGCCTTCCTCCTCCCCTTCGCCCTCCGCTGGTTCTGGCACCGCTTCAACGGCCTCGGCTTCACCCTCGGCACCGCCACCGGCTTCGCCGCCGCCTTCTCCCTCACCTTCCTCCCCCCACCCCCGGAAGCAGGCCTTCCCGAAACCCTCAGCGTCTTCATCCAGAACAACGTCTACACCGACATCTTCACCCTCTCCACCGTCGGCCTCGCCTCACTGATCGGCTGCGTCGCCGGCACCTACCTCGCCCCCGCCACCCCCAACGACCAACTGAAACGCTTCTACCACCAGATCAAACCCCTCGGCCTCTGGCCCCGCGACTGGAAAACCCTCGACCAGCGCGAACACACCGCCGACCTCTTCCGTCTCATCCTCGCCCTCGTCTGGCAGGTCAGTACTTTCCTCCTCCCCATGACGCTGCTCCTCCACATGTGGACTTCCGCCGCCGTCCTCGCCGCCGTCTTCGCCTTCACCGGCACACTCCTCTTTTTCGACATCCGCCGCTCCAATTAGCCGTTACCAACACGCTTTCTCCTCATTACTTCTTACTCCTTACTCCGTACTCCTCCCATGCAATACCGAAACCTCGGCCGAACCGGCATCCGCGTCTCCCCCCTCTGCCTTGGCTGCATGATGTTCGGCGGCCGAACCCCTGCCGAAGAGAGCTACGACATCATCGATCATGCCATCGAATCAGGCATCAACTTCCTCGATACCGCCAACGTCTACACCACAGGCGCCTCCGAAATCGTCACCGGCCAAGCCCTCAAACGCAACGGCCACCGCGACCACATCGTCCTCGCCACCAAGTGCCACGGCAACATGTTCAAAGAAGGTGCGGGCACCCCGCCTACCTCCGCCCTACATGCGAAGCTCAACCCCAATCAGTGGGGCAACTCCCGCCGCCAGATCATCCAGCAGTGCAACGCCTCCCTGAAGCGCCTGCAGACCGACTACATCGACCTCTACCAGATCCACCGCCCCCACCCCGACTGCGCGATCGACGAGACCCTCCGCGCCCTCGACGACCTGGTCACCTCCGGCAAGGTCCGCTACCTCGGCTGCTCCACCTTCGCCGCGTGGCAGATCGTCGAGGCCCACTGGACCGCCGAGAAGCTTGCCCTCAACCGCTTCGTCACCGAGCAGCCCCCCTACCACCCGCTCGACCGCCGCATCGAACGCGAGCTGATCCCCATGGCCCAGACCTTCGGCATGGCCCTGATCCCCTGGTCCCCCCTCGCCGGCGGCTTCCTCTCCGGCAAATACCAACGCAATCAACCCGGCCCCGACGACGCCCGCTTCGGCGGCGACTCCAAACACTTCCGCCGCACCATGCTCGACAACGACCGAGCCTTCGACATCCTCGAGACCCTCGAAGCCATCGCTGACGGCCACAACCGGCCCGTCTCGCAGGCCGCCCTGTCCTGGTGCATGAACCAGCCCGGCATCACCAGCCCCATCATCGGGCCTCGCACCCTCGACCAGCTCAAGGACAACCTCGCGGCCGTCGACCTTCAGCTCACCGAGGACGACCGCCGCAAGATCGACGAAGCCGCACCCCCCGGCTCGTTCGTGCAACCGTTCTACGAGGCCAAGTTCGGCCCCCACCCCCACCGCATCTGACCCATATCCCGCGGCTTTCATAGCCGCGATGCGACGCATCGCAGGTTCATCCCCCAGAATCGCTTGAAAACCAATCGCAACCGCCTAAACTCTCGCATTCAGCAAAGGAGCAACACGCTATGAAAATCGGACTGTTCTACGGCACCTGCACCGGCAAGACCGAAGCCGTCGCCGAGCAAATCCGCGACGAGTTCGGCGAAGACCTCATCGACACCTACGAGGACGTCTCCCAGATCGAACCCAAAGACCTCGAGGGCTACGACCTGATCCTCTGCGGCATCCCCACCTGGGACGTCGGCGAGATCCAGTACGACTGGCAGGACATCTACGACCAGCTCGACGAGGTCGACATGGCCGGCATCAAGGTCGCCTTCTTCGGTACCGGCGATCAGGCCGGCTACCCCGACACCTACCAGGATGCTCTCGGCATCGTCTACCTGAAGATGCTCGAACGCGGGGCCGAGGGCAAGATCGGCTTCACCGACCCCGACACCCACGAGTTCGAAGCCTCCAAGGGCATCATCGACGGCAAGTTCTGCGGCCTCGCCTGCGACGACGACTGCCAGCCCGAGCTCACCGAACAGCGCGTCAAGGACTGGTGCGAGCAGCTCAAGAGCGAGCTCGGCCTCACCCCCGCCGCCTAATCCAAGAATTCAAAACCCAGTCAACGACACAACGCTCGATCCCAACAGATCGAGCGTTGTCTTTTGGCACGCACCCCACCGCTCAGATCGGATCAACCACCCGTCTTTGCTTCGGCAAGGATGCGATCCAGAGCGTCGGTGTCCACCACGCTTTTGGACTTGTCGCCTGCCGCCTCGGCCGCGGGGGCAGAAGTGTCTTCCCCCTCGCTTGCCTCTAGCTGAGCCGAGAGCGCATCCGCAGACATCCCCATCTGTGCCAGCATCGCCGCTTCTTCCGGAGTCACGCCAGGATCTTCCTCGGCTTCGGGTTCTAAAGCTGGTGCGGCGGCGGATGCGGGCTCGGGCTCGGGCGCTACCGACGCCTCGGCAGCAGGCTCCGGCACGGCGGCTACCGGCTGGGCTTCAGCAACAGGAGGTTCGGGCGGTGCCACCGGTACGGGTTCAGCTTCGGGGGCCGGCTCGGTCACCAACGGTGGGGGTTCAGGCGGCGCCGCCTCCACCGCCGGCTCACCGACTACGACGGTCTCCGCTTCATCCACCACCACGCTCGCCGCGGCTGCCGCCACCGCAGCCGGCACGGGTTCTTCCACCGCTGGGGCCGGTGCGACTGGAGCCTCCACCGGCTCGGCCGGTGCCGCCGGGGTTGCCACTGCAGCGGGCGGTGGTTCCACAGCAGGAGTCGCCGTCACTGCGGGATCGACCGAGACCGCCGGCGTCGGCGTAGGTGCCGGGGGAGGAACCGGCGTGGGGGTGGGGGCCGGGGCGTGGGCCGGCTCGGGCATAGCCGCGGGAGCCGGGGCCGCAGGGGCAACCGGAGCCGCCGCCAACGCGTCACCCCCCACCGTCGCCGGTGGATTGAAGATCGCCGACAACACCGGGTCGGCACCCGCCGACGCCCGCACCGTATTCGCCATCTGGCCCGACAGCTTCCCGATGGCCGCGTGGCACTGGCTCAATTTCGCCTGGATCGCAGCAATTTTCGCCTCTTCAGCCGAGACCGCCTCCTCCAATGCCGCACGTTCGGCCAGCAAAGGGGCCAGAATCGCATCTAAACGCTGACCGGGTGTGACTTTACCATCCTGACTCATCGCGGCTTCTCCGTGCGGTGATTGCGTTTGCGGACCCCTGAACATCGGCCCGATCCCACGGCCGCCTCCCCCGCCCCAAACCGCGTCCGAAAACTCCAAGCCCCAGGCTTTCCCAATCGACACACGAAATCACCGCCGCCCCGAGCCTCTCCCCGGCTAAACTCTCCGATCCGACACAAACCGTGTCGCTCACACGCTTTCCTACGCCCCAAACCCGCCCACTACCCGCCTCCACCCCCGACGCCCCCATGCCCCGCCCCACCAAACTCCCCGAACCCCTGCTCAACACCCCCCAGGACCAGCTCTCCGCCGACGAGCACTTCAAAATCAACTCCAACGGCGTCGTCGGCCCCCTCCCCGAACGCTACCGCGATCACGCCACCCCCGACGTCGAAAAAGAGTCCGAGTTCCTCTCCAAATCGCACGGCCTCTACCTCGAATACAACCGCGCCAAGACCGGCCGAGAGAAAGACTGGATGTACATGGTCCGCGCCACCATCCCCGGTGGCGGCTCCTTCACCCGCGACCAGTGGGCCGTCTTCGACGAGGTCGCCGACGAGTTCTGCGACCACAACCCCTACGGCCGACCCTCCCTCCGGCTCACGACCCGGCAGAACATTCAGTACCACTGGCTCTTCAAGCCACAGGTCATGTCCCTGGTCCAGAAGCTCGCGACCACCGGCTTCTACACCCTCAACGGCTGCGGCGACAACGTCCGCAACGTCATGGGCTGCCCCCTCTCCAAGTTCAGCACCATCCCGGGCGCGAACAGCTTCGACCTCGCCCACCAGTTCGGTGCCTACTTCCGACTCCCCGCCTCCTCACACATCCAGGTCTTCGCCGTCAACCCCGAAGACATCCAGGACCCCGAAGCGCAGTACACCTACGGCAAACAGCTCCTCAACCGCAAGTTCAAGATCGCCTTCTCCGCCGCCCACCGCAACCCCGACACCGGCGCGATCACCTACGACAACTGCTCCGAAATCCGCACCAACGAAATCGGCATCGCCCCCATCGTCGAAGGCACCGGCTCCGACGCCAAGGTCGTCGCCTACCAGGTCTACATCGGCGGCGGCCAGGGCGAGAAAAAAGGCAAGCCCACCTTCGCCGCCCACGGCAAGGCCTTCGGCACCTTTACCCCCGAACAACTCCTCCCCGGCCTCAAGGCCATCGTCGATGTGCACAAGGAATGGGGCGACCGCAAAAACCGCGTCTGGGCCCGGATGAAATACGTCGTCTGGAAGCAGGGCATCGACTGGTACCGCGACGAGGTCCGCAACCTCGGCGCCGACTTCTCCGCCAACGACCCCCGCTGCGAGGGCGTCGGCCCCGACGCGATCCCCGGCATCCGTGACCTGCACCACGGCTGGACCCTCCAGGAGTCCAACGGCAAGTGGGCCTACGGCGCTTACGTCGAGTGCGGCCGACTCGTCGACGAGCAATACATCGACCACGAGAAACTCGCCGCCGAGCGGAACAAGGAAGCCCGCACCACTGCCGTCCAAGAACAGCCCCGGCTGCGTTCGATGGTCAACGAAGCGCTGACCCGCTTCCCCGGCACCGAGGTGATGATCACCGCTAACCAGGACCTGCTGTTTACGAACATCGACGCCGACGCCAAGCAGGACTTCACCGACTGCCTCGCGTCCTTCGGGCACGGCACCCGCCGCGGCAAGACCTACTCCACCCTCCGCGTCCTCTCCGGCGCCTGCGTCGGCCTCCCCACCTGCCGGCTGTCTTACACCGACTCCGAGCAGTTCGAGCCCGAGCTCATCGACCAGCTCGAAGACCGCGGCTACGGGCACATGGCCGAGTCCATCGGCATCACCGGCTGCGAACGCCAGTGCTTCCGGCCCGCCACCAAGACCTTCGGCTGGATCGGCTCCGGCGGCGATAACTACGCCCTCAAGCTCGGCGGCTCCGAGGACGGCTCCACCCAGGGCCACTGGCTCACCGACGGCGAGCTCCAGTACCTCTCCGCCGTCCCCCGCGACCGCGTCGCCGACGTCTGCGCCGTCCTCTTCGACTGGTACCTCGAGCAGCACACCCCCGCCAACGGCAACCCCCAGGAAAAGATGGGCCCCTTCATCCACCGCATGGGCTACCCCGCCACTCTCGACCGCCTCCGCAACGACGACCGCACCACCGACCTCCTCGACCTCCGCAACCCGAAGATGGTGTTCGATCCATATATCGGAGAAGAGCTACTACCTGCCGCCACGACCAAAAACTAAGCATCAATTGTCTTGTTAACCGTGCTTGCAAACCCACCCCACGGACGCAGCATTGACCAAGTCTATAGCCCGCGACCAGTGATTGATAAACGCTGGATAAATACCATGACATCACGCGTTTTGTTGTGCATATTTGTCCTTTTAGTCATCCATTGCTTGCCCGCTGCATATGCAGCAGGCCGTCCCATAGATCAGGAGAAATTCAAGCAACTCAGAGCTGAGATTGAGGCGGCAAGGGCAAGAGTTGAGAGGCAGTCCGGGCCGGCCGATCAGCACCACACCCTGCGCTTGGCGTTCGCAGAGGCGGACCACCCGTGGATCAAGAAGGAGCTCCTATCGATGGCGATCGCCATCGGCGGGCCCGAACTCGAACCGTTCCTGCTCGCTCGGCTCAACGATGACGACGTCAGGTTCCGGATCGCGGCGGCCAAAGCCCTTGGGGAGCAGGGTTCTCCACACGCCATCGAGCCACTGCTCAAACGCGCTCGTGCAGACCCAGAGGGCCTCGCGGGATGGGGCTCGGTGCGTTGGCACATGACGGCTCAGCGGGACGCCCTGTTCGCCCTCTCGGAGATCGGCTTGCGGCACCCCGCCCATCGTGAGGCCATCGCCGCCTCGATCGCCGGCGTGCCCGTGGCCACGGACGATCTTGAAGACCCGAAAGCCCAGGCGCTCTACGTCCTCACCCAGGACAGGGCTTTACTCCACCCGTTCTTCGAACGCCTCGCGGATGAAGATCCGGAGACGCGGGCAATGGGCGTGGTTGCCTTCAGGTTGCTCAAGCTAAAGCAGGCTCCCGAGGAGGTGGTCGTCCTGCTTGATGACCCCGAGCGGGGCGTCCGGTCCAGCGTCGCACTCCTGCTTGGAGAGATCGGAGACCCGGAAACCGTGCCCTTGCTGATCGGCCGAGCCCTCGATCAAGCGGAGGACCGGGGCGTGCGGTGTAACGCTATTTTCTCGCTCGGGCGCATGCGGACCGGGCGAGCCGAACCGGTCATGAGAGCACTGCTCCAAGATGAGAGTTTCAAGGTCAACGCGGCGATCGCCCTATCCAGGATCACCGGCGAGCGCCATCCGTTGGTCCCTGACGGGTACGGGCTGGACTAGACCGGTAGCGGGTGGGCGGGCGAAACACCACGTGTTCCGCAGAGGCCCGGCAAACGATCTGTAGGAAACGAACAAGCTAAGGTTCGATGAAACGACACAACGCAAAGCTGTTGAGTCTTTCAGGCATTGCTTTTGTGTTTTTCTATGTCGTCCTTGTTGCACGTTCCTATGCCGTGGACTACCGACGGGCCATTTCCGCGGGCTACGAAATACCCGCGGCTCGCGCATGGCTTGATTCAAATCCCGACTATGAACACCTCGATGTCGGCATCGGTGAAACGTCGGATACCGGACCGGGCCTGTACTTCTCCGGAAGCCTGGGCACGACGGCCCAAGTGATCCGCTTCGACCGGGCTGCACGCACGCGATTCGGAGGAAACGACTTCGCCGTGATCTCGGTGGTTCTGTCCCGTTTTGAGGACGAGCCTTCGGAGAATTGACCCTCGGGTGGCTGGGGCGGAGGCTTGCCGATGCTCGGCGGCGACTTGCAGTCAACCGGTGCACCGCTGGGGGGTCGCAAGCTCCACCCCAGCCACCCCAGGCAAACGCGGCTGAATCCAAACCGCCAAGCGGTCATCACGCGAGAACGTCGGCGTGCTGGGGGTTGCGGGGGAGGTAGGCGGTACGGAGGTAGGGGCAGACGGGGTGGACGGACCAGCCGGCGGCGCGGGCGTGCTGAAAAGCAGCGTCGGCGAGCTGGGCGGCGAGGCCCTGGCCGCGGTGGGTGTCGGGGACGAAGACGGAGGTGAAGGCGACCTGCCCGTCGGCTTCGAGCGGCTGATCAAGCAGAAAGGCCTCGTCGGTGCCCCAGAGTTCGAGTACAAACCGGGATTGATCGGGGTCGTGGGTGACGGGCATGGGCGGCCAACGGACCCGTATCGCGGGCAGCTTGGGCGGTCAGTCTTGCGGTTGGACGTCGCGACGCCGCCGGGCGAGGAGGGCGATGCCGGTCATGACTAGGAGGCCGCTGGAGGGCTCGGGGATAACCGTCCAGCCGACGTCCTGGAGGGAAGCGACATCGACGTTGGTCAGCTCGGTCCGGGTGATCGACTGGGTGGGGTCGCTGAGGTTGAAGAAGGTGTTCTGGATGGGCTCCATGAGGAGGTCTTGGAGCGTGCCGAGGCCGACGGTGCCGACGAGGTTGGGGTCGCCGAGCTCGAAGATGAAAGACTGGATGGCGTCGGGGTCGGCCGGGATCGTTGAGCCGTTGCCGTCATTGTCGGCGAAGTGGAGGTTGTTGGCGGCGACGAGGTCGATGTCGGTAAGGCTGGTGCCGTTGTCGGCGTTGGCGGCGGCGATGGTGTTGGGGCCGAAGTACTGGTCGCCGGTGACGTCGTCGGTGAAGTCGCTGACGTCGATGGCGAGGCCGAGGACGTGGCCGACCTCGTGCATGGCGATGGAGTAGAAGTCGGACTGGCCGAGGACGGTGGCGGTGTCGAGCGAGAAGTTCCAGTCGCGGCCGATGTCGAAGCTGACGAAGCCGCCCCAGGTGGGCAGGGAGCCGGAGCCGACGTTGAAGCCACGGTTGAGGTGGGAGTTGGGGTCGTCGAAGACGGTGGTGATGTTCTGGCCGGAGCCGGAGCCGCCCAGACCGGCGGCACCCAGGCTGGTGGCCCCGGCGAAGATGGTGAGGGTGTCGGCTTCGAAGGTCCGGCCGCCGGGGAGGTAGATGTCTGCTTCCGCGGCCCCGATGCCGATCAGGGAATCCGAAGCCGCGCTTGCGGCGCCGCTGATCTGGATGGAGCTGCCGGTGCTGGGGTTGATAAAGCCGATGCGGGCGTCGTTGACGTCGTTGATCTCGGCGGCGCCCAGCGAGGAGGTGATGATGCGGCTGTAGCGGTCGGCGACGGCCTGCATGGCGGTGCGGGCGGCGAGGCCGTCGGCTGTGCTGGGGTCGAAGAAGTTGTTGGAATCCAGGCTGTAGTCCATCACGATCTCGATCGCGTGGGCTTGAGTGACAGCCGCACCGGTGACGAGCGTGGTGACCAGGGCGGCGGCGGGTCGTTGTGGCATGGGTGGTCCTCTCCTTCTTGGAATGCTGTGCCTAAGCACTCTTTGCGGAGAGTTGAACCCATTGAAGTCGTGATGTCGTAAGCCGTTTGGTGTAATCCGGCTGGTCACGGAGTGAAGCCAAGCGGGTTGGGATCTGGGTGCGGGCGGCAGTGGCGGCAATCCGCCGGTAGTCATCTCCAGTGAACGTTGGTGGTACACGATATTTCACCCCTGAAATTGGGTGAGCACGAGGTAGAGCCGTGTAACGGATCAATCGCCCGAGCGGCGTCGGGCCGAGGACGCGGTGTCGGCCTGGAGGGGCCCGGCGTTGCGGACCAACGCGGTGACGCCGTCGGCGTACTGGGCGAAGTTTCCGTGGAAGAGTTGGGCCAGGTCGGCGGCCTGGGCGTCGTAGGCGGCGGGGTCGGGCCAGGCGTTGCGGGGTTTGAGGATGTCGTCGGGGACGCCGGGGACGTGGTCGGGGACGGCGATGCCGAAGATCGGGTCGGGGGTGGACTTGATGTTGCGGAGGGCGTGGGTGAAGGCGGCGTCGGCGAGCTGGCCCGCCAGGCCCTGGCCGCGATGAGTGTCGGGGACGAAGACGGAGGTGAAGGCGACGTGGCCGGCGGCGTCGAGGGGCTGGTAGAGCAGGAACGCGTCGTCGCCGCCGTCGATGGGGAGGACGAACTGCGTGTGGTCGGGGTCGTGTTCGACGGGCATAGCGGCGCTGTGGGGCGAGGGGTCAGCTGTTGGGTTGCACGGGCTGGGGCGGCTTGATCTCGCCGAAGCGTTGTTCGTATTGGTTGATGTTCTGGACCAGCGCGGCGGCGAGACGTTTGGCGGTCGGGTAGGAGACGATGACGCGTTGGCTGAGCTCGACCTGGACCGCCTGGGGGTTGGCCCCGGGAACGGGACCGGCGTTAAGCCCAAGCTCGAGGATGAGCTCGTCGGTGTTCATCTGGGCGTGGAAGGCGTTGACATAGGTGGTGGTCTGATTAGCGCGGTCGAGGTGGAGCTGGACCTGCTGGCCGTCGGGCTGTTGGGGTGTGGGTTCGGACATGGTGGTTTTCTTCGCAGGTAAAGGGGGTTGCAGGAATTGATATCGATGGCGGCTCGTCCGCGACCATCGGTCGCGGCTTTATAGATGGGGACCCGCCGTGCGGACGGGGTCGGCGACGCCTTCGGTGTATTGGGCGAAATTGTCGTGGAAGCGTTTGGCGAGGTCGGCGGCCTGGGCGTCGTAGTCGGCGGGGTTGGGCCAGGCGTTGCGGGGTTTGAGGATGTCGTCGGGGACGCCGGGGACGTGGTCGGGGACGGCGATGCCGAAGACGGGGTCGGGGGTGGTGGTGGCGTCGCGGAGGGCGTGGGTGTGGATGGCATCGATGATGGCTCGAGAGTAGCGGAGGCTGATGCGTTTCGCGCCGGAGCTGGCGGTGCCGCCGGACCAACCGGTGTTGACCAGCCACACGCGGGTCTGGTGCTCCTTCATCTTCTCCGCGAGGAGCTCGGCATATTTGGCGGGGTGCCAGACAAGGAACGGCCCGCCGAAGCAGGGTGAGAACGTGGCCTCGGGCTCGACGACGCCCATCTCGGTGCCGGCGACCTTCGCCGTGTAGCCGGAGATGAAGTGGTACATGGCCTGCTCGGGGGAGAGCTCGGCGACGGGGGGCAGGACGCCGAAGGCGTCGCAGGTCAGGAAGATAATGTCGGTGGGGTGGTCGGCGGTGCCGGGGATACGGGCGTTGGCGATGGCCTCGACGGGGTAGGCCGCGCGGGTGTTCTGCGTGATCGACGTGTCGCCGAAGTCGACGCGGTGGTCTTCGGGCTCGAAGCGGACGTTCTCGAGGACCGCGCCGAAACGCAGGGCGTTGAAGATCGCGGGTTCGGATTCGGGGGAGAGGTCCAGGGCTTTGGCGTAGCAGCCGCCCTCGATGTTGAACACGCCGTTGTTGGTCCAGACGTGTTCGTCGTCGCCGACAAGTTGGCGGTTCGGATCGGCCGAGAGGGTCGTCTTGCCGGTGCCGGAGAGCCCGAAGAGGACGGAGGTGTTTTGGCCCTGCTCGTCGCAGGTCGCGGAGCAGTGCATCGACAGGTGGCCTTGCTTGGGCATGAGGTAGTTCATGACCGTGAAGATGCCCTTCTTCATCTCGCCGGCGTAGCCCGAGCCGAGGATGACGAACTGCTGGTCGCCGATGTTGAGGTCGACGGAGGTGGTCGAGGTCATGCCGGCGGTGAGGGGGTTGGCGGGGAACTGCCCGGCGTTGAAGATGACCCAGTCTGGGTCACCGAAGTCGGCGAGTTCTTCGGGTGTCGGCCGGATCAGCATGGTCCACATGAACAGGGCGTGGTACGGGCGTTCGCAGATGACGCGGACCTTGAGGCGGTGGTCCGGATCCCAGCCGGCGAAGGCGTCGACGACGTAGAGGCGGGGCCGGGTGTTGAGGTAGTCGATGGCACGCGAGCGGTTGATGGCAAACGTGCGGTCGTCGATGGGGATGTTGACGGTGCCCCACCAGACGTCGTCTTGCGAGTCGGGCTGCTCGACGACGCGTTTGTCCTTGGGGGAGCGCCCGGTTTTCTCGCCGGAGTAGGCGATGAGGGCACCGGAGTCGGAGAGGGAGGAGAGGGATTCGAAGCGGAGGGCGTCTTCGTAGAAGCGGGCAGGGCCGAGGTTGTGGCGGAGGTCTTCGACGGTGATGCCGTACTGCGAGAGGTCGGGTTGGCTCATGGCTTATGTGGAGGGCAGGGTTGAGGAGCGATGATCAGGTCCACGCGGACTATATCCGCGGCATGGCAACTCGCGTGCCAAGGCGGCGGTGTTGCGGGTGGGCGTGGATAGCCAGCACACGGGATCACTAGGCGAGCGAGATGACCGAGACGAGCAGGAGCGAAGACCAGATAATGGGGAATGCCGCGATCACGAGCCCCGTGCGTGACATGAAGCGGGCGGTCGACTCACTCTGCTGGGCGACGTACTCGCAGATGAGCAGGAAGCCAATGACGAGTGTGAACTTGAACAACAAAGTCCCGGGGAGACCGAAGCCGTTAATGACCGTCTCCGCGATCGGGTTGACCTCTCGGCCGCCCATCGCGAGGACGACCTTGGTGAGCATGACATCCATCGCGGAGAGGAAAACGATCCAGGTGTAGGCGTGGGGGAAGCGGACGGGCTGGTGGAGGAAGGGGAGGCAGAACCCAGAGTGGTCGGCAACAGCGGGTTGGGCGGTGTGGTGCTGCGATTGAGCCGAGCGGGGCAAGGTCATGCGGGCCTCCTGACGATTTGTGGTGCGTCTTTGCATCATACAAACGCACGGCGGCAGCCAGAAGTTCCCGGCCTCAAGCTGGGCGTGGCACCGAAGGAAAAAAACAGGATGTTAGAGGGTGCAACGGCGAGCGGTTATGACGATTCGGCATCGAAAAACAGACCCGTTGCCGATTCGTCACTCTGTAAAACCGCACCCAGCGGATCGTCCACAGGGGTACCGGTTAAAGGGGTGACGCAGAACGCGGCAGGAGCTCCGGGGGCGAGGGTCGCGGATTCAGGCGCAAGGCGGAGAGCGTTCGCGCCGTGTGTGGTCGCCATGGCGAGGAGCGTGTCCGTATGGGTGCCGTCGCGTTGATGGAGGTATCGCATCTGGGGCAACAGCCCGAGCAGCTGCGGTTCGTCGGCTGGCTGGCAGACGATGGAGTCGGTCCCGAGGCAGACGTTGACGCCGGCGGCGAGGAGGTCGCGGTAGCGGTGGTCGGTGTGCCCGAAGTAGTCGCTGGCGAGCGGGCAGTAGGCGACGGACGTGTTCGTGCGGGCGAGGATGCCGATGTCCTCATCGGCGAGGTAGTTGCCGTGAGCGATGAGCCACGGGGCTTGCTCGAGGTGTGGCTTCATCCAGTTGACGGGGGAGAGGTCCTGGCCGTAGCCGACGGCGGAGGCGTCGTTCCATTTCCCGAGCCGTTGAAGGAAGTCGCGGAACGGGCCGTCGGCGTGAGCGACGAAGCGGAGCTCTTCGGGGAGCTCGGCGAGGTGGGTGCAGACGGGGCGATTGGACTTCGCGGCGGCGGCGAAAAGGCGAGGGCCCGCGGAGTAGGGCGCGTGAGGCTGGAGGCCGACGTCTGGAGGGAGCCCGCCGATGCGGGCGAGGGCGGGCTGATCAAACGGCTCGGCAAGGCCGAACAGCTCGATGAACGTCACGCCTCCGAGCCCCGCCTCAGCGCGGGCACGGTGGACATCGAGGCTGGAGGTGATGTCGCCGATGGTGCCGACCCCTGCGTCGCGGCTGGCTTTGGCGGCGTCGCGGGCCGCGTTGATGTACCAGGCCGGATCGTTCTGGGGCCCCGCCGAACGCAGCATGGCGACCCACTCGATGAAGTCACCCGCGTAAGGCTGGGGCCCAATGGCAGAGAGCTCCAGGTGCGCGTGGGCGTTGACGTGAGCGGGGGTGACCAGGGCGTCGCCGAGGTCTCGCGTACCGCCGGTCGGGGTAGGCAAGTCGGCGGGTTGCCCCACACCAAGGATGCGACCGCTTTGGACCGCGACGGAAGCCCCGTCATCGAAGCGGATGCCGGCTGCGTCACGGAAGGCGCGGGCCTTGAGATGGGTTATCGGCCGATCATTCATGCAACGCTCGCGGGGCCTCCGATAGTCGTAGCACAAGCCCGCGGGGGCTGCGCCGGTGGTGCAGCCGAGCCCCGCTGACTCTAAACTCTCGCACTGGCACCCTCCGGCGACGGGCCCGATCGTAGCGATGGACCTGGCGCCCTCCCGCAAAGGACCTCCCCGATGAACAAGTCTGCTCTGACCCTCGTGCTGGCCTTGGCTGGCGTGACCGCCCTTTCCGGCTGTGTGCCGCAGTCCGAATACGACCAGCTGCTGCAGATCATCCGCACCCAGGAAGAGACCAACTTCGGGCTGCGGGCCCGGATCCAGGCGTTGCAGGACGAGTTGGCGGCGCTTCGTGGCGGGGCCTCTGCGGAAGAAGCCAAGGAACTGGCGTTTAAGCAGCGGATCGCGGAGCTGGAACAGCAGATCACGGCCCTGCAAGCCGCACTGGCTAAGGCTGAGGCCGACCTCATCGATGCGATTTCCGGCACGGGGCTGGAAGGCATCGACGTGCAGTTGGCGAGCAAGCTCGAAGCGCTCGCCCGGGCCAATCCCGAATTGATGGAGTGGGACGAGACCCGCAACATGATCCGGCTCCGGAGCGACCTGACGTTCGGCTCGGGGTCGATCGAGTTGCGGCCCGCGGCCGCCGACGCCCTGGCGAAGCTGGCGGACGTCCTCAAGGACCCGACCGCCGAGCCTTACGAGGTCCGCATCGTCGGCCACACCGACAACGTCCGGGTGCGTGCACGGCCGGGCAGGCGTTTCAACAACAACTGGGAACTCTCCGCCTTCCGCGCGATCGCGGTCAAAGACGCCTTCACCCGCAAGGGCATCTCCAACGGTCGGCTTAGCATCGCCGGCTACGGCGAGCACCAACCCGTCGTGCCCAACGGCCCGCGTGGAGCCGAAGCCAACCGCCGCGTCGAGATCTTCCTCGTCCCCCTGGTGAAGCCGACGGTGTCTGAGGAGGCTGCGGAACAGGCCCCGGCCGCGCCCGCGGCTGCGGGTGCCGTTGAAGCCGGCGATGCCCCGACGGCGCCGGAGCCGGTTGAGTTCACCAAGTAAGCCGTTCGCAACACACACAACGTTTGCGAGTCACCGTCTGGATTGAGACCGGACGACGACTATCAGTGCGTCTGCAATGACGCCGCGTCTTGCCGGATAAACATCGGGTCGTGGGGCTTCCATCGGCCGCCGATGTGAACGCGGGTGACGCCGGTGATGCTGTTGTTGTGAATGAGCTTGGCGACGGAGTAGTTCATGCGGATACATCCGCCGGAATCGGGGTAGCGGGGCAGCCGGGTGTGCGAGTGGATGGCGATGTAGCGAGGCTCGTGGACGACCCAGGTGGCGTAGTGACAGGTCGGGACGGAATTGAGCCGGTCAGCAAAACCGGCGACCAGGAACGTGCCCTTAGGGGTGCAGAGGGTATCGGTCGTGTTGGAGGTTTTGGGGTCGTCGCAGTCGGTGCCGGGAACGCCCCGCCCTGCCGTAACCCGCCAGGGGCCGGTCAGCGTTTGGGCCTCTTCGGGGTTAGACCAAGCGATCCGTGTGTGGGCCCGGCCATCGGTGATATCGATGTAGATGTCGGTGACGTGCGTGGCCGGGAAGTCGGGGTGACGCAGGGCCAGATCGAAACCCTCACCGGCCAATGCGGGGTCGCCGGGGGCGTAGCCGGGGGCGTAGGCGGGCTCAACGGTCGGCGTGTCGAGGGGCGTGGGCATCGCCGCGTCGGCGTCAGGGAGGCCCGTGTCGGCGGCCACCGGGGTCGCCTGCCACTGCGCCCAAGTCTGGACGGGCGGGGCCTGACAGCCGGTAAAGCCGAACGCCACCGCAAAGAGGAATCCAAGGCGACTGGTGAGGCGTGAGGTCATTAGCGTGGAGGATAGCGAGAGGGGTTTCAGCGGTGAAGACAAAAAAAGCCCCGCCTGGGTTGGCGGGGCTTTGGGGAGCGGTAAGCGAGGGTGACGGGACTCGAACCCGCAACCTTCGGATCGACAGTCCGATGCTCTAACCAATTGAGCTACACCCCCAAAACGAAGCGGGGTGGTGGGTTCGCTTACCAGCGAGCCGCTTAGGGTATCGCAATACCTGGGGGTGTCAAACGGGGCACCTTGCCGGCATAACTGTCCTACGGCGGCGCGGTCTTTGATGGCCTCGAGGGCTAAGGCTTAACGCTGTGAGACCGTCTTGGTCTTGCCTTCCTTGGACGCCTCGATGGCGGTGAGGACGACATTGAGGGCCTTGTAGCCCTCTTCGCCGTCGATCTCGGGCTTGCGTCGTTTGAGGATCGACTCGGTCATCATCGCGGGGATGCCGGAGCCGACCTGCTTCTCGTTGGTGGCGACTTCGCCGGTGATGTGCATCTCCTTCTGGCCGTTGGCGTAGTCGACCATGACACCGTAGGTGTCATCTCGGACGATACGCATGACGCCGTTGGCGCAGTAGAGCGTGGTGCCGTTGTCCTCGAAGCCGCCGAAGTTGGTCCAGGAGATGGTCATGGTGCCGAGGGTGCCGGAGGCGGTCTCGAGGGTGAAGAAGGCGTTGTCGTCGAGCGGGATGGGCTTGCCGTTGGGCTGCTTCTTAAACAGCGTCCGGACGGCCCCGGCGACCTTGGTGATCTCTTCGCCGAGGAGGAACCGCATCAGGTCGGCCTTGTGGATCCCCAGGTCGCCGCAGACCCCCATCGCGGCGGGGCCCTTCTTGAAGAACCACGAGCCGGCCCCGTCGGCGGACCAGCCGTCCGGGCCTGGGTGCTTGAAGGTGGTCTCGAAGGTCAGGACGCGCCCGAGCTTGCCCTGATCGAGGACCTCCTTGGCCTTGACGTGGGGCGACATCAGCCGCTGGTTCATGCCGATCATCAAGTACTTCTTGGCCTTCTTGGCCTCGGCGATCATCTTCTTCGCCTCGGCCCGGCTGGTCGCCATCGGCTTCTCGCAGAGCACATGCTTCCCCGCACGCAGCGCGTCGATCGTCATCGGGGCGTGCAGCGCGTTGGGGCTGGCGACCACAACGGCGTCGAGCTCGTCCAACTCCAGCAGCTTCTTGTGGTCACGGAAGGGCTGGGCGTCGTACTTCTCGGCCAGAGCCTTAACGCGTTCCTTGACCGGGTCGGCGATCGCGACCACGGTGGAGTTGGGGTCATTATGGATTTCGGGGAGGTGGCGGTGCTGCGAGATGGAGCCGCCGCCGATGACGCCGTACTTCACGATCTTGGGCATGGGTTTGTCCTTGGATTGAAACGAGTTTCGGGTGGAGATGGATTTAACCACGAAGACAGGGAGAACACAAAGAAATCAGCCTCCGCATTCTTCGTGTCTTTGTGGTTTCCGAGGCAGATCGCGGATGGCCTACTTCACCTCGGAGAGCTTGACCGGACTGCGGTGCTTGGCCGAGAGGGTGACGGCCTCGAGGACGCGCTGGGTCTGGTAGGCGTCGGCGAAGTCGGGGATCGGCACGACGGGTTTGCGGTTCGACAGGGCGAGGCACATGTCGGCGGCCTGGTTGATGAAGCCGTGCTCGTAGCCGATGGCGTGGGCGGTGGGCCACCAGGCGGCGGCGTAGGGGTGGCCGGCGTCGCCGTTGGAGACGTTGATGGTGGACCAGCCCTGGAGCTTCTCGGGCAGGGTGTTGTCGTACCACTGCAGCTCGGTCATGCGTTCGAAGTTGAACTTGATCGCGCCGTGCTCGCCGTGGACCTCGAGCTTGTTGCCGTTCTTGTCGCCGGTGGAGAGGCGGGTGGCCTCGAAGGTGGCGACGGCGCCGCCCTTGAACTCGGCGGTGAAGAGCGCGGCGTCGTCGACGGTGGACTTGGCTTTCTTGGCCTTCTTGGTCTTGGCGCCTCGGCCGGAGATCTCGCCGCCGGCCCCGCCCTCGAGGACGGTGCGCTCCTTGATGAAGGTCTTGAGGATCGCGCCGTTGACGTTGGCGAACTCGTCACCGGTCACGAAGCGGGCGGCGTCGATGGAGTGGGCACAGAGGTCGCCGAGCGAGCCGGAGCCCGCTTCTTTGCCGCTGAAGCGCCAGAGCATCGGGGTGTCGGGGCCGGCCCAGTCCTGGAGGTAGAAGGCGCGGACGTGATAGATGCGTCCGAGCCGGCCCTCCTTGACCAGCTGGTGGGCGAAGGCGAGGGCCGGGCAGCGGCGGTAGTTGTACCAGACGAAGGTCTTCTGCTTCTTGGCCTTCTTGGCCGCGGCGAGCATCTCGCGGGCGGCGTCCAGCGTGTTCGCCAGGGGCTTCTCACAAGCGACGTGCTTGCCGGCCTCGAGCGCCTCGATCGCCATGTCGC
This sequence comes from Planctomycetota bacterium, assembly GCA_038749105.1. Taxonomy (GTDB): domain Bacteria; phylum Planctomycetota; class Phycisphaerae; order Phycisphaerales; family Phycisphaeraceae; genus JBCCOW01. The sequence goes on from JBCDIM010000005.1 coordinate 26,069, forward strand.
GGTGCACGTGGTTGGGCGTGCCGACATCAACGAGCTCGACCTCGGGGTTATGGACCAGCTCCCGCCAGTCGGTGGTCCAGTTGTGCCAGCCCCAACGCGGCGCAAAGGACTTGAGGTCCTCGGCATCACGGGCGGCGATGGTGTGCATCACCGGCGTGCGGGGCAGGTCAAAGAACTTGCCGGCCTTGAGGTAGGCGTTCGAGTGGGTCCGGCCCATGAACTTGGAGCCGATGAGACCGACGTTGAGAGGCTTGGGCATGGGGGGTTCTCTGCTGCGGATGGATAGTTTTAGATAGGCATTCCGGTGATCTCGCCCTGGAAGACGATCTGCCCGTTGACCAGGCCCTGGGCGAGGGTCTTGCACCGGCGTCGTTTGGCTTCGGTCATGCGGGAGAGCATGACCAGTCGATCGCCGGGCGTGACCTGTCCGCGGAACTTGACGTTGTTGACGCCAACGAACCCGATGAAGCCGAGGTATTCCTTGTCCAGGATGCGTAGGGCCTGGAGCGAGGCGCACTGGGCGGCGGTCTCGATCATGAGCACGCCTGGGAAGATAGGCCGGCCGGGGATGTGGCCGTCGCACCAGAACTCGTCGTCCCCGATCTCTTTGAAGGCGACCAGGTCCGTGCCGTCTTCGCTCTCGTAAGCGACACCATCAAGCAGCCGCATATGGCCGCGGTGCGGGTTGATGGACTCGATCTCGGCGGTGTCGAGCACCGGAGGATCGAAGCGGGCGGCCGAGATATCGAAGAGCAGTGCCGAGGGTGCCATGGGTCGATAGGACACACGCCAACCGCGGCGTGGAGGGATCAGTCGGGCTGAATATTGGGCTTAGATGCCTGCCGCTGAGGCCGCTTGCGCCATGCATGGCAGGACGCAAGCGTTGCGGGATCAGGACTCGTCGGTGCGTCCTTCGAGGACCTGCTTGCGGAGCTCCTGGGCGGTGTTCTTGACGTCCTGCATGGCTTTGCGGACGCGGGTCCCGGCGGCGCGGTTGCCACCGGCGGCCTTGCGCACGTCGTCTTCAACCGCGGCGAGGATGGCTTTGAGCTGTTCGTAGGTCTCGAGCATGGGGGGTCTCCGAAGGCAGTGATGAATGGGGGTGTGGGGAATAGTCCCGACAAACGGGCACAGAATCGGGCCGGGTAGCCTAACGGGCCGCTCACGAGGCGGCAAACGCTCCGGCAGGCGGGTGCGGGCGCGGCGCGGCTTTAGCCGGCGGCGGGGGCCGCGCGGAACCGCTCCGCCAGCCCGCGGGCCAGGGCCTCGGGGCTCGGCTGCTCGGCCTCGGCGTCGGCGGGCGTGCCGAGCTCGGCGAGCGTCTGGCTGGTGATCGGGCCGATCGAGATGAGCACCGGCTTCGCCAAGCGCTCGGCGGCCGCGTCGCCGAGCAGGGCGTGGAGGTTCCGGGCGGTAGACGAGCTAGTGAAGGTCACCGCATCGATGCTCCCCTCGTCAAACGCGGTGACGACTGTCTCCGGGAGCTGAGCGACGGGTCGGGTGTGGTACGCGGTCACAGCCGAGACGCGGGCGCCGGCATCGGTCAGGGCCTCGACGATCGCGTCGGCGGCGATATCGGCCCGCAGCAGCAGCATCCGGAGCCCGGCCAGGTCGGTGTGGTCCGCGAGCTCGGCGGCAAGGGCGGCGGCGTTGGGCCGATCGGGGATGAAGTCGGGGCGGATCGCCAGGCGGCGGTGCAGGGCCTCGGCGGTGGAGGGGCCGACGGCGGCGAACCGGGTTCCCGCCAGGGCCCGGGCGTCGAGGTTCAAGGCGTCGAGCCGGTCGGCGAGCACGTCCACCGCGTTGGCTGAGGTGATGACAAGCCAGTCGGTCTGGTCGAGGCTGAGCAGCTGGTGATCGAGGTCGTCGTAGCTGTCGGGGGGGTGCGTGTCGATCGTCGGGGCTTCGAGCACCTCGGCACCGAGGTCGGCCAGGGCATCGCGGAGGGTGCTGGCTTGCTGCCGGGTGCGGGTGATCAAGACACGCTTGCCGAACAGGGGCTTCGATTCGGGGTTGAAGAAGAAGTCGAGGCCGGGCTCATCGATTGCGCAGACGGGGCCGACGACGATGATGGCGGGGGCCTTGATGCCGGCGGCTTCGGTGATGCCGGGGAGGGTGGCGAGTGTGCCGGTGGCGTGGCGTTGCTTGGGGAGGGTGCCCCACTGGACGATGGCGGCGGGGGTGGAGTCGGGCAGGCCGTGGGAGACAAGGGTGTCGCAGATGGCCTGGAGGCGGGTGACGCCCATGTAGAAGCAGGCGGTGCCGCCGGCCCCGATCAGGGCGGCCAGCGCGGGGTAATCGATCGCGGTCTGGTCCTTGGTGGGGTCTTCGTGCCCGGTCACGAAGGTGAGGGTGGAGGCGAGGTGACGGTGGGTGACGGGGATGCCGGCGTAGGCGGGTGCGGCGATGCCGGCGGTGACGCCGGGGATGACCTCGCAGGGCACGCCGCTGCGGGCACAGAAGGCGGCTTCTTCGGCCCCCCTGCCGTAGAGGTAGGGGTCGCCGCCCTTGAGGCGGACCACGCGGTGGCCCTGCTTGGCGAGATCGACCAGGAGCTGGTTGGTGTCGGGCTGCTTGACCTTGTGGAGCTTGGCTCGCTTGCCGACGTCGATGCGCTCGGCGGACGCGGGAGCGAGGTCCATCAGGACGGGGTTCGCCAGGGCATCAAAAACAACGGCGGTGGCGTGTTGGAGGCGGTGCTGGCCCAGGACGGTGAGCAGGCCCGGGTCGCCGGGCCCGGCCCCGATGAGGCTGACCGAGCCCACGGCGGCGGGCGGGTTTGGGCTGAGGTTATCGGGGCTTGTCGAAGGTTGGGCGGGGTCGGTCACGGGGTTTGTGCGGCTTTTTCGGGTAGGGGGACAGGCAGCGGTTAACCATAGGGGCTAGCGCGACGATGCGTGCGGAGGAGGGGTCCTCAAAAAGGAGCACGCGACATGTCGGCAGCCTCACTTCGCTACGTGGATCCGGACGCCAACCCAAACGACAGCTATTTCTTCGAGCGGCGGTCGGCTCCCCGTCGGAAAATGAATGGTCGAGTCACCGCCATGCTTGAGCCCGAAACCGATGGCGGGAGCCTCAAGCGGATCTGTTCGCTCACACTGGTGGACGGCTCGGCGAACGGGCTGGGAACACGTTGCGATCAGGAGGTCACGAAAGGGACGCGTCTGAGCGTGTTCTTCCCGCCGCACGGGTACGAGGCCGGCTTCGCCATGGGCGGCGAGGTGGTGAACTGCTGGCAAGAGGGCGATGCTTGGCGGGTCGGGATTGCGCTGGACGAGACGGTGGGCCGGCTGGCGGGGTGAGGCAGGAGAAGTTGGAAGCTGGGAGCTGGAAGCTAGAAGGTTGAGGCTGACAGGCGGCGGTTACGCATCACCCATCTGCGCGAGGGTTTCGCGGAGGCGGGTGTAGGACTGTTCGAGTGCTTGGGGGATGACCCGGACGCCGGGGATCGTCTGCATGAAGTTGGTGTCACCGTTCCACCGGGGGACGGCGTGGAGGTGGAGATGCCCCGGGACGCCTGCGCCAGCGGCCCGGCCAAGGTTGAGCCCCAGGTTCACGCCCTGACAATGGCACGCGGCTTTGAGCAGGCGTGTAGCGAGCTCGGCGGTCTCCATCAGCTCAGCCCGACAGCCTGGCGTGAGCTCCGAGAGCTCCGCGGCGTGTTGGTGGGGGGCGATCAGCAGGTGGCCGTTGGCGTAGGGGTAGCGGTTGAGCAGGAGGACGGTGCTGGGGTAACGACGGAGGACGAGGCGTTCGCGGGCTTCCTCAGGGGTGAGATCTTCGCGGGCGGCATCGCAGAGGAAACAGCCGTTGCCGCGATCCAGCGGCGGCGGGGCCTCGGGGTCCGGGCCGGGCTGGCCCAAGTTTTCCAGGTAGGCCATCCGCCAAGGGGCCCAGAGGTTTTGCGGGGAGTCGGGCATAACGGCAGCCTAGCGTGGTCGGCGGAGCCAAGGACACACAAGGGATAACTTGAGTCGGACTCGTTTGCCGACCGATGGCCTCATTACTTGGGGAGGTGGGGTGGTGTCGGTGTTGTTGCCGACGGGGACCGGTTGATCTTTGCCCATGCCTGAGCACGCGTCAGTCTGGTTGATCTTGGTGGCGGTGCTCGCGCCGGTCACGGCGGGGGTAGCGACGATGTGGCTGCCCAGGTCGGCGGTCGCGCTGCGGGTCGCGGTGGCGATCTGCGGGCCGCTCACGGCGTTCTTCTGCATCCTCGCTTCACTGTCGGTCGGGGGCCTGGACCGCACACCAAACGGCGAGATCGGCTGGCTGCCCTCGCTCAACATCAACCTTGCGTTTTTGACCGACGGGCTCGGGGCGTTCTTCGGGCTGCTGGTCTCGGGGATCGGGGCGATGATCGTGCTCTATGCCCGGGGCTACTTCGGGAAGGAAGGCCCGACCTCCAAGGAAGACCTGGCCCGGTTCTACCCGCTGCTGGGCTTCTTTATGACGGCGATGGTGGGGCTGGTCCTCGCGGACTACACCCTGCTGACGCTGCTGTTCTGGGAGATGACGAGCATCAGCTCGTTCTTTCTGATCGGCTGGGACCGGTATGACAAGAAGGCGGTGAAGCTGGGCATGCAGGCCTTCTTCACGACGGGGCTGGGCGGGCTGGCGCTGCTGGGCGGGATCCTGCTGTTCGGCGACACGACCGGGGTGTGGCGGTGGAGCACGATGCTGGAGAGCTTGGGGGCCATTCACTGGAGCAGCGGCGGCGTGCTGTGGGCCTTCGTGCTGATGTTCATCGGGGCGGCGGCGAAGTCGGCACAGTGGCCTGCCCACTACTGGCTGCCCGGCGCGATGGCGGCCCCGACGCCGGTCTCGGCGTTCCTGCACTCGGCGACCATGGTCAAGGCGGGGGTGTTCCTGACCGGCAGGCTGCTGCCGGGGTTCATGATGGTGGACCAGTGGGCGGCGGTGATCGTGCCGTTCGGCGCGGTGACGATGCTGATCGGTGGGGTGCTGGCCCTGAACCAGCACGACCTCAAGCGGATCTTCGCCTACACGACCGTCTCGCAGCTGGGGCTGCTGATGACGATGTACGGGCTCGCGGGGTACAGCTACAAGGGTGCGCCCGCGATCGACTTCGATATCACGCAGATCGCCAACCATGCGTTCTACAAGGCCCCGCTGTTCATCGCGGCGGGGGCAATCGGGCACGTCGCGTCGCGGCAGCTGCCCGAACTGTTCGGGGCGTTCCACAAGCACAAGATGATCTGCGTGACGATGCTGCTGGCGGGCTACGCGCTGGCGGCGGGGCCGGGCACGATCAGCTTCCCCGCCAAGGAGCTGTTCCTCTACGCGGTCTACCACGCGGCAGAGGAAGCCCCGTGGCTGTGGCTGGTGATGGCGATGACGGTGGCAACCGCGATGTGCAACGTCGCGATCTTCATCCGGCTGCTCACCACGCTGATGGGCTGGCGGTTCGGGATGAAGGCCGAGCCTCACGGGCATGATGACCACGACGATCACCATCACGAGCATCACCACGAGCACGGCGTCATGGCCGCGATGATCTGGCTGCCCGGGCTGTTGATCGTCTCGCTGCAGTACGTCGGCGGACTGATCCCGCCGGTGTGGGACGCCCTGTTCCTGCCCTTCGAAACCAACGCGAACTACTTCTCAATGGACAAGGGCGTGCCGAGCCTCTGGTACGCGATCACGCACCCGAGCCTGCCGCTCCTGATGTCGTTCCTCGCGATCGGCGGCGGCGTGCTGCTCGGGATCAGCAAGGTCGCCCGGCGCGAGCACCACGACATCCACGACAAGATCTACCCGCTGGCCTACTTCCTCTCGGTCACCGGCGGCGGTAAGGTCTTCCGGCTGGTCCAGACCGGGAACTTCAAGCACTACATGCTCTTCGTCCTGGGCTTCTTCCTGCTCACCTTCGGCTGGGCGGCCCTGCCCGACGACGCGATGCGGCGGCTGGTGGCCCTGTCGCCCGGCTCGGGCTACGGCGTCGGCCTGCTGCTCGGGATGATCACCTGCTTCACCGCGCTGGCGATCCCCTTCACCAAGGTCCGCGTGATCCGTGTGGTCTTCCTCGGGGCGTGCGGGTTCTCCGTCGTCGGGATCTACCTCGTCTATCAGGCCCCGGACCTGGCGCTCACGCAGCTGATGTTCGAGATCATCTCAGTGATCCTGTTCGTCATCGTGCTGCGGCTGCTCCCGAAGGAGAAGATGCTGAAGCAGGCCCTGGTCGGCAGGGTCGGCAGGGTCGCGATCGCGGCGAGCGTGGGGCTGGCGGTCGGGTGGATGACCCTGACCGCGGCGAGCTCCGACCCCGAGGTGCGGGTCGGTGAAACGCTGGCCCAGCACAGCTACGGCAACTACGCCTACGGCGACGACGGCAAGAAGCTCAAGGACGCCGAAGGCAACTATGTGCAGGGCATGGACACCGCCCTGGACACGGCCCGCGGCGCCGGCGGGGACAACATCGTCAACGTGATCCTCGTCGACTTCCGGGCTTTGGACACCTACGGCGAGATCGCGGTCCTCGGGCTCGCGGCCATCGGCGTGTGGTCGCTGCTGCCCAGGCGTCGCCGCGGCCGACCGGACCTCAACCCCGGGCCGCACCGCACACTGGTGAGCGACGGGCCGAACGCCAACCCCCACATCGCCGAAGGGGGTGCGGCATGAGCTCGATGCTCCTGCGGACCGCGATGCGGCTGCTGTTCCCGCTGACCCTGCTGTTCGGCGTCTACATGACCATCAAGGGCCACAACGAGCCCGGCGGCGGCTTCATCGGCGGGCTCATCCTCGCCACCGCGCTGGCCCTCTACCGCATGGCGGCCGGCCCCGGCTCGCTCTGGGACATCATCCCCGTCCACCCCCGCGTGCTCGTGACCGTCGGGCTAGGCTTCGCGACCCTCACCGCGCTCGGCCCCATGCTGCTCGGCCTGCCCGTCCTCACCTCCTGGACCGGCGATGTGCCCCTGCCCTTCGGCGAATCCGTCCACCTCGCCACCGCACTGGTCTTCGACCTCGGCGTCGTCTTCGTCGTGATCGGCGTGTCCATCGGCATGATCACCCGCCTCTCCGAAGAGTGCGAAGACCTCGACGACCCCACCCCCCTCTCCGATGACAGTGCGGAAGCGGATCGGGCCGCTGGAGAAGGGGGTGCGGCATGACCCTGATCGTCTCGGTCTGCGTGGCGGTGATCTTCGGGACCAGCATCTACCTCATGCTCGGGCGTGAGCTGAAATCGGTTGCCATGGGCGTGTTCCTGCTGGGACACGCCGCGAACCTCTGCATCCTGGCTCAGTCCGGCAGCCCGCTGGTCGTCGGCGACGACGGCGACATCGAGGGCATCAAGCGGCCGCCCATCCTCGGGCAGGGCGAGCCGAAGGACGCACCCCTGAACCTGCTGGTCGACCCGCTGCCCCAGGCCCTGATCCTGACCGCGATCGTGATCAGCTTCGGCGTCATGGCCTTCCTGCTCACGCTGCTGGTCAAGACCGCACGATCGCAGGGCACGCTCGACCTCGACGAGCTGGCCCAGAACGCCGACGCACACGACGGGCCCGTGACCGTGCCCGTGCAGTCCGAGGACGACGAGAACCGCACCACGCACGGCCCGATGCCCGACCGGGGCAACGATCCGGAAAGGGGTGAGCCCGCATGAGCATGCCCCCCATGCACGACCTCATCGCGCTGCTCATCGTGATCCCGCTGGTCGCGGGCCTGCTGTCGCTGGCCGTGATCAATTCGCGGTTCTGGTCCCGAGCGATCGGCGTCTCGAGCATCGTCCTCACGCTGGGGCTCGCGCTCGGGCTGCTTCTGCAGCTCACCGCCCAGGGCGGCGCGGTGCTGGTCTCCGAGATGGGCGACTGGAAAGCCCCGTTCGGCATCGTGCTGGTCTACGACAGCCTCTCGGGCATCCTGATCACCGCCGCGATGGTCGCCGCACTCGCCGCCTACCTGCACAGCTTCTCCAGCCTCGACCCCAACGTCGAACGCCGGTACTTCCACCCGCTGCTGCAGTTCCTGCTGGTGGGCGTCAACCTGTCGTTCGCCACCGGTGACCTGTTCAACCTGTTCGTGGGCTACGAGGTCATGCTCATGGCGAGCTACGCCCTGCTGACGATCGGCTCGGGCAAGGCCCAGCTCCGCCAGGCGTACAAATACGTCCTGCTCAACGTGCTCGCGGGCACGATGCTGCTGATGTCCGCGGGCATGACCTACGGGATGTTCGGCACGCTCAACATGGCCGACCTGGCCCGGATCATCTGCGAGATCGAAGCCGACCCGAGCCGCCAACTCCCGGCCGGGTTCACGGCCCTCTCGGTGATGATGCTCCTGGTCTTCGCGGTGAAGGGCGCCTTCTTCCCGCTGTGGTTCTGGCTGCCGGACACCTATTACACTCTGCCGATCGCGATCGGCGGGCTCTTCGGCGGACTCCTGACCAAGGTCGGGGTCTACACCATCGTCCGGCTGTTCCCCGGCGTCTTCGCCTCCGACGGCATGGGCGGCAGCAGCGAAGTCATCGCGGTCGTGCTCGCGGTCGCCGCGGGGATCACGATGTTCCTCGGGGTGCTCGGCGCGGTGTCACAGCACCGGGTGAGAAAGATCCTCGCGGTGCACGTGATCAGCCAGGTCGGGTACATGGCGGCGGGCATCGCGGTCGCGGTGTGGGTCGACCGGGGTGCGGTGCTCGAAGGCCAGGTGACCGGGCGAACCATCGCGGCGTTCGCCATCGGCGGCTGCGTCTTCCACATGGTCCACAACATCATCGTGAAGTGCGCGTTGTTCCTCTGCTGCGGCCTGATGGAGAAGCACGCCGGCACGGACGACCTGGACAAGCTCGGCGGGCTGCTCAAACGCGACGTGTTCCTCGCGGTGCTCCTGTTCATCTCCGCGATGAGCCTGGTCGGCTTCCCGCCCCTCTCGGGCTTCGGCGGCAAGATCGTCATCATCCAGGCCGGCTGGTCCAACCTCTGGGTCCTGTCGATCGTCGGGCTGCTCACCGGGGCCCTGACGCTGCTGTCCATGCTCAAGATCTGGAGCTACGGGTTCTGGAACCCGGACCAGGCACCCGTGGCCCGCCAGCCCTCGCACGTCAAGGCGACCAATCGCCCGGCTTACCTGGGCGTCGCCATCCTCGTTGCCGTGGCCCTGTTCCTCGGCTTCGGCTCCGAAGCGGTCTACGAGATCGCTTTCAACGCCGGCGACCAGATCGCGGACCGCACCGCCTACATCCAGGCCGTCCTCGGGCCCGAGGGCATCGCCCACCTCGACGGGCCCGCCCTCGCCGACCCCGCCGCGATGACCCAACCGGCCACACCGCCGACCACCCAACCCGCGGAGGTCCTGCCATGACCCTCCCGCTGTTCCTGCTCAACCTCGTCCTCGCCGGCGTGTGGATCGTCCTGAACCAGGACGCGAGCTTCTTCCACCTGCTCATGGGCTTCCTCGCCGGGGCGGTCATCACCCACATCCTCGCGGTTGCTCTCGGCCAGGGGAACTACCTCGGCAAGCTCTGGACCCGCGTGCGGTTCCTCGGCTACTTCATCCGCATCCTCGTCCAGGCCAACATCGAGGTCGCCGTCGAAATCCTCACGCCCGGCCACTCTATGAAGCCCCGGTTCATCCGCTACGACGTGACTGACCTCGACCCGGTCCAGACCACCACCCTCGCCTCCGCGATCACCCTCACCCCCGGCACCCTCTCGACCGACGTCTCCGACGACGGCAACACCCTCTACATCCACGCTATGTACGCCGACGACCGCGAGACCGCGCTCGCCAGCCTCGACGAGCTGCGACGCCGACTGATCGAGGACGTGTTCGAACAATGAGCCGCCCCCGCCCGACCATCCCGACCCTGCTGACCCTCGTGACGCTGACCCTGACCGTGCTCGCCGGGCTCCCGGCCTACGCCGCCAAGCCCGCCGCCGACAACATGCCGTCGCACCACGACGACCGCACCGCCCTGGGCCAGTTCATCGTGGACGTCGCGGCACCGATCGGCGTGGCCCTGATCCTGCTCGCGATCTGCCTCTGCATCTACCGCATGATCCGCGGGCCGCACCTCGCCGACCGCGTCCTCGCGGGGGACACGATCGCGATCCTCGTGGTCGGCATCGTGGCCGTGTTCTCGATGATGCTCGAGACCGCCCTGTTCTTCGACGCCGCTCTGGTCGTCGCCATCATCGGGTTCGCCTCCACCGTCGCGTTCTCGCAGTACATCGGGGCGAAGCGCAAGACCGACGACCCCGCCTCCCCCGAACCCGATCCTTCGCCGGAGACCCCCGCATGAACTGGGTCCTCGACATCCTCGCCCTGATCAGCCTCGTCTTCGGATTGTTCTTCATGATGGTCGGCGCGCTCGGGCTGGTCCGCCTGCCCGACGTCTACCACCGCATCCACGCCGCCTCCAAGGCCACGACCCTCGGGCTGCTCGGGCTGCTCCTCGCTGCTGTCCTCCACGTCGGCACCTTCGGCGTCGCCACCAAGGCCCTGCTCACCCTCGTCTTCGCCTTTGTCGCCACGCCCATCGGCTCCCACATGCTCGCCAAGGCCGCCCACCGCGACCGGGCCGAGCAGTGGCCCGGTACCCTCGCCGACGACCTCGCCGAAGACCAGGCGTAACCGTGGCGTGATCCAGTCGTAGCCGCGACGCGACGCGTCGCCGGGCCGTGCTGCCCGTGGCTGATATGGTCACAGCAACCATGCCCCACCCCGATCTCGAAACCATCGCCCCGGACCTCTCCCCCGAGCAATCCGATCGGCTCGACCGCCTCGTCGACCTCACCCTCGACGCCAACCAACGCCTCAACCTCACCGCCATCAAGGACCGCGACGCCGTCTGGTCCCGCATGGTCCTCGACTCACTGACCGCACTGCCGGGCCTGGATCAACTGCCCGACGGCGCAGCCGTGCTCGACCTCGGCACCGGCGGCGGCTTCCCCGGCCTGCCCCTGGCCATCGCCCGCCCGCAGCTCCGCTTCACCCTGGTCGACGCCACCGGCAAGAAGGCCGACCACGTCTGGGCCACCGCCGAATCGCTTGGCCTCAGCAACACCACGGTGCTCCAAGCCCGTGCCGAAACCCTCGGCCAGGACCCCAAACACCGCGAGGCCTACGACGCCGTGGTCTGCCGAGCCGTCGGCCCCATGAACGTGCTGCTCGAGCTGACGCTCCCGCTGGTCACGGTCGATGGCCGGCTGCTCGCGATGAAGGGCCCCAAGGCCGAACATGAACTGCAAGCCGCCGGCGACGCCCTGGATCAGCTCGGGGCCGGCGACGTGGCCGTGTTCGACGCCTACCCCGAAGGCTTCGACAACGACCTGGTCATCGTCAGCATCCTCAAGGACCGCCGGACCCCCCGCGACTACCCCCGCGCCCCCGGCATCCCGAAGAAGACCCCCCTCTGACCGGATGGATCGCCGGCAACCCGCGCCTAGACTCATCCCATGGAACACGAGTACTCCGCCTTTGACGGCCAGCCCTTCCTGAGTCCGGACCAGCTGTTCCCCGAGCCGGCCGTGATGGACTTCCTGCTGAAGTACGGCGACGACGCCCTCGACGCCCTGCAGAACATGGAAGGCGACGACGAGCAGGAGCTGATCAAGCAGATGCTTGAGGCTGGCCTGCTCGAGGAGTACCAGGACGAGGACGGCAACACCCGGCTCCGCCTCACCCCTCGCATGCTCCAGGGCATGCAGCACCGCTGCCTCGAAGAGGTCTTCGAGAACCTCAAGAAGGGCAGCCGCGACGGCCACCGCTCCCCCGAAACAGGCAAGACCACCGAACGCACCGAGGGCACCAAGGTCTACGCCTTCGGCGACCCCCTCTCCGATGTCGATCTCGGTGCGACCATGCGCAACGCGATGTCCCGCCAGCGTCCCCCGTCCGGCAAGACGCCTCTGCCGCTCGACCTCAGCATGAACGACTTCGAGCTCCATCAGACCGAGGGCTCCGCCGACTGCGCCACCGTCTTCCTCATCGACCTCTCCGGCTCGATGTACCGCTACGGCCGATTCATCCAGGCCAAACGCGTCGCCCTCGGGATGCAGGCCCTGATCCGCGGCCGATTCCCGCTCGACACCATCGACTATGTGACCTTCTACTCGCTGGCCGAGTCCATCCAGGAAAAGGACCTGCCGCTGGTGATGCCCAAGCCGGTCACGATCCACGACTACGAGGTCAAGCTCCGCGTGCCGCTCGAGCAGGCGTATGCCCAGAAGGACCGGCTGCCCCTGCACTTCACCAACCTCCACCTCGGCTTGCGCGAGGCCCGCCGCGTCCTCGCACGACGCGGCGCGGTCAACAAGCAGATCTTCGTCATCACCGACGGCCAGCCCACCGCCCACGCCGAGGTCTCTCCCGAAACCAACGAGGAGATGCTGTACCTGCTCTACCCCCCCACCACCCGCACCCGCGACATCACTTTGCAGGAAGCCATGAAGTGCCAGCAATCCGGCATCCGCATCGCCACATTCGCCCTGATCGAAGATTACTTCGGCATGGACTGGGTCGGCTTCGTCGACCACATGACCCGCCTCACCCGCGGCGTTGCCTACTACTGCACCTCCGAGGACCTGGGCTCCACCATCGTCGAGTCCTACCTCACCGGGAAAAAGAAGAAGACCTTCGTCCATTAACCCCGCGCGGCGGGGAAATCCGCTACCCTCCCGCGCTATGAGCGACACCCCCAAGAAAAAAGCCCTGATCGTCTGGGGTGGCTGGGACGGCCACACTCCCAAAGAGTCCGCTGAGGTCTGCGCGACCGGCCTCACCGACCGCGGCTACGACGTCACTGTCAAGGACACCCTCGACGCCTACCGCGACGAGTCCCTGATGGGCTCTCTCGACCTGCTCGTCCCCATCTGGACCATGGGCGAGATCTCTAAGGAGCAGTGGCAGGCCCTCAACCAGACCGTCCAATCGGGCGTCGGGCTCGCCGGGTTCCACGGCGGCATGATCGACGCCTACCGAATGAACACCGAGTACCAGTGGATGACCGGCGCCCAGTGGGTCGCCCATCCCGGCAACTGCATCGAGCGCTACCGCGTCTACATCTCCGACGACGCCCACCCCATCACCGCCGGCCTCGACGACTTCGACCTCCTCGACACCGAGCAGTATTACTGCCACACCGACCCGGGCAACAACGTCCTCTGCCACACCGTGTTCGACCAGAGCCAGGGCGACCCCACGCTCTACACCGAGAACACCATCATGCCCTACGCCTACACCAAGACCTGGGGCAAGGCCCGCGTCTTCGGCGCCATGTGGGGCCACACCTACAAGGACTTCGATGTCGAAGAAGCCAAGGAGATCGTCCTCCGGGGCATGCAGTGGGCCACCAAGTAAACCAACAAGGCCGCAACTCAAAACAATCAAACACGCAAACCGCCAAGCGCAGAGCCATCAAGAACGGCTCTGAGTTTTTTTTCGCCTCTTTGCGGCTAAAAAAATCAGTGCCCTTCGCCGCTGCTCACCGTCGCCAGCGCGGCCCGGAACTCGGTGCCGGTGGTGGCCTCGACTACGCGCCGGCGTGCCTCTTCATCCGTGAATCCGCCCGCCACGGCGGTGAGCGCCTCAACCTGCGCCGCACCGTCCTCGGCCGGTGACAGGATCAGACAGACGACCTCGGCGAGCTGGTCGTCCTTCGCGTCGAAGTCGATCCCCGCCGGGGAGATGCCCACGAAGATGAACGCCCGCTCCAGCCCCGCGACCCGGGCGTGCGGCACCGCCAGGCCCTGCTCCAGCCCGGTCGACATGATCTGTTCACGCTGCCAGCAGGCGTCGAACAGCTCGTCCTCCGGGCGTTCCAACGCCGCCGCCGCCGCGGTGGTCAGCTCCTGGATCGCGCCGCGTCGGTCGGCACTGCGAAGCCGGCCCACGAACCCGCCCTTGGGGTGCATCAGGTCCAGCAGCCCCCGCTTCTGCTTCCGGCCCAGCGCCCGCTGCATCATCGGACCCGCCAAGACCGACGTCGCGATCGCCATCACCACGATCGCCACAAACAGCTCCTGCGTGATCAGCCCGAAATCCAGCGCGATCTGCGCCAGGATGATCTCCATCGCCCCGCGGGCCGACATCCCGAACCCGATCGCCCAGCTCTCCTTCTTGTCCAGCCCGGCCCACTTGGCGCCGTAGTAGCAGCCGATCACCTTGCCGATGATCGCCACGATCAGGACCACCACCACCGAGAAGAAGTCAAAGCTGTCGATGAAGTTCACCCGCAGCGCGATCCCCGCAAAGAACACCGGGGCGAAGATGTTGGTGATGAACTGCTCGATCACCTCGCGGGTGCGTTGCCGGAGGTGCTTGGAATCGCCGATCGCCACCCCGGCGAGGAACGCCCCGAAGATCGCGTGGATCCCGATCCACTCCGTGACCGCCCCGCACAGCAGCGCGATGACCAGCACAAAACCCAGGATCCCGCCCGGCCAGGACGCGTGGGCCTGCACCCACAGCACCGCCTTGTTCGCCAGCCAACGCCCGCCCGTCAGTACGAACGCCACAAACACCAGCGTCGCCCCGATCACCACCGGCAAATCCAACGCCGCCTGCTCCGGCGGGATCACCATCGCCAGCACCAACGCAAACCCGATCCACCCCAGCAGGTCGTTCACCATCGCCGACGACATGATCAGCATGCCCATGTCCGACCGGAACATGTTCAGGTCCAGCAGGATCTTCGCAATCACCGGCAGAGCTGTGATCGACATCGCGATCCCCAGGAACAACGCAAACGCCAGCTTGCTCGAGTCCCCGCCCGAATCAAACCCCAGCTGCCTCGGCAAAATCATCGCTAACGCGAACCCCAACACCAGCGGCAGCACCATCCCCATCACGCTCACCAGCGCCGCCGCCTTGCCCTGACGCGTCACCACCGACAGGTCCACCTCCAGCCCCGCGGTCAGCAACAGGAACGACACGGCCAGCGTCAGGAACGTCTCGAGCCCGAACCGCACCGGGTGCGCGATCGTCCGCTGCTTCTCGGCCTGTGTCACCTCGCCGGTCTCAGGGTCCACCACCTCTTCGATAATCGGCTGCCCCTGGTTGTCCAGCTCGACCACCTGCACCTTCTCGCCGGAGCCCGGGTCGGTCAGGTACTGCGGGAACAGGAACTCGTAGACCCGCACGTTCCAGCCGTCTTCGCCGAAGAAGATCGGGTTGCCCAGCAGTGTCGCGCCAAGCACCACACCGGCGAGGATCTCGCCCAGCACCGTCGGCTGCCCAAACCGCCGGGCAATCTCACCGAACAGCCGAGCGGTCCCGAGCAGCACGCCCAACGCGACCAACAGCACCGTAATTTCCGGAACCGTAAGGGCCCCCGCCGCCAGTGAGACCGAGATGCTCATCAGCCAAGTACTCCATCCATCCACCCGCCGGTGTGGACTCTACCAGACCTCCCTGATCCGCATGATGGGTATAACCCTTACACACGTTCTTTCCCTTATAACGGCCTGGCGATCAGTGACCCCGCTTAGACGTCGTTCCCGCAACAGACAACCCTCCGAACGTTCGTTGCTGGCAAGACGCCTAAGCCCCGATTTGGGCACCACCCGATCGTGGCGTAAACTTCCCTTGGAATGGAGAGACCCTCTGATCAATCCCGCCCCGACGCTGCTCGCGTCGCTGGTCAACCCACTGTGCCCCCGGCAAACCCGACAAGCGGTCAGCTTGCGGCACAGCAGACACCCGGCGCGGCGCAGACCCGCTGTATCCTCCTAGCGGCCGAGGGCCATCCCGTGCCCGGCACGCTGGTACAGATCATGAGCCGACGCGGCTTTCAGATGTCCGTGGCCGCCGATGCACCTTCGGCCCTGCTCGAAGCCGTCGAGACCCAGGCGACCGCCCTGCTCATCGTCGAGCCGCAGCACCAACCCCAGGGCCGTGAGCTGATCGACACCGCCCGGCGGTACTTCCCCCGGCTCGCTATGTGGCAGGTTACCGACCACCAAGGCCAGCCCAATCTCTCGGCGATCTCGGATCTCCCCTCCTCCGTACAACCCCCGGCCGCCGACCCGTCCACTGCGTCCTCGGCTCGCACTCCGGAAGACGCCCAGCGTCAGCCCGAGGAGATCCTGCCCGCGAACCCCCCGCGGCTCTTCGCCGAAGGCGAGCCTGGCCCGATCGTGACCAAGGACGAACTCGCCATGCTCATCGGGGCACAGCCTCAACCCCTGCCTCCCCTGCCCCCTACGCCGCCCAGACGCGCCGCGGAATAACCCGATGTCGAGCGCCCCGCAACCGACATCCCGACCGCTAACCGACAACCCCGAGGCAAGCCCCGCGACGAGGCCCGGCCTGCCCCCGGTCGCGCCCCGGCCCGCCCCTTTGCGCCTCCTGGTCATCCAAGACCAGACCCTTGCCGACCGGCTCCACCACGCCGCAAGCCCGTCGACGCCCGACGCCGCCGACCCCCGCTCCCTTCCGCAGCCCGCGCTGCGGCTCGATACCAAGGTCGTCCCCGGCTTCCTGGCCGCCCTGGGTGAGCTCGTCTCCCAGCCCGCCACCGCCGTCATCGGGCCCGCCACCGCGATGCCCAACGTGATCGCCTCGACCGGACAAGCCCTCAGCCGGATCGCCCCACACACCCGTCTGGTCGCGCTGCTGGAAGCCGATACGGCCCCGACGACCGTCGCCGAACTCCGCGACGCCGGTTTCATCACGCTGCGGAGCAACCCCACCGCCGCCGATGTCTTCCAGGCTATCGGGCACCCCCTGCCGCCGGTCACCCCAGCGGCCTCGCCGTCCGCCGTGACGCCGCCCCCCGCACCGTCGCCTACTTCGCCGCAGGCTCTGGCCCATTCCCTGGCAGACACCGACCTGATCGACTCCGCCCTGGCTGCACACGGCCAGCTCAAACCCCTGGCCCTCGACCTGCTCGCTCAGCAGTCCCAGATCCCCGGCATCGCCCTCACCGCTTCAGACGAGCCCCCCCCCGAGACCCATGCCGCCGTCCGCGTTGACTACCTCGGCGAGCACTTCGGCCACCTCCACGCCCCCACCCCCGTCCCCAACGACACCCTCGCCGCCTGGGCCGCCTGGCTCGCCCGCTGGCTCGCCCTCGATCAGCGCCTCGCCCAGCTCAAAGACCTCTCCATGCGCGACGAGCTCACCGGCGTCTGGAACCGCCGGTACTTCAACCGCTTCCTCGCCCGCATCCTCGAACGCGCCCGCACCGAACGCCAGCAGGTCACCGTCCTGGTCTTCGACATCGACAACTTCAAGAGCTACAACGACAAGTACGGCCACGCGGTCGGCGACGAGGTCCTCGCCGAGACCGCCCGCCTCATGCAGTCCGTCGTCCGCGACCACGACGTCGTGGCTCGCATCGGCGGAGACGAGTTCGCCGTCATCTTCTGGGACCACGGCGAAACCCGACGCGTCGGCTCTCAACACCCCCACGACGTGCTCAACATCGCCCGCCGGTTCCAGCACGCCGTCTGCACCCACCAGTTCCCGAAGCTCCTCGAAGAAGCCCACGGCTCGCTGACCATCTCCGGCGGCCTCGCCGCCTTCCCCTGGGACGGCCAGACCCCCGACGTCCTGCTGGACAAAGCCGACCAGATGGCCCTGTCTTCCAAACGTCAAGGCAAGAACGCCATCACCTTCGGCCAGGCCGCCCTGCAGGCTGCAAACGGCAACGGCGACAGCGATGAAGAACCACCGAACGCTAGCAAGTCTTGATCACACGCGCGGACGATTGACATGCAACGAAAGCCGAGGTTCGTCGCGGCGATTGTGATTCTTGTACCGATTGCCCTGGCTGCTCTCGCCATCCTGAGCTTTTGGCTGATGCCTTGGCTCACGGACATGGGCATCGGCGACTGATCGGGTGCCGCGTCTGCCGCTGCCGACCACGAAAGTGAGTGTTACGAAACTGCCTGCTTGTCGCGCCAAAGCTCGAACAGCGCGACCGATTCATTCCGCATGAAGTGTGGCGTGATCTCCATATCGGCTCGACCCAGCGTGTTGAGCTGTTCGGTGGAGATCTCCAGCTGGCGGAACCCAAACCGGGCGGCATCCGCGATCGACGCGGCGTAGACGATCCGCTTGATGCTCGCCCAGTGGCTGGCGGTGAAGCACATCGGGCAGGGCTCTGTCGTCGCGTAGACCGTCGCGCCCTCGAGGTAGCGGTGCTGGGTCTTGTGACACGCGACGCGGATCGCCTGGACCTCGGCGTGCGCGGTCGGGTCGTGGTCAGCCCGGCAGGTGTTGTGCTCGACCGATAGAACCTCCCCTGCGGGGGACACCACCGCGGCACCGAACGGGGACTGGCCTTTCTCGATGCCTGCGCGGCAAACGTCAAGCGCGAGCTGCATGTAGCGGGTGTCATCCAACATCGAAGGACTATACGCCGCAGCCCTCGCAGCTATTGTCCGAGCGCTGAACGGAAGGACGGATCAAGCCGATTCAGAATCTCCGTTCCTTCCTGTAACGGTCGAACTGCGCCTGCATGTCGCGGAGCGCGTCGAAGTCTTCGAGCTGGCCGTAGATCTGGATCAGCGTGACCATCACATCGCTGTTGGGGGCTTGGGGGTCGTGGATCGCCTCGAAGTGGGCCCGGGCCCGACAGAGCAGCGCCGCAGCCTGGGCCTTGAGCTGGCGGCTCTGCTCAGCCTCGCTCAGGGGCAGGTCGATCTCTTGGCGACGCAGGGCGGCGGCCTCGTCGATCAGGAGTCTTCCCAAACCCGCGTTGGCCTCGAGGTGTTTGGGGTCTTGATCAATGATGGCTTGGTAGTGGCCCTTGGCGGCGTCGGGCTGCCCGAGCTGCTCGCTGTAGAGGCCGAGGAAGAACAGGTAGGGGACACGCCGGGCGGGCTGCTCGATCTGCGCGAAGGTCTGGGCCCGGAACCGCTCGAGGGCGGCGGTGGCGTCCGCCCCACGCTCGGTCAGGATGAGGTACCGCACACGTTCGGCGAGCAGCTTGAGGTCATCGGGGGCCACGGCGAGGCCGGTCTCGATGTGGGCAAGGGCGGCGCCGAGCCCGCCCCCCGTCTTGGCGTTGGCCTCGAGCGTGGCGGCGAAGCTGTAGTAGTCCGGGATGGGCAAGCGGGCGGCGACCGCGGCCCGCGCGCCCTCGAGCTGCAAATCGTCGCGGCCCGTGCTCTGCCCGATCCGGACGGTCAGCACGGGCCCGAGCCGGTCCTCGGGAGAGACCCGCATGATGGCCCGGGTGTACTCCAACGCGAGGTCGAACCGCTTGGCCTCGAAGGCCATGACCGCGGCCCGGCCCATGGTGTCGTTCGCTCGCTGCCGGGCGCTCGACGCGGCCCGCCGCTGCTCACTGCCCGGCTCGGCCGCCTGCTGGGCCATCGTGAAGCACTCGACCGCCTCGGCCTGGAGCCGGACCCGGTACCCCTCACCGGCGTTGATCGGCGGGTCCAACTTGCTGTAGGCCGCGCAGACCCGGCCCGCCGCCATCAGGAAGGCGTGCGACTCCTGCAGCTCCGCGTTGGCCTGCACCGCCTCGCCGATCCGCTCGTACGCCTGCTCGGGCTTGCCCTGCTCGAGCAGCGCCTCGAGCTCGTTCGCCACCGGCTCGGCGGCGACGGGCAGAGCCGTGGTGCTCAGCAGCGTGAAGCAAACGACGACCAGACCGATGGCGATGATTCTGTACACGCGGATGCCTTCCGTAAGAGCCGTGAGACCCCGCCATTGCGGAGCGTAACCCGGCTCGGGCGCCGCGTCATACCCAAATCATCGGGCCGATCGCGTGCCCTATTTCGCGTGCAGGATCGGGTTCTTCGGGTCGGCCATGACCTCACCGACCTTCGTCGAGGGGGTCCAGTTGGCCCAGTCGCTCCGGTGGGCCTGGGTCTTGGGCTCCATCAGCTTCATGTCCTGGTCCATGTAGATCACGGTGTGGACCTTGCGGGGCTTGTCGGACGTGTTGGGCCCGGCCCGGTGGAGGGTCCAGCCGTAGTGGAACGAGACGTCGCCGAGCCCATAGGCCTCGTAGACCTCGACGATCTTCTGCTTCTTGACCTCGGCCTGGATGAGGCGTTCGGACTCGTCGGAGATCTCCAGCTCCCGGCCGATCTTGCGGAGGTGCGACCCCTTGCCGAAGCAGAGCGGGCCCATCTCGAGCGTGGTCGCCTGGAAGGGGAACCACGCGGTGACCGAGAGCGGGCTGTCCATCGGCCAGTACTGCTGGTCGACGTGCCAGGGCGTGAAACCGCCGCCGGCCTCCTTGTAGAGGCACTGGTCGTGCCACATCCGGACGCCCGCCGTGCCCAGCAGCTCGGTCGCGAGCTTCGCCAGGCGCTTGCTGAAGCTGACGGCCTTGGCCTCCTGCGACTTCTCCCACAGGTTGCCGACCTGGATGAAGGCCTTGCCATAGGTGTTCCGGTCCTCCAGGGGGGTGTCGGGGGCCTGCGCCAGGGTGAGCGGGGTGAGGACCCCGTCGATCGCGGCGAGCTCTTCAGCGGAGAAGACCTCAGGCAGCCGGATGAAGCCCTCTGCTTGGAACTGCGTGATCTGGTCGGGGCTCAGTTCGTAGGGGGTATCGAGGTCGAGGCCGGCGAGGCTGGGTGACGGGGCGGTGGGGGATGCGGTCATGGGGATGATCCTTAGGGGTGAGGTCGAAAGCAATATGTTGCCGCGAATTTTGGAGAATTCTGCATGGATTTGACCCGTTTCCGATACGATTTTGATCAATGCTGAAACCCGAGCGGGAAGACGTTTCGCAGGCTGGGGGCTTGGTGCAGACCGTGCACGTGCAAGCCCCAACGGCCCCGCGCTGGTGGCACTGGCACCCGGAGGCGGAGCTGACCCTGATCGTGCAAGGCCGGGGGCAGCGGTATGTGGGTGCGTCGGTTCAGCCGTTCGAGCCCGGGGATTTCGTGCTGGTAGGCGGTGGCGTGCCGCATGCCTGGGGGATGGCGGACGCCTCGGAGCCGTTGGAGTCGTGGGTCGCCCATTTCGACAGCGAGGGCCTACGCCGAGAGGTCATGACGCACGAGGCCTTCTCGGGGGTCCGGGCGTTGCTTCGCGAAGCGGAGCACGGCCTCCTGATCGGCGAGCCGACCTGGCAGAGGCGGGAGCAGGCTCGGCTGGTCCGAGCGATGCAGAGCATGCACGAGGCCGACCGGCTGCGGCGGATGCTGGGCCTGTTGGAACTGCTGGCCGAGCTCAGCGAAACCCCGAAGCAAGCCCTGGATCCATCAGGTTTTACAAGCCTGACGCGGCGCCGCGATACGACCCGCCTGGACCCGGTCTGGGGGCTGATCGCCGAGCAATGGGACCAACCGATCACTCTGGACGAGGCGGCCGGGGCAGCCCACCTCACGCCGTCCGCGTTCGCCCGGCTGTTCAAGCGCACCATGGGCAAGACCTTCGTCCAGTACCTCCACGAGCTGCGGATCGCCCACGCCTGCCAGGCGCTGACCGGGACGGATCACGCGGTGACCCGGATCGCCGCCGACTCGGGCTTCGCCAACCTGTCGAATTTCAACCGGGTGTTCCGCCGGCTCCAGGGCTGCAGCCCGCGAGCTTTCCGGCAAGCCGCCACCTCACGGACTGCGGGCTAAACCCAACGCGGCGATGATGCACTCATGGGTGTGACGCCCCCGGAACGTGCCCCGGAAGACGACCCGCGGCTCCTCGAGCGAGCCGGGCGTGGGGACCGCGGCGCTCAGGCATCGCTGATCCGGGCGATGCAGGACGTGTGGTACCGCTACTGCTGGTCGATGCTGCGAGACGACGAGATGGCCCGAGACGCAACCCAGGAAACCGCACGACGCTTCCTCGCCGGGCTGGCCGGGTTCCGGGGTGGCAGCCGGCTACGGACGTGGTCGCTGGGCATCGCCACGAACGTCTGCCGGGAGTTCCGCCGAAAGCGTCGCCCCGGCATGGCGGGGGACGCAAGCCTTCGGCTGGTAAGGGACGACGAAGCTGGCCCTGCAGACCGGGCGGCGGACCGCGAGGCGCACGCGGCCGTGCACCGGGTCGTCGAGACGCTGCCGGACCGGCAACGCGAAGCCGTGGTCCTGCGTTACTTCGAGGGGCTCAGCACCGCCGAGACCGCCGAGGCGATGGCCTGCTCCCCAGGCACCGTGAAGGCCACCCTCTCACAAGCGCTGCGGAAGCTGCGCGGCCAGCTGGAGACCTTGGCATGAGCCGATTACTGCGTGACGAACTGGAGCGGGCGGACTCGGCCTACCGCGGCCAACGCTACGCCGGCGACCTCGCGGACGACGTGCTGGGCAGTGCCGTGTCACCGACCCGGCCAAGCCGATGGCGCATCGGGCTACTCGGCGGGGTGGGCCTAGGGATGGCCGCGGCGATCGCCCTGGCGTTCCTGCTCTACGGCACCGGACCGGCCGATCACGACCTCGCCAAAACGGACCGCCTGCAAGACACCGTGCTCGGCAATCAACCCTCGGCCCAGCCCGACGCCACTGTCGGTATTGAACCACCCCCCACGACAGGCACGGCCGCACCGACACCACCCGCCCGGACAAGGGCCACGCCGCTAGTGCCGCCACGCGTCGCCATGGACATCCGCCGATTCGCCCTATCCCGCCCCTCGTTGGCGTCGCTCACGCGTCGGCCCGACCTGACCCGCAGCGATCGCAACCCCCTGCGGCTGACCCGTCCCAAGCGCCCGCCAACACCCCGGCCTGCCGCTTCTCCTTCAAACCCCTCCAACGCACCGGCCACCGGGGCCTCGCGTTGGTTCGATGACCCGTCCCCGGTGGAGACCTCCTGATGCAACCCATGACCCGATCCGACACGACAACACTGATGCCCCGCCTTCTGCGCCTTGCACTGCTGATGCTGCTGGGCCTCGCCATCACCGCGCCATCCAGCACCGCTTGGGCCGAGGAGGACGACGACGAACGGATGGAGCGCCGCGAGAGCCGTGAGTTCGACGAGGACGACTTCGAAGAACGTGAGCGTGACGAAGACGACGATGAAGAGTACGAAGAGGATTACGAAGAAGAACTCGGAATGCGCCTGCGTGAGCAGGAGTCGTTCATCATGGAACTCGAGCTGTTCGAAAGGCTGATCAGCATCGTCCAGCGGTCCGCCGAGGTGAACCTCTCGCCGCAGCTCTCGGCGATTGCCGCGGTTATGGCCGCCGATGACCACGTCGAAGAAACCGAGGACCTGATCGAGTTCCTCGAGCCGCTGCTCCGCGAGTCCGAAGACGCCGCGGTGAAGCGGGCTATCCGCTTCAAGCTCATCGACGCCTACCGCGACGTCGACCAGCCCCGGAAGTCGCTCGGCCACATGAAGGCCCTGATCCTGATGGAGGACTGAGCCCCCATCCGACGCGCATGAAAAAAGCCCACGCCGACTCAGGCGTGGGCTTTTTCTTTGGATGTTCAAGCAGCGTTTAGTAGCGGTAGTGGCTGGGCTTGTAAGGCCCGTCCACCGGCACGCCGATGTAGTCGGCCTGCTCCTGGCTCATCTCGGTAAGCTTCACGCCGAGCTGATCGAGGTGCAGCCGGGCAACCTTCTCGTCGAGTTTCTTCGGTAGAAGATAGAGAGCGTTGCTGTCGTAGGCGAAGCCCGAGAGCGTCTCCTTGCCGGCGTGGTACAGGGCCAGATCGACCTGGGCGATCGTCTGGTTGGTGAACGACGCGGACATCACGAACGAGGGGTGACCCGTCGCACAGCCAAGGTTGAGCAGCCGGCCCTCGGCGAGGATCAGCACGCTGTGCCCGTCGGCGAACGTCCACATGTCGTACTGCGGCTTGATGTTCGTCCGGGCGGCAACCTTCTCGAGCTCGGCCATCTCGATCTCGTTGTCGAAGTGCCCGATGTTCCCGACAATCGCCTTGTCCTTCATCTTGTCCATGTGGGCGACGGTGATGATCTTGAAGTTGCCGGTGGTGGTGATGAAGATGTCGCCCTCTTCGAGCGTGTCTTCGAGGGGCTTGACCTCGAAGCCCTCCATCGCGGCCTGCAGGGCACAGATCGGGTCGATCTCGGTGACGATCACGCGGGCGCCCTGGCCCTTGAGAGACTGGGCACAGCCTTTGCCGACGTCGCCATAGCCACAGACCACGGCGACCTTGCCGGAGACCATGACGTCGGTCGCGCGGAACAGGCCGTCGATCAGCGAGTGGCGGCAGCCGTACATGTTGTCGAACTTCGACTTCGTGCAGGAGTCGTTGACGTTGATCGCGGGGAAGGGCAGGATGCCGTCCTTTTCGTACTTGACGAGGTTCTTCACGCCCGTGGTGGTCTCTTCGGTCACGCCCTTGCAGGTCTCGGCGGCCTTGACCCAGCGGTCGGGCTGCTCGGCGATGGTGCGGGCCAGCACCTTGAGGACCTCCTTGAACTCGGCGTTGTCGGTGGTCTCGGGGCCGGGGACGGAGCCGGCTTTGCCGTATTCCTTGCCCTTGAGGATCAGCAGGGTGGCGTCGCCGCCGTCGTCGACGATCTGGTCCGGTCCCTTGCCGTCGCCGAAGTCGAGCATCCGCTCGGTGCAGTTCCAGTACTCCTCGAGGGTCTCGCCCTTCCAGGCGAAGACGGGCACGCCCTTGGGATCGGCGATCGTGCCGGTCGGGCCGGCGAGCACCGCGGCGGCCGCCTCGTCCTGGGTGCTGAAGATGTTGCAGGACGCCCAGCGGACGTTAGCGCCGAGCTCGACGAGGGTCTCGATGAGAACGGCGGTCTGCACGGTCATGTGCAGCGAGCCGCCGATGTCGAGGCCCGCCAGCGGCTTGGACGGGCCGTACTCTTCGCGGCAGGCGATCAGGCCGGGCATCTCCTGCTCGGCGAGGGCGAGTTGGATCCGGCCGGCCTCGGCAAGCTGTTGCAGTTCTTCGACGGAGGCGCCGGGCTTGAGCTTGTACTCGATGCCGTTGGTCGTCTGTGTATCGAAGGCGGTGCCGGGGGAGTCACTGGGTTTGGTAAGAGCGGTCATGGGGTCATTCCTTTCTGGGGTTTGGTAGGTGCTCTTGGAAAATCTTGGCTGAGGGTGCCGCAACCAAGCGGCGGCAATCAGCGGTATACAGTCGGTGTCGATGAAGCAGTCTTTCATCGACACCGATCATGCCGCCGTGGTTTAGTCATCGGCCCTCACGTTTCGGGCCTGGTCTGATCGACGGAGGGGATGGATTGTTAAATCGTGGGCTGCTTTTGGCGTCTTGATAAGAAACGCCTGATCGGTATCTGCCACCAGCGAAAAGTGCTCAAGGCTGGGCATCTGGTAGTTGTTGTAATCCGCGATATAGATCACGTAGAGCGGGCCTTGGTGATTCGTAATGATCTGTCGCACCCGATCGCCAAACCCGTAATCCAGCCAGGCATCATCTGGATACAGGTTTCCCTTGATCCGTACCCAGCGGGCGGACTCTGGAAAGGTCGGGATCACGTAGGCGTAAGGACCGTTGCCCTCCATGATCATCAACGCGTTGGAGAAGTCGATGCCTTGCGGCGGTTGAACACCCGCGGTGAGTTCGGGGTGGAACGGCACACGCAGGTCTTTGCGGCGCAGCCCGCTGATCGTGCCCATGATCAGAAGGAATCCCAGAGCCGTCACGATCCATGTGGCGGGCCGAAAACGGAAGATCAGTATCCCGGCCGCCAACATAATCACGGGCGCCAGCAGCTCGAGGATCAGCAGGTATCGCGGCACAGCAAACACCGCCGCCCAGGCGATGTAAGTCACCGCGGCGACGACCAGAAGGAAGCGGGCGAGCAGCTGCCTGGGGTCAGCCGGGGAGGTTTGATCCGAGGGTGAGCCCGATCCGTTCTTCTTAAAGAACGAACGGACGACGTCTGTCCCCAACCCGGCAACACACCCCAGGATCACAAGCGGCAGTCGGAAGTCGTCAAAGAGGTTGTTAACATATCTGATGCCCGTGAATCGGTTGTACTGGAAGGGCATCAACAGCCGCTCCCAGAGCGGGGCGACGTGATAGCGCACATCGGCATAGCTGATGGCGGGCAGCTCGGGAGACCGGAAGACATGGTTGTAGGCTGGGAAGATCGGGTTGCCAAACTTGGCGTAAACGATGCCCCACCACCAGCCCGCGGACAAGGCGACGCCAAGCGTGCCGGCGACTGCAAAAAGCAAGGAAAAACGTAGCCTGGGCATTAGGCCTGGCAGGCAGACCAGGACGGCGATCAGGCATGCCAGAGCCGCTGACGCATTGGTGAGCTTGAGGCCCACCGAAACGCCGACCAATCCCCCGGCCAGCAAGACGCGTCGCCAACCCAACGCGGCAGACGATGGGTGGCCTAGGCCGGTCATCAACACCACCATGCCCGCCAGTAGGGGGACTGCGGTCACGGTGTCGCCGCTGAGTATCCCGAACTGGCGGACGTTCATCGGTGATGCGAAACCGGCGGCGGCCAGCAGGGCAAGCCCGCCCAAAACACCCCAGGCGCTCAGGCCACCAGGGAGTCTCCTGACCGTCAGCTGGAACGCGATCGCAAAGACAGCAAAGACCGCGAGCATCTGCAGGGTGGCGGTCGCCAACGTCGCGGCGAGCGGGCTGGCCGCTGTGCCGATGACATAGTGAAAGATGTCCAGTGCCGGGTTGAAATACGACTGTCGGCTGGCGGGCGCCAGGTCGTAATCGAGCCGGTCATGGATGACGGCATAGGCGTTGTAGAGATGATAATTCCTGGTATCCCAGCTGATGTCCTGGCCGAGCTTGTAGATCAGACCCCACCCCACAACCAACGTGAGCAGGATCAGCAAAGCCCAATAACCGACCGGGACTCTTGCCGGCGTGTCAGACAGCAAAGCGTCTTGGTCAGAGGTTCGCATGGCGTGCCTCCGATGGCAGATGACATCTTGAAGCTCGAACGGTTCCGGCAAGATACAGGCTAGCGCTGATCGGCTTGCGAGCACAAGGGATACAAGCAGGCTGCTGATGATGAGGCTTCACGAGACGTTGCCCTCAGGGCGGAGTGCTCTAGCCATCAGCAATGCCGGCGCCTTGGCATGAGGCTCAGGGGGCAGCGCGGCGACAGCGGGCGGAAGGAAGCCAGCGCCGGTCAGCAGTTGACCGAAGCCTTCGGCAGAGAAACCGCAGCGGACCTGTTCCATGTCGCGGCGGAAGTCGTCGCGTTCGTGTTGGAGCAGATCGATGACCAGCGCGGTGCCGCCGGGCTTGAGGATGCGGTGCATCTCCGCCAGGACCGGCGCGGGGTCCTCGAGGTAGGCCAAGACGAGCACAAGCAACGCGGCATCCGCATATTGATCTTGCAGCGGCAGGGCATCGAGCTCGCCGCGGTGCAGTTCAACATTGGACAGGTCCGCAATACGGCCAGCAGCGGCGGCAAGCATGGGTTTAGAGCGGTCGATGCCGACGACCTTGGTCACCCACGGCGCGAGGTCGGCGAGGGTGGAGCCGGTGCCGCAGCCAAGATCGACCACCGTGTAGTGGGCCGGAAGCAGGCCGGCGAAGGCACGGGTCGCAAACGCGCGGCCGTAGAGCTCTTCCCGGGTCTGGTCCCAGGCGTCGGCGGCCTGATCGAAGAAGCCCGATGGCCCGGCCTGCCGTTCAAGCACGCGAGTAAGCCGCAATGCGTCTTGTTCAAGGGTGGCCCCGCCGGTGGTCTGCTGCCGAGACAACACCCAGATGGCCCGTTGAGTGAGGCTCAGCTCGTCGAGCAGCATCCGGTACCGATTGGTGGTGCCTTGCCGACGCGAGACCACCCAGCGGTCTTCCCCCAACACCTTCAGATGGCGTGAAACGGTGCTCTGCGGCAATTGAGTCACCTCACAGAGCTCGGAGACACCGAGTTCGTGATTTTCCAGTAAGTGCAGAAGCCGCAGTCGGATAGCGTCTGATACCGCGCTAAGGCTTTGGGTCCAGCCCTGAAGGCTGGTTGATGAACCGACTGTGTCGGAGCTGGTCTCTGCGGGGCTAATAGAGCTGGAATTCAAGGTTGTACTACCTGACCATCTGTTCATCCGGATGCACGAATGATATGTCGGTCGTCTACCCGGTCAAGTTGAATCTGTGCGTAACCCCGGGTCGTCCGGGGGTAGAATTGTCCGATGCGAGGTCGATCCCATCTGGGCCGAATGAGCTGTACGCCACTGCCCCACGTCGGTCGACTGGGTTGGTGGGTGGGGCTGGCCGTCGTGTTCTCGTTGGTGGCGTCGGGCTGCATGCAGGAGATCTCCAGGACGTCGTCATGGGACGATTTCCCTGGGGCTCAGAAGACAGAAGAGGGTCAGCAGGCCATGTTCGGCAGCTGGGCGATCGCTCTAGACCGCTTTGAGGGTGCCAACCGCTTCCGAGACGCCTATCGGCTGGTGCGTCGCCTCAACCGCGAGTCCGACCTGGGTGACCTCTGGTATGCAGACAACGGCCAAGCGTCCACGGTCTACCACGGGCGGTTCCGGTCACCGCGGCTGCCCGACGCCGAGGCCGCCCTCCGTCAAGTCCGTCAGGCGAGGCTCGACGGGGACCGTCCGTTCGCAGACAGCACGTTTGTCGATGTGACCGGAGCCCGCGAAGCGACGAACACCGACGACCCGAAAGACCTGCGTCAGCACGCCGGGTTCTACAGCCTGCAGATCGGCTACTACGACCCCGATTTCGGTAGCGGCTTCCGCGAGGCGGCCGAGGAAGCCGCCGCCACCCTCCGCGAGGACGGCGTCGAGGCCTACTTCTATCACGGCAAGAACATCTCCATGGTTACCGTCGGGCTGTTCACCGCCGACGACTTCGTCTTCCGCCAGGGGGTCCGCGGCTACGGTCCTCGCATCCGCATGACCCAAGACGAGTTCCCGCTGCACACCGCCAACGGCCGATCCGTGATCGTGCGAAAGGACGGCCGCGAGGACAAGCTCCGCTCCAACCTCGTGCGGGTGCCCTAACGCTACCCACCCGACGCGGAGAAGCCGGGTGGGGCTCTACAATCACGGCGTGCGTAAACGCCCACGCCACGACCTCAGCCCCCGGATCGAACTGATGCCGCTGATCGACGTGGTGTTTCTGCTGCTGACGTTCTTCATCTACGCGCTGGCGGTGATGGTCCGGGCGGAGGTGCTGCCGTTCGAGCTGGCCGAGGTGACCGGCGGGCAGCGGGCCGAGCCCGCCGAGCTCCTGATCCTGGCGATCGGGCCGGGCGGCGAATACATCTGGGACGGCACGGTCGTCAGCAGCTCCGAGCTCGACCAACGGCTCGAGGAGCTGGGCAAGTCCAGCCCCGACGACGCGGCGCAAACCCAGAGCATGCTCTTCATCACGATGTCGTCCGAAGCCCTCGCCAATGATCAGGCGATTGACCCCGCGACGGGCCAAGAGAGCGTGGCCCTGAACCAAGCCGTCATCGACCGCGGCCCGGTCATGTTCGACCTGATGCAACGGCTGCAGCGGACGGGGGTCGAGCGTTGGTCGCTCGTGGGCTTGCCGGGAGGGGGCGGCGATGAATGAAGCGCCACCGATCGAGGCGCCGGGGCTGTGGCTCCGTCTGGGCCTGGCGTTGGCCTTGACACTGGTGGCTTATGCGATCGCTGTGCCGCAGGCCGCCGGGGTCTTGGCTGATCGCACCACGCCCGGCCGAGCGGGAGCCGATTCGCCGACCGCAACACCGACGCCCGACGACGCCGGGGACGAGTCGGTGATCGACGACGGGTTCGACCTGGGCCGGCTCGACGCGCCGCCCGTGCAGACGATCGCGTTCATCGG
The DNA here is from genome assembly GCA_038749105.1 of Planctomycetota bacterium. Lineage (GTDB taxonomy): Bacteria > Planctomycetota > Phycisphaerae > Phycisphaerales > Phycisphaeraceae > JBCCOW01. The sequence goes on from JBCDIM010000005.1 coordinate 55,654, forward strand.
CCACGAAGACTTCGAACGCCTCGTCGCCCGCCAGAGCGTGGTCACCCAGGCCGCGCTACAAGACGCCGCGGACCCTACGCCGGACGCCCCCGACGACGTGCTGGACCCGACGCCACCACAAGCCGCGAGCCCCCCTACTCCGCCCGCCGTACCCACAAGCCCCACGACACCACCCACGCCGTCCACCCCGACCGCTCCACCTGCCCTTCGTCCGCAGCCGGTCACCCCCGCACCACTTATCGCCGAGGGCACGCCACCACTGACGGGTGATCTGGCCGTGTCCCCACCGCCACCACCCTCGCCGACGCCGCCCACCCCAGAGCCGCCCGACCCCGCAGCGACGCCGAGCCCGCCGACGCCGGACCAGCCTGCACCGCCCGCGCCCGCCAGCCCCGCCGCCGAGCCTGTCCCGGACACGCAGGACCCGACGCCTGAAGACCCGAGACCGACCTCCGCCCCGCGGACCGACGCGGAGTCGCCACCGGTCACCGTCCGCTTCACCGATCTGGAACGGCAGGCCAACGGCGTGTTCGTAGGCCAAGGCCTCGAGCTGGTCACCAAGCGCCCCGAATGGGTCAACTCCGCGATCTTCGCCGCCCCCCGCGTCGCGGTGTTCAACATCCGCTTCAACACCGAGGGCCGAGTGGATCGGGTCACCATGCTGCAGAGTACCGACTACGCAGACATCGACGACGCCATTGTCAACAGCGTCTACCGCTACCGGCTCCGCGGCGAGACACTCGACGAGAGCGGCGGCGTCACCATCCAGGAGTTCGGCATCCGCTACCGGCGCTGAACCCGCTCACTCCGAAGCCCGACGGCCCCGCCCTGCGTACGGGCAGACCCCGTCTTCGCTGGAAGCGATGAATTCGGTGAACTCCGAAGCGATCGGGTCCTCGGCAAGCTCGTCCCGCATCCGCTCCAAGGCGGTCGGGGACGCAAGCCCCTGGCGGTAGTACAGATCAAACGCCCGCTGCAGCGGCTTGATGTGCTCACGCAGCCCGGCCCGCCGCAGCCCCACCAGGTTCAGCCCGCCCACCGCCTTGCTCTGAAACACGGTGCAGAACGGCGGCAGGTCCCGCGTGAGCGCCGCCACCCCAGACATCATCGCCAGCCGACCCACCCGCCGGAACTGGTGGACCGCCGCGTTACCACCCAGCACCGCCCCGTCGCCCACCATCACATGGCCGCCAAGCAGCGCTCCGTTGGCGAGCATCGTGTCCGAACCCAGCACCACGTCGTGTCCCAAATGGGAGTTGACCATGAGGTAGTTGCGGTCGCCCACCGTGGTCGCTCGGCTACGCACCCCGCGGTGGATCGTCACGCCCTCGCGGATCACGTTGTCCGCCCCGATCACCGTGCCCAAGCCCGTCTCGTGCGGCTCGGTCTTGCGGTCCTGCGGGGCGTAGCCGAGACAGGCGTGCGGGTAGACCGTGTTGCCCGGCCCGAGCGTCAACGGCCCCTCCAGGTAGTTGCTGCCCATCAGCCGGTTGCCCTCGGCCAGCCGCACCCCCGTACCGATCACACAGAACGGGCCCACCTCCACCGACGGGTGAAGCTCGGCTTCGGGATCGACAATCGCGGTGGGGTGGATCTGTACCATCAACAAGCGGAAGACGGGCGACTATTGCGGCCGGGCCAGGGTCAGCAGACGGCCTCTGGCGGGAGTTCAGCCGCGTTAGCGTAGTAACCCGCCGTCTATGATGCCCGGTCGATGCAGACTACCGGTCAAAACCCGGCCCCAACACGGCCCGACGCCGCCCCATCCACCCCATCGCAGCTCGTCCTGCAAGACTGGGGCACCCTGGCGTATCCCGAGGCCTCCGAACGCCAACACGCCCTGAACCAGCGGGTCGCCGCCGGCGAGTCCGGACCCGTCCTCATCACCGTCGAACACCCGCCCGTCATCACCCTCAGCCGACGCAAGGGCATCCGCGACCACCTCGTCGCCTCCGAGCAGCACCTCAAGACCCTCGGCATCGCCGTCCACGACACCGACCGCGGCGGCGACATCACCTACCACGGCCCGGGCCAGCTCGTCGCCTACCCCATCCTCCGCCTCGGCGACTTCGGGCTCAACCTCGGCCGATACATGCGGCTCCTCGAAGCCGTCGTCCTCGACACCGTCGCCGCCTTCGGCATCCAGGGCCACACCGAGCCCGGCGCGACCGGCGTCTGGGTCAGCAACACCGAAAACCCAAACGCCCCCCCCGCCAAGCTCTGCGCCATGGGCGTCCGCATCCGCAAGAACACCACCCTCCACGGCCTCGCCCTCAACCTCACCACCGACCTCTCCCACTTCGACACCATCGTCCCCTGCGGCCTCGCCGGCCGACCCGTCACCAGCCTCCAGCAACTCCTGGGCCCCGACTGCCCCGACCGCATCACCGTCCAGCAGCGCCTCTACCAGGCATTCCAGCACCACCTCACGAACCCGCCCACCTCCTGCTGCCCCAACACACCATGCGTGCCGTAACCCCCTTGGCGGAGACCGGGAGGGCGGCCGGCAAGGCCTTCACCACGCGGCGTCGATTCTGGCTCAGCGTAGAGCTGTTCGTCCTGGCCGGGCTGGTCCCCCTCGCGGTCTGGTACATCCGTACCCACGATGTCGCCCGCATCCGCCCCTTCCCGATCCTCTGGGCGGCGATGGCCTACTGCCTCTGGCACCTGCTCCGGGACCCCACCTTCGATAGGCACGACCTGTGGCGTGCCGGCGCAGTGCCCAAAGGCATCAAGCACGTCCTGCTCCGCTTCCTCATCCTCGGCACCGCCCTTACCGCCGGCGTCTACCTGTTCCTGCCCGATCGCTTCGCCTCGCTCATGCGCCAAGCCCCCCACATCATGCTGATCATCACGGTCGCCTACCCGGTCCTGTCGGTCTACCCACAGGGCGTGATCTGCCGGGTCTTCTTGCTGCACCGCTACAGGCAGCTGATCCCCCGCGACGCCGTCCGGATCGGTGTTGCGGTCGTGACCTTCTCGTACATGCACCTGCTGTTCGAGAACGGGATCGCCATCGTCCTCACCCTTGTCGGCGGCACCTTCTTCACCCTCACCCAATACCGACACCGTTCGCTGCTGCTCTCCAGCATCGAGCACAGCCTCTTCGGCATCCTCATCTTCGCCTCGGGCCTCGGAGAGTTCTTCTTCAGCGGGGCCAACCGCGCTGGTTAGCGCAGACCCACCCCTCTATGCCCCAACCTGCATAGCCGCGACGCGACGCGTCGCCGGTCATCCATCCCAACACTCACACCGTCTCGGCCGACACCCCCGCCCACGCCGCCTCGACCTCTTGCTCCGCCGCGTCGTCGACAACGACCACCTCCCCAATCCGCGTGGGCAGCACCAGCCGGACCTTCCCGTCCTTGACCTTCTTGTCCAGCCGCATCGCGCGCATCAGGAAATCGATCGGCGCCAGCTCGACCACCGTCGGCAAACCCAGGCGTTCGAGCAAAACCCCCAACCGCTGCTCCACGTCCGGCGAGCACAGCCTCCGCGCCACCGCCAGCTTCGCCGCCGCGATCATACCGACCGACACCGCCTCGCCGTGCATCAGCCCCGAGTACCGGTTGGTCGCCTCGATCGCGTGACCGAACGTATGCCCCAGGTTCAGGTGGGCCCGCACCCCCGCCTCGCGTTCGTCAGCCTCCACCACCGCCGCCTTGATCCGCACGTTCCACTCGATCAGTCTGCTGAGCGTCAACGGCTCCTTCGCCAGGATCGCCTCCGCCTTCTCCTCAATCCACGCGAAGAGTTCTTCATCCCCCAACACCCCGTGCTTCACACACTCCGCCAGCCCGCACCGCAGCTGACGATCCGACAGCGTCTCCAGCACATTCGGATCGATCACCACCGCCCTCGGCTGCCAGAACGCCCCGATCAGATTCTTCCCCTGCGGCGCGTTCACGCCCGTCTTCCCGCCCACCGACGCGTCCACCATCGCCAGCAAACTCGTCGGCACGTTCACGAACGGCACCCCCCGCAAATACGTCGCCGCCACAAACCCCGCCACGTCGCCCGTGATCCCGCCCCCCACCGCCACCACCGGGCTCCCCCGCTCCAGCCCCGCCTCCAGCAGCACCTCGTACAGGTTCCGCACCGTCCCCAGCGTCTTCTTCTTCTCGCTCACCGGCATCACCGCCACGGCCGTGTCAAAACCCGCGGCCTGCATCGCCTTGGCCACCGGCCTGCCGTAATCCGCCTCGACCCCCTCATCCACAATCACCGCCGCCTTCTGATGCCGTGCCACCTCGCCCACGATCGACCCCACCCGCTCCAACACCCCCGGCTGCACCACCACGGCATACCCCCGCCCTTCTCCCCCACCGTCCTTCAACTCGATTGATACCGTCGCCATCCCCGCAATCTAACGCTGTCGCCACTCGCCTGCACCCGGCTCCGCCACGATCTGATATCACAGAGATCCAGAGACACAGAGACACAGAGAAAAACACCAAACCAGTGATCTCCGGAATATTCCTCTGTGTCTCTGTGTCTCCTTAACTCTGTGATACCAACGCCTGTCCACACCACGAGGGAATCAACATGCCCACCACCAAACCCGGCAAGCTCACCCACACCCTCGGCTGGGTGCTCACCGGACTCATCGCCCTGGCGATGACCGCCTCCGGCATCGTCAAACTCCTCGCCCCCGCCGGCTACGTCGAGTCCGTCGAAAAGATCCAGTGGACCAAAGACAACCTCTCGACCCTCGCCCTCATCGAACTCGCCTGCGTCGCGGTCTACCTGTTCCCCAAGACCGCCGTCCTCGGCGCCACCCTTATCGTCGGCTACTTCGGCGGGGCCGTCGCCACCTACGTCCGTATCGACCAGCCCAACTGGCCCGTCCCCATCGCCTTCGGCGTCGTCGCCTGGCTCGCCCTCTTCCTCCGCTACCCCGCCCTACGAAAACTCACACCCCTCACCAGTTGAATCCGCACGCCGCATTCATCATTCAATCTTCCCCGCGCTCCCCCAACACCCCCAGCGCCTCCGCCGCATCCTCCGGCAGCCTCGCCTCCTCCGCCTCCGCCTCCAACGCCTCCCGCTGCGCCTCCGCCGCCTCCCGCGCCAGCCGACGGTCCCGCAGCCGTTGGCTCGGCAGCATCACCGGCGTCACCTTCGCCGCTTTATAGCGCCGCACCAGCACCAGCACCACCAGCCCCGCGAACACCATCGCCCCCACCACCCAAACCCGATTCACCCCGCCAGCGGCCCCACCACCCAAACCGCCGCCAACAGCGCTTTCTGTGACGATCACCGACCCACCCACGAACATCGCGTACTCCCCGTCCGATGCCTGCCACAGCTCCTCCCGCCACCACTTGTAGAACCACGCCCCCAGACGCACCCGGTCACCTGGCACCCAATCACCGTCGCCCAACGCGTACACCAACACCACGCCGGCGTCTTCACGCCCCGCCACCGCGACCGCCAACTCCGTCACCGTCTGCCCCCACTGCCCCGCCCGCTGCAGCCGGACCGCCCGCACCCGCTTGACCTGCCCCGCAAATACCACCGCCCGCCCCCGCCAATCCACCGGCGTCTCCCGCAGCGCGGCCCACTGCCCGTCTCCCATCAGCACCGCCCCGCCCTCATCACCCGCCGGCCAACCCACCGCCGCCGACAGCAACGCATACAGCGGGCCCTCATCGAACCGGTCGTCGCCGTCCACCGTCGCATCCAGCTGCCGCCGCTGCCCTTCGGTCAGTTCGGGTACCGCCGCCGCCGGGCACGCCCAGATCACTGCCAACATCAAGACCCAGCGTGACATCTCCGCATCATAAATCGACCCATCCACCCCGGCCCGGCGAACCGTTATCCTGCCCCGTTTCACACCCACGACACCCCCATGCCCACCCCACCCATCGAAGCCCTGCCCGCCGGCGTCCGCGAAGTCGTCCCCATCGTCGACTTCGGCTCCCAATACGTCCAGCTCATCGCCCGGCGGGTCCGTGAGGCCGGCGTCTACTCCATGATGGTCGGCCCCGGCGTCGACCCCAACGAGCTCGCCAAGCTACCGCTCAAGGGCATCATCCTCTCTGGCGGCCCGTCCTCGGTCTACGAGGACGACGCCCCCAAGTGCGACCCCAAGCTCCTCGACCTCGGCGTCCCCGTCCTCGGCATCTGCTACGGCATGCAGCTCGCCTGCGACCTCCTCGGCGCCGACGTCCGCAACGCCTCCGCCCGGGAGTACGGCGGCGTCAAGCTCACCCTCACCGAGCCCAACGACCCGTTCCTCAAGGCCGTCCCCCAGCACACCACCGCCTGGATGTCCCACGGCGACCAGGTCAACGCCCTGCCCGACTCCTTCATCCCGCTCGCCCAGACCAGCACCTGCCCCTACGCCGCCGTCCGCCACCGCGACCGCCCGTTCTTCGGCGTCCAGTTCCACCCCGAGGTCACCCACACGCCGCACGGCCAAGACATCCTCCGGAACTTCCTCTTCTCGGTCTGCCACTGCCACGGCAGCTGGAAGATGGCCGACTTCCTCGACGCCGAGGCCGTCCGCATCCGCGAACAGGTCGGCGATGCCCGCGTGATCTGCGGCCTCTCCGGCGGCGTCGACTCCTCCGTCGTCGCTGCGCTGCTCGCCAAGGCCATCGGCGACCAGCTCACCTGCATCTTCGTCGACAACGGGCTGCTCCGAAAAGGCGAACGCGGCCTCGTCGAGCAGACCTTCCGCGACCACTTCGACATCGACCTCCGCGTCGCCGACGCCGAGAAGCAGTTCCTCGATGACCTCGACGGCATCACCGACCCACAAGAGAAACGCACCCGCATCGGCCACCGCTTCATCGACGTCTTCAAAGACGAAGCCGACAAACTCACCGGCGACGGCGAGACCAAGTTCCTCGCGCAAGGCACCCTCTACCCCGACGTCATCGAATCAGGCCACGGCTACGCCGGCACCGCCGCCAACATCAAGCTCCACCACAACGTCGGCGGACTCCCCGAACAGCTCGGCTTCGACCTCATTGAACCCCTCCGCAACCTCTTCAAGGACGAGGTCCGCCAGCTCGGCACCGTCCTCGGCCTCCCCGACGCCATCGTCTGGCGCCACCCCTTCCCCGGGCCCGGCCTTGCCGTCCGCGTGCTCGGCGAGATCAACAAGCCCCAGCTCGATCTGCTCCGCGACGCCGACGAGATCCTCCTCGAAGAGATCGTCGCCAACCAGCTCTACCGCAAAACCGCCCAAGTCTTCGCCGTGCTCTTGCCGGTCAAGGCCGTCGGCGTCATGGGCGACGGCCGAACCCACGAACAAGTCGTCGCCATCCGGGCCGTGGAATCCCAGGACTTCATGACCGCCGACTGGGCCCGCATCCCCTTCGACGTGCTCGCCAAAATCTCTAACCGGATCATCAACGAGGTCCGTGGCGTCAACCGCGTCGTCTACGACATCAGCTCCAAACCCCCGGCCACGATCGAGTGGGAGTAATCCACAACCCCTAGCCGACGTCTACCCCGACATGAGCATTGAAAAGCTCAGTGTCTGGATCGCGGGTGGCGGCTTTCTGCTGGGGGCCGTAATCATCCCCGGCATACTCGTGATCGCCACACGCAGCCCGTTTCCTCTGATCATGACGGGCCTCTGTACTGCCGTCTTCCTCCCGGCATGGCTGCTCCAACGCCACTGGATGAAAACGAGAACCACCGGTTACGACGAACTCGCGGCGGAAGGATCGGGCCGGGTCGTCAGCCACGGCTTCGGTTTCTACCGCACCTTCGAAAAAGACCTGACCGATGGGTCACTCCTATCGATCCGCCACTTCGGCAACGACCACCACTCCGGACCCGACAAGTCGATGCTCGTCAAGGTCGAGGGGCTTGCTCCGGCACAGGGCCGACGCTCCTTCGACCGCAAACAAGCCGAAGAAGACTTCGACTCGCTCCCCAAACTCATCCAGCTCGCCTTCAGCCACGAAAGCGACTTAGACAGTATCGATGTATACGGCGACGAAGGAAGCTCTGTCGAATTCAATTTTGCCGGTCACTACACCGACAAGGCCAGCCTCCAGCGGTACGTCAGCCTCGCCGAAAAACTAGCACCCCGGTTCATCCCCAAGCCCGCCTGAAGCACAACTCACCAGCGCTCTAACGTCTTGCAAGACCGCCCCTGACCACACCCACCGAAAGGCCTACACCATCAAGCTCAAGCTCTTCGCATTCGCGTTTGTGGACCTCAGCCTCGCCGCCTGCTCCGCAGCATCTCCGCGGGACATGACGGTTAACCGGGTCACCAACTGAAAACGATTCCCGTGCCGAAGTACGACTACTCGAGAGCGGCATCATCGCCATTCAAAGCCTTGATGACGACAGCCTCACGGCATCGGCAACTTAAGACCCGCAACGATGACGGCTCATGCACGTTCGGCCTCTCAGACGAAAACTTCGACGGCCAGGGCCATGGCAACCTCATCGCCGAAGACTAGCTCCGACTCAGCGGCAGCGGCACCAGCCAAACCCCTAAGCGGGCCCCATCCACAAACTGACCCACGCCATCCGTCGCATCATTCACCGCCCCGATCGCGTCGGCTCACCCCACGACACCATCACGCGGGACTCAGACGCAAAGCTCCATCTGGCTCCAAGGCCAAGGCGTAAGCTGTGCGTAAAGCGATATCTCATCAAGGCAAACACAGCTCCCAATGCCGCCTAGCCCAGACACCATCACCCCGCCGCCCCGCACCCCCGCGATGCCCAAGCGTGTATTTGTCGACGGCCAAGCCGGCACCGTCGGGCTCTCGATCCACCAGCGCCTCAGCGGCATGCCCGACATCGCCGTGCTCGACATTCCTGAGACACAACGCAAAGACCTCGACGCCCGCCTGCAACGCATCCTCGACGCCGACCTTGCGGTGCTCTGCCTGCCCGATCAAGCCGCCATCGAAGTCGTGTCCGAGCTCAACCAACGCAGCCACAACACCACCAAGATCCTCGACGCCTCAACCGCCCACCGCGTCGCCCCAGGCTGGGTCTACGGCTTCCCCGAACTCACCCCCGACCAGCCCGATCGTATCCGCGGCGCCCAGCAAGTCACCAACCCCGGCTGCTACGCCACCGGCATCATCGCCCTGCTCCGCCCGCTCATCGACGCCGGCCTCATCCCCCCCGACCACCCCCTCTCGATCCATGCCACCAGCGGCTACTCCGGCGGCGGCCGAGCCCTCATCTCCGCCATGGAGACCGGCCAGCACCCACCCTTCAAGCTCTACAGCCTCGACCTCCAGCACAAGCACCTCCCCGAAATCCGGGCCCACGCCCGCCTCACCCAAGCCCCCATCTTCACCCCTGCCGTCGGCAACTACCGGCAGGGCATGCTCGTCACCATCCCCCTCCACCTCCACGCCATACCGGGCCAACCCACCGCCGACGCCATCGCCCAAACGCTCCACGAACGCTACGCCCACAACCCACGCGTGGCTTTCGTCCCCGACCCGCAAGACCCGCAGCGCTTCGAACTCGAGCCCCAAGCGCTCAACCACACCGACCGGCTCGAAATCCGCGTCTTCTCACAACCCAAACACGGCCAAGCCCTGCTCATCGCCCGCCTCGACAACCTCGGGATCGGCGCCGCCGGCAACGCCGTCACCAACACCCGCTTGATGCTCGGGCTAGGCATGGTCTGAAAACCCATCGGCGCGGGTGTCACATAAGCGAGCCAGCCCGTGTCGGGCCGGCCTGCTCAATGCGACACACCCCGCCTCACCCGAATCGCCCCAAAGCAAGCAGGTATTCAGACCACGCCTGGATAGCATCGCCAGCGGTGCTCCACCCCCACACGCGGAAACGCCTTACTCCCAAGCCGCCGCACCCAGCCCCCGCCGCTTGCACTCGGCACTCATCTGCGACACGTGATGCTGCAGATGACGCAGCGCGTAAACCATCCACTGTACCCGGCTCTGTCCTCGGCCCGCGCTCTCGGCCTTGCCTTGCAGCAGCCCCGCATCGCCATGCTGCAACAGGTAGTCATCCACCTCCCCCGCGACGCGAGCGATCGCGGCCAGCGTGGTTGACGGCCCCGGCAACTTCTCCGGCGGGTCTTCCCAGTACCGCAAACCACCGGGCTCCCAGTCAAAGTCATCGCGCGAAGGCGCGATGTAGAACGCCGCGCACACCAGCGTGTGCATCGCCGCCGACGACGGCACCTCTACCCAAGTCGACTCCCCCTGGATCCAACCCGATTCATCGAGCCTCTCGACCACTTCCCGAAACATCCGAAAGGCCTCAGCAAAACCCTCGCGCAACGCGGTCGTTAATGCATCCGCGCTGGCACGATCATCTTGTGTCGCGTCTGTTTCAGGCATGCCTCTAGCAGTCTAATAGCTGCTGCGGCGTGACCGTCCGACACGCATGACACCCCATGCTTCACGGCATCACGCCACCGGGGCACCGGCGGGCAGGTCTGCTGCCGTCAGGGCTCCAGGACCGAACACGGTCGGAAAATCCATCTCCCCGCCCTGAACGCTGCGTGTCCGCGCATCCAGGTAACACACCGAAAATGCCCGGCGGGACTGGCTGCTGTTGTTCCGGTCCGACGCGTGCATCAGCCAGTTGTGCAGGATCACCACCTCGCCCGCCTCGAGCTCCAGATACTCACGCTTTGAGGGGTCGCACATCTCAGCAACCTGGTCCTCCGCCATGAATCCCGACGTGTGCGCATCGTTGACCACGCCATAGCGATGCGTACCTGGGACAACCTGCACACAGCCGTTCTCCCGCGTCGCCGGGTCCAGCGCCACCCACACGGTGAGCAGCGGGTCACGGTCGAGATACTTCCAGCGGTCCTGGTGCCAAGGCAGGAACGTCCCGCGGTTCGCGGGCTTGTTCATAAACATCGCGCGGAAACACCCCACCGGCACATGCACGCCGTAGATGCGGTTGCACAGGTACTCAAAGATCGGCTCCTGCATCAATTCCAAGAAGACGCGATCAAACTCCAGCTGCTCGATCTTGCGGTAATTCAGGTGGCTGCCCTTGTGGCCAGGGCTCTGCTCCTTGGCGTCGGCATACTCGCCCGTCTCGCTGTCTTCCTGCATCAGCATGCGATCGTAATCGACGTCGGCGGTGCCGAGCATGATCTGATTGATCCGGTCCTGAAGCGACGCGAGCCGTTCGCCATCGAGGAGCCTCCCCAGACGGAGGTAGCCCTGGTCCACGTATTCAAGCCATTGCGTTTCGGTCAGTTCAGCAAGCATGCGAATCTCCTTGAAAGATGCGGAGACCATATGTACACCGGGTCATGCGGCACATAGAAGTGCTGAACCTCAGGCTGGATATTCTGAATCCAATGCCGAACGGTACGCCGACGGGCTTTGTCCGAAGTGGGCAGAGAACGCCCGGCTGAAGTGGTAGGGGTCCGCGTAGCCCACCGACTCCGCCACCGCCGCGACCGTCCGCCCCGAGCTGCGCAGCGCCTCCGCTGCGGCTTCCATCCGCATCCGCACCAACAGCTTGATCGGCGTGACCCCCAGCACCCGGTTGAATAGCCGATTCAAGTGCTGTGCCGAATACCCCGACGCCGACGCCAGGTCACTCAGCGTCGTCGGCTCTGCCAGGCGCTCCCGCAAGAGCACCAGCATCTCGGGCACCAGCGGGTCCAGCTCGCCGTAACCCAGCTCGCCCCGCCGGTCGGCCTCCACCAGCATCTCCTGCACCACGAGGTACGCCCAGCCCAGCTCATAGCGTGGAGAATCCGAACCCCGATCGAACTCTGCGAGGTGCCCCCGCAGATACACCTCCAGCCGCGACGCTTGCTCCACCCGCATCACCCGCGGCATACGCAGAAGCTCCAAGCCGTCCCGGCCGCCCGGCAGCCCGACCCGTAAGTGCATCGACCCCAACGTCGTGCGCTTGGTCAATGCCTTCGCATCGTGCGTCTCTCCTGGATTAACCAACAGCAGGTCGCCTGCTGAAATCTCGATGCCCTGCCCCTCGATCCTCCAACACGCACGGCCCCTAGCCATGTAGAGCAGGTTGTACCGGTCCAGCGTCCGGTAGGGCACTGCAAAGTCGCCGTGGTTGTGATGTTGGCGTGAGCCCACCCAGCACTTCACCCGCCCCTCACTCAAAACAAAACGCAGCAAACCCTCGGCCCCCTCCGCGCGGCTAGCATTCTCACCGATCACACCGACAGCTTAACCCTCCCGAACGCCCACCGACCTGCCCAGACACACGCCTTTCACCATGTCTTTCGCCGACGCCCTCTCACCGCGACCCCGCACCCTCATCGTCGGGGCCGGCCCCATCGGGCTCGAGCTCTCCACCGTCCTCACCCGCCTCGGCCATCCACACCGGGTCATCGACGCCGGGCCCATCGGGGCCACCATTGCCTGGTACCCCAAACAGGCCCGCTACTTCTCCAGCCCCGACCGTATCGCCATCGCCGGCACTCCCCTCCACACCACCGACCAGACCAAGGCCACCCGCGAGCAATACCTCACCTACCTCCGTGCCATCGTCCGCCAGTTCCAGCTCCCCATCCAGACCCACCGCCGTGTCACCGCTGCGGCCCGCAACACCGACGGCAGCTTCAGCGTCACCCTCGCCCCAACCCCGCCCCGCGTTGACACCCACCTCGCCCCCAACGCAACCGAGTCCCTCCCCGAACCGATCACGGACGCCCCCACGCAGACTGTGACCTGCGACCGCCTCGTGCTCGCCATCGGTGACATGCACCGCCCCAAACGCCTGGAGATCCCCGGCGAAGAACTCCCTCACGTCAGCCACTACTTCGACGACCCCCACCCGCACTTCGGCCGAGACCTGATGATCGTTGGCGGCCGGAATTCCGCCGTCGAAGCCGCGCTCCGCTGCCACCACGCCGGGGCCCGCGTCACCCTCAGCTACCGACGCGACACCTTCGATCACAAGTCGATCAAGTACTGGCTGCTCCCTGAGCTCGAAGCCCTCATCGAGCACAACCAGATCCGCTTCCTGCCGCTGACCACGCCAACCCGCATCACCGACAAGGTGGTCGAACTCCGGCATACCGAGACCGGGGAAGCGCAATCCACCTCGGCCGACGCCGTCCTGCTGCTTACCGGCTACGCCCAAGACCCGGCCCTGTTCAATCAGCTTGGCGTCCCGCTTGAAGGCGAAAACCGAGCCCCGGTTTTCGACCCGCAGACCATGCAGACGCCGGTCAAGAATCTCTATGTCGCTGGGACTGCTGCAGCGGGCACCCAGCACTCCTTCAAACTCTTCATCGAGAACTGCCACGCCCACGCCGCCCGGATCGCGACCCATCTCACCGGGCAACCCATTCCGCATCACTGGACCAACCCCGCCGCTCAGACCTTTGGCCTCGCTGAGAGCTGATCCCCGCAGCGTGCGAGAGGTATACACGCCCAACAGACCCGCCGATAACCAGAGCCCACGGTTACACCGGATGTCGACGCACCCGATATCAGCAATGTCATGCGTCTACTCCCTCACGAACGCCTCCCGCAGTACCGCCAAGCGGTCGCCCTGGTCACCACCGTGTACCGCCTGACCCGGCTCTTCCCGGCCGAGGAGAAGGCCGGACTGGGTGGAGCCATGCGTCGCTTGGTCACCGCCATCCCCACGAAGATCGCCGACGCCGAAGGCCGTGACGACCCCAGCCAGGTCCGCTCTGCTATCGGTGCCGGGCAGGCCATGATCCTTGAGCTGCTTGCAGCCGCCGATGTCGCACGCCGTCTCGAGGTCCTGCCCCGCGGGCAGGTCCGCCCCCTCCGCAAACGCCTGCTCAGCCTCGCCGCGCAGCTCGACGGCCTCCAAGCCCAGCTCCTTGAAGAGCTCGCCGAAGAAGCCCAGCTCAAGCAGCTCACTCTCGCTCAGGACGCCGACAGCGACCCGGCCACGCCCCAGACCGAGCCTGCCCCGCAGCGCCGGGCCGCCTGATCTCTTGCGTTGTGCCCCGGTAACACGGCCCCACCAGAAACCGTCCTGCTCCTCCTGGACCCTCGACGCCGCGCCCCTGCCGCGGTAGGCTCGAGCGGTCTCACCCGTTCACCATCCTCAGGAGGGCTCCCGTGATCCGCCAACCCCACCGACCACGCACGATCGCAGCCGTGCTCGTTCTCACAGGCCTCCTGCTGAGCACCCCCACCCGTGCGCAGCTGGTCATCGACCCCCTCGCGCCCCAGAACAACGGTGATGCGGGCCAGACCCACCCCGCCGCGCCCGTGACCACCAAGCCCCTGCCCGCGTTCATCAAGCCAGGCACCCGGCTCATCTATGCCGGCACCGCTCAGCAGATCGACCCCAATACCCGGAAGCCCAGCGCCCTCGGCGCCAAAGGCTTCAACGTCTACGACGTCGTCGCCCTCACCCCCACCTACGCCCACATCCTCGGCCGGATCTACAGCCCACACTCCCAGCAGCCCAACGGCCCACAGCACCAGACCGGGCTCACCCCCAACTCCGTCACCCTGACCAAACCCACCGGCGATGGCGCCCTCTGGATGCCCAAGGCCGACCTCGACAACCTCCAGTCCTCCAAAGATGCCAACGGCGAGATCATCGTCGAACGCGGCGGCACCCTCCAAGCCGCCGGCCAGACCTTCAAGACCGTCGTTGTCGCCGTCAACATCAAGAACCAGACCAGCCGAACCATCTACGACGCCGACTCCGGGCTCATGCTCAGCCGGGTGTCCCAACAGTTTGACCCCAACATCCCGTTCACCCAACGTAAACGCTCCGGCGGCTCCGAACAGCTCGTCGCCATCCGCCAGCTCAGCCTCCCTTGGCTCAACACGCCCACCGCCTCCCCCGCCTGGCTCCGCCCCAACGCCACCCTCCGCTACCAGGGCCAGGTCCAGACTCGCGGTGCCGAGATGTTCCAGACCACCGCCAACGCTCAGATCACCGTTATCGAGACCGGCCCCGACTGGTCCACCGCGACCTCCCGGCTCCAGCTCCACGTCAACGGCATGCCCCAAGGCGTGCCCAACACCAGCCTGCTCCTCGACGGCCCCGGCAACACCCTGGGACTCTGGAAAGACCCCAACGCCCTCGCCCAGCTCCGACCCGGCGTCCTCGACCAAGACCCCCTGCTCCACAGCAAGCTCTCCTACGACGTCCAGAACGGACCCCAGGGCCGGCTCGGCGTCTTCATCGAACAGGACGCCAACGACGCCCATGTCCGCGTCTACGGCTACAACCTCCAGACCGGCATCCTCACCTTCCAGCAGATCATCGACAACCTGCAGGGCCAGACTATCACCGCCACC
This sequence comes from Planctomycetota bacterium, assembly GCA_038749105.1. Classification (GTDB taxonomy): domain Bacteria; phylum Planctomycetota; class Phycisphaerae; order Phycisphaerales; family Phycisphaeraceae; genus JBCCOW01. Next base: position 70,869 of record JBCDIM010000005.1, read on the forward strand.
CTCGCCGGCCAGCCCTGACGCAAGCCCCCCCAGCCCGCACAACCCCACCCCGCACGCCTCTCCAACCGGCTCACCCCCCGCACACCACCGAACTCTTGGCCCGCTCGATCGTACGCTTATCGCGACCCAGGGCTGTGCCATGGCCCAACCCCCAACTCAACCCGTCCCGATCCTCGTGGTCGATCCGGACCCCGCGCCGGCCCGGCTGATCCAGCGCATCGCCACCGCACACCTCGGTGACGACGCCCGTGTCACCCACGCCCCCGATCCCGTCGCCGCCCGCCCGTTCGTCGGACGCGCCGAGCCCTTCGTTGCCTTCCTCGAATACCACTTCCCGGAGCACTCGGGACTCGAGCTGCTCGATGCCGTCCGCCAGACCCAACACCCCGCCGCCACCGCAGTCATCGCCAGCCGCGGCAACGCCTACATCGCCGCCGAGGTCACCCGTGCCGGCGCCGACGCCTACCTCGCCAAGCCCGACCTTTCGCCAGCCGTCATCCGCGCAACCCTCGATCAGCTGCTGGACCTCGCCCGCCTCCGCGCGGCTGAGCATCAGCTCCACCGGCACACCCGGCGGGCCCTGACCAGCCTCACCCCCCGCGAGTCCGAAGTCCTCGATCACATCATCGCCGGCCTCACCACCCGCCAGATCGCCGACCGCCTCCACCGCTCCGAAAAGACCATCAAGATCCACCGTGCCAACCTCATGCGCAAGATGAACGCCAACACCGCAGGCCACCTCGTACGACTCGCCCTCGACGCCCGCCCAGCCACCCGCGGGCGCTAGCCTTCATCACCCGCCAGCAAGACCACTCCGAAGCACCGTTTCGATCCGGCCGGGGCCGCAACGCGTATGGTGGGAAGACCGCCACGCGCCTGCCCCACCGATCCACAGACTCCCGACCGTTATGACCCGATCCTACTCCCCGTTCTCCGCCGCGTTTGCGGTGGGACTAAGCCTCTTCGCGGTCCCCGCCACCGGCCAAACTCCCGCGCAACCCACACCCACACCCGCACCCGCATCCGCACCCGCGACCCAGCCGCAAACCCAGCCCATCCTGATCGACGGTGACCACGCCGACTGGCTTGGTATCCCCAACTCCCAGAACCTCACGGCCGACGCCCGCCACGTCTACCTCCGCTTCCGGTTCTCCCGATCACGGACCCTGCTCCGCCATGGCGAATCGGTCGTGGTCGACCTCAATACAGACAACAACCCCGCTACCGGCCTCTCCTCCACCGACAGCCGCCACAGCACGCCCGGCATCGAGCTCCGGATCGAACTCAATCCGGCCAGCGACCGACGCGACCGCGACACCCCCCCCGTCCGCGTCACCCGCTTCGATACAGACGGCACACCCACCGACCTACACCCCCGAGCCATCGCCCTCCATACAGCACCGTCACACGCCTCAAAGACCTTCGAGGTCCGCTTCTCCCGCACCATCGATGGCGACCCCGACCGGCCCGCCGCCCGCGGCCTGACCACTGAAGATCCCAGCGAGATCCACGCCGCCCTCTACCGCCGCCATCACAGCTCTCCCCGCACCGCGGGGCTTGCCATCGCCACCGCCCCGCTCCCCCCCTTCGCCGCTGACGAGCCCGCGCTTGTCACCATCCCCGCTAAACCCGAAAACGCGATCCGGGTAGTCGCGTGGAACACCCTCTGGGGCACCCAGCTCAAGAACCCCACACCGTTCGCGCGCGTCGTGCAAGCCCTCGACGCCGACGTTTACCTCCTCCAGGAGTGGTCCGACAGGCCCTACCCAGCCCGCTCCGTCGCCGACTGGTTCAATGAGCACAACCCCGGCCCGCCCGACGCTGATCGCCCGGCCTGGACCGCCGTGACCACCGAACACGACAACCGTGGGTCCGGGATCGCCATCGCCAGCCGCTACCCAATCCTCGCCACCGGCCCGGCATCGATGACGGTCCGCAGCCGCACCCGCTGGACCTTCCCCGTCCGCTTCGCCGCCGTCGTCCTTGACACGCCGCTCGGCCCAGGCGTCTTCGGCACCGTCCACCACAAAGCGGGCGGACGCCTCGGCTCCGAGGAAGACCGACGCCGGCTCGAAGAGGCCGCGGCCATCAACAGCGTCCTCGCCCGCCTCGCCGCCCGCCAACGCGCGGCCTTCACCGTCTTCGGCGGTGACTTCAACATGAACGGCACCTCACGCGTGATGGATCAGGCCATCCGTCGGCTCGATCGCGACCGCTCCGCGCTCATCCCCGCCCCCGCCACGGTCCTCCACAACCCCGGCGTCTTGTATACCCACAGCCGGTCCACCCCAAAACTCCGCCTCGACTACATCACCTACGCCGACGCCGCACTCACCCCCGCCAACGCGTTCGTCCTCGACACCGCCATCCTCCCACAGGCCACCCTCGACCAGCATGACCTGGCGAAGAACGACTCCCGCAAGAGCGACCACCTCCCCGTCGTCGTCGACTTTGTCCCGCTTCGACGTGGTCAGTAAACCGCGCTGTCCTAGCTCGGCCGGGTCATCGCGTCGTAGTCCATCAACTCTGCCAACCGCTCGGGCGGCATCAGCTCCAGCTCGCCGACCAATTCCTTGATCGTCTTGCCCTCCTTGTGGGCCTGTTTCGCCAGGGCGGCGCACTTGTCGTAACCCACCTCTGGGGCCAGCGCGGTGATCGTCATCAGCGACGCTTCGAGCAGCTCGGTGCAGCGCTCCTCGTTGACCTCCAGGCCGTCGAGGAGCTTGTCGACGAAGACGTTCGAGACGTTGGCAAGCAGGTCGACCGATTCGAGAAACGCGTCGATCATCACGGGCATGGCGACATTCAACTCGAAGATCGAGCCGACGCCGCCGAGCCCTGCGGTGGTCACGGTCGCGTCGTTGCCGATGACCCGGCAGCAGACCTGCATGACCGACTCGCAGATCACGGGGTTGACCTTGCCCGGCATGATGGAACTTCCCGGCTGGATCGCCGGCAGGTTCAGCTCCCCGATCCCGCACCGCGGGCCGGAGCCGAGGTGGCGGATGTCGTTGGCGATTTTGGACAGCGAGACCGCGATGGTCTTGAGGTCGCCCGAGGCATGAACGAACGAGTCCTTGGCGGCCTGCGCCTCGCAGTGATCGCCGGCTTCCTCAAACGGTGAGTCAGCAAACCCAAGCCGTTGGGTCAGCGTCTTGCACACACGCTCAGCAAACTCGGGGTGTGCGTTGATCCCCGTACCGACAGCCGTACCACCGATCGGCATGTTGGCGACCATATCGACCAACGCATGATTCGCGCGATGGACCCCGTGTTCAACCGCAGCTGCGTATCCCCCAAACACTTGGCCGAGCCGGATCGGCGTAGCGTCCATGAGGTGCGTTCGCCCGGTCTTGAGAATGGCGTCATAGGCCTTGGCTTTCTCGCTCAGCGCCGCGTGGAGGTTCTTCAGCCCGGGGACCAGCGTGTTGGCGATCGTGTCGCCGCCGGCGATACACATCGCCGTCGGGAAGGTGTCGTTACTCGACTGCCCCATGTTGACGTGGTCGTTGGGATGGACGCCACCTTCAGCCTTGGTGCTGGCGCCGAGGCCGAGCTTGTCGTTAGCGAGGGCGGCGATGACCTCGTTGGCGTTCATGTTGGTGCTGGTGCCCGAGCCGGTCTGGTAGACGTCGACGGGGAAGTGGGCGTCGCGCATACCCTGAGCGATTTCGTCAGCGGCGGCGATGATGGCTTCGGCGAGCTTGGCGTCGAGCTTGCCGAGGTCTAGGTTGGCTTGGGCACAGGCGGCCTTGAGGTGGCCGAAGGCGTGGATCACGGCCGGGGGCAGCGGGCGGTTGGCGATGGGGAAGTTGGCGACGGCCCGGGCGGTGCTGGCCCCGTAGAGGGCGTCGGCGGGGACGGGCATCTCGCCCATGGAGTCTTTTTCGATACGGGTCTGCGACATAACGACGGGCCTCGTGAAGGATGCGGGGAGACGGATCGTATCGCGGGCCCGGCGGCTTGTGGGGGCGGTGTGCTAGGGGTTTGTGGCACCGCCTGCGGCGTGCCGGAGCAGCGTGTCGCGCAGCCGGTGCAGCTCCGCCTCGCTGGGCGGCTGAGCCAGGCGTAGCGGCTCGGGCAGGTACCGGTTCAGCACGGGCCGCCAGCCTGCATCCGTGAGCAGGGCGTGGCTGCGGCCGGCCCAGGATTCGAGGGCTGCCGTCGTGTTGTGGATGGGTGGAAAAAGGGTATCCAGGGCGAAGCGGGGGTGGTCAGCGGGTTCGCGGTGCAGAGCCGCGAGGAGGTACGTCGAGGCGTTGGCGGGGTCGCGGGTGATCGCGGTGGCGAAGGGATAGGTCAGGGCCTGATCGACCGGCTGCCGGAGGTATTCGCCGAGCTGGAGGCGTAGGCGCTGCTGCGGGTCGTTGGTGGTGGCGATGGCGTGGGCCAGGGCGTCGGTGCGGCGGAGGCCGAGCGCGGCAAGGGCGTCGTCGGTGCGGGTGAGCAGCGTCTCGGCGGTAAGCGACGGGTCATCGCGAAGCAGGTCGGCGAGGGCGGCGGTATCGCCCGTGACCGTCTGCGGATGGAGGCCGGCAAACCCGGTCAGGAGGGCACCGGCGAAGCGGACCCGCGGGTTAAAGTCGAGCAGCAGTTCGCGGGCAAGGGGCGTGAGTTCGGCTTCGGGAAGCGTGTCGATGAGGTGAAGCATGAGGCGGTCACGCTGCGCCGCGGGGAGTGTTGGCAGCAGTGACGTGGGGTCTCCGGGGGTTTGAGCCCACAGAAGGCTGGGCCCTCCATGAGCTTCGGGTGCGGTTGCGGCAACCGATGCGGACACGCGTTGGAGCCTGGCGTTAAGCAGCGGGTGCGGGTCGGTGAATGGCAATGGATCAGACAGGCCTGCCGCGATAGCAACCGAGATGGCGGCGTCACGGGCGTGGGGCTCGGGGTGATGGATCAGGTGTTGGAAGAAGGCCTTGCCATCGGGGTGGTCTAGGAGGCGGGGCGACGCGAACAGCTGGCGGCCGAGCTGGCCCGGGGCGGCGGGCTCGGACGAGCTGACCAGGGGCTTGAGGGCGTGGAGGTAGGCGTCGGGCCCAACACGGTCGAGCGACCAGAGCGCGTGGCGTTCGAGGAGCTGGATGACCGGCTGGGGGTCCGGCATACCGAGCGCCCGTTCGGTCAGTGTCTCGATCAGGCGATCCGTCGAGGAGAGGGTAGACAGCGTCACGTCGAGGAGTGGCAGGACGCTGTCGAGCGGCTGATCTTGCGCCTCGGCAATGAACGCGTCGGCGAGCCGGGGGTCCAGTGGGGATTGAACGGGCAGCAGCACGAGGAGCAGCGGGTTGCGTCGGGTGGGGGGCAGCCCAGGGAGCGTGTCGAGGGCTGCGTTGAAGTCGTCGGGGTGGTCGGCGGGGTCGCGGCGTGCGGCGAAGTAGTCCAGTGCCGCGTCGAAGGCCTGGGGGTCGTCGGCGTGGAGCTGATGGGTACGGTAAGCGCGGTGCAGCGTCGGCCCGAGCGTAAAAGCAAGCAACACGCCCAGGCAGGCGGCGACGAGGCTACCAACGGCGAGTCGGCGGGGTGGGGGGAGCCAGCGCGGCATGCCCAGATTATGGCGGCCTTCGCGCGGCTCGGTGGGTTCAGCCCGGTGCGTCGGCCCGCAGGTCGAGGTAAGCAAGCTGTTGCGGGCTGAGCTCGACCCCGAGCGCGGGCAGGGAAGAGGTCGTCTCGCTGATGTGCCGGGGGCCGATGAGGGCGACCTGAGGGAACGGCTGACAGAGCACGTAAGCCGCGGCGATATTGATCGCGGAGACGCCAAACTGTTCGGCCAGCTCGAAGGCGCGGTCGCGGCGCTGGCGGTTATCGGGCGAGTCCCAGGAATCGACGTGGGTGACGAGGTAGTTCTGGCCCTCTCGGGAGACGAAGTACCCGCGGGCCTGGGACGACCAGGCAAAGTTTGGGGTCTGGGTGTCGGTATGCCACTGGCGGTGTTCGTCGGTGGAAGCGGCGATGCAGCCGTTCCAGACGGGGTGGACCATCCGAGCCAGTGAGAAGTTGTTGGAGGTGAAGCCGAAGCGGCGTTTGCCGTGCTGGTCGGCGTAGGCGTTGGCGGCGTCGATGCGGGCGGGCGACCAGTTGGAGCCGCCGAAGATGCCGATGCGGCCGGCCTCGGCGTGCTCATGCAGCACATCGACGAACTCACCGACGGGGACGTCGGGGTTGTCGCGGTGCATGATGTAGATGGGCACGCGGTCGAGGCCGAAGTCTTCGAGGGACTCGTGGAGTTCCCGCGTGAGGGCGTCGGGGTTGCAGTTGGGGGTGTGGGCACCCTTGCAGATGAGGTTGATCTTGTCGGCGATGCCGCGTGAACGGAGGTACCCGCCCATTATGCGTTGGCGCTTGCGGCCGTAGACCATAGCGGTGTCGAAGGCGTTACCGCCCGCCTCGATGAAGTGGTCCCAGATGGGTGCGGCGTCGCGGAGGGTGTTCTTGTTGTCGCAGCCGAAGACGAAGCGGGAGATCGGTCGGTCGAGGCCGGGGATCTCGGCATAGGTCATGGCGTGACCGGGCCGGGCTTGAGGCGTGCGGCCGGCGTCGGGCTGGTTGTGCTCGGGGGTTTCGTGAGGGTAGACGAGACCGATCTCCTGGCGGCAGGCGTCGAGCACGCGCAGGTTGCTGATCGTGTCGGCGTGAGACATCACCGGGGCGATCGACGGGTCGCTGCCGGTCTTACCCTCAGCCACAAGACGGGCGAAGTCGGCGGCCTCGTAGGCGAACGCGGTCATCGTGGACGGCACACTGATGCGCTCGGGCTCCTGCCCCGTTTTCTTGAGGGTGATCACACAATCGGTGGCGTCGGCGCGGTCGTTGATCCAGGGATCGGGTAGGTGGATGCTTCCCTCGGTACCGGTGATATGGACATCGTTGGCGTCGCGTAGCCGGACACCGGTGGTGCACTGGGCGAGCAGGCCTTGCCCGAAGTCGAGGAGCATGGTGGCCCACTCGTCGACGCCGGTCCCGCCGAGGTGACCCTGGGCCTTGACCTCGGTGGGGTGGGCGAAGGGCTGGGGGTTGTCGGGGTTGAGCGCGGTGCCGGCGATGAGGCGGGCCATGTTGGTGGCATAGCAGCCGACATCGAGCAGGCCGCCGCCGGCGAGCATCGGGTTGAAGAGCCGGCCCTCGGGGTTGATGCCGGCGCGGAACGCGAAGTTGGAGCGGATGAGCTGGACCTCGCCAATCACGCGGTCACGCAGCAGCTCCAGCAGCTTATGGGTCTGTGGGTGTGAGCGCTCCTTGAAGGCCTCGACGAACAGCAGGCCGGCCCGTTCGGCGGTGTCGGCAATGCGTTCGGCGGACGGGGCATTGAGTGCCGCGGGCTTCTCACAGAACACATGCTTCCCTGCTTCTAGCGCACGGATGCACCACTGGGCGTGCTGCGTGTGTGGCGTGGCGATGTAGACGGCGTCTACATCATCGCGGTCCAGCAGTGCGTCGTAGCCCTCGGTCGGGGTGGCGTCGGCGAGACCCTGGCTATCGATGAAGGCTTGGGCGCGGGCGAGGGAACGAGAGCCGACGGCGGTGATGGTGCCGGCCTGGGCCTGTTGGACACCGGCGGAGAAGGCCTGGGCGATGCCGCCGGGGCCGAGGATGGCCCAGCGAAGGGGAGCGGTCATGGGAGCAGTCCTGAGGCAAGGAGCAAGGGGCGATGTATGGCCGTACGAGAGGCCTGAACCCACGAGAGGTTAAGAAGACTCTCCGGGTGTAGACATGGACAGGTTGGCGCATGTATGTCAGAATTGGAGCATGCCAGCGTTCGGGCCAGAGGGCGTTAGTCATGTCATCATCCGCCGGTTCGGCGAGGAGGAGAACGGCTGGCGTCTAGCCTGTGGTTACCACGCGAAGCCCGCGCGGCGCTTCGGCTATACCCGCCGGCCGCTCGAGCACTACGCCATGGTGTATTTGATCCGGGGTTCGGGCTGGTTTACGGGGGCAGACGGTGAGCGGCGGCGGGTCTCGGCGGGGGACATGCTGCAGCATGTCGCGGGCTACTCGCACACCCTGGAGCCGGACGCGGATGGTCAGTGGTGGGAGTTCTGGTTCGATCTACCGAATACGCTGGTGAGGGGCTTGTCAGATATGGGCATCCTTCGTGATACGCCGGTGATCCCGGCAGGGCTATCCCCGACCCTCCGGGCACGGTGTGATCGGCTGCTGCGGGCGGCAGAGGATCAAGCGGTGGGCGACCGTGGGGCAGCGGCGGTCATCGCGGCGATGGAACTGACGCTGGCGCTGCACGGGGCCGCCGGCTCGACCGGGCACGAAGCGGGCTCTTCGCGAGGTGCACTCGACGAACAGCTCGACACCGCCCGGCGCTGGCTCGATGCGGACCCGGGGGCGAACGAGTCGATCCCCGAGATGGCGGCCCGTTTGGGGGTGGACTACGACGTGTTCCGAAAAGGGTTCCGCGAACGCGTCGGGGTCTCGCCGCACGCCTACCGGATCAGGCGTCGGCTGGAGCTTGGGGACCACCTAATGATCCGGGAAGGGCTGAGTATCCGCGAGGCGGCGGAGCGGCTGGGTTATCCCGACGCCTTCTGCTTCAGCAAGCAGTACAAGCGGGTCCGCGGGGTTCCGCCGAGCGCGGCGTTGACACGGGCAACGTGAGGGCGATCAGTCGGGGTGCGTGAGCAGGCGGTAGGCGGTTCGGTCCAGAGCCGGTGCAGCGGTCGGCTTGGCGGTGTTGGTCACTACCAGCGCGGCGAGGCGGCGCTCGGGGGCGAGCCAGGTCACGGCATACCAGAGCGTGTTACTGCCGGAATGAGCGAGGGCGGTGCCGGGTTGTCCGTTGAGGCCGGCCCACTTGCGGGTCAGGACACCCCAACCCATGGCGTAGCCGCGTGGGTCCTGTGGGGTGCCCAGGTCGAGCGGGCCGGGGTCGTGGAGGGTGCGGTAGTGGTCAGCGGTGAGGCCGAGGGCGTCGCGTTGCCCGGGCGGGAGGTGCGGGCCGTCGAGGTGGCACTGGAGAAAGGCGGCCCAGTCGGTGAGGCTGGCATGCACGGTGCCGGCCGGGCCAAGCAGCATCGCGTTATCGGCAAAGGGGCCGGGGGGCACTGGCTTCCCGTCATGGGTATGTCCCAAAGGGTTGAGTGGCGGCAGGGTGCCGTCGGGGCTGGCAGATGGGGGCCCGAACCCGGCTGAGGCCATGCCCAGGGGCTTGAACAGGCGGCTCTTCATGAGGTCTTCCCAGGTCTGCCCGGTCACGCGTTCCGCGACATGACCCGCAATGACATAGGACGCGTTGGAATAGTGGTGCGTTCCTCGGCCGGGCGACGCGTCGGGCCAGCTGTTGGGCGGCGTCTGGAGCAGGTGCCAGACATAGCGTTTCCGGGCGAGAGGGCCGGTGAGTTGCCCGGTGCGTTCGGCCGGGGCGTAGAAGAACAGCGGCCCGTTGCTCGGCGTGCCCGCCCGCATCCGCAGCAGCTCGGCCAGCGTGACGTCTTGGTAGCCCGGGTCGATGGGCAGATCCTCCAGGCGATGCCCGAGCGTGTCATCCCACGCGAGCGTGCCCTCTGCCACCAGGGTCGCCAGGAGTGTCGCAGTCATGGCTTTCGTGCAAGAGCCAAGATGCCAGCGGTCGTCGGGAGCCACGGGCGTGGGTTGATTGGCGGCGCGTCGCCCAACCGCATGGTGCTGCGAGATGTTGCCCGCCTCGAGGCGGAGCGTTGCGAGGGCAGGGAGCCCCGCGTCCTCTCGGGCGCGATCAAGATCGTCGCGGAGGCTCCCGGCGCAGGCGGTGCCGCGTGAGAGCACGAGCCCCAAGAGCACGATTAGACCGATCAGCGAAGACCGCATGCCGCGATCATATCTGGAGCCACTCGACCCGCTATGTTGCCACGCATGAAGCGACCGAACCTGGTGATGATCCTGATCGATGACCTGGGCTGGGCCGACCTGGGGTGCTTCGGCAGCTCGTTCTACGAGACGCCGAACCTCGACCGGCTGGCGAAGGGCGGGCTGCGGTTCACCGACGCCTACGCGTCGTGCCCGGTGTGTTCGCCGACGCGGGCCTCGCTGATGAGCGGGCAGTACCCGGCCCGGGTGGGGATCACCAACTACATCGCCGGGAACGCCTGGGGGAAGCTGATGGGCGTGCCGTACTTCCACGAGCTGCCCCGGACGGTGACGGCGTTGCCCGAGGTGCTCAAGGGCGGCGGCTACGCGACCTACCACGTGGGCAAGTGGCACCTGGGCGAGACGCCCGAACACTGGCCGCAGGCCTTCGGGTTTGATGTGAACATCGCCGGCTGCGGCAAGGGCCATCCGTACAAGGGGTACTTCAGCCCGTACGACCTCGACAACCTCGAGAACGGCCCCGAAGGGGAGTTCCTCACCGATCGCCTTACCGATGAGGCGGTCGCCCTGCTCGAGCGCCACAACGCCGACGGCGAAGCGGCGGGGCAGCCGTTCTTCCTCAACCTGGCGCACTACACGGTGCACACCCCGCTGCAGGCCCCGCCGGAGCTGATCGCCAAATACGAGGCGAAGGCCAAGGCGATGGGGATTGATCAGGACAGCGTGGTGGAAGAGCGTGAGCTGATGCCCGCTCTGCACCTCTCGACCCAGGGCCGACGCATCACTCAGCGGACCGTGCAGTCTCACCCGGTTTATGCGGCGATGGTTGAGACGATGGACCGCAGCGTTGGACGGATCGTGGAGACGCTTGAGGCCTTGGGCGTGTTGGACGACACACTGATTGTTTTCAGTTCAGACAACGGCGGGCTGGCAACGGGTGAGGGGTCGCCGACGTGCAACGCGCCGCTCCGGGAGGGCAAGGGGTGGATCGAAGAAGGCGGCAACCGGGTGAGCCAGATCGCGCACTGGCCGGCGGTCATCGAGGCGGGCCGGATCACCGCCGAGCCGACGACCACGCCGGACCTGTTCGCTACGCTTATCGAGGCGGCGGGGCAGCCGCTGCCCGCGGATACGGAGATCGACGGCGTGTCGTTGATGCCGGTGCTCAAGGGCGAGACGTTTGAGCGCGGTGCGATCTTCTGGCACTACCCGCACTACTCGAACCAGGGCGGCGTGCCGAGCTGTTCGATCCGCAAGGGGCGATGGAAGCTCTCGGAGTATTTCGAGGACGGCCGACAGACCCTGTTTGATGTGGTGAACGACCCGGGCGAGGCGACGGACCGGTTCGCGGCCGAGCCCGGCGTAGCATCAACGCTGCACGCCGAGCTCGTGGCCTGGCGGGCGTCGATCGAGGCGAAGATCCCCGAGCCCAACCCGTACTACGACGAGATGGTCAGCGGGCGGATGCGGGCCCCGGACGGCATGGGGCTGATCGACGGCAAGCCCGTACCCATCCCCGGCTCAGACCACTGAGCCCACGCAACACAGGCCTTTATCGACCCGGCTCGCCCGCGGGCTCGGTGTGCTCCACCTCACGCCGGTACGCCAGCGGTGGCAGCCCGTAGTGCTTCTTGAAGAGTTTGGAAAAGTGGTAAGGATCGGGGCATCCAACCCGCTCGCCGATCACGCTGGCGGGCTCACGGGTCTGACGCAGCAGCTCGGCGGCCCGGTGCATCCGGCAGCGGATCACAAACGCGGTGGGCGGCAGCCCCACCAACGCCTTGAACCGCCGGCGGAACTGCACCAGCGATAGGTGATACGCCCGCGCGACCGCTTCAAAGTCGTACATCGCCTCGGGCCGTTCCCGGATGCCGGCGATGACCGCTTCGATCGGGTCGTCGGGCAAACGGTTGGCTCCTCCCTCCGCCAGGTCGAGCAGCATCCCCTCGAGTAGGTGCACCGCTCTCGGCGTGGTCGGCCCGGGCCGCGAGACCCAGCCGATCAGCCGATCGAACACCGCCGCGAAACGCTCGCAGTCCCGCACCGTCTGCCAGGGCTGATCCGACGCCGGCAGCAGGCCCTTCCGCCGCATCCGCTCCGCGCGTGGCCCCCGGAAACTGACGTACCGCTGGTCCCAGGCTTCGCCGCGGTCGCAGCCATACCGAAAATGCACCCCGGGCCGGGTCCAGAACGCCACCGGCGGCTCCAGCTCCACCACCCGACCGGCGGGCGTCTGCCAACGCAGCGTCCCCGAAGCCGCAAAGTTCAGCGCAAAGCCGGTGAAGCTGCGGTCGATCCACGTCGAACACGCCGGGGCATGTTCCGCCGCCCAGAGCTCGATACCGCCGAAATACTGCATGATCGCAAACTACAAAATAATGACCATCGGAGACATGGCATTAACCTTAATCAGAACTAATTTTCGGTTCTCGTCTCTGATTTTTCATTCTCAAGGAGCTCAGGCCATGACCGATTCTGCCCGTCCTACCCCCCTTAGTGAAGACCAGATCGAACAATACTACCGCGAGGGCTACATCCTGTTGCCCCAGCTCGCCACGCCCGAACGGGTCCAGGCGGTGCTCGAAGAAGCCCAGAAGTACCCGGTCGAAGCCGGTGGCCGGTGGACCCCACGGATCTTCGATCACGACGATCCGACCAAGGACGCGGCGATGCACACCCTGCTGACCGACCCCCAGATCGTCGGTGCGGTGGAGCAGGTCTTCGAAGCGACAGCGCGCGTGTACTACGGCATGCTTGCGGTCGTCCCGGCCCAGGGCGGCTCGGGCCTGCAGTGGCACCAGGACAACCAATACCAACTCATCCTCGGCCGGGCGTTGAACATGTTTGTCGCCGTGAGCGACATCACCCCCGACATGGCAAACCTGTGGGTCGCCCCGCAGTCACACCGCCAAGGGCTGGTCGCCTCCGACACCGACGAGTTCGGCCACCGCGTCACCCCCGAGCCCGACAACCCGCTGCCGCTGCCCGCTCTGAAACAGGGCGACGTCTGCCTCTTCGACCGATTTACCCTCCACCGCTCGAAGACCAACACCACCGACCGCCACCGCTACGCCTACGCCGCCCAGTACATGGAGTTCAACGCCCGCACCGGCAACACCGGACAGAAAGACCCCAAGCGGATGACCGCCGACGAGCTCGCCGCCGCTTGGGAATCCACCGCCGTGAGCGCGTAGCTTCGTCGATCAAACTGCCCTTGATCCACATGGGGCCAACGGCTGAAAAACTCAACCCGATATGGCCTGTCTCGTCGATAGACATCGTCCACGAATCACGCAGGCAAGACAACAGCCGGACAGCAAAGACCCACAGCAGCAGCTGGGAATCGCATCACAGCGCGGCTAGACGATAACGCCAGTCACGCGGCAAAAAGCAGGTGAGCAGCCTCAGCCCTTGGACCACATGCCGCCGCCGTAGACCGCGTTGTCGCCCAGCTCTTCGGCAATCCGCAGCAGCTGGTTGTACTTCGCGTTGCGGTCGCTGCGGCACGGGGCACCGGTCTTGATCTGGCCGCAGTTCGTGGCGACCGAGATGTCGGCGATCGTCGCGTCTTCGGTCTCGCCCGAGCGGTGGGACAGGACGGCCGAGTACTGGCTGCGGATCGCGAGGTTGACCGCATCAAAAGTCTCGCTGAGCGTGCCGATCTGGTTGACCTTCACGAGGATCGAGTTGGCGCAGCCCTCGGTGATGCCTCGCTCGAGGAACTTGGGGTTGGTCACGAACAGGTCGTCGCCGACGAGCTGGACGGTGTCGCCGATCTTGTCGGTCAGGGTCTTCCAGCCGGCCCAGTCGTTCTCCGCGAGGCCGTCCTCGATCGAGCGGATCGGGTACTTGCTGCACCACTCGGCCCAGAGGGCGGCCATGTCGTCGGAGCTGATGATCTCCTGCGTCGAGCTGAAGAACTTGTAGCCTTCCTTGCCGTCCTTCTCAGCCTCGTTCCAGAGCTCGGAGGTCGCGGGGTCGAGGGCGACGAAGATCTGCTCACCCCACTTGTAGCCGGCCTTGTCGGTGGCCTCTTCGATGATCTTCAGGGCGTCCTCGTTGTCCTTGAGGTTCGGGGCGAAGCCGCCCTCGTCGCCGACCGCGGTGGACAGCCCCTTGTCGTGCAGCACCCCCTTCAGGGCGTGGTAGATCTCAACGCCAGCCCGGAAGGCGTCGGCGAAGTTGTCGAAGCCCCACGGCTGGATCATGAACTCCTGGAAGTCCACGGTGTTGTCGGCGTGCTTGCCGCCGTTGAGGATATTCATCATCGGGACCGGCAGCGTCTTCGCGGCCGAGCCCCCGAGGTAGCGGTAGAGCGGCAGGCCAGACGCGTCGGCGGCGGCGTGCGCGACGGCCATCGACACCCCCAGCACCGCGTTCGCCCCGAGCTTCGACTTGGTGGGCGTGCCGTCGAGATCGAGCATGATCTGATCGACGTGCTCCTGGTCACGGGCATCAAGCCCGATGAGTTCGGGGGCAATCACGGTGTTGACGTTCTCGACCGCCTTGAGAACGGACTTCCCGAGGTAGTAGGACTTGTCGCCATCGCGGAGCTCAACCGCCTCGTTCTCGCCGGTCGATGCCCCGGACGGGACCGCGGCCCGGCCCATCGAGCCGTCCACGAGGTGCACCTCGACCTCCACAGTGGGGTTGCCGCGGGAGTCGAGGACCTGTCGGCCGTGGACGATATCGATGTCGAAGCTCATAGTGGGGCTCGTGTCGGGGTGGGATTGGAGGTGAGAGGGAACTGCGGGCCGGGGAGTGTAACAGAGCACAGCCGCGGTCGATGGGCTACCGTCTCGGCGTCGCTAGCCCCTCCGCAGCCCGTGTGCTGCCGCACGGCATATCCGATGCCCAACCCCCCGAACATCCTGCTGATTGTTTCAGACGACCACCGCCACAGCGCGATGAGCTGCGTGGACGGGCCGCTGGCTGATCCCGTCCAGACGCCTCACCTCGACGCCCTCGCCGCACGCGGGACCCGCATGACCCACGCCTACCACGCGGGCTCCTGGTCCGCCGCGGTCTGCATGCCGTCGCGCGCGATGCTCCACAGCGGCCGCGGCCCGTTCGACCTGCCCCGCGACATGGCGCAGGTCCCCGAGGCCTCGCTCGGCACACCCGCCGGCGACGCCACCCTCGGCGGCCTGCTAGGACAAGCCGGCTACCGCACCCACCACATCGGCAAGTGGCACAACAACGAGGAGCCGTTCTGCCGGTCGTTCCAGAGCGGCGAGGCCGTGATGATCGGCGGTATGCCGCACGACCACTTCCAGACCCCGATGGAGAATTGGGACGGGCAGGCGCTCAGCCCGATGTTCCTCTCCAACTGCCACGGCACGGACGTCTTTGCCGAGGCCGCCCGCGCCTTCCTCTACCAGCACGCCAACGCCGACGACGACCGCCCCTTCTTCCTGAGCCTCGCCTTCACCGCCCCGCACGACCCCCGGGTGACCCACCCCGAGTACCACACCCGCTTCCCGATCGATCAGATCGAGCTGCCCCCCAACTTCACCCCCGACCCCGCACTCCGCCCCGATCTGCTACCCATCCGCGACAACCTCAGCCTGACGCTGCCCCGAGACCCCGAGGCGATGAAGCGCGAGATCGCAGGCTATTACGCCATGGTCGAGCACCTCGATCACGGCATCGGCCGAGTCCTCGATCAGCTGGACACCACCGGCCTCGCCGAAGACACCCTGGTGATCTACACCGCCGACCACGGCCACGCCGTCGGGCAGCACGGCCTGCTCGCCAAGCAATACTCCTACGACCACAGCCTCCGCGTCCCCCTCCTCGCCGCCGGGCCCGGCATCCCCAAAGGCCGGACCTGCGACGCCCTCTGCTACCAGCACGACCTGTTCCCCACGCTTCTGCACACCGCGGGCATCACCGACACCCCAACCGCTTTCGAAGACCTCACCCCCTGCCTCACCGGCCAACGCGACCACCACCGCCCCTGGGTCGGCTGCTACTACACCGACGAGTGGCGCACCGTCAGCGATGGCAACACCAAGCTCGTCCAGCGGCTGCTCCCCCACGACCGCGGTTTTACCCGCTTCGACCTTGAAAGAGACCCGTGGGAAACCACACCGATCGCCACCGGCCCCGACGACCCACTCCACGCAGCCCTCACCGACTGGCAGCAGTGGTCGGGCGACCCGTTGGGCTCTGCTTAGCTCTGGAGGCGGGCCACACTGGCCCAGGCTGACCGCCCGAAAATCCCTTCACGCACGCCGTGCCTGAATCAGTGCGCCGCATTGTCCGGCTGGGTTGCACACATACACTGAACCACAGGCTGAACAGCCGCTTCCTCGGCCGATGGCGTGTAGTTCAAAGCCTGATAGACGAGCAGCCCCAAGGCCACACCCGTGAAGATGCCACCTCCCACCGTAAACCCATAAGCGAGTCGGTAGACCCTGGTACGCCTACACCGCATACGCATCGAAACCCTTGCAGGCTCGCCCCAACGGTCCCACTTATCACCCCGACCGAGCCAACGCTCGTCGAGGTACAGAGAGGCCTCGTTCCAGCGTACACGGATGACATACCCGAGAAGCACCGCTGAAACGCCCAAACTCCCTAAGGAAAGCAGGCACGAACCGATCGATGCCTTACGAATCGGAAACGTCTGCGACACCTCGACGCCAGGCTGCAACGCATCAAAACCGCTGTCTAACCACGGCAGCAAAACCACCAAGTTGATCGCAAAAACAATCGACACCAGGCGCAAACGCGTGCTCGCTTTACTGTCCAAAATGTTGAGGCATTTGGTGAGATATTCAGTCGTCTCAACCACTGCCTTTTTGATTGAAGCCGACTTTCCATCCGCAGCACCCTTCTCGACGAACACCTTTGCATCGATCCGCTCAAGAACAGCGGGCCAAGGTTCCGCCGGTTCCCCAGATGGTGCACCGTTTAGTGCGGCACGAATTTGATCCCGCGGGATCTTCCCGCCGTCAATGTAGAACAGGGCGAGATGAACCAATGCTTCGGTGTGTTTCGTCTCCAGCTGCTTTTTGCGAACCGCACGATTAGCAAACAGCACAAAGCCCTCCCCATTGGGATCTTGGCCTAAGGGCGGTTCCACACGCGCGGAAGAAGAGGGCATCCCGGAAACTCATTGTTCAGAAGATATTTACCAGGACTTGCGGACGTTTACCGACCGGCCCAGACGCCGCTTGCGATTGATCATCTTCCGGCCGTTCTTGGTCCTCATCCGGGCCCGGAACCCGAACTTGCGGGCACGCTTGATGTGGCTGCGACGCTTGGGGTAGTGCGTGGTCATGGCGGACTCTTGGAGTAGGGGTGGATAGTCGGGTTAGCGGGTGGTCCTGGCGGGTGGGGTCAGGGCACCTCGAAAAACACGTTGCGGTACAGGGCGTTGCCCCGGGCGTCCACAACGCGGAGCGTCAGGACGTGCGGCCCACGGGCCAAGCCCCGAAGGGTAACCGACCACGCCTCTTTTGTCGAGTCCACAATCAGGTCGTCGGGCACCAGGACCCGGAATTCCTCCTCGCCGTCCAGGCTGTAGGCCAGCGACATCAGCGGCGAGAACGCGTCCGAGGCGACCCCAGACACCGTCAACACCCGCCCTTCCACCGCATGGCCTACGCCGGTCAGCTCCGGCCGGCCGTTGTCGACCGAAACCACCTCCGAGACCCGCGCCACGCTCCGGGCCATGTCGGGCGGGTTGTCCGACGCGTCGCTCGCCACCACACGCACCACATACCGGCCGTCGGGCACCCGGCGCGTGTCCCAGTCCACGCTGTCGTCCGTCACGTCCTCCGCCAGCTTGAGGAACTTCTCCGAGCCGATTGGCCGGTACTCGACGCGATAGGTCAGGCCGTCCCCGTTGGGGTCCTCCGCCTCCCACTCGATCTCGTAGACCGGGCTGGGGTCATCCCCGGGCGTGGGCGCATCGGGGACCTCGACGGTCAGGGACGAGACCGCCGGCGGCAGGTTCGGTACCACATAGGACAGATCGATGCGGTCCACCGTCGGCCCATCACCGACCGTGTCGTCGCCCGCCTCGAACGACAATCGGTACTGCAGGAACCGGGCGGGCGGCGCGTCGACCGCGACTTCCTTGAGCTCCATCCCTTCCACCAAGCCCGCCTCGCCGCCGTCGAGCGTCACCGCGTCGCCCCACTTCGACCAGCCTGCGTGGTCGGGGTCGGCCACGTTGCTCGACCGGCTCTGCACCACCACCGACGAACCCGCGGGCAGCCCGGCCCTCACCCGCATCTGCCCCCACAGCGACACCTGGCCCGCGTCCATCACCGGGCTCGTATAGACCCCCTCAGCCTCCGGGCCGCCCGCCAGGTACAGCAGCTCCGCGGGGTTCGACCCCCCGGCCAACACACCGACCGAGCCTTCGTCTTCGTCCGGGAGCACCCCCAGCACCTGCTGTGCCTCGAGCTTCAGCAGTTCCGCAACGGCACGGTTGCCCGACAGCTCAACCCGGTAGACCTGCCCCTCGTCGCCGGTCGAGACCAAGAGCCGGCCCTGTCCGTCAAACGCCAACGCCAGCATCATCACCGACTCACGGAACGCCTCGGTCACATACCCTTCAGGGCTGATCGCATACACGGCATTCCCCGACTTCCGCTCCCGGTCCGACACCGTCCGGGCCCGCGAACGCCTCGGCTCATCGTCTTCAGTCTCCGCGTCATCGGCGTCCACTTTGGGACCTTCAAGCCGACCCGACTCCCGTGCGGCGAGCAGCCGTTCACGCAGCAGCTCACGCAGCCGGTCCCGATCCTCCGCCGTCGGTTTCGCCTGCAGCAGTCCGGGCTGCTCCGTCTCCTGTTCTGCGCCTTGTTCTTCAACCTCAGCCACCGCCGGCTGCTCCGCCGCTTCTGCGTCGGCTTCGGCTTCCGGCTCGGCTGGCAGCTCTGGCTCCACCGCTTCGAGCTCCATCGGCTCGCCCGCCTCCTCCTCCACCGGATCTTCCAGCCGACCCGGTCGAGACCCGTCGGCGTCCGAAGTGCCCGCATACAGCGTCCCGTCGGGCCCCAGCAGCAGCGAACCGACTTCCGCCTCGTCCGCGTCGAGCAGCACATACGGATCCCACGCCTCGCCCTCCCCGCCCGGCGTCAGCCGCACCACCCAGCCGTCCGTGTCGGTGCCCAGGAACACGGCATTGCTACCCCCGGCCAGACACAACACGTTCGCCTGTTCTCCGTCGTAGATCACCTCGGCCTGACCGTCTTCACCGACCAGGTAGACCCGCCCCTCGATCCCCGTCGCCACCACCAAACCCGCGGTGGTCTCCAGCACATCCCAGACGTAACGCTCATCGGGAAACTCGGCCACCACTGACCATTCCGCACCGTCAAACCGCTCCAACCGGGTCTTGCCCTGCCCCGATACGCCGGCCAACAAGCCCCCTTCGGTCGCGCGGATCACAAAGACCTGTTCCTGCTCAGAGTAGGTCTTGACCTCCACCACGACGCCGTCATCAACCTTCCCGACATAACCGACCGGGCCACCCGCCACGTACACCGTCTCACCGGCCCGAGCCAGCCCGTACACCACGGACACCGACTCGGGCAGCCCCTCGATCGCTTCCTCACGGCCTGCCAAACGCAGCCGACCCTTGTCTGTGATCACCACCCCGTCGGGGTCGCCCGGCTCGAAGTCGGCCTCCGCGTCGTGCGTCCACGTCTGCGGCTGGATCGCCCACGCCGGCTCCCCCAGCACCAACAAGACGCCCACGGCCACGCAACACACCAACCCAACGCTTATCCGATTCATCGTGCCGTCCTGCATATGTCCAATCAAGGTCAACCCGGCAAACCCGCCTCCATACCCGCCGGCCTACGCGATCTATTCCTCACCCGGCACCCGAACTGTCAAGGGCAGCTCCACAGCCCCCTCGATCATCAGCCCCGTCTCCAGCGACGCCCACTCCGGCTTCAACACGGGCAAGACGTTCGTCGTCGATGCCCCGCCCAGCACGGTTATACGGCTCCTCGGCAATCCCGGCATCTCCGTCCGGCCCACCGCCAAAGAGACTCCCGAGCCCAGCCCGCCATCCCCCCCGCCGTTCGGCAGCACCATCCCCGACAGCTGCGTTGCGGGCATGTTCCCCACCGTGTCCAACAACTCCAGCACCCCGTCCGTGTCAGAGATGTTCATCAGGTACGGCTTGCCCATGAGCGCAAACTGCATGTACAGGTTCGCCCCGCCCACCAATACCGACACCTCACCCGAGTTCATGTCGTCCGGGATCGGCACCTCCAACCGGAGCTCACGGGCCGGGCCCTCGGCGGGCTTCACCGTCGCGGTCAGCCCCACCGTCTCACCAGGCTGCGCCGTCGGCCGATCCAGCGTCGCCGCGATGAGGGTGCCCAGCCGAAGCACCGGCTCGCTCCGCAACCGCACCTCCGCCGACGCCAATTCAAGCGTCGCCACCGGGTTCATCAACGGCGTCACGATGAACGGCACCAACGCCCCGAACATCTGCCCGTCTCCCATGTTCAACACCGGCATGGCGACTTGTAGCGTCTGACCATCCGTGAACGTCATCGACAACTCCGTGTGCAGCGTCTGCATCGCCGGCATCGTCTGCACCGTATCGAAGCTCATCGATGCTAAGGCCGCCACAATCATCGGTGTCAGCTCTGGGTGATCGACCACCTCATACCGATAGGTCGCGGGCTCCAAACCGGGCTGCTCGACCGTCACCGTCACCGGCATCGACCGCCAGACCTTCTCACGCGTCCCCGCCACCGCAAACGCCTCGTCCTGGACCAGGCTCCCCAGCAGCCGGATCGACCCGCTGTTTTTGAAGCTGATGGTCCGCAGCGACGCGATGAAGTGCACATAGCTGCTGGCGATCGGCAGCGCCACCGGACCCGACCCGAACATCGCATGCCCGAACGCCAACACCGTCCCGTCGGGACGCACTTCGGTGACCGTCCCCGCTGCCGATAGGTCCATATCCCCAAACGCCAAGGGGATCGACACCATCGACCCAGGCTCGAGCTTCGTGTCCAGATCAATCGAGGGCGCCGGCTCCCCTGCCACCAATCCGTTACCCGCCGTCCGTCGACCCGCCCCGCCCCACGCCGGCCCGCCCCCCCCG
>JBCDIM010000006.1:0-88944 GCA_038749105.1 Planctomycetota bacterium
CGAAGACAAGGCCCACAAGGTCTACAACCGCCTCCACGACCCCAAAGACTTCTGCAGCCAGGACGTGCTCATCGTCGGCGGCGGCGACTCCGCCCTCGAGGCCGCGATCGCCCTGGCCAAGTGCGGCGGCTCCGTCACGCTCTCCTACCGCAAGGACACATTCAACCGGCCCAAACCCGAAAACGCAGAAGCCATCGCCGCCCTCGCCGCCGACCCCGACGCCGAGATGGAGCTCTTGTCTGCGTCCGACTCACGGCAGGGCGCAGCGCTGCCGCCCGAGATGCCCAAGAGCCCCAGCAAAGGCAAGCTCAACCTGGTGATGGCGTCCAACGTCAAGGAGATCCACGAGGACACCGTCGAGCTCAAGCTCAAGGACGGCAGCACGCAGAGCATCAATAACGACGCGGTTTTCACCATGATCGGCCGGGAGCCCCCGCTCGACTTCTTCCGGAAGTCCGGCGTGAAGATCCTCGGCGACCGCGGCTGGATGTGGTGGGCCACGCTGCTGCTCGTGCTCGGCATCTTCACCTTCTTCTACCAGTGGAAGAAGCCCGGCACCTGGATCCCCCTCGCCGAGTGGTGGCAGGGCAAGAACTGGTTCCCGCACTTCCTGCCCGACTGGCTCGCCTCGCTCGGTGCCATCTTCACCACACCGACCAACCCGATCGGCACGTTCGTGCTCTCCTCCGGCTCGCCGGGGTTCTGGTTCTCGCTGCTGTACTGCACGCTGATCGTCGTCTTCGGGTTCCGCCGCATCAAGCGACGCAAGACGCCTTACGTCAAGGTCCAGACCTGGTCGCTGATGCTGATCCAGTGCGTGCCGCTGTTCATCCTGCCCTACCTGCTGTTCCCCTGGATGGGCCACCTCGGCGCGTTCGACGGCGGGTTCGGCAAGACGTTCGCGGATGCCCTGTTCCCCGCGGTCGATTACGACCCGCACGGGCGGGAGTACTGGCGGGCGTTCGGGCTGATCCTCGCCTGGCCTCTGTTCCTCTGGAACGTCTTCACCAGCGAGCCGCTGTGGACCTGGCTGATCATCTCGCTGGCCCAGACGTTCGTGCTGATCCCCGTGGGCATCTACTTCTTCGGCAAGGGCGTGTACTGCGGCTGGGTCTGCTCCTGTGGCGCGATGGCTGAGACGCTCGGCGACACCCACCGGCACAAGATGCCGCACGGCCCGATCTGGAACCGCGTCAACATGATCGGGCAGGTGTTCCTGGTCTTTGCGGTCTTGATCCTCGGGCTCCGCATCCTCGGCTGGTCCAATGTCGCGTGGGCCAACGACGTCTATGCCGGCACGCTGAATACCCACGAATACGGCGGCTACCTGCCCGGCCTGAACTACGCCTGGTTCGTCGACCTGCTCTGGGCCGGCATCATCGGCTTCGGGCTCTACTTCCACTTCTCCGGCCGGGTCTGGTGCCGCTTCGCCTGCCCGCTGGCCGCGCTCATGCACATCTACGCCCGGTTCTCCAAGTTCGGCATCGTCGCCAACAAGAAGAAGTGCATCTCCTGCAACGTCTGCACCTCGGTCTGCCACCAGGGCATCGACATCATGTCCTTCGCTAACAAAGGCATGCCCATGAAAGACCCCGAGTGCGTCCGCTGCTCCGCCTGTGTCCAGATGTGCCCCACCGGCGTGCTGACCTTCGGCCAGACCGACCGCCAAGGCAACACCGTCTCGGTCGATCCTGGCTGGCTCGCCGCCTCACCCGTCCAGATGGCCGAAACCAAGCTCACCCTCAACGGCAACGCTCTCAAGAACTAACGTATCCGCCATGAAACACCACGCCCCCCTGCTCGCCCTGCTCTGCCTCAGCCTCAGCCTCAACGCCAACGCCGACCCGCAAGAGGTTCTTACGCTCATGGAGGACACCCACGGAGCCGAGGCCTACCGCCAGCACGCCGCCGTCACCGCCGACTTCTCCGTCACCTTCCCCGGTGCGTTCGAGATGTCCGGCACCATGACCTTCGACACGCCCGTCGGCAAGGCCCGGCTCGACCTAGCCGACGGCAGCACCGTCGTCTTCGACGGCTCCACCGCGTGGGGCAAGACCGCCGACGGCTCCGCTCCCAGCCCGATGCTCCGCTTCCACGTCCTCACCTGGCCCTACTTCCTCGCCGCGCCGTTCAAGATGTCCGACCCTGGCGTCAACCTTCTGCCCGACGACACCGCCCCGGGCGGCTCAGCACCGGCAGGCCCGCCCGCCGAGTTCATCATCCCCGACGCCAAGATCACCTTCGACGCCGGCACCGGCGACGCCCCCGACGACTGGTACTACCTCTTCACCAGCGACAAGGGTCTGCTCGAAGCGCTCTCCTACATCGTCACCTATGCCAAGCCCGCAGAGGAGGCCGAGAAACAACCGAGCATCATCGTCTACGGCGGCAATCAGGTCGTCGATGGCGTGACGTTCTCCACCCTGTGGACCTTCCACTTCTGGGACAAGGGCCGAGGCGTGAAGCCGGGCAGCGAGAAGGGCACCGCCACCATCTCCAACATCCGCTTCGTCAGCCCCGAGCCCGGCACCTTCGCCGCCCCCGAAGGCTCGACCGAGATCAAGCTGCCGCAATAGCCGGGCGAGCGTAGCGGGTGGGCTGCTGTTCGTATCTCACGACCCGCCCACCGCCGACAACGCTTCCGCCCGCTCCACCATCATCCGCCGGGCGTGCTCGATCCCCGCTAGCCCCGCCGGGTTGCCCGGCTCGATCTCAACAATCCGACCGAAAGCCATGAGCGCCGCCTCCGGGTCGCCGATGTGCAGCGCCACCGACCCCCGCATCGCCCACAGGTGCAGGCTCGTGGGACGCCTCCGTTCGACCTCGTTGAGCAGCTCCAGCGCCTCGGCCCACGCCTGACGCCGCATCGCCGCCCGCGCCAGGTTCAGGTGCGGCGCGACGAAGTCCCGTGTCGCCAACCCCGCCGCCTTCTCGTACATCTCGACCGCTCGCTGCCGCTCGCCGCGCCCGTTGTACACCACGCCGAGGCTGTTCCATGCCATCGCGCTGTGCGGGTACACCTCGAGCACCGCTTCCCAGTGCGCCGCCTGATCCCGGAACTCGAACGACCGGTCCACCGTCCGTGCACTGAGGCCCACGACCGCCCCGCCCAGCGCCAAAGACATCGCGTAAGCCAGCCGCCGCCGCTGGCGCGGCTCCCACCGCGACACGACCCGCCAGCCCATCACCCCCATGACCACCACCGCCGCGATCACCGCCGCCGACGGCAGGTACATCCGACGCTCCGCCACGACCTCCGTCGTCATCGGGATGAGGCTCGACGTCGGGCCCAGCAGCAGGAAGAACACCGCACCCGCGACACCCCACCACCGCCGACCCGCGATCCCCCACAGCGTCAGCACGCCAAGCAGCCCGACCAGCGTGCACCCCGCGACCGCCTCGCTCCAGTGACTTACCATGCCCCATTCGTGGTGCAGCATCAGGTGGCCCGGCCAGAACATCAGCCCCAGGTACCACGCGATCACGTTCCCCTGCGTCAGCAGGTACTCCATCGGCCCCATGTCCAGGTGCCAGCCCACCGACGCCGCCCGCCCGCCCGGCATCATCAGGTATACCAGCACGCCCCATGTTGCGAACAGCCCGGCGTAGTACCGCCACCTCTGCCGCAGCGCCCGCTTGAACGTCCCCGCCACGAACTGCCGGTCCGTCAGCAGCACGATCAGCGGCGTCCCGGCCATGCTCTCCTTGCTCATCATCCCCAGCAGGCAGCACCCCACCGAGACATAGAGCCAGTACCGACGACGGTCCGGGTGCCCGCCCTCCCATGCGACGACCTTGCCGTCCTCATCACGCCTCGGCGACACGGCTCGCATGAAGGCATACAGGGTCCCGAGCAGCATCAGGCCCTCGAGGCCTTTGCTGCGTTGGACGATGTACGCCACGGTATCCGTGTTGATCGGGTGCACCGCCCAGACGAGCGCAACGACAAAGCCGATCACCCCCGCCTGCCGGTGCAGCCGGGACCGCATCGCCAGTCGGCGGACCACACCCATCAGCAGCAGCGCCGCCAACGCGTGCAGCGCGACGTTGACCCCGCGGTGCCCCGCCGGGTGGAACCCGCCCACGCCGATCGCTTCCTGCACCGCGAACACCGCCGAGAACGAGAATTGGGCGAGCGGCCGGGCCTCGAGCGGTGTGTTCGCCGGGGCGTCCATCGCCTGGTGCAGCGGCCAGATCGTCTGCACCGCCGGGTTCGCCAAGATCCCCGGCAGGTCGTCAAACACCATCGGCCCCGGCAGCGACGCCGCGTACACCGCCACGACCAACACGATCAACGCCGTTGGCCGGAGCACCGACCACCACCACGCCGACCGCCCCGATACCGATGTGCTGAGTCTTTCCACTTCACGCTCATCGGGCCGGTGCAATGCCCGGTCGAGTTACACTCGCACCACGCCGGAGGAATCCGCCGCCGGGAGCCCTTAACCATGTCACCGCCCGTCTTGCCGATCGTGGGTTGGCTCGTTATGGGGCTTTTGGCCCTCGCCCTGATCGCGGTGGTCGGCTTCTTCGTGGTCTTCCTCCTGGCGGCGATGTACGAGACCCACCACCTGCGCCGCCTCGACTACGTGCCCCCGGGCGAGGCCAGGCAACTGCCCAAGGGCAAGGCCGGGCAGCACTACGACGCGGCCCTCGGCGTCGGTTGCCTGGCGATCGGCGCATTCAGGGACCGCGAATCCGAACTCACCAAGGTGACGGTCTGGCTCATGGTCTCGGAGGACGGCGAGATCGTCGTGATGATCACCAGCTGGGCCCGTGCCCTGGGGTACCACATCATCAGCCGGCTCGACGACGGCGTCTGGCTCTACAGCTCCCCGGTGGGAAACAAGGCCGATCTCAGCGGGCTGGTGGCCCAGGCGTCGCTGCCCAACAAGCCGTTCGAGGCGGTGTACTTCTTCCACCGCAACCGCGTGGTGTCCGCCGATGCGCCGGTCGTTGCTTTCGACCCGGAGACCCTGGTCGATGACCTGCTGGAGCACGAGCGCCGCCGGGCCGAACTCACGATTGCAAGGGGGTGGGGCCGATGGCTGGACCCCGACCACACACGGTGGCGGTACACGCCCCGCGGCGCACTGCGGCTCATGATGAAATTAGTGCTCGGCGGCAGCACCCCCCACCCCCGCAACGACACCGTCGAGAACCTGACCCCGCTCTGACCGCTCGGCTCACGTGTCGCCATCGGGCACGCCGTCCAGCAACGCCCGGCCCACTGCCGCCAGCATCCGCTGTCGCTTGGCCCGCGGCAGCACACCCAGCGCATTGCTGATGTCCGCCACCGTCGCCACGCCGATGATCGCCCACGCCGTCAGCTCGCTGTCCAGCATCCCGTTATCGGGCGCAGCGGCGAGGCCGTCGCGGTGGTCGTCGGCTTGCTGTGTTATGAACCGGTGGAACCGCCGGTACATCTGCTTGAGTGCCTGCCGAACCTCCGGGTCGTCGGTCTCGCTCAGGGCGGCGAAGGTGATGCGATAAAACCCCGCGTCGCCGCGGGTCTTGGCGTCGGCGGCGAGCAGCTGCAACGCCATCGAATCGGTCGAGCCCGCCCCACCCGCCCCGCCCGCCCTGCCGGCGAATTCGTCGGGTGACTCGTCCAGTAGCGCTTTCCAGTGGCTGACCGACGACTGGTAGAGGTACTCGATCGAGGCCAGGAACATCGCCTTCTTGTCGGGCCAGAGCCGGTAGAGGATGTTCTCGCGGACACCGCACCGCCGGGCGAGCTCGGCGGTTGTCGCCTTGCGATAACCCAGCTCGGCAAAGGCCGCGGCGACTACGGGCATGAGCTGCCGGCGTTTCTCGTTGATCTGGCTCGGGCGTCCCAAGGCAAGAGCATACCCCCAGCTATCCGCCGGGGCGTTCGTCCGGGCATCGCCGTCGGGCGACCAGCAGGCCTACCCCGCACATCACCAGCCCCAGCGACGCCGGCTCGGGGATGATCCCGAACTGCAGATTGTCGATCCGGAAGGACTCCAGATCCGGCGGGTTCAGCGTTAACGGCTGCGGGTCCACCGCGTCGACCTCGAAGGTGTCCGGCAATGCCGAGACCCGGACCCCGTCGAACGCCGCGTCATCCACCACGCCGACGAACCCGGCGCTCGTGATCCCGATCTCGTACTCCAACACCAACGGCGTGGATCGGGAAGCCAGCTCGCCTAACCCGTCGCGGTTGAGCAGCTCCACGAAGATGTTGTGGCTGTCGTCGACGATGGCGAAGAACCCGAAAAAGTTCTGGGCTTGATCGAAAGCAAAGGTCAGGACCGACGGGCCCACTCCCTCGTCGTTGTCGCTGTTCGCACCGGTCGGCCGGAAGTTGATGGCCGTGTTCGTGTTGCTGCCCTCGGGGATGGAGGCGGGCGGGCCGACGAACGGGGCCTGACCAATGTCACTGGCGAAGAGCCCGCTGGTCGCGGTTCGGCCCGAGACCGTCAGGCCGTCCGAGAGCGTGAACTCGTCGTCAATCAGGTCGGCTGGCGGATCATCAATGCTGGTGTTCTCGGTCGTCCCCGTCAGGCCGTTGAAGTCAATCAACGTGAACTCTTGCAGATCGAGGCCGCTCACCCCGCCTGCAGAAACCGGTATCGCCGCGCCATGAGCCGATGGAGGCAGACCGACCGATACGCCATCGACGATGCGACCGCCAGACCCCACACGTCTCGCGTTCTCCGGCTCCTTAGCATGGACAAGTGCATCATCTCCGGGCGATCCCGAATGATGACAGTATAGAACCGGAACGGGAGCAGGGCCACGCGGGGCTGCCACAAGCTTGGCGACGGAGCGATATTCGTTCAGCGTGTTCAGTGGCCGGGTTCAAAACGGTCCTTTGGGGTCCACCCCAGCGTGTCGGACGCCGGCTGCGGCGAGCAATTGGCCCCACCCGGCGGCGGGTTGCTGACGGCATTGACCACATGGAACCCGGCGTAGTCGGCCTCGACCGCCGCTCGAAAAAAACGGCGGGTATCGCCGTGGCTGAGATACCAGCCGTGGGCCTGCGTGGCTTCAGCCAGGGCGGCGTGCTCCTTGTCATTTCGGACGAACCAGCCGATGCGGACCGCCAAGACCGACCAGCCGTACTCCCGGGCGGCCCACTCGCCGAGGTGCTCGAGCCAGACCTTGGACAGAGCGTAGTCGTTGGTCGGGGCAACGTCCTCCATGCCGCCGTGCTGCGCCCGCTGCTCGTGGGGCAGGCCTTTGTGCCCGCGGTAGACCTGGATGGTGGACGCGAGGACCAGCCGGCGGAGCGTGCCCTGCCCGGCGGCGAGCTCCACGAGCTGCCGCGGCCCGACATAGTTCGGCTGCAGCAGGTCGGCGAAGGGCGTCTTGCCGAAAGGGTTGGCCGCGAGGTGGATCACCGTGTCGATGCCCAGGAGCGCCTCCGCCATCGCCTCGCGGTCGGTCAGGTCGGCGGTCACCGCGTCTTCCGCCCATTCGGTCGGGAACAGGTCGTAGCCCCGGACGGCATGCCCGGCCTGAATCAGCTCCGGGCCGATCCGTCGGCCGATGGCCCCGGCAGACCCGGTCAGCAGGATGTTCGCCATGCCGTCTCTCGCTTCCGGGAAGTGGGGGGCACTACAGCCCGATGTCCTCGTTCCACAGGTCGGGCTGCTCTTCGATGAAGGTCTCCATCATCGCGATGCAGCGCGGGTCCTGCACGACGATCAGCTCGACGCCGTGCTGCCGGAACAGGTCCTCGGCACCCATGAACGTCTGGTTCTCCCCGATGATCACCCGCGGGATGCGGAACAGCAGCGAGGCGCCGGTGCACATGATGCAGGGGCTGAGCGTGGAGGCGAGGGTGAGGGTGGGCCAGTCCCGGCGTCGGCCGGCCTTACGGATCGTGTTCAGCTCGGCGTGGGCAGTCGGGTCGCCCGACTGGACCCGCTCGTTGTGCCCACGCGACACGATCTCGCCCCCCGCGTTGCCCAGCGATGCCCCGATCGGGATCCCGCCCTCGCTTCGGCTCTTCTCGGCCTGCGCGACCGCGGCGTCGAGCAGGGCTTGGTCGGTGGCGGATAGGTCCATGGCAGGGCTCCCGGAGCGTTTGAGATCGACAGGCCGCACAGCATAGCGGTCTCAAGGCCGACGATGCGGTAGCTTGCGGTCATGGCGATCGTTGTGCTGTTCTTGGTGGCGGCCGCCCTGCTCTACGCAGGGCTGGTGGCGGGCGTGACGATGGCCCTCGCCCGGCCCAGCCGGAAGACCGAGGGCGTGGCTCTAGGGCGGGGCATCCCCATCGTGCCCGCCGACGCGGGACTCGAGGGCGAGGCGGTGGTGTTCACGCTGTCGCAGGGCGAGTCGACCGCCGGGTTCATCGTGCAGGGCGATCGCCCGGACGGCCCGGTCTGTGTCGTGCTGCACGGCTACCGAGACGCCCGCTACGACGGGCTACTCCGCGCGGCGTGGGTCCGGCCGTGGGTCGCGGCCACGGTCGCGTTCGACCTGCCGGGACACGGCGACGCCCACGCCAAGACGCCGACCTACGGCCAACGCGAGCCCGCGGATGTCGCGGCGGTGCTGGATCAGCTGCCCGACGGACTGCGGGGTCGGCCGGTCGTGCTGATGGGGTATTCGATGGGCGGGCAGCTGGTGCTGAGGACGGCTGCCAGCGGGGCGGTCACGCCGGCCGGGGTGATCTGTGAGCAGCCGTACCGGTGTCTAAACGGGCCGATCGCCAACCTGATGCGGCGTCGGCGGTACCCGGTCCGGCCGGTCGTGCCGGTGGTGGTCTGGCTGCTGGAGCGGGTGTTCGGGATCGCCCGGCGGTTCGACCGGGTTGAGGACGCCGCACGCCTGGGCGCAGCCGGCTGCCCGCTGTGGGTGCCCCACGGCGACGCGGACTGGCTCTGCCCGGTGGAAGACGGCCAGGCCATCGCCGAAGCGGCAGAGTCGGCCGGCGGAGTCACCCGCCTGGACGTGTTCCCCGGCTCGCCCCATGTGGCCCTCCACTACGAAGACCCCGAGCGGTACGCCGCCGGGCTCGCCTGGCTGTTCGAAGCCGCGGCCCGCCAGCCGAACGCCCCGACCGAGGCCTCGGGCTGACCCAACGCGTGTTTGCCGCTAGAATCGCGATCCGCGTTCAGGCCTGTGCTCGCTCCCGCGAGCCCCCCAGCTTTTTCACCCCCGGCTTTGTCCCGCCACCGCCTCGACCGCCCCACTCCCAACCTCACGACCGTCCCGCACCGCATCCGCCCGGCTCGCCATCCATGACGATCCCCGCCCCCCCCACCTCCGCACCACCCGCGCCACCCGCGCCACCCGCGCCACAGGCCACGCCCACTGCGCGGCTTGCGAAGGTCGACCCGCTGTCCGCCACACCCACGAACCACCCGCGTCGCCCCCTCGACCGCATCCCCTCCCCCCGCTGCCTCTCCCGCAAGCTGGCCGACCGTAAACACCTCCGCCTCAAACGCACCCTCGACCTGCTGCTGGTCGTCCTGTCCCTGCCGGTCACCCTGCCGCTGCTGACCGTGACCGCCCTCGCCGTCGCCTGCACCTCCCGCGGCCCCGTGCTCTACCGCCACCGCCGGCTCGGGCTCCACGGCCAGCCCTTCCACATCCTGAAATTCCGCACCATGCGGCCCGACGCCGACCCACTCCTCGCCCAGCACCTCGACGCCCACCCCGACGACTGGGCCCACTGGCGCACCACCCACAAGCTCCCCAACGACCCCCGGCTCACCCGCGTCGGCCATTGGCTCCGCCGGCTCTCGCTCGACGAGCTGCCGCAGCTGCTCAACGTCCTGCGTGGCGAGATGAGCCTCGTCGGGCCCCGCCCCATCGTCGACGATGAACTCGCCGACTATGGCCGAGAGGCCGCCATCCTCCACCGCGTCCGCCCCGGCCTCACCGGGCTCTGGCAGGTCTCGGGCCGACACAACCTGTCCTTCCGCCGACGCGTCGCCCTCGACGCCGCCTACGTCCGCGACTGGTCCCTCCGCCTGGACCTGCTCATCCTCGCCCGCACCGCCCGGGCCCTGGTCACCGCCCGCGGGTCGTGCTGAGTGATTTCACCACGGAGTCACGGAGAACACGGAGAGCACAGAGCAGAGATCTTGGAACCCGCACGGTCCAAGCAGAACAGATCGACCTCTACTCGGTTTGCGATCGCATCTCCTGCATCGTTCTCCGTGACCTCCGTGCCTCCGTGGTGAACCCGACCCGCGATAGACTGCCGCGATGATCGCCCGCCTCACCGGCACGCTGGACCACCTCGACGCCGACCGCGCCTACGTCGCCTCGGCCGATGGCGGCATGCTCTACGAGCTCCAGCTGCCCGCCTACGCCGCCGCCCGGCTCGGCGGCTCCATCGGCAAGCCGGTCACGCTCTACACGCTGCTCTACTTCGAATCCCAGAACCAGGGGGCGACGTTCCTGCCCCGGCTGGCGGGGTTCCTGACCGCGCGCGACAAGGCGTTCTACGAGCTGCTCGTGACCGTCAAGGGCATCGGGCACCGCCGGGCTCTGCGGGCGATGGTGTTCGACACGCCGACGCTCGCCGGGGCCATCCTGGACCGCGATGTGAAGCTGCTGCAGACGATGCCGGAGGTCGGGAAGAAGACGGCAGAGACGATCGTGATCACGCTGCGGGATAAGGCCGAGGCGTTCGTCGGGCCGCCGACCCCGCAGGAAGCCACAGCGACCGCAACCCCTGACCCGGGTGCTCCCGAAGCCCCCGTGCTCAGCGGCTCGCTGGCCCGCGAAGCGGTTGAAGTCCTGGTCCAGCTCGGCGAGCAGCGCCTCGCCGCGACGCAGTGGGTCGATCAGCTGCTGCGTGACGACGACGCGCCCGACGAAGTGCAGGCGGTGGTCACCGCGGTGTACCGGATGAAGGCGGGGGGATGATCCGCGGTGAAGAGCCCGATCTGGTGGGACCAAGAGAAGATCGGATATCCGGTGCCTTGCCTGGGTTGTGACTACGACCTGCGCGGGTTGCGGGCCGATGGCCGATGCCCGGAGTGTGACCAGCCGGTGTGGCCCAGCCTGATGGACCGGTGGGCGGCCGCAGGCCCCGAAGCACTCTGGGAGCAGGAGGCCGAATGGGCCGATCACGCCGCAAACGATCCGGACGGGCCGGAAGGCTTATGGAACCGGGCTCTCGCGGCGATCCGTCACGCGCAGTGTCCGCCCATCGCCATGATCGCGCTAGGCCACGTCATCAATGGGCTCCCAGCCCGCGACGCTCCCGCCACACATCCTTCAAGTCCAACCGACCAGCGACACCTGGGTCTGGCCGGCGACGACCTCTGCCTCGCCCTGTACGAGATGTTTGCCCAGGCGGGGCAAGGCGTCGGCTATGACTGGTGCGTGAACACACGGCTGGACCAACCCCGTCGTGTGGCTCGGCTGGTGGACGCCCTGATTCAGCAGGGGCTGCTGGATGCCGAACCGGATGACCCGATCCGTGAGTTCAGAAGTGCGATACCCGCTAGCGCGTGGTTCCGGAACCGCGGCCGGGCCAACTCCGCCCAAGCCCTGCGGCGCTGGCCCCTTGGCGCGCTGTGGCTCGGCTTGGCGTCCTTGCTTTGGGCGACACAGGACCGTGACCTGCCCAAGGCCTATCGAAGCCGTGCCCGGCAACACCTCCGCGGCCTGCTCCGAGGCCTCCAAGACGCCCCGTGATCCGGCACGACACGCGACGGGCCGCCGCTACTCGCCGAACTTCGTCGGGTCCCAGTAGAACTCGGCCGTGACGATCTTTCCGTCCTTCACGGTGTAGACGCTGATCTCTTCGATCTGGTGACGCTGTCCCGCCATCGGCCCAGCCTTCGGCGTCATGTCCGCGGTCATGGTCACCGCGAAGCGGTCCTCGCCGTGTGGGTACGGGCCGACCGTCGTGCTGCCGTGGACCTCGTTGTTGGCGTACCAGTCCTTGATGTTCGCCAGCAGCTTGTCCTTCCCGGCCGTGACCCGCGGCATGCCCGGGCCCATCTCGTACGCCTCAATGTGCTGGGCGGCGTCGGCATACAGCTCTTCGATCGCCTTGGCGTCTTCGTGGTTCTGGCAGTATTCGACGAGCTTTCGGCCCACTTCAAGCGCGGGCGGGATCGGCATGTCCATGGGTGACTCCGGGTTAGTGAGGCAGGGTGAGATCGTTCAACATCCCCATTATGCCGGACCGCACGGCCTGCGCTCTGCGTCTTTTCGGTAAAGCCCCGCTCGCCACCGTGCTCCCAAACCTATGCCGCCGTGAAGCTGCTACCGTCCTGCCATGTCCACCCCCCCGACCCCACCCACCCCACCCACGCCGCAGCCCCACCACCGCGCCCTGATCTTCGACTGCGACGGCACCCTCGCCGACTCCATGCCCGTCCACTGGGTCGCCTGGAACGAGACCCTCAAAACGCACGGCCTCGACCACCTCATGCCCCACGACCGCTTCCTCGCCTGGGGCGGCGTCCCCGCACGCCGCATCTTCCAGACCCTGGCCGAGGAGGCCGGGCGCAGCTTCACGGAAGACGAGCTCGCCGCCCTCGCCGCCGAGAAGTACGACAACTACTTCAAGCGTGCCGACACGATCCAGCCCGTGGAACCCATCCTCGCCATCGCCCGGGAGCACCGCGGCAAGCTCCCCATGGCCGTCGCCACCGGCTCGACCCGCCACGGCGTGACCCGTACCCTCACCGCGATCAACGCCACCGACTGGTGGGGCGCGATCGTCACCGCCGACGACGTCACCCATTCCAAGCCCCACCCCGAGACATTCTTGAAAGCCGCCGAAGCCCTGGGCGTCGACCCCAAGGACTGTCTCGCCTACGAAGACGCCGACCCCGGCATCACCGCCGCCCAAGACGCCGGCATGGACGTCTGCGATGTCCGCACCGTCATTGAACCAGCGAGCAAATGACGCTCGCCAAACGCCTGGACCGGCTTAGCGATAGGTGTACTTGATCGGGTTCGACGCGCCGCGTTTGCGAAAGCGGTCGGGCACCCTGCAGCCTCGATACATCTCGCGTCGCGTCGGCTCCGCCACCTTTCCATGAAATCCATAGCGGCCGGGCACATCAACCCGTCCAGGGAAATGATCCGCCGTGGCTTCTTGCCAGCACTCAGGCACAAACACATCCACGATCAATCCCCGCGACACCGCCAGCACGAGCTCCGCCCGCTCCGCACGATGCAGACTCAGCCGCCATGCGTAACGCACGGCCTCGTAAATCGACGCTTCTTCGATGCTCACATTGATGCTGATGAGGATGCAACGGTGCCGAAACACCGCCTCCTCGGCCGCGTAACGCCTCACCACCTCCTGAGCGTGCATCACGCCGTACTCGCTGCTGCCATGACCGCCCGCAAGATTCGTCAGGCCAGGGTAGGCATCGATCAAGGCTGCCTCGACCTCCAACGCCGTCTTGGTGTCCATCCCATGCCGGTGGATCACATGGGCGACCTCAAAACCCGCGTTCCGGATGTCTTGAATCCGCCCGATCTTCTCACCGACCTGGTCGTCTTCAACCACTGCGCGGATATGAGCAAAGACACGATCACCCTGCCCCTTGCCGATGTAGAACGTCTCGCCATTGCGGGGATCGATCAGGCGATAGACGTAGACCGCAAGCCGTTCCGCCACGCCCGGCGGGAAACTCGAGATCTCACCCATCACCAACCTCCCTGGAACAGGCTCGCTACGCCGACGCCGACTGCTCCACTCCCGCAGCCTCCGCCTCGTCGCCGCCCTCCTGCTCCGCCAGCCAACGCTCGGCGTCAATCGCCGCTTTGCAGCCCATGCCCGCTGCGGTGACCGCCTGTCGGTAGACGTGATCCGCGACGTCGCCGGCGAGGAAGACGCCCTCAATCTCGGTCGTGCTCTTGTACGGGTCCTTCAGCAACAGGTAGCCGTTCTCGTCGGCGGGGAGTTGGCCGTTGAGGAACCCGGTGATCGGTGTGTGCCCGATGGCGAGGAACAGCCCGCCGAGCTCGATCTCGGATTCTTCTTGGGTCTGGTTGTTGATCGTCTTGACGCCGGTGACCTTGTCGTCGCCGAGCACATCGGTGATCGACGTGTTCCAGACGACCTCGATCTTCGGGTTGTCCAGGGCACGCTGGGCCATGATCTTGCTCGCCCGCAGCTCGTCACGCCGGACGAACATCAGCACCTTGCTCGCGAACTTGCTGAGGTAGGTCGCTTCTTCAACGGCCGTGTCCCCGCCGCCCACCACGCCCAGCACCGCGTCGCGGAACATCGGCAGCGCCCCGTCGCACACCGCACACGCCGACACCCCCCCGCCCGACTGGGCCAGCCGCGTCTCGTTCTCCAGCCCGAGCCAGTTCGCCTTCGCCCCGGTTGCGATGATCACAGCATCGGCCAACACCTCATACCCCGCATCGCCCTTGACCTTAAACGGCCGCTCCGAGAGCTCCACCGACTCCACGTTCTGGAAGTTCTGGTACAGCGTCTCGTTCGGCAGCTCGTCCTTGATCATCACGCCCTTGTCCGTCACCACGCGGGTGCCGAACTTCATCGCCTGGTGATAGAACATGTGCATCATCTCCGGGCCCGTCACCGCGTTCGGGAAGCCCGGGTAGTTCTCGACATCCGTGGTGAACATCAGCTGCCCGCCAGGTGCTAGGTCCTTGCCCGCCGCCCGGCCAGGGAACACCAACGGGCTCAGGCCCGCCCGGGCCGCGTACACCGCCGCGGTCCACCCCGCGGGGCCCGAGCCGATGATCACGACCTGTTCGCGGGGCAGGTCACCAGAAGACGGGTTGTCGGAGGTTTGGCTCATGGCGGGATTATAAGTCACGACCCGCCCCGGATTATTCCCCCGCCCCAAGCGTCCCGGACACCCCAAAAACAAGGGCCCGCCGAGCGATCAGGCTCGGCGGGCCTGGGGTTACAGCCCATTGCTCCAGCCTCAGGCCGGGGCCTTGAGGTCCGCCAGGTCCGCCAGGTCCGCACCGTGGTTGATGTGGAAGACCTGCTCGCCCAGCACCAGAGCCGGCACCGAACGGACCCCAAGCCGCTCCGCCTCGTCGATGCGGGAACCGTCCTCGCCCAGATGCACGACCTCCAGCTCGAACCGGCTCGGGTCCAACGCCTTGGCGACGTTCTCCTCGGCCGAGACACACACCGGGCAGCCCGCGTGATAAAAGGTTGCGTTCAGACTCATCGGTAAAATCCTTTCCTTGGGGTGGTGGTTGCCCCGCGTGCACACGCACACCGGACACCCCCGCACAACCCCGGCCGCACCGATCTGTTCCGCCCACTATCCGGTAAGCCGGCTTACCTTCCGGTTTGAATCCCCATGAACCCCGACTCAAAAAATCTTTCACCCCAGCCCGTTTCTGCAGAAGAAACCCCCGACCCCGACCGCCTCACCGAGGTCTTCGAGTCCGTCCTCGCCTGCAAGTGGTCCCTGCACATCCTCACGCAGGTCCGCCGCGGCCTCCATCGACCCAGCGAGCTCCGCCGATCCATCACCGGGCTCTCCGACAAGGTCCTCAACGAACGCCTCCACAAGATGCTCCGCTTCGGCGTCCTCCAACGCACCGTCTACCCCGAAGCCCCGCCCCGCGTCGAGTACACCCTCAGCCCCTTCGGCTCCCGCTTCGCCCACATCCTCGACCAGATCAACCACCTCCGCGAAGAGATGGCCTCTTCGCCAAACGCCCCACCGCCGCCCACTCATCCCGCCGACCGCTGATCCTCTACGTCGCTGGCCCGCGGCTCGTCCGAATCCGTCAACGGCTCAAAAAACACCGTCTGCCCTGTCCGGCACGCCCGCCGCACATACGGCCCACACATCCCGCAACACGCGCTCACGCCCATCGACTCAATCACCGCCTCCACCGACACCCCCTCCCGCCGCGACCGCACCAGCAGCTCCGCAAACTTCACGTCCGCACACACACAACGATCAATCCGCACCGCATTACTCCAGGTCGTTAACGATGCCCGCTGGCAGCAATGAAGATCACCACACCCACGCGACGCTCGCGCAGCCCCTCGGTCGCCCGGTCTTCAAGATCGATATCAAGCGGCGCAAAAGCACCCGCTTGAACACCCAACCCGCACATCGCCAGGTGAGCGTGTGCATTCATTGGAGGTCATACCGTGTGCTGTCGGCGTCAAACCAGCCCAGCAGCCGCGACTCGAAGGCGGCCGATCCGAACCGGGCCACGGCCTCGCGATCCACATGCCCGTCTACCCAGCCTGCGTTGACGGTGAGGGCGTGGCGGAAGTGCGTGGAGGGAGACGGCACACTGGGCGGTGGCGCAGAGCCATCAGGCAGGAGGGGCTCAGCCCGTACGGGCGGCTCGGCAAAGGAGTACTCGATCAGCCCGCCACCAGGCCCGACAAAGCCGGCGTCGGTGAACATCAGGGTGTCCGAGGGCGTGATCACCTCGACGGTCCGGGCGGTGGTCGCATAAGCCTGTGGGTCGGTCGCAACAAACAGATCAAGCCGCCCGCCAATGTACGACTGGTTGTAGCCGTAGCCGCCAGTCCCCGCCTCGAACGCCGCCGCCCCGTCGGTGAACGCATCAGTAAAACTCGGGCAGACCTTCACGCGGCCACTGGGACCGAGGTAGTCACGCAGGGGCCCTAATGCCGGGTCAAACGCGTTCAACGCCGGGTCGGGGCTCGGACTGGCGCTCTGCCGAACACCGTGCCACCGCATCGTGCCGCCGAAGCCAGCGAGGATGTCCTCCGATGCGGGCACATAGTGCTCATCGTGGTCGCCGGCGTAGGTGGTGTTCGCCAGCAACAACTGCCGCAGGTTAGACCCACAGACCGACGCCCGCGCCGCTTCACGCGAGCTGCCTAGCACCGGCAGCAGAACACCCACGAGCAGGGCGATCACCGTGATCACCACCAACAGCTCGATCAGCGTAAACGCAGACTGGTCAGCCCTACGGCCCATAAGACCCGCCGCGGGCGGTAACCCGCGGCGGGGAGAGTTCTTTCCCAAGGCTCCAGGCCTCAGGCCCTTCTCCGGAACCGGCCCGCGACCAGTCCGCCAGCAGCCAGCAGCATCAAGGCCACGCTGGGCTCCGGCACCGCGTTGATCACGCCGACCGCGTCCAGGTCGAACCCACCCGACACGTTGCCGGGATCGAACGAGTCGAAGATCGGGTTGCCACTGCTGTCCGTGAAACGCCCGTCGCCCGGCACGTCGATAAGCCGAACGAAGTTGACCTCAGTCAGGTCGAGATCGCCGCTGACCACCAGCGGGTCGGTGGCGAGGGTTTCAAGGTCAAAGGGTGTCCCTTCGTTGGTCACATCGACCCCGGCAAAGCCATCGACCCCGGCCGACGGAATCAGCGCGAAGTCCCGGCCGAAGAAGGCGTCGAGGTCCGTGCTGATGATCGGCGCCCCAATGGGATCCGGGACCGTGGTCAGCGAAGTGGTCGGAAACCGTGCGAAGTCCACGCCATTGGTCGAGACCTCAACGAAAGCGAGCTCGGCAAACACAAAGCTGTCATCGGTGAACCCGAGAAAGGCGTTCTCGAACACCGCGAAGTCGGCACCCACCCCGTTGGTGATCGCCTTAGCAAAGCCGACCGTGATCGAGCCAGGGCCCTGAACCGAGGAGGCATCGCCCAGCGACACCGTCTCACCATCGGGCTCGCCAAGAGCCGCACCGGACAAGCTAAACGCCGGCCCCACGCCCGGCACCGGGATGTACTCCTCAACAGACGTTGCAAACCCAACGATGGACGGGTCAGACGCCGCGATCGATTGGGCGGCAGCCTGGCCCACGCCTACTGTCGCACCGGCCGCCGCGGCACCGACTACGCCGGCCCTGAGGCCAGACAAAACAAAGCACTTCATGTTCCAAATCTCCTTCCCCGAATCGCGCGGGGACAGCCCTCCATCAATCGATGGGCCATCGCTCCACACGCATCGCGGGCGCATCACGCGGCGAAGGGCAGCCACGCAACACCAGCCCGGGCGTCCTAGTCGCGAGGACCCGAGTCACACCTCACTCATCCGGCATACACACCGGCTTGGGGCAGGTCTTCCGGCTTAGGGCTCACGGGCTTACCAACTCTCGCTGGCTCGCCCCACGGCTCCGGCCATGCCTTCCCGCTCGTGCCTTGCACACCAGCAGTGGCTTCACTGACCGGACCGATTCGCCCATCACGGCGGCGCGTCCGCACGGGATTCTCACCCGTTTCCCTGTTCGTCCCGGTTAGCGAAACCGCCAACCGGGAACCCCGAGGTCAGCCAAGCATAGCACGCCTAAAGCCCCGAAACACCACATGAAAACCCCAAGAACAACCCCGCGGGTCACACCCCCCCCACCGCTCGCCCCCGCCACACCGGCGGCAGCCCCCGCCACTTCCGCACCAACGCGTACCACTGGATCGCCACCAGCACACAAACCCCCATCGGACGCAGCAGTCCCGCCGTCCACCCCTGGCTGAACCGCCACGCCAGCCCCACGCTCACCACCCCCGACATCGCGAAGCTCAGCATCACCAGCTGCTCCAGCCCCACCCACCCTTCACCGCCACCGACCCCAAGCCCCAGCCCGCCGCTCAGCCACGCCCCCATCAGCACAAACGGCAGCACATGCCCCCCCAGCAGCAGCACCGTCCACGCCGGCAGCCCCACCGGCGTCGCCATCCCCTCCGTCGCGTTCTTCGCAAACCCCCGCCACACCTGCCCCCAGCCCGTGTACATCTTGCAGCTCGCTAGGTCCACCGCATCGAACAGGTCCGTCTTGAACCCCGCCGACCGCATCGCCCGCGGCAGCGTCACCCCGTCGTGCAGCGATCCCCGCACCATCTCGTGCGAATGCCCCCCGCTCTTCCGGTACGCCTCCGCCTTCGCCATAAACAGCTGCCCACACCCCGCACCAAACCCCACATCCCCCTTCCGACGCATCATCCACAGCGGCAGATAGCACAACAGCACCAGCGGGATCAGGTGCACGATCAGCCGCTCCGCCAGCGTGTCCGTCCGCTGCCGCGGGAACCCGCTGATCAGGTCCGCGCCGCCCCGCTCCAGCTCCGCCGCCATCGCCGACAGCGCCCAAGGCTCGAGCCGAACGTCCGCATCGATCCAGCACAACACCTCGTGCTTCGCCAGCCCCGCCAGCCGATAGCACGCGTGCTGCTTCCCGCACCAGCCCTCCGGCAGCTTCGTCGACCGCTCCAGCCGCACCCGGTCGTCTTCCGCCATCAACCCCCGCACCACCGCCGCCGTCCCGTCCGTCGATTCATCATCCAACACCACCACTTCTAATTCGACCCCCGTATTCGCCAGCACTGAACGCACCGCCGGCCCGATCGCCTCCGCCTCGTCCCGCGCCGGAATCAACACCGAAACCCCTTGAAGCCCGCCGTCTCTGACCGTGGATCCCACCCGCGGCAGCCGCCGATACAGCAGCAGATTCCACATCACCAAACCAAAAGGCAGCGCCGCCAACCCAAACACCGCGTACACCAACACCGTCTGCACCATCAGGCTGCTCCATGCCCCGGGTCGAACCGTCGGCCACGCATCCACGACACCAACCGACGGAATCCATCGTAGGCACCCCCCACCCCCACCCGCTTCCGTGTCAGCCAAGGCATCTCCACCACCTCAAACAACCCCGCGTCCCGCTCCACCGCCGCCGCCGCCAACGCATCCATCACCCGCTCCATCTCCGCCTCCAACCCCGCCACTGTCACCTCCCCCACCGGCACCGCCCGCCCAAACGCCATCAACATCTCCGGCCGACTCTGGTCCCAAAACACATACTCCACCGCCATCACGCTGACCCACTCAGAGTCCAAAGGTGAGGGCCCCTCAATCCCCGTCCGTGCGAGCCGCCCCGCCAACCGCGCCACCCCCGGCATCAACTCCACCGGTCGCTCCCGCACATCCCGAAACACCCCCGGCCCCGTCACCCACAAACACCGCCCCCCACCCACCCCAACCGACTTAGCCGCGCCATCACCGCCACCCCGCAACACCCCCACCGCCGTCTTCATAAACGCCGCCCCACCCCGAGCCGTCCCCTGCTCAATCCCAAAAAAACCCATCCGATCCATCAGCGGATAGGACTTGAGCATCGCCTCGTCCATCGGCGCGAAGTGCACCTGGTCCGGGAACCACCGCCGGGCCGCCACCACCGCCGCCATCGGGTCCCACCACCCCGGATGGTTCATCACCACCACCCCGCCCCCCATCGCACCAGCCGCTAGCCCTTCCGCAGGCTCAAACCCCTTCAACACCCGCACCGCCTCGAACCGCTTCCGCACCAGACGCAGCGACACCCGCGCGAACCACTTGAACAAAAACGGGCTGTACCGCCCAACAACCTCCGGCTCATCCATAACCCAAGCTTATCGCCCGCCCCGCACCCATACCGACCACGCCCCACCACTTCAGTCCGACGGCTCCACACGCACCGCGTCACCCCCACCGTTCACCCCCGGCCCCACCACCACCTCCCATCGCAAGACCCAGCCCCGGCCGTCGCGCACCGGCACCCCAAACCACACCGACCCATCCCCGTCCAGACGGTACACCCCCAACCGCTCGGCCCGGACATGATCAAACACCGCCGCCGGCAACGCCCCGCCCCACCACCGCCGATACATCCCGTCCAACACCGCCGCCGCCGATGCCGCCTGCCAATCTTTCCGCAGATACTGAACCACCAAATACCACGAGCCCCCGTCCGCCGGCCGCGTCTCTCGCCACGACTCAATCACATCCGACTGGCTCCGGCGCCTCACCGTTAACTGCGGCAGGCCCGCAAACTCCAGCATCTTGTCTTCGTATGGCGGCTCGATCTCATACCGATCCCCCTGGCCGACCCCCGCCTCACGCAACGCCGTCACCACCGCCCCCAACGGGTACTGCCGACGCAGCTCCCACTCCACCCCCGACCAGCCCGCCCGCCACAACCCCGCAACCCCCAGCACCACCGCCCCACCGACCACCCCCGCCCACACCCCACGACGCCCCCCCTCGCCGCGCCGCAGTGCGCCGGTCAACCACACCCCAAAGACCCACCCCAGCGTGGTCACCCCCAACCACACGCTCGGCCCCACCGCCGAGAAAAACCGCCCCGCCACAAACCCATGGCTCGTCGCCCGCACCCGCAGCGGGATCAGCAGCGACAACACACACACCAGCACCAGCATCACCCTCCACGCTCCACCCACTCCACCCACCCCACGCACCACATGCCAACGCCCGCCCGCCGACCGCCCCACATCACCCACGCACCACCACAACAGACCGAGCCCCCCCAGCACCATCGTGAGCCCCGAGACCGCAGCCCACCCGTAGAGCCGTGATCCCGCCCTGAGCCAGTCGTACACCGACGCCCAACCGAGCCCGGACCCCTTGTCGTGGACCGACCCGCCCCCGAGCGTAAAGCCCCCGAGAAACCACAGCGACCCCGCCGACCCCAGCGTCGCGATCAGGGCCACCACCGCCACCTCCCGCATCACCCGCCCAGCCCGCCTCACTCGCCCCTTGCCACCCACCCCCCCGCGGCCCCGCCACCACGACCACGCTGCCCACCCCACCGCCCACACCATCGCCCCCGCCACCGCTCCGAAGACCGCCAAACCCAAGTACACCGCGTTGAACGCCACCGCCACCCCCACGCCACACAAAACCGCCCCCAGCAGACCCCACCGCGGCGCCGTCGCCCCCGGCTCCGCCGGGGGGCACTCGGCCAGCCCGATGGAACCACGCCGGCCACCCAGCACCCCACCCCGTAGCACCACCACCGCCCCCACCATCGCCATCAGCTGACCCAGCACCATCAGGCTGAACATCCGCGCCTGCTGCGACTGCGACAGCAGCACCGGGTCGTTCGCCGCCAGCACCGCACACCCCACCGCCCCAAACCGCCCCAACGCCACCCGGCCCAACACCCCCGCCATCCCCACCGCCAACACCCCC
Source organism: Planctomycetota bacterium (assembly GCA_038749105.1). Lineage (GTDB taxonomy): Bacteria > Planctomycetota > Phycisphaerae > Phycisphaerales > Phycisphaeraceae > JBCCOW01. Next base: position 21,872 of record JBCDIM010000006.1, read on the forward strand.
GCTCCCAACGCCCCCGCCCGCAGCCAAAGCAAATCCACCGACCCCGCCCCGCCCGAACCGGTCAGCCCCAGCACCGCCCGGATCACCACAAAACTCAGCGGCGGGTGACGCTCGTCCCCATCCTCGTTGAGGAGCAGCGCCCCGAAGCCGTTCTCGGTCGCCGACCGCCACGACGCCGCCTCATCGATCCAAACCGGACGCGTCTGAACCGTCTCCCAGCTCGCCGCCACCACCCAAGCCATCGCTGCGCCCACCACCACCCACACCAACCCCTCGCCGATCCACCCCCGACCACTCCAGCTACCTCTCATGCGACCGACCTCCACGCCTCTTTGAGCCCCCACAATCTAGACACCCGCTCACCCTCGCGCAGCCCCCAACACCACGGCCGTCTCACCCGCACCGCATCCCGTCTTGGCGTCTTGGCGTCTTGGCGTCTTGGCGTCTTGGCGTCTTGGCGTTCAGATCCTCAACGCGTCAAGCCACCGCGACCTGGTCCTGATCCAACGCGTCCGCCGCGATCCACCCCGACATCAGCACCATCGGCATCCCCGGCCCAGGGTGTGCCGCGCCGCCCGCCAGATACAGGCCCTTCGCCAGCGGGCTCCGGTTGCTCGGCTTGAACGCCCCCAAGAACTTCCCGTGCGACGCCAGCCCGTAGATCGCCCCGTTCAAGACCCGGTAACGGTCGTGGATGTCCTGCGGGGTCAGCGCCGACTCGTACACGATCCGCTCGCGGATGCCTTCGAGTCCCGCCGTCCGTTCCAGTTTGTCCAGGATCTTGTTGCGGTAGGTCGTGAACAGCTCGCCGTCCTTCGACCAGTCGTGGTGCGGCCGGAGGTACGGGGTGTGCACCAACACATACAGGGCTTCGCCACCCTCGGGCGCGACCAGGCCCGGCGCTTCGGTCCGGGCGGTGGCGGCCAGGTAGGCCGTCGGGTCCGGCGCCGGCTCACCCTTCTTGTAGATGTAGTCGAACTCTTCTTCCGGATCGCGCGAGAACACGAAGTCGTGGTGCGCGAGGTGCTCGTACTCCCGATCAAGGCCGAGGTAAAGCACCACCCCCGAGCACGCGGGCTCCGGATCGCCCCCGCCACGCAGGCCGCCGCGGTCGTCGCCGTTCAAGAGCTCGTGCCGCGTCCGCACCGAGTCCATGTTCGAGATCACCGCGTCCAGCTCGACCTCTTCGCCGCTCGCCAGCGTCACGCCCTTGACGGCGCCGCCCGCCTGGTTGATCCGCGCAACCGCCGCGTTCGTCCGGAACTCCACCCCGATCTCCCCGCCCAGCTTCACCAGCGCCTCGGGCACCGCCCGCGTCCCACCGATCGGATACCACACCCCGTCGTTGACCTGCATCGACGCGATGCTGCACAGGATCGCCGGGCTGCCGTACGGGCTGCTGCCCACATACTGCGTGAAGTGGTCCAGCATCTGCGCCACCCGCTTGTCCGGCGTGTACTTGCGGATCGTCGACGCCACCGACCGGCCCATCCGCATGCTCAGCACATCGCCCAGCGTCTGGTAGTTGAACGTGTTCCCCAGATCGAAGATGTCCTTCAGCCCGCCCACAGGCTTCCAGAAGAAGAAGTCGTCGCTGATCTTGTGCAGCCGTTCGGTGTACTTGATGAACTCGCCGTAGCGCTCGGCCATCTCGCCGCCGTGCCCGTTGCCGAACTCCCGCAGCGTCTGCTGCATGTCTTCGACCTTCTCCCGCAGGTCCAGCACCCCACCCCCCGCGTCGTCGTCGAAGAAGCACCGCCACTGCGGGTCCAGCCGCACCAGCTCCAGGTAGTCCTCCATCGACTTGTTGTTTTCTTCGAACACCCGACGCAGCACGTTCGGCACCGTCAGGATCGTCGGCCCCATATCAAACCGGAACGTCTCGCCATTCGGCCCCTCGCCGACGCGCTGTGCCGCCTTCCCGCCCAGCCAATCGTTGGCTTCAAACAGCGTCACCTTGTGCCCCCGCGCCGCGGCCGTGCACGCCGCCGCCAGACCCGCCAAACCACTGCCGATCACGCCAACCTTTTTGCCTTCATTCATAGCCCCATCATACCCCGCTCCGCCGTTTCCGAATCAAGCCGACCACCGCCCGCGCCTTCCCCCGCCAACCCACCGCGTGCACCAGCCGCAAGTACCCGCCCAGCAGTCCCACTTCCTTGTCACCCACCGGCGCGTAGTGCGGCCGACCCCGCCCCCCCCGCACCGTCACCGACACCGGGCGGGTCATCCCCGCCAACCCCTCCGCACCGCGCGTCACCCCAAACCCGCTCTCCCCGGTCCCCCCAAACGGCAGCCGCGGGTCCGCCGTCGGCGCGATCAGATCATTCACCACCACACTGCCCACCCCGCCCACCCCACCGAATCGCTCCACCACGCCCATCGCCTGCCCCGCCGGCCCAAACACGCTCAACCCCAGGCCATACGGGCACGCCGCCTCCAGTTCCATCAACTCTTCCTCCGTCTCCCACGCCATCAACGCGGCCGTGGGCCCGAAGCTGTCCTCCACCGCCAACCGCATCCCGCTCGTCACCCCCCCCACCACCCAAGGCCCACTCCCCCCCCCGAAGCCCGCGGATTTCATCCGTGGGTCTCCCCCACACCACAGCTCCGCCCCGCCAGCCAACGCCTCACCCACCAACTCGCCACACCGCTCCGCCGACCCCGGATACAGCCCCGCCAACTCCACCCCCGCCAACGCCTGCCGCAGCGCCTCGCCCAACGCGGCCTCCACCGACCGGTGCACCAACACCCGCCGCGGCGCGATGCACGTCGCCCCGCTGTTCAGCCGCAGCCCCCACGCGATCGCCTCCGCCGCCATCCCCACATCCGCCCCCGGCAAGACCACGCACCCGTCCACCCCCGAAAGCTCCAACGACACCGGCGTCAGCGTCTCCGCACACCGCCGCATCACCGCACGCCCCGTCGCCGAACTCCCCGTCAACACCACCTTATCCACCCCCCCACCCGCCCTCCCTGCTCGACCTTTAGCCCCCGGCTTTGCCGGGGGGCACGTGGCCGACCCGCTGCCTTCCCTGACACCACTCATCCACCCCCCCACCTGCTCCACGCTCTCCCCAATCACCGTCAACACCCCCGCCGGCAGCCCCGCCTCCCGCCACAACCGCTCCAGCCACCCCGACGCCACCAGCCCCCCGCCCTCCTTCCGCCCCGGCTTCAGCACCACCGCGTTCCCTGCCACCAGCCCCTGCATCGCCTGCACCCCCGCCAGCATCAGCGGGTAGTTCCCCGCCCCGATCACCAGCACCACCCCCCAAGGCAGCCGCTTCACCACCGACCGACACCCCCACAGCCACAGCGGCCGACCCCGCACCCCCACCTTCCGCTCGCCCAGCACCTCACCCGCCTCCTTTTCAAGCCACTTCGCCGCGTCCGCCAACGGCACCACCTCCGCCGCCAGCGTCATCCCGACCCCATCGGCCCCGTCACGACACCCACTCGCCGCCGCCACCTCCCACGCGATCTGCTCCCCATGCTCCGCCAGCAAACCCCGTAACCGCCGCACGACCTGCAGCCGCGCCTTCAACCCCAGCCCCCACCACGCGGCCTGCGCGGCCCGTGCCGCCTCCAATCTTTCCTCAATCGCCGACCGGCTCATCTGTCGTTTTTATCACAGAGATCACAGAGGCACAGAGACACAGAGACACAGAAAAATTTAGAAATCACCTCCGTGTCTCTGTGTCTCCAGATCTCTGTGATATCCAACCGCCAAGCTGTCACTCAACCTCGAGATCCTCACACAACAGCCGCGACGAAATCCGCGCGCCCTCGTAAATCACCGGCAGCCCCGACCCGGGGTGCGTCCCCCCACCCACCAGATACACGTTGCCCAGGTCTTCAAACCGGTTCCGCGGCCGGCGGTGCAGCATCTGCCCGAGGTTGTGCGCGAGGTTGAACGTCGCCCCCCGGTAGATCCGCAGGTCGTCCCGCCACTCCACAGGCGTGATCGTCTTCTCGTACACGATCCGGTCCGCCACCTTCTCGTACCCGAACTTCGCCAGCTGCCGAAGCACGCTCTCCCGGAACGCCGGCTCCCGCGCCGCCCAGTCCACATTGTCGTGCAGGTGCGTCACCGGCGCCAGCACATACAACGCGCTGCACCCCTCCGGTGCCATCGTCGCGTCCGTCGCCGCCGTGTTGCACACATACACTGAAGGGTTATCGCTCAGGATGTGCTGGTTCTCGATCTCGTCAAGGTTCTGTTGATAGTTCCCCGCCAAGAAAATCGTGTGGTGGTCGGCGGCGTAAGTGCCCTCGACCCCGAGGTACATCATGTACGTCGAGCAGGAGTACTTCTTCTTCTCCAGCTTCTTGTCGGTCCACCGCCGACGCACCGCATCGGGCACCAGCCGGTTCATCGCGTCTGCAAAGTCCGCCCCAATCACCACCGCGTCGGCCTGCAGCAATTGCCCGTCCGATCCCGGCTCACCCACCACACGGACCCCCGTGCACTGCCGGCCGTCCTTCCCGCCAAACTCCAGGCCCGTCACCTCCGTGTCCAGCTTCACCTCCGCCCCCATCTCCTCCGCTGCGCGGGCCATCGCCCGGCTCACCTCCCCACACCCACCCTCCGGATGCCACACCCCGTAGTCGTACTCCAGGTAAGACAGGATCGTAAACAAGCTCGGGCAATTAAACGGGCTCATCCCCAAGTACTTACTCTGGAACGAAAACGCCAAACGCACCCGGTCATCTTTAAAATGTCGACCCAGGTCCGAGTCCACCGACGCCCACGGCTTCACCAGCGGCAGCATCTTGACCAGGCTCAGGTCCATCAGGTCGGTGATCTTCTCCCAGGGCCGCTGCAGGATCGGCGCGAACGCCTCGAACTTCTTCCGGTTCTCGTTCAGATACCGCTCAAACCCCGCCGCGTCGTCCGGGCTGATCGCCGCGATCCGCTCCGACATCTCTTTGACATCCGCGGTGCAGGGCAGCTCCCCGCCCTGCTCGAAGACCAGCCGGTACTGCGGGTCCAGCTTCGTCATCTTCACCCGCTCGTGCAGGTCCATCCCGCAGGCCTCAAACACCTCTTCCAGGATCTGTGGGTACAGGAAGAACGTCGGGCCCAGGTCAAACTTGAACGTCCCCCGATCCGTCTCCGCCTCCACGGTCGACGTCCGCCCGCCCACCACCGGCCGTCGCTCCACCACCGTCACCTCTAGGTCCTGCTTAGCCAACAACATCGCTGCCGCTAAACCCCCAGGGCCCGCTCCCACGACTACAACTCGCTTGCTCATCTGATCCTCACTTCACGCACGCAAAACACGGTCCTGCCCCGCGGTGACGGCGATCATAGGCGGTACCATCGTGGCATGGACGGCAATGCACCTGACCAGACCCCGACGGCCTGGGGCCCGCTGCGACGCTGGCTTGCAGCGGCCGCCGGCCTGCTCCTCGGCGTCGCCGGGCTCCTGCTGCTGTTCCCGTCTTGCTACTCGACCCCCAGCACCGACAACCGGGTCGACCTCGCTCCCGCCACCGCCTCCACCCAGCCCGCTGATACCTCTCCTTTCGGCATCGCCAAGGCCGACCACCTCCGCGGCGTGGGCGGCGACGCCGACGCCCACGCCCGGGCCGACGAAGCCCTCGAAGAACTCCTCAGCGCCGACCCCGACAACCCGCTGCTCCAGGCCTACCGCGGCTCCAGCAAGCTGATCGCCGCCCGGAACGCGACCTTCGGCCCGATCAAAGGCCTGCACGCCCGCGCCGGCGGCAAGCTCCTCGACGCCGCCGTTGCCGCCGAACCCGACAACCTCGAGATCCGCTTCCTGCGCGGCATCTCCACCGTGAACCTCCCCCGCATCGCCGGCCGATACCAGCCCGCCCTAGACGACCTCCGCATGGTCCTCGACGGTTCACCCGACGCGATCCCCGCCGGCACGCTAGACCCCGCCTTCGCCGCCGCCGCCGCGCTCCGGCTTGCCCAGGCCGAAGCGGAGGAAGACCGATCCGACGCGGCCCGAAACCTGTACCAACAGGCGATCGACCTCGCCCCGCAGTCCGGCGCCGCCGACCAGGCCCGTGCCGCACTGGCGCCCCACTGAAATCGCCCAGGCCCCGCCTCATCCCAACCGCGACCCTTCCACCGGAGACTTCATGATGCGTTACCCGTATAGCAAGCCCGCCGTCCTGCTCGCTACCGCCACCGCGATCGCCACCGCAGTGGCGATCGTCAGCCTCCAGCCCGCCAAGGCCCAAGTCAGCGGATCCGACCGGCCGATCGAGAACATCAGCGACCGGCAACTCCAAGAGCTCATCACCGATGCGATCGAGCCGTTATCCAATACCGCGGCCGTCGAGCCGGACCAGGCCGCCATCATCGCCGACCCCCGCGGCGGGTTTGCGTATTTCATCCACCCCTCGGGCAAGTCGGCCGAGCTCAACTTCCGGCTCGACCGCCGCACCCCCGCCGTCGTGGTCCCCGCTGGCGGCTACGCCCTGGTCCGTGACATCCGGGATCAGGTCTTCCTCGTTCAAGACTCCGGCAAGTACCGCGAACTGTTCGACGAATAAACACAAACGCACCGCTGCCCCTCAGCCCGACGAGCCCTTCGCCCCCCCGCCACGCTCGTGCTTGCCCTTCGCCGCGCACGCCTTCGAGCAGTACACCACCCGGTCCCAGTCCCGCTCCCACTTCTTCCGCCACACAAACTCCCGCTTGCACACCGGGCACACCTTGCTCGGCAAAGCCGCCTGCCTGTCGTTACCGCGTCGCACGATGAAGTCTAGCGCAGCGAGCCAGCGTGCTTCACACCCAGCCGCCGCTGGTCTCGGCGATAACCCGTGGCGGTGACCCCCAGCGTCCGCTTGAACAACCGACTGAAAGTGGGCACGTCTGTAATCCCCACCGCCTCCGCGATCCGCCCGATCGACAAGTCCGTGCTGCCCAGCAAACGACACGCCGCGTGACACCGCAGCCGGGCCAGGTACTTCCCAGGCGACAGCCCCGTCTGTTCCCTCACCCGCTTCCGAAGCAGCGAATAGCTCACCCCAAACTCGGCGGACAACTCCTCCCAATCGATCGGCCCGCCCAGCCGGTCCGGCAACCCCGCCAGCGCCGCCCCCACACCGTCCGGCCCCCAACGCCTCGACGCCCGGCCCGAGTCATCGCGCCCCGACACAACCGCCAGGCTCATCTCCAGCATCAGCCGCTCCGCGAACAACACCGCCCGGTCGCTATCCCCCGGCCGGCCGCTCTGCGCGAGCCCGTGAAGCTCCGCGACCCCTTCGACCCACCGCGTCAACCCCGCACGCGGCAGCCGACGCACCACCCCGTCCGTCGCGATCCAGCCGTACCGACACCACCGCTCCACCCCCGGACCGATCCCCCCCAAGTGCGTCTCCGACCACCCCGTCCCCTCCTCCGGCCCATAGTGAAACACTGGCCCCGGATACACCGCGAACAACGACCCCGGCCCAATCGTCTGCCACCGCCCCGCACCCACCCGGTACCGACCCCGACCCCGCGTGACCAGCCCCAAGGCATGCCCCTCGAACCGGCTGTGCACCCATTCCCGCTTGTCCACCACCCCGCCGGCAACCGTGATCCGCACGTCATCAATCCGCCCCACCGACACGCTGTCTGTCGTCTGATCAGTCACCTCAGAACTTTATCAAATTCGTCAACAAATATGCCAACAGCATCATTGATCAGATTGGGGCAAATACCAAAATGCCAATCGTCACGGATCCGGCACGCCTCGCGTGCCTCCCAAAACCCAGGCCTTCGCCCCTCACCCCGGAGCCACCATGCCCACCCCCACCACCGCACCCACCACGACCAGCCCTTCCCTCTCTGCCGAGCAGATCGAGCAATTCAAGACCGAGGGCTACACCGTCCTCGAGGGCCTCTTCGACGAACGCGAGGTCGCCGCCATGCAGGCCGAGGTCCAGCGTTTCCAGGACACCGGCCTCATCCACAACGTCAAGACCCAGGGCGACGGCTCCACCCACTCCACCGGCAAGGTCAACCTCCAGCTCTGCCCCATGTCCCCCCACAGCGAACTCTTCATAGCCCTGCCCTTCCTCGACAAGGTCCGGCTCAACGTCGCCTCCCTCATCGGCGACGACACCATCCTCCACCTCGATCAGGTCTTCCTCAAGCCCGGCCTCCGCGGCACCGGCACCAACTGGCACCAGGACAACGCCTACTTCCAGATCGACGACCCCATGCAGGGCACCGCCATGTGGATCGCCGTCCACGACGCCCACGTCGCCAACGGCACCATGCGCATCCTCCCCGGCATGGCCCACGCCAAGCTCGAACACTCCCGCGACCCCGACTCCGACCACCACATCCGCTGCTACCCCGACAACGAGCTCGACTCCGTCGCCTTCGACCTCCCCGCAGGCTCCGTCGGCTTCTTCGCCTACGGGATCCCGCACTGCACCATGGGCAACAACACCACCAAGGACCGCGCCGGCTGCGCCTACCACTTCCTCACCTACGAAGCATCTCGCACCGGCGCCCGCGCCGACGAGTTCGGCGACGACCGCGACAACAAGCCCGCACTCACCGGGCCCCAAGCCACCTTCGGCCAGGCCGAGTACGGCAGAGACATGCGCGGCGCTTGGGACACCGCCGTTCAGGCCGCGCTGGAAGACGCCCCCGCCGCCACCGCCTGACCCGCAACAGGCTCCGCGTTCCCCCCAGCCTCGTCCGCGATCTCCCGCGCCCAACGCTCGATGCCCCGCAGCATCTTCGGGAAGATCAGCTCGTGCATCGGGAGCATCGCGTACCAATACAACGTGCCGGGCAAGCCCCGCGGATCGAACAAGGCCGTCTGCTTCAGCCGGGTGAAGTCTTCCCCGTCCCGCTGTTCGACCTCCCACTGAAGCCAAGCCCGGCCCGGCACCTTCATCTCCGCCCGCAGCCGAAGCAGCCCACGCCCGACCGCCGTGTGTTCCCCCGCCTCGCCCGGCGGCTCCACCACATCGACCCGCCACCAGTCCAGCGCCTCACCCTCCAACAACACCTCCGGATCCCGCCGACCCCGCCTCAAACCGGGCCCGCCGATCGCCGCGTCGCACACACCCCGCAGCCACCACGCCCACCCATACGCCGGCCAACCCCGCTCGCCCCCGATCGCACACACCGCCGAGAACACGTGCTCCGGCGCCACGTCCGTCCGCAGCGTCCGCTGATCCCGCGCGAGGCCCTCCCGGTCTTCGATCAGCTTGTCGATCCCGCCCCCGCTGTTCTCAGTCACCAACTCGACCGCCGCGCCGCTCCAACGCGTCTCGACGTCCCCGTGCTCGATCTTCGCCAGGGCGTACTCCACCGCGGTCGGGTACGGGATCGGTCGAATCTCCGGGAACAGCTCTTCGGCCTTCGCCGTGTCCGCCACCAGGTCCTGCACCACCCCCTCCACCAAGGGCACTGCTAATGCGTTGGGGATCGGCGTCACCAGCCCCACCCAACGCGCTGCCAGCTTCGGCGCCAGCACCGGCGTCGGGATGATCACCCGCCGGTGCCCCCGCTGCCGCGCCACCTCGCGCATCATCGCCTTGAAGCTCAGTGCGTCGGTCCCGATATCCATCACCCCGCTCGGCCCCACGTCCAACGCCCCGATCAGATACGCCAGCACGTCCCGCACCGCGATCGGCTGCACCACGTTGTTGACCCAACGCGGCGTCACCATCACCGGGATCCGCTCCGTCAGGTACCGCACCATCTCGAAGCTCGCCGACCCCGACCCGATGATCGGCCCCGCCCGAAACTCCGTCGTTCGGCCGTCCAACCCCTCCGCTAAGACCTGCCCCACCTCGGCTCGGCTCCGCAGGTGGCCGCTCCGTGTCCCCTCGCCCGCCTGCTTCGCCGCCGCCTTCGGCTCCACCCCGCCCAGATACACCACGTGCGGCAGGCCGCCCGCCCGCTCGTCTTCCCCCCACGCCGTCGCCGAGGCCGCCGCGGCCTTCAACGCCGAGACAAAGTTCCCCGCCGCCTCCCGGTCCTTCGCCGCGAAGTCCGCCCCGCCATACATCGAGTGCACCAGGTAGTACGCCGCGTCCACCCCCGCCACCGCCGCCGACAACGTCTCCGGCTTGAGCAGGTCCCCGTACACCACCTCCACCTCCCGCTCCCAGCCCCGCCCGGTGATCGGGTCCGCATCCCGCACCAAAACCCGTACCCGATGCCCCGCCGCCAACAGCCGCGGCACCAACCGTCCGCCGATATACCCGGTTGCACCGGTCACCAAGACGTGGGCCATACCGCACAATAGCGCACCAATACAGAAGCTGGAAGTGAGAAACTCGAAGTTGGAAGCCTCGGCCTCTTGTGGCAAGATCCACCGTCGCGTCTGCTCAACCCCTTCCAACTTCTCAATTCCAGCTTCCAGCTTCTTCTGCCCATGCCCCTGCTCAACGTCGGCTCGCTCAACCTCGACCTCGTCTACCGGCTCCCGTCCATCGTCGCGCCCGGCCAAACCCTCCCCAGCCACGACCGCCAAGTCTTCTGCGGCGGCAAGGGAGCCAACCAGTCCATCGCCGCCGCGCGTGCCGGCGCCACCGTCCTCCATGCCGGCAATCTCGGGCACGACGGCCAACCCCTCCTCGACGCCCTCCACGCCGAGGCCATCAACACGACGCTCATCCAGACCCACCCCGACGCCCCGTCCGGCCACGCCATCATCCAGGTCGACGACGCCGGCGAAAACGCCATCCTCCTCTACCCCGGCACGAACCACCGCCTCACCCTCGACCAGATCACCGCCGCCCTCGACACCCTCGACCCTCACGACGCCGATCACTTCGTCCTCACCCAGAATGAAACCAACCGCGTCGACGAGCTCCTCGCCGCCGCCCACGCCCGCGGCCTCCGCACCGCGTTCAACCCTGCACCGATGACCCCCGACGTCAAGGCCTTCCCGCTCGAAGGCATCGACCTGCTGATCGTCAACGAGTCCGAAGCCCACGCCCTCGCCGACACCTCCGACCCCGACGCTGCCCTGGACCGGCTCCACCAACGCACCGGCGGTGCCATCGTCCTCACCCTCGGCAGCCGCGGCGCGCTCTACCGGGACGCCGACCACGCGAAGCTCCACACCCCGGCCCAACCCGTCGCCCCCATCGATACCACTGCCGCCGGCGACACCTTCATCGGCTTCCTGCTCGCCCGACTCCTCGCCGGCGACCCACCCGAGCCAGCCCTGCAGACCGCCACCGCCGCCGCCGCTCTCGCCGTCACCCGGCCCGGCGCGATCGCCTCCATCCCCCGCCTCAACGAACTCCCCGCCTGACGCAAGCCCTGACGCTCTATCCTTCGGCAACCTCCAACACCCACCCGAAAGGAACGCCATGCCCGAAGGCACCACCACCTGGCCCGACCTCGCCATCGGCCTCTACGACAAGCTCACCGGCCGAAACGCCGAGATCACCTACGACTTCCAGAACCTGCAGATCGACGTGCCCTCCGCCGCCGACGACAACGCCACCCACGCCACCTGGAAAATCAACGGCGTCCTCAAGGTCCGCACCACCGACCTCAGCAAAGCCGACAGCTAACCCACGCACCCAACCCATACCCCCAAACGTTTAGCCCGGTCGCTTGCGACTGGTCACCCACACCCACCGTGACCGCCCCCGCCACCCCATCCCGACCCGGCCTCGCCTTCCACGGCCAGGTCCACATCACCGTCAACGACCAATCCGCCCGACTCACCGCCGACGGCCAACGCCTCACCCTCCACGCCGACTCCCTGACCACCCTCAACGCCCTCCGCCAAGGCCTCCCCCAACTGCCCTCCAGCACCAGCCCCGAAGCCGGCTACAAAACCGCCGCCCCGCCCGACCCCATCCAGGACCTGATCCGCAAAACCGGCCTGCACTTCGCCGTCGTGGTCAACCAACACACCGTCTTCGAGCTCAGCCCCGACCACACCTCCAGCCTCCTCGGCAAGGCCCTGGGCATCCCCGGCAAGGTCCGACCCCTCGCCGCCTTCAAGTCGCTCATCACCCCCAAGCGCGATGCCCCATCCCAGCCCTGATTCAATCCCCACCTCACCCCGCACCCGTTCCTCTCACACCATCTCAACCATCTCGCTCACATTCCCCGTGACCGATGCCCGCGTGAACGCCCCGTCCTGCGCGTGCGCCTTCGCCCACACCGGGCCCGTCGGCGTCAGCATCGTCCCCGAGATCCGCCCCGACACCTCCGAGCCTTCGGTTAACGCCAGCCGATACCGCCCCATGATCCGCGGCAGCGCCACCCGGAACACCAGCAACGCCAGCTGCGCCCCGATGCACCGCCTCGGCCCCGCCCCAAACGGCAGATACGCATAAGGCCCCGGCCGAATGTCCTTCCAACGCTCCGGCAAAAACCGCTGCGGCTCCGGGTACAGGCCCGTCAGCAGCCGGTGCGTCACGTACTGGCTGAACACCACCGGCGTCCCGCGGTCCAGTGACAAGCCGCCCAGCTCCGTCGCCCGGCTCGTCAGCCGTTGCGAATACCCCGAGGCCGGCAACAACCGCATGCTCTCCCGCACGACGCCTTCCAGATAGGGCCGGGCCGTCGGCACATCCACCGGCACCCCGCCACCCGCTGCATCCATCCCACCCGTCGCCTCCAACTCATCCAGCAACCGGCCCGCCACCTCGGGGTGCAAGCCCAGCAGCGTCAGCGTCCAAGTCAGCGTGTTCGCCGTCGTCATGTGTGCAGCCCCGAACAGCACCGCTGTCTGACCGACCAGCTCCGTGTCGTCCAGCATCCCCTCTGCGTCGTACCCCACCAGCAACCGCCACAACACATCCCGCCCCTCGTGCTCGGCCCGCCTTGCCGCAATCAGCTCCCGGATCTTGACTTCCAACGCCTCCGCCTCCGCGTTCAGCCCTTCATACCCCTCCGCCGACCGCGCGTCCGGCCGCATCGCCATCATCCCCACCTCGTGGTTCAACCGAACCCACGACGCCAGCATCTCCCCCACCTCATACGCCAGCCCCTGGTGATCCACCCCGAACAGCACCGTGCACGTCACCCGCAGCATGAACCGCGTCATCGCCTCAAACAGGTCCACCTCGCCGCCCACCTCCCAGCCGTCGAGCATCTCGTCCGTCAACCCCCGCACCGTGTCCTCGTACCCCCGGATCGCCGTCCGCTGGAACGGCTCGGCGATCACTTTCCGGTGCTTCTGATAATCCGACCCGTTCATCGTCAGCAGCCCCGCCGTCAACCGACGCTGCGCCGACCGCTTCGACCCCCGCAGCGGGAAGAAGTGGCTGTGGTACGTCTCCAGGTCCGTCAGCACCCGCTTCACCAGGTCCGGCCCAAAGGCGAACACCATCCGCCGACCGCCGTCCTCCAAGACCGCCAACTCCCCGTGCTCCCGCATCAGCGCCATCATCACCCGCCCCGGGTCTTCCACAAACTCCAGCAACGAGCCCCGTGTCACCCCGCCCGCCCTACCCGCCACGCCACCCCCCTCGAAACCCATGCTCTCCGAGCGTGGGTCCGCGCCCTCGTGCTCACCCCGTGTATACGGACAGGCCCCCCCGATTTCGTCACGCTTTTGAGTCATCTTGCCTGCTCCACCCACGGAGTCTACCAAGCCCTCTGGACTACCCCGTCACCCGGCTTAAAAACCCTTCCGCCGCCGAGAAAATCCGCTCCTTCCGCTCCGGCTTCATCTTGTCCAGGCTCCTCGGCATCATGCTCAGCCGAGGGTTCCCCGAGAAGAACTTGCGGTGCGTCTCGATAAACCGCCAGTACAAACCATCCATCACTTCCGTCCAGTCTTCCTCGCCTTTCTTGGGCTTCGCATAATCCGACATCTTGAAGATGTAATTGCTCCCACAGATATACGGCTTGGTCGCAAAGATCCCGCCATCGGACATCAGCCCCATCCCGTACACGTTCGGCCCCATCACCCAGTCCGAACTGTCCACAAACATCGTCATAAACCAGTCGTGGGCGGCCCTCGGCTCGACCTCGCACAGGTTCATCAGGTTGCTCAACACCATCAGCCGTTCGATGTGGTGGCACCACCCGTACTTCACCGCCTTCCGGATCGCGTCGTCCAACGGCGCCAGCCCCGTCGTCCCGTCCCACCAGCACGGCTTCATCTTGCGGTGGTGACCCCAGAAGTTCTCCCGGTCCTGACGCTCCGAATACCGCTGATAAATCCCCCGGATGAACTCCCGCCAACCAATCACCTGACGCACAAACCCCTCCAGGCTGTTCATCGGCGCACCGGTCTCCACCGCCCGCTGCACGATCTCCTCCGGCGTCAACAGACCCAGGTTAATCATCGGCGAAACCACGGAGTGAAACAGAACCGGATCCCGCTTCGATAACGCGTCCTCGTAGTCCCCGAACAACTCGAACCGCTGCTCCAAAAACTCCCGCAGCCACGCCAACGCCTGCCGCCGCGTCGTCGGCAACCAAAACCCGCCTTCCTCTGGGAGCTCCCCCGGGTGATCCGCAAACCGCTCCTCGATCACTCCCCGCACGGCCGCGACATGCTCGGTCGGCTCGGCCCAACTCGTCTCGGGGATATCCACGCCCTTGGGCAGCTTCTTCCGGTTGTCTTCATCAAAACTCCACTTCCCACCTTCCGGCGTCCCGTCCGCGTTCATCAATACGTCCAGCCGCTTGCGCTGCTGCTCGTAGAACTTCGCCATGAACGGCCGCTTCCCGCTGTCGAGATACGCCGCGAACGTTTCGCGCGGCGTCAGGAACATCGGGCTCTCCAAGAACTCCAATTCCAACCCGTGATCGTCCGCGAACGCCTCCATCCGCGACTCAAAGAACTTGTCCTCGATCTCGAACATCACCAGCCGCTTGAACCTCTTACCCTTGATAAATCGCTCGAGCTTTGTTTCGTACTTGGCGGTGATGGCTGCACCCTTCTGATCCTCGAGCTTCTCGTAGTGCACCGAGCAGTCGTTGCAGCGCAGCTCGTCGGCGTGGGCCCGCATCGCGGCGAGGAACAGGAGGATCTTCTGCTTGTGGTGCTTCACGTAGGTGCAGAGCCCGACGTCCTCGGCCATGAAGAAGGCGGCGTCGCGGTGCGGCTTGAGGCAGCGGAACGGGAAGAGCTGGTTGCCGAGGATGACGAAGAGGGTGTCCGGGCTTTTGGGCATGGCCGAGGACTGTAGGCCGCGCTATCGTCGGTCATGACGCAGCCGATCCCGATCGAAGACGAACGCCTCGCCGAGCTCAATGACGCCCCGATACATGAAGACGCGGAGTACGTGCTGTACTGGATGCAGGCCGCCCAGCGGGCCGAACACAACGAGGCCCTCGAGCTCGCGGTCTGGCAGGCCAACCGCCTCGGCAAGCCGCTGCTGGTCGGCTTCGCCCTCGACGACACGTTCCCCGGCACGGCCGCCCGCCACAAGGCGTTCCTGATCGACGGGCTGATCGACATCGAGTCCGCCCTCCACGAGCGTGGCATCCCGTTCGTCGTCCAGCTCGGGCCGATCCCCAAGCTTGCCCTGAAGTGGTCGAAAGACGCGTGCCTCGTCGTCACCGACGTCGGCTATCTGCGTTACCAGCGTGGCTGGCGGGACACCGTTGCGGACGACGCGCCCTGCCGGGTGATCGCGGTCGAGACCAACGTGTGCGTGCCGCTCGAGACCGTGACCGACAAGGCCGAGTTCGCCGCCCGCACCATCCGCCCCAAGATCCACCGCCAGCTCGGCCGATTCCTCGTGGAGCTGCCCCCGCTGAAGCTCGAGACGGCTTCACTTGACCTGCCCTTCACCGGCGAAGACCTGTCCAAACCCGACGCCCTGCTCAAGAAGCTCAAGGTCAACACGGATATCGCGCCGGTCCCGTTCTTTAAGGGCGGAACCACTGCCGCCAAGCAGCTCCTGACCACCTTCTGGGCTGAGAAATTCAAGCACTACTCCGCTCACCGCAACCAGCCGCAGACCGACGACACCTCGCACATGTCCAAGTACCTCCGCTTCGGGCAGATCAGCCCGGTCTGGCTCACCATGCAGGGCAAGGCCAACCGCACGGGCGCAGCCGAGGACCGCAAAGACTTCATCGAGGAGCTCGTGGTCCGCCGGGAGCTGGCTTACAACTTCTGCTGGTTCACGCCCGACTACGACCAGTACTCCTGCATCCCCGACTGGGCCAAGCGGACCCTCGACGAACACCGCAGCGACCCCCGCGACCCGCTGTACACCCCACAGCAGCTCGACGACGCCGAGACGTATGACCCCTACTGGAACGCCGCCCAGCGCGAGATGCGCTACACCGGCTACATGCACAACTACATGCGCATGTACTGGGGCAAGAAGATCATGGAGTGGTCCGCCGCCCCGGAAGAAGCCTTCGAGACGATGCTCGAACTCAACAACCGATACCACCTCGACGGCCGCGACCCCAACAGTTACGTCGGCGTCGCCTGGTGCTTCGGCATCCACGACCGCGGCTGGACCGAACGCCCGATCCTCGGCAAGACCCGCTACATGAACGCCAACGGCCTGAAGCGCAAAGCCGACCCGGATGCCTACGTCCGCAAGGTCGACCGCCTCGTCGCTCTGGCGAAAGGCGAAGAACCCGCCGAGCCCGTCGCCGACTCCCTCTTCGCCTGAAACACCACACCACACCAATGCCAATAGCCGGGCCGCGACGCGGGCCGGTCGCCCACCTGATGCCTGGTCTTCCACCGCACACCCCCGAGTCCGCCATCCTCACCCTCGTCACCCAGCGCGGCCCAAACAAAACCATCTGCCCGGCCGAAGCCGCCCGCCTACTCAGCCCCGAAAACTGGCGAGCCCACCTCCCCGCCATCCAAGCCGCTGTCCAACACCTCCACGCCACCGGCCAGATCACTGTGACCCAACGCGGCCAGCCTGCCGACCCGGCCACCGCCCGCGGCCCGATCCGCCTTGGCCTCCGCGAGTGAACGCGGAAATCCCAAAGAGCTTGGGTAAGCTGGCCGCGATATGGGACGCCAACGCCCCACCTCCGATCGAGTCTGGCCCCTATTCAGCTTCGAGGCGAAGCGATGGGAGAAGTACCGAATGCGCGGCCGTCGGAGATATTGTCTCTCAGCCAGCTGCCTTTCGATCGGCTTCCTGTTGGGCTATCCGCCGACGTGGCTCCCACACTTCAATTTTGTCTCACCCGCACTCTTCGGCCTTCTTCCAAACAAGCCATGGGCGATCTGGGTCTGGAACATCCTCAGCGTGAGTCTTTTTCTTCTACTGATGTGGTTGTTGTGGATAGGTGCAGGCAAACGGTGGGAGTACAAGGAACGACAGTACGAACTTTGGCTGGACAAACAATCAGACACGTCCACCGACCAAACGCCAAGAGCCGCAACCGATTGATCCGGCGATAAACTCCCCGCCATGGTCAGCCCCGACACCCCCATCCAACCCCCCGCCACGCTTGGCATGCTCGGCGGCGGCCAGCTCGGGCTGATGTTCATCCACGCCGCCCACCGCCGGGGCTACCGCGTCCACGTCTTCTGCCCCGACCCCCACTGCCCCGCCGGACGCGCCGCTGACACCCACACCGCCAAGCCCTACGACGACCTCGACGCCGTCGCCGCGTTCGCCCAAGACGTCGCCGCCGTCACCTACGAGTTCGAGAACGTCCCCGCCGACACCGCCGCCGCCTGCGCCGCCCACGCCCCGGTCCGCCCCGGCCAGCACGTGCTGCACATCGCCCAGGACCGGCTTCGCGAGAAGCAGGCCGTCCAACAATTCGGCGTCCCCGTCGGCCCGTTCGCCCCGGTCCACTCCGAAGACGAACTCCGCCAAGCGCTCGACGCATTAGGCACCCCCGCGGTCTTAAAGACCGCCCACGGCGGCTACGACGGCAAGGGCCAACGCGTCCTCCACTCCCCCGCCGACGCACCCTACGCCTGGCACGACCTCGGGCAACGCCCCTGCATCCTCGAAGCCTTCGTCGACTTCGAACAAGAACTCTCCGTCATCGCCGCCCGCAGCGTGGGTGGCACCATCGAGACCTTCGGCCCCGTCGCCAACACCCACCGCAACCACATCCTCGATGTCTCCGTGGTCCCCTGCGGTGCCCCGCCCCACGTCGAGCAGCAGGCCCGCGAGGCCGCCACCGCGATCATGCAAGGCCTCGACGTCGTCGGCGTCCTCTGCGTCGAGTTCTTCCAGACCCGACCCGGCTACGAACAGTCCGGCACGCACCCCGCCGTGCTCGTCAACGAGCTCGCCCCCCGCCCCCACAACTCCGGCCACCTGACGATCGAGGCCTGCGCCCATTCCCAGTTCGACCAACAAGTCCTGACCGTCACCGGCCACGCACCGCAACCCTTCAACACCCCCGACCACCCGCTGAAGCCCACCGCGATGGCCAACCTGCTCGGCGATCTTTACCCACCCCCGCCCGCCCCCCCCGGAACGACCCCCGACTTCACGCTGCTCGCCGAGTATCCCGACGCTACCGCCCACGACTACGACAAGGGCGAACCCCGCCCGGGCCGCAAGATGGGCCACCTCACCGCCCAGGCCCGCACCGCTCACGAAGCGATCCGCGATGCCGTCGAAGCCCGCGCCCGTCTCGCCCCGCCGGCCCAACCCCCGATCGCTCCTGAATAAGAAACCGCAGCACCCGCGCATGATCTGCCATCATGTCAAGGCTCCGCCGTGTACCCGCCCATGCCCCTCGCCCCCCTCCTCGACAACCTGCTCTCGGCGCCGATCCTCTTCTTCGGCCTCGGCATGCTCGCCACCGCCGTCCGCTCCGACCTCGAGATCCCCAAGCCGATGGCGCGGTTCCTCTCGCTGTACCTGCTGATCGCCATCGGGCTCAAGGGCGGGGCCGAGCTGCGGGCCGCCGGGCTTGACCTGCACATCATCCTGACGCTCGGCGTTGCTGTTGCGTCCGCCTTCGTCGTCCCAATCTGGACCTTCTTCCTGCTCCGCCTCAAGCTCGACGCCCCGAACGCCGCCGCCCTAGCCGCGACCTACGGCTCGATCTCGGCGGTCACCTTCATCACTGCTGAGGCCTTCCTCGAGAACCAGGAGATCGCCTCCTCCGGGTACATGGTGGCCGCCATGGCCCTTATGGAATCCCCCGCGATCATCGTCGGCGTCCTCCTCGCCCGGCACTACGCGCCCGCCACCCGCCCGACGCCCTCCGACTCGTTGCCCGGCCCGACCCACCACGCGACATCGCTGAACCTCGGCGAGCTGCTCCGCGAAGCCGTCTGCAACGGGGCGGTCCTCGTCCTGCTCGGCTCCATGGTCATCGGCGCCATCATCCCCGACGACAACATGGCCGCCATCACCCCTGGCTTCAAGGCCCCCTTCACCGCCCTGCTGTGCGTATTCCTACTCGACATGGGGCTCGTCGCCGCCCGCAAGCTCGGCGACCTCAAGACCGGCGGCGCGTTCCTCATCGGCTTCGGCATCCTCGCCGCGCCCGTTCATGCCGCACTCGGCATCGGCCTCGCCGCGCTGCTCCAACTCCCCGTCGGCGACGCACTGCTCCTCGCCGTGCTCATCGGGTCTGCTTCCTATATCGCTGTGCCCGCCGCGATGCGGCTCTCCGTGCCCGACGCCAACCCGTCGATCTACGTGCCCATGGCCCTGGCCATCACATTCCCTTTCAACGTCACCCTCGGCATCCCGCTCTACCTCGCCGCCATCCAAGCCCTATGGGGCACGTAACCCCACCCCACCCGTCCCGCCATGCTAGACGACAACGCCCCCACCTTCCGCCGTGTGAAACGCCTCGAGCTCATCCTCGACGCCATCCACGCCGAGGCCGCCACCCAACTCCTCGACTCCCTCGGTGTCACCGGCTACACCGTCCTCCAGAACGCCATGGGTCAGGGCGACCGCGGCCGACGCGTCGGCGGCGACATCTCCGACGTCTTCACCAACTGGGTCATCGTCACCACGTGCCCCCCCGACCGCCTCCCCGACATCGCCGCCGCCCTCCAGCCCCTGCTCCAACAGCATGGCGGCGTCCTGCTCACCACCGACGCCGACTGGCTCGAACACTAAGCCCCACCCGCCCCACTCGCCCTAACCAGCGATCACCACACCACCACCGCTCCGTGACAGCCGCGGGGCGACGCCCCGCCGGTGCGCCGCCACACCCCGCCGTCCAACCCCACACCCCCACTTGCTACCCTTGCCCCGTGACCGCCACCCCTCCCAACACCCCACCCGCCGACCGGTCCGCCGACCCCGACGCCCCACTCCGACGCGACGTCAAAACCCTCGGCTTCGAGCTCGGCAGGACCCTCCGTGAGCTCGGCTCCGCCGAGCTGTTCCCCCTCGTCGAAGACGTCCGTACCCTCGCCAAGCAGCGCCGCGAGGGCGACCCCGACGCCGAACCCAAGCTCATCGCCACCCTCGAGTCCCTCACCGAGCCCCAGCTCGAGGAGCTCGTCCGCGCCCTCGCCTGCTTCTTCGACCTCGCCAACCTCGCTGAGGACCGCCACCGCCTCCGCGTTCTCGATGAGCGCGAGCACGACACCGCCCCGAACCCCCGCAAGCAGTCCCTCGGCGACGCCCTCCACACGCTGCTCAACGACGGCGTCACCCCCGACGCCCTCGCCGACCGCCTCGAGCAGCTCGACATCGATCTGGTCCTCACCGCCCACCCCACCGAGGCCAAACGCCGCACCATCCGCAACACCCTCGCCCGGCTCCGCCGAGACCTCATCGACCTCGACCGCCCCGGCCTGCTCCCCCGCCAACGCCAGGCCCTGATCCAACGCATCCAGTGCGACCTCGCCTGCCTCTGGGACACCGACCCCCTCCGACCCAACAAGCCAACCGTCGAGGAAGAGCTCGAACGCGCCCTGTTCGTCCTCGACTCCGTCTGGGACCTGATCCCCCCCCTCCAACGCCAGGCCCGGCTCGCCCTCCCCGACGATACGCAAGCCCCGCCGCTCGGCCTCCGCTTCGGCTGCTGGATCGGCGGCGACCGTGACGGCAACCCCTTCGTCACCCCCGCCGTCACCACCCACGCCCTCGCCCGCCTCCGCGCCGCCACCGTCCACCACCACCTCCGCGAGGCCCGCGACCTCCGCCGGATGCTCTCGCTCTCCTCCACCTTCCACCCCCCCTCCCCCGAGCTGCAGACCCGCCTCGACCGCTGGGGCGCCCAGATGCCCGAGCTCGCCGAGCACCTCGCCGACATCAACCCCCACGAGCAGTACCGCCGCTACCTCACCGGCGTCATGGCCCGCCTCCACCGCTCCGAAACCATCGACCCCGCCAACCCCCAGTCCATCCCCGACGCCGCCTACCGCACCGCCGACGAGCTCATCGACGACCTCCAGCTCGCCCAGGCCAGCCTCCGCGACGACGGCCACGCCATCCTCGCCGACGGGCCCCTCCAGGAGTGGATCGACCGCACCCACGTCTTCGGGCTCCACTTCGCCCGCCTCGACATCCGCGAAGACTCCCGCACGCTCCACCAGGCCATCCACGAGCTCGCCCAGACCACCGGGCTCCACCACACCTACGCCGACCTCAACAAGACCGACCGCACCGGCTTCCTCGCAGCTCGCCCCACCCTCACCCACCCCGTCGACCACCTCACCCTCAGCGAGACCGCCCACAAAACGCTCGGCCTCTTTGAGCTCCTCGAACACGCCCACGCCACCCTCGGCTCCGAGGCCCTGGGCTGCTGCATCATCTCGATGACGCACCACCCCAGCGACGTCCTCGCCGTCCTCTGGCTCGCCCAGCTCGCCGCCGCCAACCTCAACCCCGACACCCCCACCCCCACGCCCCGCAACACCATGCCGATCGTCCCGCTGTTCGAGACGATCGACGACCTCGAGAACGCGCCCGAGACCCTCGCCCAGCTCCTCGCCTGCCCGCCTTATGCCGATCGGCTCAAGGCCGTCAACGCCAACCGCCAGACCGTCATGGTCGGCTACTCCGACTCCTGCAAGGACGGCGGCTACCTCGCCTCCAACGCCGGGCTCTACCACGCCCAGCGTGCCCTCGCCCGAACCGCCAAACAGCACGGCATCGACCTGGTCCTCTTCCACGGCCGGGGCGGCGCGCTCGGCCGCGGCGGTGGCCCCGCGGCCCGCTCCGTCCTCACCCTCCCGCCCGAGGCGGTCAACCACCGCATGCGCATCACCGAGCAGGGCGAGGTCCTCGCCGACCGCTACGACGACGCCGACATCGCGCTGCGGCACCTCGAACAGGTCGCCTGGGCCACCCTTAAGGTCTCGCACGACGCCGAGGGCTCGCACGACGTCCCCGCCGAGTGGGAGTCCGCCCTCCAGAGCTCCGCCGCCGCGTCCCGCGCCGCCTACCGCGCCCTCCGTGACGACCCCGCCTTCCTCGCCTACTTCGACCAGGCCACGCCCATCAACGTCATCGAGTCGCTGCCCATCGGGTCACGCCCGTCGCGCCGCCGCGCCCGCGTCTCGCTCGATGACCTCCGCGCGATCCCCTATACCTTCGCCTGGACCCAAAACCGGCATCTGCTCACCGCCTGGTTCGGGCTCGGCACCGGGCTCAACACGCTCGACCCCGGCCTGCTCAAGACCATGTACGCCGACTGGCCCGTCTTCCGGGGCATCATCGACAACGCCGAGCTCGCGCTGGCGAAGTCCGACATGCCCATCGCCAAACGCTACGCCGACCAGCTGGACGCCCCACCGGAAGACCCCGAAGCCGGCCAGCGCCTGTTCGCCCGCATCGAAGCCGAATTCCAAGCCAGCCGCGACACCGTGCTCGCGATCACCGGGGCCGACGACCTGCTGTCGCAGACGCCCTGGCTGCGGCGGTCGATCCAGGTGCGTAATCCCTATATCGACCCTTTGAACCTGATCCAGATCGAGCTGATGCGTCGCGGCAGTGACCCGGCGTCGCACCTGTCGCGTATGACGGTCCAGGCGATCGCGGCGGGCCTCCGCACCACGGGCTGATCAGTCCCAGCCCACCCGCCCCTGCCAGGACGCGATGCGTCGCGGGTCTTGAGCCGAGACGCTGCCGTTGCCGTTGTACGCAGGTACCCGGAAGTAGATGAGTTTGGCGGGCTGCCCCGCCGCGGCGCCCCGCACGCCGTCGAGCCGGGCCGATGCGCCGGGCCGGTTGCCCACCTGCAGCTCGACGGTGCTCCCGCCTGACGCTGCGCCGTCTTCTGGGTCCAACCACAGCGGAACCACATAGAACCGCTGGGGGAAAACATCGCAGTAGTCGGTATTGGCCTGGGCCTGGTATTCCATATAAGCACCCAGCGCGAGGATGCCCAGGCCGACCAGGCCGGCGGTGTCGTTGTTCCGGCTGAAGCCCCGGCTGGCGACGACCGAGCCGACGAGGATACCAGCCCGCCCGAGCGTGGCCTTGGCGAGCCGGAGGTCTTCGAGGTTGTTCCAGCGGTGGTCGACCGCGAGGCGGTTTACATCCGTGACGACATGCGACTCGTCCTGGCGTTTGCCGTCCACCTCGACGCGGAGCCGGGCGGGGGTGCTGCCGAAGACGGGGACGAACCGGGCGAGTGCGCCGCTGGGGCCGTAGGCCTGCTTCCGCGGGGCCAAGCCGTAGGAGGCGACGAGCACCGCGTTGTACGGCTCGTTCCACAGCCGATCCCGCAGCGGCCCGAGGGCGGGGTTCAGCCACACGGCCCGGTCGAGAAAGTCGCGGGCCTCGTCGTCGCGGCCGAGCTGCTGGCTGGCGATGCCGTGCAGCAGGTAGCCCAGCGTGAAGTTGGACGCCTCCGCGACGTACCCGTTGTCGAGGTAGTCCGGCTCGCCCCGCTCCTCCGCCCGTGCCGCCCGCTTCACCAGGTCCAGCGATGTCACCGAGCCGACCCTCACCCCCGAACGACCGCCACCTACTCCGACACCTACTCCGACCGACCCCGCGACACGCGCCCGCTGCCGGTAACGGCTCGGCTCAGACTGCCCGAAGTCCCGCAGATAAAAAAGCGAGCTCTGAGCGGCCGCCCGCACATTATCCCACGACCCCAAGACGCCCTCGGTCAGCCCGAAATACGTCATCGCCAACGCCTGCTCAAACGGCTCGCCCTTCCAGACCCGCACTCCCTCGTTCACCACCACAGTCGCCACCGTCTTGTCGTCGTTGATCCCCTGGGTCCGCAGCAGGTCGTACACCTCGGCCAGCGACCCCTCCGCCCGCTCCGGCTCGCCGGCCGCCAGCTCCATCACCCCGACCCGCATCCGCGTAAGCACATACCGCCGGCTGCCCTTGTCGTCCACGACCTGGCGACGCACGAACTCCGCCGCCTCCGAATACTGCCCGGTCAAGACCTGATCGGTCGGCGTCGCCAACCGCGGCGCATGGCAACCCGCCAGCAGCAGCGCCGCGATCAACGCCACAAACACCCCGCCTAAACGATGGGCGGTCGTCGTCAGTCCCATACCGCCCCCAGTGCCTGACGCTTGAGCTCGAA
This sequence comes from Planctomycetota bacterium, assembly GCA_038749105.1. Taxonomy (GTDB): domain Bacteria; phylum Planctomycetota; class Phycisphaerae; order Phycisphaerales; family Phycisphaeraceae; genus JBCCOW01. The sequence goes on from JBCDIM010000006.1 coordinate 46,224, forward strand.
CCGGTCGTTCCACACCGGCGTGCCGCTGCCCAGCTCCGTCATCTCGAACTCCGCCACATACAGGTCCGTCCGGGCCTCGAACCCGCCCCGCGTCACCGACCGAATCGTCGCATTGAGCACGTGCGTCGGGCGTGTCCGTTCGCCGCCCCGCACCCCGCCGAACCGCTCGTCGAACTCGCCCGGCGATCGGGCCAACAGCAGCCGTTGCCGCTCGGCCGGGATCACCACCATGACGCGGTGTTCGTCCCAGAGCTGCTGCATCGACCGGCTGCTGACCAGCTTGCCCATCGGGTACCACTGCTCGCCCACGGTCAGCACGTCGCCCGAGAGGTTTGTTATGCGCTGGATCGAGACGACCCAGGGGTCATCGCTGGGCCCGCGCTGCGCGAACTCCCGCGACAGGCTCGCCGACATCGCCCCCGCGATCTCCTGAAAGTCCTCCACCTGCAGCCGACTACTCCGCGGCGTCGACGCGCACCCCACCCCACCCACCACACCCCCAAAGAGCAACGCCGACACAAGCAGGGATCGAATCACACGGCCATGCATGACCAACTCTCCAGCCAACCCTTTGGCCCCCGGCTCTGCCGGGGGGCACGCGTTGGGCCTGATGCAATCGCGACGGGCCGTCAGTTCACCTGCTTGATTTCGTAGTCCTTGCTGAACACGATCTGATTGTTCAGAAAACTCACCAGCATCGCGTCCATCCGGTACAGCTGCGTGTCGCCACGCCCGACCCGCTCCACATCCAGCAGCAGCGTGTACGTGTTCTGCGCGTCATACGGCTCGGGCGTTACGGGGAACTCGGGGTCGTCGCCGACCACAGCCTCGGCGTCGGCGATCCGGGCGAGCCGGGCCCGCCGCTCGACGAACACCAGCTTCTCCTGGCCGACCCGGCTGTTGATCAGGTTGCTGCGGATCCGGCCCTGCACCAGTTCGAAGTCGCTGGTGGGCACGAGCCCGCCGGTGCTGTTCTTGATATCGCCCAGGATGATCCGCACGTCGCCGGGCGTGTCGCGCACCACGGGCAGCTCGTACAGGTCGCGGGCGAGCAGGTCGGGCACCTGGTCGGAAAACTCGATCAGCGCGATGGGCAGGATGAGCGGCGACTCACGCTCGCCGCGCGTGTCGGCCGTGATCGGCACCCGGCCCTTCTGCTGACAGCCGACCCCGAACAGCCCCACCGCCAGCGTGCCTACCACCAGCGCGATCGATGTTCCACCGTGTAACCGTTGCATGCGTATTGCTCCTGAGGGACGACTTTCGGCCCACACCCGGGGCCAAGGGATCAGACGGGCCCAACCTGCCCGATGTTACGCCAACCGCGTCTCTCGGCCAGAACCCGAACACCGCCGTTGATGTTCCGGGCTTGGGTAAAAAAACGGCCCGGCAGCCCCGTAAGGTGCTGCCGAGCCGGTCAAGTGGATGCGGTTTGAATCCGTGCGTCTGCGGGATGTCCCTGATTACGCGGCGGGGTCGTCGGCAGTTCGCCGGCGGCGGCGTGCGGTGAGCCCGATCAGGGCGACCAGCCCGGCCCCGGCGGCGGTCGGCGAGGGCACGGCCGTAAACCGGATGTTGTCCACCGCCGAGGAGCCGCCCAGGTTGATGACAACCTCGTCGAAGCCGTTGAGCCCGAGCTCCTCGGCGGTGATCGGGGCGATCCGGTTGGCGGAGTTGTCGCCGAAGGCCACGCCGGGCTGATAGAAGTCGGAGTCCGGGTCGACGAAGGCGCCAAAGCCCACGCGGACCTGGTTGTCGTCTTCGATGAAGGTGGCGAAGAAGCCCGAGTCTCTGCCGAACTCTTCGGGGCCCTCGACGTCGATCAGGTCGAAGCCGAAGGACGTGACCCGTTGGTCGAAGCTGAAGGTGAGCTCGCCACCGGGGCGGGAGCCTTCGTCGTTGGGGCGGTCGACGAAGGTGCCGTCGTTGCGTTCGGCGCTGCCGGAGGTCTCCTGGATGATCAGGGCGTTGCCGAGGACCGTGTTGAACGCGAGGTTGCCGCCGCCGGACCAGGACGGGCCTTCGAGGTCGCGGTCGGCGGTCCCGGTGAGGCTGGTGTCGAAGATGACAGCGAAGTCATTAGACGAGTTGAAGTTGTCGACCGAGATCGACACACCGGGGATGTAGCCCTTGTCGGTGTCGTCGGCAACGATCAGCCCGTGCTGGAGGTTCTCGAAGTCGATGAGCCGCTCGGTGCCGCCCAGGGCCGGGGCCGAGAGCGGGGTGACGGCGAGCAGGGCCGCCGTGGCGGGCAGCCGGCGTGTGATAGTTGAGCCTCGCATCGTGGTGTTCTCCTGGGTTCGGCGGTCGGAGCCCGGCGGGTAATCAGCCGCAGAGCCTGTGGATTGTCGAATACCTCAGTCCGGAAGCCACCCGAAGCCGTGCCCGCATCATGCAATTCGTGCCCGGAGGTGGGGCTGTAGCAATCAGGTAAGCTCCGACGATGGCGGACGCCCAAGACCCACCCCCGACCCCACCCTCAACCCCACCCTCGAAGCCCCCCCAAAGCCCCGGCGGGGGCATGACCGACACCACCGCCACGCTCGCCCAGTGCAAGGCCCTGGTCGATGCGTTTGTGGCCGAGCGCGACTGGCACCGCTTCCACCAGCCCAAGAATCTGGCGATGTCGATCGCGATCGAGGCGGCCGAGCTGATGGAGCACTTCCAATGGCCCGAGGGCGAATCGACCGAGGGTATTCAGGCAGACGCCGAGCGGATGCAGGGCGTGCGTGAAGAGCTCAGCGACGTGCTCGCCTACGCCTTCAGCCTCGCCAACGCGCTAGACATCGATATCGCCGCCGCCTTCCAGTCGAAGATGGCCCACAACGCCCGAAAGTACCCACCGCCCCCATGACCGCAGCCCGGCAGCCCGATGCCCCGGCCCCCCGCGACGCACCCGCGTTGCGTCTGACGCACGCCGAGGTCCGCCGGGTCAGCCTCGTCGTGCCCACCTACCGCGAAGCCGACGCCCTGCCGCACCTGCTCGACCGGCTCCAAGCCTTACGCCACCAGACCGGCTACGACCTCCAGGTCCTGATCATGGACGACGCCACCGGCGACGGTAGCGAAGCCATCATCGCCCGCGCCGATCTGCCCTGGGTCGACTACATCGCCCGCACCGGGCCCCGCGGCCTCAGCGCCGCCGTTGTCGAGGGCTTCACGCTCGCCCGGCACCCGTTCGTTGTCGTCATGGACGCAGACCTCTCCCATCCGCCCGAAGCGATCCCCGACCTCCTCGACGCCCTCGACCAAGGCCACGATTTTGTGGTCGGCTCGCGCTACGCCCCGGGTGGCTCCACCGACGCCGACTGGGGGCTGGGCCGATGGCTCAACTCCCGCATCGCCACCCTCTTGGCCCGACCCCTGACCCACCTCAGCGACCCGATGGCCGGCTTCTTCGCCTTCCGCCGTTCCCTGCTCCAACAGGCCGAACCGCTCAGCCCCGTCGGCTACAAGATCGGCCTGGAGGTCTTGGTCAAAGCTCGCTGTACCCGTGCCGGCGAGGTCCCCATCCACTTCACCGACCGTGTGCACGGCGAATCCAAGCTGTCGCTCACCGAACAGCTCAAGTACCTCCAGCACCTCCGCCGGCTATACCTCTTCAAGCTCGGCAACCGGACGTCCTACGCCCGCTTCTTCGCAGTCGGCGCCCTCGGCCTGTCGGTCAACCTCGCGGCCCTCACCGCGCTGCTCGCCCTCGGCGTCGCCGCCGTCCCCGCTCTGGCCGGCGGTATCGCCGTCTCACTCATCAGCGGCTTCTTCCTCCACCAGCAGCCCACCCCCGGCAGCCGCCCGGAAGGCTCCTGGCTGCGCCGGGTCCGCAGCTTCGGTGCGGCCTGCGCTATCGGTGCCGCCGTCCAGCTCGCCGTGGCGGTCTCCGTCCTGCACCTCTCCCCAGGCACCCTCCCGCAGCTCGCCGCCTGCCTCGGCGTCCTCGCCGGCGCACCGTTCAGCTTCATCGGCAGCCGATACCTCGTCTTCAAACGCAACCACATCCGCCCCAAGACGACGCCCTGACCGCCGGGCCACTCACCCCATCCCCACCCGCGACCGGAACTCCGGGCCGCCCGCCACGCCCAGCGGCAGCTCAAACGTCGCCCCCGCGTCCGGCCCCAGCTCGTCCTTCTTCTGACCCATCGCCGACGTCGCATACGCCGTGTGGCGGCCGTCCGCCAGCGTCGCAAAACACAGGCTCGTGATGTTCGGCACCGGCAGCGTGTAACGCTCGATCTCCGCCCCGTCGAGCCCGTACCGCACCACCGCCGACGCGCCCCAGGTCGCCGAGAAGACCTCGCCCGAGGCGCTAGTCGTCATCCCGTCCGGGACGCCGGCGTGCACGTCGGTGGTGTCGACAAACACGCGCTGGTTGGAGAGCTCGGCCGTGTCGGCGTGGAGGTCGAACGTGTAGATCGCCTTGGCGGTCGAGTCGGTGTAGTAGAAGCTCTGGAGGTCCGGGCTGTAGCCCATGCCGTTGGAGCAGCCGATGTCTTCGAGCAGCAGGCCGATCGACCCGTCGCGGTGCAGGTGGTAGAGCCGGCCCTTGCGGTCGGGCGTCGGCATCGTCCCGCAGTACACCCCGCCGAGCGGGTCGGCGCAGACATCGTTGAACCGCGACGCCACCTCGTCGGGCAGCTCGTCGATCACCGTCGCCGCCACGCCGCCGTCCCGCCACACCACCACGTTCCCCTTGTCCCGGAACAGCAGCAGCGACCCGTCGGCCTGGAACGTGAACCCGCCGACCGGGCGGTCCTCGTAGAAGCACGCGTGCTCGCCCGTGGCCGGGTCGTACCGGAACAGCCGGCCGGTCGGGATGTCGGTCCAGTACAGCCGGCGCTCGTCCGGGTGCCACAGCGGGTTCTCGCCACACTCACATGCGTAGTCCGCGATCACCCGCGGCTCCACCGGCTTCAACGATTTAGACATCAGACCTCCAAACCCTCATGAACACGCTCGGACCACCGCCGACGCGGCAGCTTACCCCGGTCGGCCACACGCAACGATCCCTGCCACAATGCCGGCCCTTCTCAAGGAGTCTTGCCGTGCCCGATCTGATCTGGAAGCACCTCGCCGTCCACAACGCCGCCGAGCTCATCCCCGCCCCCGAAGCCGGGCCTGATGTGGTCAGCCCCACCCGGCTGCCCCTCGACGTCTTGCCCCACCTCAACGAAGGCGCCCAGGCCCGCGCCCGCGCCACCGCCGGGGTCGAGCTCCGCTGGGTCGCCGACGGCCCGGTCACGCTGATCCTCTCCAGCCCACAGGCCCCGAACCACCCCGTCTGCCTGTTCCGCGGCCGGTTCCAGCACAACGGCGGGGTCCACCACACCAACCTCGACGAGCCGGGCCTGACCCACCCCGCCCGGGCGCTGATCGGGGCCACCCCCACCGCGCTACGCATCGATGACACCCCGCCCCGCATCGTCGAACACTACGACGCCTGCCGCGCCCGCTCCGATTTCGACCCCGCGGTCTGCAGGCTCCTGCTGCCGCTCCACGCCGGGCCGATCCTCCTCCACGACGTCCAGCCCGACCCCGGCGTCACCGTCACCCCGCCCACCCCCGACCAGCTCCCGCCCCGCCGCGTCCTGTTCTACGGCACGTCCATCACCCAGGGGGCCGGCGCATCGTCCCCCCACCTCACCTACCCCGCGCTCACCGCGACCCGGCTCCAGGCCGACGCCTGCAACCTCGGCAGCTCCGGCTCCTGCGAATGCGAGCCCCAGCTCATCGACTACCTCGCCGGCCGCCACGACTGGGACGCCGCCTCCCTCGCCCTGTCCGTCAACATGCTCAAGTACTCCGACGAGGTCTTCCGGGAGCGCGTCCACTACGCCGTCCACACCGTCGCCGCCGCTCACCCCGGCAAGCCCGTCGCGGCCATCACGCTGTGGCCCTACTTCAACGATCTACCCGGTGGCGAGAACTACGAAAAAGCCCAACGCTTCCGCCAACACCTCCGCGAAGCCGTCGCCTCCTGCCCGACGCCCAACGCCCACCTGCTCGAAGGCCCCGACCTGTTCCCCGGCATCGACGCCCAGTCGGTCGACCTGATCCACCCCGGCGACTTCGCGTTCGCGGAGATGAGCCGGAACCTCGCCGACGCCCTCCGCCCGCTGCTGCCGCCGATCGCTTCTTAAGCCCTACCGGCGAAGCCGCTGCAGCACCTCATCCACAGGCAGGCTCGCCGCCGCGTCCGCCACCGCTCGCCGACGGCCCGGCAGCCCCGCCAACACCAACGGCAAGCCGATCAGCAGCATCAACCCCGTCATCACCACGCCCTCCACGGTCGCCAGCCGGTGCCCCCGCCCCGACCACACCGCCGCCACCGGCAGCACCACCGCAAGCCCCACCGCGAACACCCCGATCGCAAAGAACCACCAGTGGGCCCCGCCCCCGTACCCCAGCCCAAACACCGGCGGCTCGGGCTCCTCCTGCAACCTTTCATACACCGCCGCGATCAGGCTGCGGAACACCTCCAGGTCTTCGCCCTCCCCCCGGTTGCACCCCAGCCGCACCCGCTTCCACCCCACCCCACCACCTATCCCACCACCCACGCCTTGCTTCGCCTCCAGCGTCAGCGTCCGCTGCTCCAGCTGCTGACTCTTGAAGGTGTTCCAGTACACCCGGCCCACCTCCGCGAACCGCCACGACGCCTCCTCCCGCCCCGCCTCGTCCTCCCTCACCAGCCGGTCCCCCGCCAACGCATACCGCGCCGCGCTCCCCACCACCCCCGGCCGGTACTCAAACACCTGTATATCCCTGTCCATCGCGCCAGCATAACCCTGCACGCCACTTACGCCGCCCGTATGTTGACGCTACGGCGTAGCGATTGAACCCGCCCGCCTGACAGCCGCCCCACCAATCCGGCCCCCACGTGTCACGCCCCAACCTCCTTTACCTGTTCACCGATCAGCAGTCCCACGACGCAATGTCGTGCGCCCACAACGCTGACCTCCACACGCCCCACATGGACGCCCTCGCGGCCCGCGGCGTCCGCTTCACCCAGGCCCACTGCGCGTTCCCACTCTGCACCCCCTCTCGTGCGGCGATGATCTCCGGCCAACACCCCGCAGCCCTCGGCGTTACCGCAAACACCATCGACTGGACCGATGCCCAACGCATCCAGACCCTCGGCCACCTCTTCCGCAACGCGGGCTACCGCACCGCCTGGGGCGGCAAGTGGCACATTGGCCCTGGCGGTATCTCCTACCCCGACCCCGACAAAGACCCCGACTTCGCCTTCGAGCCCATCTGCCCCTTCAACGACCAACAGCTCCCCAAGGCCGCCGCCGACTTCATTACCGACGCACCCAAACACAACCAGCCCTGGCTCCTTGTCGCCTCCTTCGACAACCCCCACAACATCTGCGAGCACGGCCGAAACCAGCCCCTGCCCTGGGGCGAGGTCGAGATCAGCCCCAACCCCGCCGACTGGCCCAGCCTCCCCGCCAACTACCCCCCGGCGCCCGAGGAACCCCAGGCCATCACCCGCTTCCGCGACCACAACCCGCGTACGCAGCACGCGGCCGCCTATACCCCCGACCGCTGGCGCAGGTACCGGGCTGTCTACTACCGACTCGTCGAAAAGGTCGATGCCCAGCTCGGCCAGGTGCTCGCCACCCTCGATGCCTCGGGCCAAACCGACAACACTGTCATAGTCTTCGCCTCCGACCACGGCGACGCCACCGCCGCCCACCAGCTCGCCCAGAAATGGACCCTGTACGACGAGTCGGTCCGTGTTCCGTTCATCATCGCCGACCCGACCCACACCACGCGCGCGGCACAAACCGAAGCCACGCTCATCAATGCAGGCCTCGACCTGCTGCCGACTCTCTGCGGCCTCGCTGGAATCACCGCACCCCCCGGCCTGCCCGGCCGTGACCTGACCCCTCTACTCCACCAGCCCGGCGCAGCGCTGAACCACCCCCGCGACCACCTCATCCTGGAGACTCAGCTCCAGCTTGGCGACGGCCTCGCTTCTGCCGGCCGCGCCGTCGTGACCAACGACCACAAATACACCCTCTACGACTTCGGCCAACACGCCGAGCAGCTCACCAACCGTCACGCCGACCCCGGCGAGATGGTCAACCTCGCGACGCGGTCCCAACACCGCCACACCCTCCTCAAACACCGCACCCTCCTCTTCGAGCACCTCCGAGACCACAAAGACCCCTTCGGCATCAACCCGACCTACGGGCCCAACACCGTCGCCCTCGCCGACTGGGGCCACGTCGACCTGACCCAACCCCCACCCACCGACTATCACAGTACTGGCTAATCCCCATGCAACGCGTCCTCATCGAACAGTTCGGCGGCCCGGAAGTCCTGCGGGTTCTCGACGAACCCACGCCCACGGCCGACGACCTCGGGCCCGACGACGTGCTGGTCCGCATGACCTCGATCGGGATGAACCGGGCCGAGATCATGGGACGCGAAGGCCAGTACAAGCTCTCGACCGGCGACCCGCCGTTCACGCCGGGCCTCGAGGGCGGCGGCATCCTTGAAGCCGTCGGCTCGGGTGTTGCCGGCGTGAAGCCCGGCGACCGCGTCACGCTCACGCCCGGCGTGACAAGGCCGCCGAGCGACACGGAATCGGAGCCCGCCAATGGGGGCGCTTACCGCTCGCACTACCTCTGCCCCGCCGACTGTGTGATGCCCGTGCCGGATGCGGTCCCCGACGACCAGCTCGGCGCGCTCTGGCTGCCCTACCTCACCGCCCACGGCTGCCTGCACTGGTTGCACCGTCTCCACGAACAGCCCGAACACCGCCGCGTTGTCGCCTTCTCCGCCGCGTCGTCCTCCGTCGCGCTCGCCGCGGCGCAGGTCGCCAAGTCGATGGGCGCGACGACCATCGGGCTCACCTCGTCGCCCGCCAAGCTCGACGCCATCCGCGCGCTGCCCACCGCCCGTTACGACCACCTGCTCGCCACGCACGCCCCAACGCCGCAGGCCGACCGCACGCTGCTCCCGTTCTACCGTGACCTCTTTCGCCTGACCGAGGGGCGCGGCGTCGATGTGTTCTTCGACTGCGTTGGGGCCGGCCAATACCTCTCCCACGAGATCACGGCGCTCGCGGAGCTGGGCACGGTCTACATCTACGGGCTGCTCGGCAAACCGGCCCCGGTCAACCTCGGCACCCTGATCCGCAAGAAGGGCAGCCTCCGCGGCTACGCGATGACCGAGTTCCGCCAGGCCGGCCCCGAGCACTGGCGGCCGCAGGCCCAGCTCGTCCTCGACGGCTTCGCGAACGGCACCTACACCCAGCACCTGGCCGGCACCTTCCCCCTCGCCGACGTCCAACGCGCCCACACCGTGATGGCCCAGAACCGACACATCGGCAAGCTCGTGCTCGTCCCCTGATGGGTCGGGCGGGTGGTACGGGTGGAGGCGAGTGGGTGCGGGTCAGGCGTGCGAGAGGACCGGCCGACGCTGCCGCCACGCCCGCAGCTTGTCCCGCACTAACGGCACGTCCAACGCGCAGTACGCCGACCCCGCCGCCATCCAGCCCGCGTCCGACGCCAGCCGACCGAACGTCCCCTTGGCCTGCCGCAGGTCCCGGTTCAGCTCGTCCAGGTCGTAGCCCATCGTGGCGAGCCGGTCCCGGCCGACCCACGACAGGTACCGCCGACAGAACCGCCGACGCAGCGGGTTCGCCAGCGTCCGCTGCCACTTGGTCACCGGGTCTTTGCTCACCGCGCTGTACTGCTGGATCCCCTGGTTGTCCTGGACCCGGCCCTCGAGCTTGACCCGGCTAAAGCCCTCCGCCGCCTCGGGGCAGTCGGGCAGGCCCAGCGCCTCAAACAACCCCGACAGCTTGCCCGGCGGGTCGGCGATGAGGTCCTCATAGTTCAGCCGGATCGCCCGATCGCCCGCCGCCTCGTAGGCCTCCATCATCCGGGTGAGCCCGTCGTAGAACAGGTGCTTCTGCGTGAACAGCTTCCAGCGGTTGCCCCACCAGGTGGTCAGCGACGACGCGATCACCGACAGCGGGTTGCGGAACAGGAACACCAGCTTGGCGTCGGGGAACAGCCGGGCGATCTCGTCGGCGATCAGGATGTAGGGCGGCGTCTTGTCCAGGAAGTAGCGGGTGCCCTCGGGCGAGAGCTCGCGGTACATCCCGAGCATCATGTCCCGCAGGTGGCGGTCGAGCCCCGCCTGTTTGTCGGGGAAGGCGTCGCCGAAGTCTTCGATGGCACGGCAGGCCTGGCGGTGGCGGTACTCGGCGTACACGCCGTCGGGCCGGCGGGCGTAGACCAGCGGCAGCAGCAGCCAGGGCTCCGAGACCGTGTGCACCGCCGGGTGATACCCCAGCATCCGCTGCAGCAGCGTGCTGCCCGAACGCGGCAGGGAGAAGATGAACACCGGCTGAACCGCAGACTCGCTCATACCACCTCTATCGGCCCCCAGGACGTCGAATCTACCCCCATCCGGGATTATCCGCCCCACCGGCTCGGTGTCGATCGCATAACGATCAGACGACAGGCCTCCCGAGGCGTCGCGGGAAAGCGTCCTCCATGCCAAGCGGTCGATGGCGAGCCGGGGCGTGTCGCCCCGGCCGGCCCGACACGGGCCGGCTCGCTGTGCTTCACGACGCCGACGAGCCTTAAGGCCACGCCTTGCGCGTTCGGTCATCAATGCCCGGTAAGCTCTGCGACCCACGCACCCCGCCCGATCCCATCCATGGAACCCCTCCTCCTGAGCAAGAGCTACAAGTTCCTCGGCCACCCCGCGAGCAAGGGCGCGATCGTCGTCGGCTCGGTCCACATCGATCCCGACGGGCTCTACCTGCTCTACCGGTCGCACACCTGGCAGACCGGCACCGTGGCCGGGGCCGCGTTCGGGCTGATCGGGGCCCTGATTCACGCGCTGGCGACCCGCAAACGCCCCTTCGAGCTCCCCGTCGAAGACAGCCCCGTGGCCGAGCTGCCCGAGGACATCCTCCGGGCGCTACACATCAAGAAGACCAAGCCGGCGGACACCCTGGCCGTGATCCCCCGTGAGGCCGTGCTGGGCTACAAGAAGTCGATGACCAAGGGCCTGCGCTTCCAGCTTGAGGGCTGCGAACTGGTCCCGATCGGCACCAAAAGCCGGGTCGTCCGCCAGCTCGAGTCGCTCGGTTACGCCCCAGTCGAGCCGTAGGCCCCGCCGAAGCCCTTCTCACGCCATCCGCCCGGGCCACCGATAAGGCCTTAAACCCGGCCCTTAAAACACACTTGCCGCGCGGCCTGACCGACCTCTACACTGGATCTGCTCGGCCAGCCCCGTTTTCCCCCCAACAGAGCCCGCGAAAGCCCTCCATGACCACCGCGACCACGCCGCCACCCGCCGACGCCCGCGCGACCGATCTCGTCCTCGCCAAGGACCTCCCCGCGGACCGCCTCGTCGGCATGCTCTACGACATGATGCTCATCCGCCGCTTCGAAGAGAAGACGATGCAGGCGTATATGCAGCAGAAGATCGGTGGGTTCTGCCACATCTACATCGGCCAGGAAGCCTGTGCCGTCGGCTCCATCGCCCCGCTCAAGCACGAAGACCCCGTCGTCGGTGCCTACCGCGACCACGGCATGGCGCTCGCCAAGGGCATGCACCCCTACTACTGCATGGCCGAGATGTTCGGCAAGCTCACCGGCTGTGCCAAGGGCAAGGGTGGCTCGATGCACATGTTCGACAAGGTCAACCACATGTACGGCGGACACGCCATCGTCGGCGGGCAGTGCCCCCTCGGCGTCGGGCTCGGCTTCGCCATCCAGTACGAAGACAAGGACAACGTCGCGCTCTGCTACCTCGGCGACGGGGCCCTCAACCAGGGCGCCTTCCACGAGTCGATGAACCTGGCGGCCATCTACAACCTCCCGGTCATCTTCGTCCTGGAAAACAACGGCTACTCCATGGGCACCGCCATCAACCGCGGCACCGCCATGGGCGACGACCTCGAGACCAAGGCCATGTCCTACGGCATGCGCTACGCCGAGTGCGACGGGCTCGACGTCCTGGCCGTCTACGACACCTTCGCCGAGCAGGTCGCGCTGACCCGCGCCGCCAAGAACCCCCAGTGGGACCGGAAGCAGACCGTCGAATACACCCGCCAGGGCCAGTCCCCCGGCCCCGCGTTCATCAACGTCAAGACCTACCGCTACCAGGGCCACTCCATGTCCGACCCCCAGAAGTACCGCACCAAGGACGAGGTCGGCGACTACAAAGAACAGGACCCCATCCAGAACCTGGTCCGCCACCTGATCGACAACGGCCTGGCCGACCAGGAGCAGATCGACGAGCTCGACAAGAAGGCCAAGGCCGTCTCGCTCGACTCGATCAAGTTCGCCGAGTCGTCCCCCGAGCTGCCTGAGTCGGAGATGTTCACCGACGTCTACGCCAACCCCTACGGCCCCTACATCAAGGGCGATCTGCCCGACGTCGTGACCAACCCCAACCCTACCGCCTGAGTCACACCTCACCCCCACTCACCCCAGAAGCCCACGGACTGAGTCCGTGGGCCCGCCCGTCGATCACACCCACTGCACCATGACCCGCGACGCCCGCCGAGCCGCCGTCGTCCTTGTCACCTGCCTCGCTCAGGTCACGCTCCCCTACCTGCCGCGCCTGCTCAGGCTCACCGAAGACATCGGCTCGCGCTCCGACGCCGACCGCACCCTCCTGACCCCGCCCGGCTACGCCTTCGCCATCTGGGGGCCCCTCTTCCTCGGCAGCCTCGCCTACGCCATCACCCAGGCCCTGCCCCGATACCGCGACCGCCCGCTGTTCCGACGCACCGGCTACCCCGCCGCTATCGCCTTCGCCGCCAACGCCGCCTGGGCGGTGTACGTCCCCCTCGTCGCCCTCGACTTCTTCAGCTTCCTGCTGCTCGTGCTGGGGCTCACCGCCCTGCTCATCGCCGTCGCCCGCATCCGACGACAGCGCACCCCAACCCTCGTCGAACGCGGCATGGCCCTGCCCCTGCTCGCCCTGGCCGGCTGGCTCACCGCCGCGACCATGCTCGGCGTCGCCTACGCCCTGCTCCCCAGCAACCCCGGCCTCGCCAGCCTGCTGCCCACGCTCATCGGCGGCGCCCTCGTCGCCACCGCCGTCGCCTACCGCTCCGCGTCGCTCACTTACGCTGCTGCCGCCGCGTGGGCCTTCCTCACGATCGGGCTGAGCAATCTGCAAAGCGGTAGCGTCGTCTTGGGCTCCGCCGCCCTCGCCGCGGCCCTCGTCATCCCCGCCGCCGCCCTCGCCCGCAAGACGCTCCGCCGCAACCGCCGATAACCACGGCTCGGCCCCGTATTCCCTATCGCGTCGCTCCCAAGCATTTATTCCGCTCTGGTGGATGCCCGATGTGCGGGTTATGGAGCAAGCCCCCCGACCAGCCAACGAAGCCGAACGGCTCGATGCGCTCCACGACCTGGAACTGCTCGATACCCCCGCCGAACAGGCCTTCGACGACCTGGTCCACATCGCGACCCAATACTTCGACGTCCCCATCGCCCTGGTCACCCTCGGCGACGCCAACCGCCACTGGTTCAAGGCCCGCTATGGGCTCGACGTCTGCGAGACCGACCGCGAAAACGCGTTCTGCACCTACACGATCTGCGGCGACGACCTGTTCATCGTCGAAGACGCCAGCCAGGACGACCGCTTCAAAGACAAGCCCTCGGTCGCACAGGCACCGCACATCCGCTTCTACGCCGGCTGCCCCCTGATCAACCCCGCCGGCTACGCCCTCGGCGCCCTCTGCCTCGTCGACTACAAGCCCCGCACCCTCGACGAAAAGCAGCAGGACACCCTCCGTGCGTTGGGCCGACAGGTCTCCGCCCAGATCGAACTCCGCGACGCCCTCCGACGGACCAACGACGCCCAGAACGAGCTTGATCAGTACAGACTTCAGCTCGAACAACTGGTCCGCGAACGCACCGACGAGATCGCCCAGACCCGCGAAGAAGTCGTCCACTGCCTCGCCCGTGCGGCTGAGTTCCGTGACGACGACACCGGCAAACACGTCCAGCGTGTCTCCGCCTACGTCAGGCTGATCGCCGAACAGATCGGCCTGGCCCCCGAACGCTGCCACGCCATCTCTCTGGCCTCCACCCTCCACGACGTGGGCAAGATCGGCATCCCCGACGCCATCCTCCTCAAGCCCGGCCGGCTCAGCCCGGAGGAATTCGCCGAGATGCGCCACCACGCCCAACGCGGCTCCTCCATCATCAGCCGGCTCGACACCGTCCGCACCGCCGACTCCACCGACCACTGCGCCATCGGCAACCGCATCATCGGGCCCTCCCGCTACAACGTCCTCCAACTCGCCGCCTCCATCGCCGAAACCCACCACGAGAAGTGGGACGGCACCGGCTACCCCCACAACCTCGCCGGCGAAGACATCCCCCTCGAAGGCCGGATCACCGCGGTCGCCGACGTCTTCGACGCCCTCTCCTCCGAACGCCCCTACAAGCCCGCCTTCCCGCTCGAACAGTGCATCCTGATCCTCCGCGAGTCGGCCGGCACCCACTTCGACCCGCAGCTCATCGACGCCTTCATCGCCCGCCTGCCCGACGTCATCCAGATCCGTGAAGACCTGCTCGACCAGCCTCAAGCGGCATAGCCTGGGTGACCTGGCTCAGGGTTTCACATTGCAAAACGCCTGGTCCTGGCAAAGTCCCTGTCCAAAAACGTCGATGTCTCATATCAGCGGTCGTTGGTGAAACGCGGCCGCTCCGGTGCTCCAGAGCGGCGTAACCGGCTACCCAAACCCCATTCCGATCCGCATCGCCGATTGCCGCATGATCTCGGCACCTTTCCCACAAGACGAAAGCCTCCGGCTGCTGGCCCTCCAAAGGTGCCAGCTGCTCGATACCACGCCCGAGACGTTCTTCGACGGGATCGTCAGGCTCGCCGCCGCCCACTTCGCCGTCCCCATCGCCCTGGTCAGCCTCGTCGACACCGACCGCCAGTGGTTCAAGGCCAAGCACGGGCTCGACGCCGTCGCCTCCTGCCGCGACCACGCGTTCTGCGCCCACGCCATCCTCCAGGACGACATCCTCGAAATCCCAGACGCCCGGGAAGACGAACGCTTCCACGACAACCCCTTCGTCACCGACGCCCCCCACATCCGGTTCTACGCCGGCTGCCCCCTGACCGATGAGAACGGCTACCGCCTCGGGACCCTCTGTCTCATCGACGCCCAGCCCCGCACCCTCAGCGACGATCAACGCACCGCCCTCCGACTCATGGCTCAGCTGGTCTCGGACCACATCCAAATCCGCGACCTGCTCAACACCTTCGTCGGCGAACCGGCCACCCCGCCCAACCCCTCACCCTTCCCCCTGCCCATCGAGGGTTAACGGCCTTATACTCCCGGTATGGTGACGACAGACCGAAAAATCCAGTACCGCGAAGCCCTCAAGCAGGCCATGCAGGAGGAGATGCGGGCCGACGACCGCGTCTTCCTGATGGGCGAGGAAGTCGCTGAATACAACGGGGCTTACAAGGTCTCCGAAGGCATGATCGAGGAGTTCGGCCCCCGCCGGATCGTCGACTCCCCTATCTCCGAGACCGGTTTCGCGGGCCTCGGCGTCGGCGCCGCCATGTACGGGCTCCGCCCCATCATCGAGTTCATGTCCTGGTCCTTCTGCCTCGTCGCCGCCGACCAGATCATCAACAACGCCCCCAAAATGCTCTACATGTCCGGCGGACAGTTCGGCTGCCCCGCCGTCTTCCGCGGCAACAACGGGGCCGGCGGCCAGCTCGGGTCCACCCACTCCTGGTCCGTCGAGTCCATGTTCTCCTCCGTGCCCGGCCTCAAGCTCGCCGTCCCCTCCACCCCCCGCGATGCCAAGGGCCTGCTCAAGGCCGGCATCCAGGACCCCGACCCGTTCTTCAACCTCGAATCCGAACGCATGCTCGGCATGGGTGCCCGCGGCGACAAGGACTTTTCTAAGTACCTCTCCGACGGCCGCTGGGCTCCTCCCGAGCACGATGACGACTTCGTCATCCCCCTCGGCCAAGCCAACGTGATCAAGCCCGGCACCGACTGCACCGTCGTCGCCGCCGGCCGACCGGTCCACTTCGCCCTCGAAGCCGCCGAAGCCCTCGAGAAAGACGGCATCGACATCGAGGTCATCGACGTCCGCACCTACCGGCCGCTCGACACCGAAACCATCGTCAACTCCGTTAAGAAGACCAACTACTGCGTCGTCGTCGACCAGACCTGGCCCTTCGCCTCCGTGGGCTCCGAGGTCGCCGCCCAGGTCAGCCAGCATTGCTTTGATGATCTGGACAACCACGTCATCCGCGTGAACAACGACGACATCCCGGCCCCATACAACCGCCAGCGTGAGCAGGACATGCTCCCCAACGGCCGAAAGATCGCCGAGGCCGTCCGCGCCGCGACCTACAACGCCTGATTCCGGCAGCGGCCCCGGACGCCAAACCGACACAACCTATTTCCATGAAACGCCTTATCGCCAGATAAGGCGTTTTTATTAGCGATTCAGGCCTAATCCTACGCCAAGGGCTTCTGAATCATGTTCGCGTCCGGTAAAATCGCGTTGCTCGACGCGGTTGAGTCCGCCATTGCGTGCTCAGCCGCCCTTTTTCTCAGAGTCCTCACGCGCTAGGCGTTAC
This sequence comes from Planctomycetota bacterium, assembly GCA_038749105.1. Lineage (GTDB taxonomy): Bacteria > Planctomycetota > Phycisphaerae > Phycisphaerales > Phycisphaeraceae > JBCCOW01. Next base: position 62,835 of record JBCDIM010000006.1, read on the forward strand.
AAACGGACCCGCGCAAACCCTTTTATTTGAATCACTAACGACATAAAACATCGCTTCACGTCCCCAAGCGCCCGTCGCCAGCCCGTTTCACAGTGTCTTGATTTGCCCCCGTCGATTCCTGTGGCTCACTTTGAGGGTTAGCTCTTCGACACGGACCCCCATTTAGCCCGCCACGAGATCAGGAGAAAGCAACATGATTCGCACCGCCACCACCGCCGCCCTCGCCCTCAGCCTCACCGCCGCCGGCTCCGCCTTCGCCGGCACCCACAGCCTCTTCGTCCTCGAGAACGACGGCTACACCTCCTTCGCCGGGTTCGACTTTACCGTCACCCTCGACGACGCCGGCTCCGACTGGGAAGCCATCATCAATAACGCCTCCACCGACGGCACCTCCGTCACCGGTATCTACTTCGAGGTCGATATGACCTCTGGCCTCGACTGGGACTGGTCGCAGTACGGCCTCTCCGGCTCCAACGCCGAGATCAACACCTTCGCCGACGACAGCAGCTTCAGCAGCCCCGCCTTCACCAGCCTCGCCGGCTTCGCAGGCATGTCCGGCACCCCCCTCGACGGGGCCACCGTCAACTTCGATAAGCACGACGACAACGATTCGGACCTCTCCGACCTCGACAGCACCATCGGCGACGTCGGCTACCGCATCGTCTACACCGTCAGTGACGGCACCAACTCCGCCGTCCTGATCACCGGCCTCAGCGGCCACGCCGTCTCCCCCGACATCGTGCCGGTCGCCGTCACCGGGCCGGTCGCCATGCCCACCCCCACGGCCGCCCTCGCCGGGTTCAGCCTCCTCGGGGCCCTGGTCGCCCGCCGGCGTCGCCACAGCTAAGGCTCGCCCTACACCGCTTCCCCCCGCCGAGGCCCGGGCTTTTCGCCCGGGCCTTTTTCGTGCGCCCCTTACCAGCCTCCCTCCCGACAACCGCTGCCCCCTCCCCCTGGGCTACACTCCCTTCCCCGCGTCGCGACGCCTGTCAACGCTCGCACTCCGCCCCCGGAGCCTGACGCACCGCCACCCCGCCGACCCCGCCGCACGAAAGGCCAGACCACCATGCCCACCCCCATCGAAATGCCACGCCTCTCCGACACCATGGAAGAGGGCACGCTCGTGACCTGGCACGTCAAGGTCGGCGACACCGTCTCCGCCGGCGACCTCCTCGCCGATGTCGAGACCGACAAAGCCACCATGGAACTCCAGGCCTTCGAGGACGGCACCATCGCCAAGCTCGCCATCGACGAGGGCAGCACCGTCCCGGTCGGCCAGCCCATCCTCATCCTCGCCGCCGACGGTGAAGACCTTGAAGAGGCCGCGAAGATGGACGTCGCCGCAGCAGCCGCTTCCACCGGCTCCAGCGAAACGCCCGCCCCGCCGGTCCCGGACACCTCCACTGTCGAGACGCCCACCGCGCCGGCCACCCCCTCCGCCCCACCCGCCCCACCCACGCCCGCCGGCCGTGTCCGCATCTCCCCCCTCGCCGCCAAGCTCGCCGAGCAGCACGGCATCGACGTCAACACCCTCCAGGGCTCGGGGCCCGACGGCCGCATCATCAAGCGCGACGTCCTCCGCGCCGCCGAAGGCGGCACCCCCACGCCGGCTCCGGCTGCGACCACACCGGCACCGACCCCGGCCGCCGCGCCTGCACCCCCGCCGCCGCCGGTCATGCCCGCCACCCTCGAGTCCAAGACCATCCCCGTCTCGGGCATGCGGAAGACCATCGCCAAGCGCCTGGTCGAATCCAAGACCACCGTCCCCCACTTCCAGGTCTCCGTCGCCGTCGAGATGGACGCCCTTATGGACCTGCGCAAGACCATCAACGCCCAGCTCGAACCGCAGGGCATCAAGCTCTCGATCAACGACTTCGTCACCCGCGGCGTCGCCCTCGCCGCCGCCCAGCACCCCGCCATCAACAGCAGCTGGACCGGCGACGCCATCCAACAACACGGCACCGTCAACGTCGGCACCGCCATCGCGCTGCCCGAAGACAAGGGCGGCGGCCTGCTCGTCGCCGTGGTCCGCAATGTCCAGTCCAAGGGCCTGCGTCAGATCTCCGAAGAGATCAAAGCCCTGGCCGGCAAAGCCAAGGGCAAGGGCCTGCCCCCCGAGGACATGGCCGACTCGACCATCACGATCTCCAACCTCGGCATGCCGCAATACGGCGTCACCCAGTTCTCCGCCATCGTGAACCCGCCCAACGCCGCCATCATCGCCATCGGCGCCGCCCTCCAGCAGCCCGTCGTGCGGGGCGGCGAGCTGGCCGTCGGCTACGTGATGAACGTCACCCTCTCCGGCGACCACCGCGCCATCGACGGCGCCCAGGCCGCCGAGTACCTCAGCACCCTGCGGGGCCTGCTGCAAAACCCCGCCGCCCTGCTGGTGTAACAAGCATGCCATTCGGGGTTGAACAAATCGAAAGCTGGCCTGCGTTCAAGAAACGCGTAGGGGATTCGTATACGCAACAAGAGTTGGCTACCCGAAAAGCAGTTTCTTTTCGCGGTCATGCTGACCGCAATTGGGCGTTAGAACCAACGCTTGTTCGTGCTATGCGGAATAGCATCGGTAGCAATGCTTGGCCCCACACCGGCACCGTCCTGCCGGAACTGATCGAAGATTTCAAGCAGAACTGTTACGGCATCCGCGCATCAATCGAACATCCCACGGAAGAAGCGGAGTGGGAGTTCCTCGGAAGACACCACGGACTACCTACGCGAATCCTAGACTGGTCAAGTTCGCCGTATGTTGCGGCTTTTTTTGCCTTAGCGGACAAGTCTTCTGCCGCTTATGCCTGTGTCTGGGTTTTGAGCCACCGGGATGTCAAGTGGGCCAAGGCTGGACTTGAGATCAAAGAATTCGGTGACACCACCCGATTCAATGTCAGAGCGGTTGAGCAAAGAGGCGTGTCCATGCGTTGCCTCGAGCCAGAGCTACCTATCGAAATCTCTCTGGAAAATCACCTCATCCGGCTTGATCTCAACCGAAATATGAGAGAGGCAGCGCTGGTTGATCTGGATGAGATGCTGATTAATCACCGCACACTCTGTAGAGACTTGGACGGTGCCGCAAGGCTCTCTACAATCAGGTTTCAGCTTGATTAAGGTGCTTGAGACATGGTAAGTCAGCCAGAGAACATCTTGGTGCCACCCGCGGAACCTCTTCCAGCAGAAGACTTAGCCCTTGTTGGCTTGTACCAGCAGCTAGGTATTCCGACAGACCAGCTTCCTTACACGCCTCAGTTCCACGAGCTGACCAAAAGATATGCGGTTCTGTTTAACCAACAAGACAACGACGCTCTGAAGCATGAGTTGTTCCGCAAACTCGCGAATCTGCGAAAGGCGGGTCGTCTGCCACGCGTAGCCAAGCCCGTTCCGGCAGGCGACAACCCAATACCCTTCTAACTGCTCCCGCTTACTCGACCGGCACGCCGACCAGCACCGCGTCCATCCCGGAGCGGGGCGTGTCGTGCAACAGGCCCAGTTCCTCGACCGTGGCCCCCGCGACGAGCTGGTAGTTGTCCCGCCGGTAGGTCTCGCGGTCTTGCAGGCGGAGCTGAAGGTCGATGCCTTCGGGCCGGAGTGTGAAGTCGACCAGCCGGGCGCGGACGCCGTGCTCGAGCTTGAGCACCGGGCGGAACTCGACGCGCTCGAGCGTCTCGAGCCATTCGCCGATCTGCCGGGCCCGGTCGCCACCCCGGCCTTCCAGGTAACCGCCCACGCCATCGACCGGCAGCGGCAGCTCCCCGGCCCGCAGCTGAGAGACCGACAACTCCGCCATCCCCGTGCCCAAGAGCCGGAGGTCCATCGCCCCGGAGAACGTCTGGGTATACCGCGGCATCTCGAGCGTGAACGCCAGGTGAAGCCGGCCCCGCACCACCGCCACGATCGGCCGTGTCACGCCCGACGGGCGGATATAGCCCCGCTGCTGCATCCATTCGTCTATGTGCCGAGCCACCAACGCCGCCAGCTCGGCGTTATCCAGCGACAGCTCTTGGAGAGCATCGACCCGCAGCTCGCGGGCCAGTGCGGCCGGCCCACCGGCTTCGTGCTCCACCGCCCCGGTGACCATCAGTTCCAGCTCATCCCGCATCTGCTCCCGCCCGTCCGGGCCCGCCACAGCCGTCAGCTCACCCGATGCCGGCTCGGCAGCACCCGAGGCCGACGTATTCCCGTAAGCGGACTGGACCAGCGCGGCCAACTTGTCGTCGAGCGCCCGCTCCGCCGACGCCCGCTCTTCAGCAGAGCTTGCCAGATAGTCCGAGTAAAACCGCGGAGTCGATTGCGTCGCCCACCACAGCCCAGTGACCGCGAGCCCACTGAGCACGAACCCGCAGACGCCGCCCCAGACCAACCGACGACGCCACCGACCCGCACCGGTTCCCTGATCTTTGCCTCTCTCCATACCCCGCCCATCGGGCAGGCCTGGATCACAGACCCGTCAAACCCCACAGACACCACCTCGATCACCCCGAAGGGGATCGGCTTGGCACACCTTTAACGCCTCTAACGCCTGTAACCGACTGACTCAGGACCCGCCTCAGCCGTCGGCCTTGGCCGCTTTGACGCCTTCACGCAGCCACGCCGCGAACGCGGCTTCCAGGTCATCCTGGCTCGGATCGAAACGGTAACGCGACACCTGCTCGCCCGCCGCGCTGAACAGATACATGTCGGGGATGAACTCAACGCCCAGCTTCTGGATCAGCCGGACCTCCGCCTCCCTGCCCTTGTCTTGCAGCGTGTCCACATCGATCAGCACCGGCACGGTCTCGGCCTTGATCAGCGCGTCCGTCGCCGCCTGGGTCAGCACCTCGGCCTTGAACATCTTGCACGGCGGGCACCAGTCGGCGCTGAAGTACACCAGGATCGGCTTGCCCTGTTCTTTGGCCGACGCAAACGCCGGCTCCAGCGACCCCTGCCAGCCCTCCAGCCCGCCCTTCTGCCCCGCCTCGGCACCGCCCGCCGACGCATCGCCGGCCGCGTAGTTCACCAGAGACCAGGCCCCCACCCCGACCAGCACAAACACCAGCGGCCAGACCACCCGCGAGCTCAGGCTCGACCGCGGCGGCACCGCCATCGCTTGCTCGCCGCTCTTCATCCCGCCGTCGTTTTCGTTGTGGTGTGCCATGGTGGTTCCTTCGTCTGGAAAGTGCTGATTGATCGACCCGCAACCCTACTGGTCTACAGTAGCCGACGATGGGGGAAAAACCCGGTCCTGATCCTAAATATTCCCGGCAGGGGCAAGACGGGCGACGCATCGGCAGGCACCGGACACGACCGCGTCTCAGTCCAAAGCCGGCCCAGGCTCTAGATTCGGGGCCATTCGCGTGCTCGGCGGCGTCGTGGCGGCCTTAGGCCCGATACGTTCAGCGATCGCCTGCTCCGTCGCCGTCCGCGCGATCTCGGTCACCCGAAGCGCATCCTCGGCCGTCGTCAGGTTCCCAGGGTCACCCGTCTCCAGCAGCCTGCCGAAGTCTCGGTACATCTCCGCGAAGTTCTTCTCGTGGTGGTACTCCAGGTGGCGGGTCTCCTGGTCGGTCCGAAGCTGGAACCGCGAGCCTTCGCGGTGGTAGTGGATCATGCCGTCGGTGCCGATCAGCTCGTAACGGAAGTCGGAGAACTTGTCACGCGTCGTGTGGCCGTAGCTGTAGCTCATCTCGACCATGGTGTGGGCGCCGCAGGCGTGGTCCATATGCACCCACATGTGGTCCGGGGCCTCGTACTCGTCCACCCACGACGCCGCCGCGGTGTAACGCTCCACCTCCGACCCCAGCCACCACCGCGCCAGGTCGATCTGGTGTGTCCCGCAGTCCACCATCGGGCCGCCCTCCGCCATCCGGCCCGCCCGCCGCGGATCGACGGCCCAATGGTCCGGCCGACCCTCCGGGTCCGGGCGATACCACTTGCCGTGACAGTCCCAGTTGTAGATCAGCCGGAGGGTCCGCACCTGCCCGATCGCCCCTTCATCGACCAGCCGTTTGATCTCCAACGCCGATTTGCTGAACCGGTAGCAGAACCCCACATACAACGGCACACCGGTGCCGCTGCCGTCCCGACGCTTCGCCGACGCCATCGCCGCGATCATCTCCCGCCCCTCTTCCTCGTCCATCGCCAACGGCTTCTCGCACAGCACCGGCAGCCCCCGCTCCGCCGCCGCCAACACGTTCGCCTTGTGGACCGGGGCCGGCGACGTGATGCCCACCGCGTCCAGCCCGCTGTCCAGGAACGCGTCCTGATCCGAAAACGCCTCGGGGATCTCGTGCCGACGCACCATGTCCGCCAGCCGCGCCGTGTCGGGATCGAACAGCGCCCGCATCTCCAGCCCCGGGATGTACTTGATCGCCGGGATGTGCCCGTAGTCCGCCACCACCCCGCCGCCCATCAGTCCGATCTTCTTGTCCATCGCCGCACTCTACCCCTACCCGCCAACACCCGCCCCGCACCCGCACCTGCCCCGCACCCGCCCACACCCCGTGCTACTCCAGCACACCTTCCGACCAGTCCGCCCGAACCGCCTGGCGCACGACCTGCCATCGTGCCGCGTCCAGCTCGTCGGTCGGGCCGTCGCCCACCACCCACGACGCCACCCCGCGGTCGCGCGCATCTGCCTCGGCCGTCAATGCCCAGAGCACAAGCCCCTCACGCTCCGCCAACGGCAGACCGTCCCAACGCCCCGCCAAGCCCGGCATCAAACCACTGACCTCCCGCACCCGCGCCAGCGCCCCCGGCCCCTCCACCAGCCGGGCCGTATCACACCGGGCCACCAGCTCCGCCGCGGCGTACGCCCGCAGCGCCGCGTCGGCCTGACCCGTCGCGTCCAGATACGCCGCCCGCACATACCACACCGGCAGCCGGCCATCCCCCCTGTCGATCAGCACCGTCGTGCGCTCGAGCACCGCCCGCGTCTCGGCCGACGACGCCTGCTCCGCGTAGCCCACGACATACCCCGCCCACGCCACCCCGTCCCCCGCCCGCTCCAGCCGGTCCGACTGCTGCAGGAACAACGACCGCTCCGCCGCTCGGCGATCCCGCTCCCCGATCGCCAGGTCCGACGCCCAGTTCCACGCCTCATCCATATACGCCGACGCCGTCTCCGGGTGCTGCCGCTGTACGTACACCAGCACGCCCCCCATCAGCACGACGGGAACGAGCCCCAGCCCCACCGCCCGCAGCAGCGCACCCCGAACCCGATCGCCCACCGTCCGCCGACGCTTAACACCAAATATGATCCGAAGCACAGCGCAGTCTCCAGCCTCCTAAAGCTCATCAGCGCAACCCCACCCCTGCCCTCCCACGCCTGGATCACTTGGATTATCGGCCTCACAGCGTGCCCACTTAACCCCGCCCACCCAGACCCGCGCCCAAACATGCCCCGCCTCGCCCTGATCCAGCACGCCTGCCCTGTTGATGCTCCGCCGGCCAAACACCTCGACACCGCCGAGGCCCTGATCCACGACGCCGCCGCCCAGGGCGCTCAGATCGTTGCCACCCAGGAACTCTTCGCTTCCCCCTACTTCCCCCAGACCGAAGACGAAGCCCACTTCGACCTCGCCGAGCCCATCCCCGGCCCGACCTCTACCCGGCTCACCCACCTCGCCGCCGAGCTGAACATCACCCTCGCCGCCTCCCTCTTCGAGAAACGCGCGCCCGGCCTCTACCACAACACCACCCTGACCCTCAGCCCCAACGGCCAAACGCTCGGCCTCTACCGCAAGACCCACATCCCCCACGACCCCCGCTTCTTCGAGAAGTTCTACTTCACCCCCGGAAGTGACCCCGCCAGCCCCACCGCCGCTCGCGAGTCCATGGTGACCCCAACCCCCCACGCCCAACTCGGCAACCTCATCTGCTGGGACCAGTGGTTCCCCGAGCCCGCCCGCCTCGCCGCCCTCGCCGGCGCCCAGCTCATCCTCTACCCCACCGCCATCGGCCACTTCAATCACCCCACTGACCCCACCCTCGGCGACACCGACCTCGCCCCCATCCAGCACGACGCCTGGCACACCATGCTCCGCTCCCACGCCATCGCCAACGGCGTCTTCGTCGCCGCCATCAACCGCCCCGGCACCGAACACGACCTCCAGTTCTGGGGACGCTCCTTCGTCGTCGCCCCCGACGGCCAGGTCCTCGCCGAAGCCTCCCCCACCGACAACCAGGCCCTGCTCATCGACCTCGACTTCGACCTCATCGAAACCCAACGCCGCGGCTGGCCCTTCCTCCGCGACCGCCGACCCGACACCTACCAAGGCCTCCTCCAACGCTATCTTGATTAGCTTTGTAGCCGCAAAAAAGCACAGAAAACACAAAAATCGAAATCCATGCATCCCATGCGTTCCGCCCCGCCACATCCCTGACGAACTTCTGCCTTTTTTGCTCTTTTTGCGCCTTTTTGCGGCTAAAAAATGCCCTACCTCCCCCCGGAGTGGCACCCCGTCGACGCCGTCTGGGTCGTCCCCCCGCATAACCCCGAAACCTGGCCCGGCTGCTTCGAGCAGGCCCAACAGCAACACGCCGACTGGTGCGCCGCCATGAAACAGGCCGGCATCACCGTCCGCACCCCCGCCGACCTCGGCATCCCCACCAACGACTCCTGGATCCGCGACTTCGGCCCGCTCTTCACATTCGACGACACCGGCCAGCTCACCATCCAAAACCACACCTTCAACACATGGGGCAACAAGTATGAGCCCCGCCCCCTCGATAACGCCGTCCCCCAAAGACTCGCCGAAGCCCTCAGCCTACCCCTCACCACCCACGACCTCGTCCTCGAGGGCGGCTCCATCGAGACCAACGGCCACGGCACCCTGCTCACCACCTCCGCGTGCCTCCTCCACGCCAACCGCAACCCCCACCTCACCCAGCCCCAGCTCGAAGCCCACCTCAAGCACACGTTCGGCGTCGAGCAAGTCCTCTGGCTGCCCCACGCCCTCGCCGGCGACGACACCGACGGCCACATCGACGACCTCGCCCGATTCACCACCCCCAACACCCTCGTCGCCGTCGTTGCTCCCCCCGGGCACCCCGACCACGCCGCCACTGCCGCCAACCTCGCCGCCCTCCAACAAGCCCGCGACCTCGACGGCTCGCCCTTCGAACTCCTCGAACTCCCCGCACCGCAACCCGTCCACTACATACCCCCAAACGACGCCCCCTTCCCCCTCCCCGCCTCATACGCCAACTTCCTCCTCGCCAACCAACACTGCTTCGTCCCCGTCTTCGGCCAGCCCACCGACGACCCCGCCTGCCGTGTCCTCGAATCAGCCCTCCCCGACGCCTTCACCGTCACGCCCATCCCCGCCCAACACCTCATCGTCGGGCTCGGCGCCCTGCACTGTCTCTCCATGCAGCAGCCCCAGGCCAAGCAAAACACACCGTCCTAACCGAATCCCGTTCAATTGAGGTTGATCCCCCACGCCTTGGGCAGTAAGTTCGCTCTTCGGCCTACATCCATCTCATACCTCAACCCAGCGACCGCCTGGCTCACCGGAGAACGACATGACCCCCTTCCTCACCCTCGCGCAAGCCACCCAGCCCGCGGTTCCCACCGTGGAAGACGCGCAGGAGACCGTCGGTAAATTCGTTGAATTCCTCAACACCTACGGCGTCCCGTTCCTGATCCAGGCGGTGGTCGCCATCGTCATCCTGATCGCGGCTTACTTCGTCGGCAAGTTCCTGGGTCGAGTCGTCTCCGCACCCGTCATCAAGCGCGTCGATGAGACCCTGGGCAAGTTCATCGCCAAGCTGGTCTTCTACCTCATCATGATCGTCGCGGTCATCGCGGTGCTTGGCCGATTCGGCATCGAGGTCACCGCCTTCGCCGCCGTCCTTGCCGCCGCCGGTTTCGCCGTCGGCCTCGCCTTCCAGGGCACCCTCTCCAGCTTCGCCGCCGGCGTCATGCTCCTGGTCTTCCGCCCCTTCAAGGTCGGCGACGTCTGCGTCCTCGCTGGCGAGACCGTCAAGATCGAGGCCATCGACCTGTTCACCACCCTCGCCAACACCCTCGACAACCGCCGCATCATCTTCCCCAACGCGGACGTCTTCGGCTCGCAGATCGAGGTCATCACGTTCCACCCCCAACGCCGCGTCTCCGTGGATGTCGGGGCCGCCTACGACGCCGACATCAACGCCACCCGCGCCGCCCTCGAGGAGGCCATCGCCGCCACCGAAGGCGTGCTCGAAGACCCCGAGTCCAAGGTCGTGCTCCAAGGCCTCGGCGGCTCCTCCGTCGATTGGACCTGCATGGCCTGGGCCAACTCCGCCGACTTCCTCGCGGTTAAGCAGGCCCTGACCCAGAACATCAAGGAGAAGCTCGACGCCGCCGGCATCGGCATCCCCTTCCCCCAGATGGATGTCCACCTCGACGGCCAAGCCCAGAACGCCTAAGCCCGACCCGGACATCCCACCCCCACCCGTTTCTTCACCCCCAAGGAGGCCTGCCCCATGTCCACCCGTTCACTGCTCACCGCTGTTGCGCTCACCGCGACCCTCGGCCTCGCCGTCGGCTGCGGCGACGACGCCACCACCGCCGAAGACGCCCTCAATCAGGCCGACGGCGAAAGCAAGTCCTTGATCCAGCAGGGCGAAGACGCCGCCAAGGCCGCCGGCGATCTCGCCGCCAGCCTCGGCATGGAACCCAAGGACGCCATCGCCAAGGTCGAGTCCCTGCTCGGTGAAAACAAGATCACCGAGGCCAAGGAGCTCTTCGACAAGCTCGTCGCCATGAAGGACCAGCTCCCCGCCGACCTGCAAGCCAAGGTCACCGAGCTCGCCAGCAAGTTCACCGGCGGCAACCTGCCCAGCGTCCCCGGCCTCGGCGGCTGACTCCGTATCAAGCCCAAAACTCAAAAGAGCCGGCCCGCCATCAGCGAGCCGGCTCTTTCTTTGGTTTGTAACGCGTCATAGCCGCGACGCGACGCGTCGCCGGCCCGACCGTCAACCCCGCCTACGCGTGCAGGCTGTCGTCCACGTCGTGCTTCGCCGCGATCGGCGACATCGGCTCCGCAATGTTCGGCGACCCCGACCGGTACGGCACCACGCCGCCCGACGCCCCACCCGGGTTCGCCCCATCAAACGCCTCGCCGCGCACCGGCACCACCGGCTGACTCAGCCCCGCCGGCGGCGCGACATACCTCACCCCGTTCGCCAACACCCGACGCACGTCATCGTGGTAATAGATCGGGAACGTCTCATGCCCCGGCCGGAAGTAGAACACCTTCCCCGCCCCACGCTTCCACACACACCCGCTCCGGAACACCTCGCCCCCCTCGAACCACGAGACAAACACCAGCTCGTCCGGGTCCGGGATGTCGAAGTGCTCGCCATACATCTCCGTCTCCGGCAGCTCGATCCGATCCTTGCCCAGCCCCGCCGTGATCGGATGCCCCGGGCTCACCACCCAAAGCCGCTCGGTCTCCGCCGCCTCCCGCCAACGCAGGTGGCAATTGGTCCCCATCAGCTTCTTGAATGGCTTCGCGTAATGCCCCGAATGCAGCACCACCAGCCCCATCCCTTCCCGCACCCGCTCCGCCACCTTCTCCGCCCACTCGTCCTTCACTTCCCCGTGTGCGCAGTGGCCCCACCACGTCATCACATCGGTGCTCGCCAGGAGCTCGTCACTCAGCCCGTGGTCCGCGTCCTGGTCCAGCGTCGCCGTGGTCACCACCACCGACTCGCCGAGATATTCCTCGATCGCGGCCTTCATCACCTGATGCATGCCCTCTGGATACAGCTCGATGCACCGCTTATTGGGCTTCGGCCCCTCCGGGTTGTCATGGCGATATTCGTGCCAAACGGTGACGCGTAACGGCTGGCTCATCACAGGGATCCTTCGTTCGGGTGCAGGGAGTCCATAGGCGGACCGCGCATGCTATCGACTGGCCCGCACCGCGACCAACGGCCCCGCCAGACTGCCCGGATCGCCCCGCAATCGCCAAGCTCCACCCCGCCCCAAACCCCCTCGAATCCGCCCGTTCATCGCCTATACTTGCTGTGCTATGCCCAGCCCTATGACATTAACCGAACAGATTTTCGCCGCCCACGCCGGCAAAGCCTCCGTCACCCCGGGCGAAAACGTCTGGGTATCGGTAGACGTGCTCCTTACACACGACGTCTGCGGTCCCGGCACCATCGGCATCTTCAAGAAAGAGTTCGGCCAAGACGCCAAGGTCTGGGACAACACCCGCATCCCCATCATCCCCGACCACTACATCTTCACCGCCGACCAGAAGTGCCACCGCAACATCCAAACCCTCCGCGACTTCGTTAAAGAACAAGACATCAAGTACTACTACGACCCCGACTTCATCAGCATGAACCCGGGCATGCCCAGCCCCTACAAGGACCCGACGAAAACCAACTACAAAGGCGTCTGCCACAAAGCCCTCCCCGAAGAAGGCCACTGCCGACCCGGCGAGATCCTCCTCGGCACCGACTCCCACACCTGCACCGCCGGGGCCTTCGGCCAATTCGCCACCGGCGTCGGCAACACCGACGCCGCCTTCACCATGGGCACCGGCAAGACCTGGCTCAAAGTCCCCCCCACCATGAAGTTCGTCTTCCACGGCGAGATCCCCCCCTACCTCACCGCCAAAGACCTCATCCTAGCCGTCATCGGCGACATCGGCTTCGCCGGCGCCACCTACAAAGCCATGTACTTCACCGGAGACGGTATCAGCTCCCTCTCCCTCGAAGACCGCATGACCCTCACCAACATGGCTATCGAGGCCGGCGGTAAGAACGGCATCTGCGACGTCGATGATAAAACCCTCACCTACGTCAACGCCCGATCCAACCGACCCGACTGGACCGTCTACGAAGAACACGCCGGCGCATCCTACTGCTACACCCGCGAGTGGGACCTCGCCAACTTCGAGCCCCTCGTCGCCGCCCCCCACTCCCCCGACAACACCAAGCTGGCCCGCGAGTGCTCCGACGTCAAGCTCCACCGCGCCTACATCGGCTCCTGCACCGGCGGCAAAATCACCGACATGATCTTCGCCGCCGCCATCCTCTACGGCAAACAGGTCAAGATCCCCTCCTTCGTCGTCCCCGGCTCCACCGAGGTCCACGCCGACATGCAGCGCCTCAACCTCTACGGCCTGCCCCTCGGCCAAACCCCCGCCGACGCCTCCGCCCAAGACGACAACCTCCGAAGCTCCGGCAACAGCGTCTCCCCCGTCGCCGCCGACGACCGCTTCGACCCCAACACCTCCATCGAGCAAGCCCTCCAGGACGCCGGCTGCATGATGGGCGCCGCCTCCTGCGCCGCCTGCCTCGGCGGACCCTCCGACACCTTCGGCCGCCTCAACGAACCGATGCTCTGCATCTCCACCACCAACCGCAACTTCCCAGGCCGCATGGGCCACAAAGAAGCCGGCGTCTACCTCGCCTCCCCCCTCACCGCCGCCGCCAGCGCACTAACAGGCCACGTCACCGACCCGCGCGAGTTCGTCGACGCCCCCATCCTCACCGGCAGCGCAGGCGTGATGTAAACCCATCACAAAAAACACTGCGCAAGCAACCCGCAATACCGCCGCGCGCAGCGAGCCGGGGCGTGTCGCCCCGGCCGACCCGCGACAACCCCCGCTCACGCCAACACCCCCGCAACCCCGCCGGGCCGACACGGCCCGGCTCGCTCCATAACACCCCCCAACCCACCGTGACGCACGCAGACACGCGTGCCGTTAGGTTTGTCGCCCATTGGGACAACCACCGAACGCCCCTATGAATTTCGCGCTTGCGAATACCGCATCCACTTTGCAATCCGCTTTTTGGCGTTATATTTCTGCGTGACAAGAATTCTTATGGAGAGGTGAATTGATGCTTTTCTAGAAAACCGTCCGACTCGGGCTGGGCCTCGGGCTTGCCGTGATGGCCGTCTCACCCCCGGCCGCCTACGCCGACACCCTGCAAGTGACCGGCACGCTCGTCTTCGACAGCCGCCAGTTCACGGTCAACCCGAGCGAGGGCTTCAGCGCGATCGTCGAAACCTACCGGATCGACATCCCCGACCTGGTCGTCCCGCTAGCGGACTACGACCGCATCGAGTTCGAGATCACCGCCGGCCCGGGCCAACGCTTCGAAGCCACCGACATCTTCCCCGACAACTTTGGGATCGTCACGCGGATCGACGTGAGTGGGGGCGAGCCCAACCGCGTAGCCAGCGCTTCCACGCACGACCTGGCTTTTGTCGGGGGCACCGGCGACCTGCCCGGGGTCGATCCGTCGATTAGTTTCGGGTTCACCAGTGACGAAGCTGCTTTTGTCCTCAGGTATGACGGCCCTAACAGTCTCAGCTTCGGCAGCTACGGCTTCGAGTCGATCACCTTCGGCCGCGACCTCAGCCCGGCCGAAACCCGCTCCGGCACGTTTGTCTTCGATCAGGCTTTGTTCAGGGTCGACATCGGCACGTCGGAGATCCTCGCCGAGGACCCCGGCCGGTTCTCTGGCATCGTCCCCGTCCCCGAACCCAGCAGCCTCGCCCTGCTCGGCGTCGCCGGGTTCCTCATCGCGCGACGCCGACGCGACTAAGCCGCTCCACCGGTTCAACCACACGCCCTCCCCTGACAGCCGCGACGCAGCGCGTCGCCGGTCCCCGCTGTCGCCACGCCCCTCCCCCAATAACGCCCACCATACGCAGCGAGCCAGGGCGTGCCGCCCCGGCCGACCATCCGATGCCCAAAGCCCCTCAACGCCTTACCGCCTAAGCCCCGCCGAAGGCGGTGAGGTAAAACGCCGCCCCCTGATCGTCACGCGCGAGCCGGTGCTGCCCCAATTCATCCGCGTACCGATACACCACCTCACCCCCCGCTTCCGTCACCCGCCGTTCCGCCTCCTGAGTATCCGCCACGCCGAACGACACGCCCCAGTACTCCTCCTTGCCCTTCACGCTGTTCGGCACCTCCCAGGCAAACCCCACCCGGCCACCCGCCCCGTCCTCCATCACACAACACCCGTCCGTGTTCGCCCCAAACCGCCAGCCGAAGATCGCCTCATAAAAACCCGACACGGCCGAGATGTCCGACACATAAAGCCCGCTCCAGCACCACGCCCCCGCCACGCCCGGCACCGGCTTCCCATTGAGCTGATCACCCTCGTAACAGGTAAACCCCGCCCCCAGCGGGTCACGGATCAGCGCGATCCGCCCCCAACGGGTCGTCTCTTCCAACTCCACCCGCCCGCCCCGCTCCCGGGCTGTCGCCACCACCGTGTCCAGGCCGTCCACCCGGAAATACGTCATCCAGAACGACGGCATCTTGATCTTCTGAAAGAACGCCGGCGTCTCGTACAGCCCCGCCACAGGCTCGCCCTTCAGCGTGCAGAACCGGTACCCCGAGCCATCCCCGTCAAAGCCCCACCCGAGCACCCGGCCATAAAAACGCTCCGCGGCCTCCACCCCGTACGACGACAAGTCTGTCCAGACCATCCGGCTCATCCCGATATCTTCGAGCCCGCTCCGCCATAAGACAACCCACCACCCACGCCTGCGAGCCGGGCGGTGTCGGCCCGGCCCAGCGCTCCGGTACACTCGACACCGCATGATCTGTGTCCTCGCCACCCCGACCGCCGCCACCGACCCGCTGACCTGGCCGGTCTATCTGGCCGCCGCCATCACCGTCGGGCTCTGCGTCGTCCTGCACTACGAAACCATCCGGCTGCTCATCTGGGCGATGAAGAAGTACAGGCCCTCGCCCCGGCTCTGCCTGATCGGCAGCGTCCTGACCCTCCTCACCGCCCACGTTATCCAGATCATCGGCTTCGCCATCACCATGGGCGTGCTCACCCTGATGTTCGGCCCGCGCGTCGGGCAACTCGTCGGCGAAGAGGCCGGCACGCTCACCGACGCCTTCTACTTCTCCACCGCGGTCTTCACCACGGTCGGCTTCGGCGACATCGTCCCCGTCGGGCCGCTCCGTGCCTTGGTCGCCATCGAAGCCCTCACGGGGCTTGTGCTCATTACCTGGTCTGCATCGTTCAGCTTCTTGGTAATGCAGCGCTTCTTCCTCCGGCCCGGAGACCCGGAGGCCGATCCCCCACCTCCCTCGGCCGCTTAGCCGCTTTCTGAAGCGATCCAATCGCCGAGTTTCTTCTTATTGAAAGCATTGATCACGTCGGCGGCGGTCGCCCCCGCACGCCGGGCGGTGAGCACGCCGTAGCGGAGCTGGCCGAGGTCTGCCGGGCCGTGGGCGTCGGTGTTGATCGCGAGCTTGCAGCCGTGATCGAGGGCGGCGCGGGCGTGCGTGTCCCGCAGGTCGAGCCGGTAATGGTT
Organism: Planctomycetota bacterium; assembly: GCA_038749105.1. Lineage (GTDB taxonomy): Bacteria > Planctomycetota > Phycisphaerae > Phycisphaerales > Phycisphaeraceae > JBCCOW01. The sequence goes on from JBCDIM010000006.1 coordinate 79,105, forward strand.
CGCGTTGATCTCCATCGCGATTCCCTGTTCTGCACAGGCCTGACACAGTTTCGGTATGTCGGGCGACAAGCCTTCCCGCCGTAAGATAAGCCGGCCTGTCGGATGCCCGAGCACCGTGACATGCGGGTTCTCGATCGCCTTGAGCAGCCGAGCGGTTGCCTTCTTCGGATCCTGAGTAAGCGCCGCGTGCGGTGACGCAACCACCACATCAAGCTCCGCCAGCAGGCTGTCCGGATAGTCAAGTTTTCCGTCGGCCAAGATATCGACCTCGGACCCCGCCAAGACCCGGATCTTGCCCTTGAGCTTCGCCGCGACCTCTCGCACCGCCACGATGTGCTTCTCAAGCCGTTCGTTGCTCAGCCCGTTGGCCTGCACCTGCCCCTTGGAGTGGTCGGTGATCGCCACGGTATGGAACCCACGCGCCGCGGCGTTTAATGCGTTCTCTTCGATAGACCAGGTCCCGTCCGAAGCGGTCGTGTGCGTATGGAGCTCGGCCTGGATGTCGTCCAGCGTTATCAGCTCGGGGATGTCACCCGACTCGGCCAGCTTCAGCTCGCCGCGGTCTTCCCGCAGCTCCGGCGGCACCCACGCCAACCCCAGCGCCTTGAACACCTCCTCTTCGGTCGCCGCCGCGATCACCTTGGCCTTGTTGTCCTTGTCGGCCAGGGCGTATTCGTTGAGCGTGTAGCCGTAGTCGAGGGCACGCTGCCGCATCTTCACGTTGTGTTCCTTGGACCCGGTGAAGTACATCAGCGCCGCCCCGAACGCGTCAGGGGGGACCACCCGCAGGTCCACCTGCATACCCACGTCCGTGCGGACCGAGCACTTGGTGTCGCCCCGCAGAAGCACATCGGTGACGCGGTCGTGCGTGGCGAACGCCTCGAAGATCGGCCCGGCGTCCGACGCCTCGGCGGCGACCAGGATGTCGAGGTCGCCGATCGTCTCCTTGCCCCGGCGCAGCGAGCCCGCGGGTTCGATCCGTTGCACCCCCGGAAGGCCGGAAAGGGCTGTCAGGAACGCCTGAGCGAGGCCGTCGGCGGTGCCGATGCGGTGGCGTTTGCTGGCCTCGTCCATGAACGCGAGGCTCTTCTTGATGTTCTCGATCGTCTTCTTGCCGAACCCTTTGAGCTCCGCGAGCTCGTCGGTCTCGAGCTTCTCCGCGAGATCGGCCCGGTTCTCGACACCCGCCTCCTTCCAGAGCAGGGCGACCGACTTCGGCCCGAGCCCGGAGACGTCCAGCAGCTCGGTCAGCCCCGCGGGCACCTTCGACAAGAGCTTCTGGTGGTCGGCGATCTGCCCCGTGTCCAGATACTCGGCGATGCGGTCGGCGGTCCCGCCCCCGATGCCCTCGACCTGCTTGAGGTCGGCCGGGTCGATGTCGGTGACCGAGCGGTCCAGCTCACCGACGACGCGGGCGGCTTTCTGATAAGCGATCGACTTGAAGCGGTTGCCGCCAAGGATGTCGTTGATGTCAGCCATCTGCTGAAAGAGGCCAGCGAGTTGGCGGTTGGAACGGGGCATAAACGGGCCTGACGTGAGGGGGCGGGGCGGTTTGCGGAGCGGGCGGGGGTGCCTGGGAAAGGGGTGGCTGAGCGGGGCGCGGTGGTCTAGACTTGCTCACACCTGCGAAGCCCGCATCGGACATGCTATGACTCCACCCGCCGCCGCGTTTTCACGCCCCCCTGTCACCGTTGACCCAGACGCCGCCCCACAGGCCCAAGTCCCGGCCGAACCCGGCTTTGAAGCCCGCCACATGGGCCTGCCCGAGGCCGATCGGCAGGCCATGCTCGACACGATCGGTGTGGGCTCGGTCGAGGCGTTGATGGAGCAGACGGTTCCGGCAGCGATCCAGTCCGAAGGCCCGCTCCAACTCGAAGGGCTCGACCCGCAGCACGCCCTGAGCGAGACCGAAGCGCTGGCCCGCCTGCATGGCTACGCCGAGAGCAACCGTGTGACCCGCCCGATGCTCGGCATGGGGTACCACGGCACGATCACGCCCGAGGTCATCAAGCGGAACGTGCTCGAAAACCCGCTGTGGTACACGCCGTACACGCCGTACCAGGCCGAGATCGCGCAGGGCCGGCTCGAGGCGTTGCTGACGTTCCAGACCATGGTGAGCGAGCTGGTCGGGCTGCCGCTGGCGGGGGCGAGCCTGCTCGACGAGGCCACCGCGGCGGCCGAGGCGATGGCGATGTGTTTCAACATCGCGCGACAGAAAAAGAAGCGTTTCCTGGTCGCCGACGACTGTCACCCGCAGACGATCGCGGTGGTCAAGACCCGTGCACGCGGGCTGGGGATTGCGGTCGAGGTCGCTGCACCCGAAGCGATCGATTGCTCAGCCGGTGATGTGTGCGGCATCCTGCTGCAGTACCCGGCGACGGATGGGTACGTCGGCGACTACGCCGCGCTGACCGCCAAGGCCCAGGAGCACGGCGCACTGGTCGTCGCCGCCACCGACCTGCTGGCCTGCTGCCTGCTCACGCCGCCCGGCGAGTGGGGCGCGGACATCGCGGTGGGCAGTGCTCAGCGGTTCGGCGTGCCCATGGGCTACGGCGGCCCGCACGCCGCGTTCCTGGCGACCAAGGACGCTTATGCCCGCAAAATGCCAGGCCGATTGATCGGCATCTCGAAAGACGCCGAGGGCAAGCGGGCCCTGCGGATGGCGATCCAGACCCGCGAGCAGCACATCCGTCGGGACAAGGCGACCTCCAACATCTGCACCGCCCAGGCGTTACTGGCGAACATCGCCGCGTTCTACGGCGTGTACCACGGCCCCGAGGGCCTGCGGGCGATCGCCCAGCGGGTGCACGACCAGGCGCGCGGCCTTTTGCACAAGCTGACCGGCCTCGGGATGACCGCCGCCAACGACGCCTTCTTCGACACGGTCAGTGTGGAAGTCGGCGAAGCGGAAGCCAAGGCCATCCTCGAACGCGCGTCGGGGCTGGGTATCCTCCTGCGGGAGTCGCACCCAGGCATTATCAATATCGTCCTCGACGAAACCACGACCGATGCGGATCTGGTCGATGTGGTGGACGCGGTTTGGGCGGAGCACGTTGCTGAATACGACGAGGTCCCGCACGCCGATGACGCGGTGGCGGGCGGCATCCCCGACGGCCTGCAGCGCACGACCGGCTACCTCACGCAGGACGTGTTCAACCGGTACCACACAGAGCACGAGATGATGCGGTTCCTCCACCGGCTGGTCTCGCTCGACTATGGCCTCGTGCATGGCATGGTGCCGCTGGGTTCGTGCACCATGAAGCTCAACAGCGCCGCTGAGATGGCGCCCGTGACGTGGCCCGGTTTCGGAGGGCTGCACCCGTTCTGTCCGCCGGAGGATGCGCTGGGCTACAAGAAGCTGTTCGACGAGTTAGAGCTTTGGCTGGCGGAGATTACGGGGTTTGCGGCGGTGTCCCTGCAGCCCAACGCGGGGAGCCAGGGCGAGTATGCCGGGCTGCTGGCGATCCGGTCGTACCACCAGGCCAACGGGGATGATCAGCGGGTCAAGTGCCTGATCCCGACGTCGGCCCACGGGACGAACCCGGCCTCGGCGGTCATCGCCGGGCTCGAGGTGGTGCCCGTCGCCTGCGCGGACAACGGCGACATCGACCTGAATGATCTGCGGGCCAAGGCTGAGCAGTGCGGTGACACGCTCGCGGCCATGATGATCACCTACCCGTCGACGCACGGCGTCTTCGAAGAAGGGATCCGCGAAGCTTGTGAAATCGTCCACAGCCAGGGCGGCCAGGTGTATATGGACGGAGCCAACATGAACGCCCAGGTCGGGCTGACCAGCCCGGGCCTGATCGGCGCGGACGTCTGCCACCTGAACCTGCACAAGACGTTCTGCATCCCGCACGGCGGCGGCGGCCCGGGCATGGGCCCGATCGGCGTGGCAGCGCACCTCGCGGAGCACTTGCCGGGTGATCCGTTGGGTGAGGGCGCGGGGGAAGCGCACGATGCGGTGAGCGCGGCGCCGTACGGCTCACCGAGCATCCTGCCGATCTCGTGGATGTACATCGCGATGATGGGCAGCGGGGGTTTGAAGCGGGCCAGCGAGCAGGCGATCCTGAACGCGAACTACATGGCCGCGCGGCTGCGGGGTCATTACGACATCCTGTACACAGGGCCGAGCGGGACGGTGGCGCACGAGTTCATTGTGGACTGCCGGCCGTTCGACAAGGCGTGCCACATCACCGTGGAGGACGTGGCGAAACGGCTGATGGACTACGGGTTCCACGGCCCGACGATGAGCTGGCCGGTCGCGGGGACGCTGATGATCGAGCCGACCGAGTCGGAGTCGAAGGCGGAGCTGGACCGGTTCTGCGACGCGATGATCGGGATCCGCGAAGAGATCGCAAAGGTTGAGAGCGGGGAATGGCCCGAGGACAACAACCCGCTCAAGCATGCGCCGCACCCGGCGTCGGCAGTGAGCGGGGAGGCTTGGGATCGGCCGTACCCCCGGAAGACCGCGGCCTATCCGGCGAGCGGCCAAGACTTGCCGGGCGTGAAGTTCTGGCCGAGCGTGTCGCGGATCGATCAGCCGTACGGCGACCGGAACCTGGTGTGCACGTGTGAGCCGATGGAGAGCTACGGCGAATAGGGAAGTCCTCTCGTGTACGCCAGGTTGACACCGCCCGGCTCGCGGTGAAGGCGTGTCAGGGCGTGAAGTTTATTGAATTCTCACATGGTGGGCGGATTGGGGGTTGTGGTGGGGAGGACAGGACACCATGATGGAGGTGCGGGATGATTTTGGCTGACGCACCCGTGAGCCGGGGGTTGGTTTCTGTGGCTGAGCTCGGCGTCGCTGGGCCGCGTACTGCTGAAGGGAGCGTGTGATGGTCCGGGATGGATTGATGGAGACGGGTCATGGGCGGCGTCGCGGCGTGCGGCGGTGTAGGGGGTCGGTGACGGTCACGGCGGTGATTGTGATTGCGCTGATGGGGGTGGCGTTCGGGGTGTATGTGATGACCATGCGGTCGGCGGCGGATACGACGGCGGCGGAGGACGATCGGGTGGTGTGGAGCCTAGGGCTGCGGGACCGGGTCGAGAACCGGCTGGCAGAGCGGTTCACGGATGCGGACCAGGACGGGGTGGCGGACACCCCGGCGGAGACTCGGGACCCGTCGGTTTTGCGGCTGAGCTACCTCACGACCGACGCGGGGGTCGATGCGGCGGCGATGGAGCCCTTGCGGGCGCACCTGGCGTCGGCGACCGGGCGTGAGGTGGAGTTTGTGGCGCTGGGTGACAGCAAGGCCCAGCTGCGGGCGTTGGCGTCGGGGGAGCTAGACGTGACCGGGTTCAATACGGGGACGGTGCCAGTGGCGGTGAATGTCGCGGGGTTTGTGCCGGTGGTGGGCCCGGCGCGTGAGGGTGGGGAGAGCGGCGCGAGCTACAAGATGGTGATCATCACGCCAACCGCGAGCGGTCTTAGATCGGCGGAGGACTTGCGGGGGCGGACACTGGCGTTCAGCCGGTGGGGCTCGAACTCGGGGCACAAGGCGCCGATGGTGCTGCTGCGGGACGAGTTCGGGATGTTGCCCGAACGGGACTACAGCTGGACCTTCACGTACTCGCACACGAACAGCATGGCGGGTGTGGCAGAGGGTCGGCTTGAGGCGGCGGCGGTGGCGTCGGACCTGTTGGCTGCGGCGGTCGCGGAAGGAGCCATCGGGTCGGGCGTGTACCGGGTGATCTACGAGTCGGCGCCGTTCCCGGTGGCGGCGGTGGGTTATGCCCACGACCTGGAGCCGGGGCTGGCGGAGCGGGTGCGGGCGGCGTTGCTGTCGTTCGTGCCGGGAGAGACGCCGGCGTCGAAGGCGATGGCGGGGGCGGTGTCGATGACGCCGGTGGATTTCAAAGACGACTTCGCGCTGGTCCGGATGATCGATAACGCGATGGGGTTCGCGCACGAGCTCCCGGCGGAGTGACGCTCAACGGTTGGGTTAAGGCGTAGGGTCCGGAGTGCTCGGGGCAGCGACTTCCGGGGTGGGCGCGGGTGCGATCACGGGTGCGGGGGTGGGGGTGGGGGCAGGTGTGGGCGAGCTGGTGGAGTCCATCTGCGAGACCTTGATCCCGACGTAGGCGGCGACGACGATCGCGCCGATCGCCAACGCCCAGCTGACCACGGTGAACACCAGGGTCATGCGTTGGCTGCGCTGGAACAGCTCGCGGGTTGCGTCCTCCCGGCCACGCGACTCCTGGGCAATCGCGACCGTCGCTTCGCGGGAGTGGTCGGTCGCGGCCTTGACCTCGTTCATCGTGGTGTCGAGGGTGGTGAGCCCGGCCCGGAGCTCCTGCCGGGCGACGGTCTCCTCGGCCATGTTCTGGTGCAGCTTGTCGAGGGACTCGCGCTGATGGCCGGCGACCTCGCTGAGGCCGGTGATGGCGGAGGTGAGGTAGCCGGTGGTCTCGTTGGACTTTTCGAGGTTCGCGCGGATGGCTTCGAGGGCCTGGGTCTGCTGGCGGGTGGCTTCGGGGAGGCTCTTGAGGGTCGCGGGCAGGTCTTCGAGGAGGGTGAGCATGCGCTCGGACCGCTGCGACTGCTGGTCGAGGTGGTCGCGGACGGATTTCATGGTCTCCATCACCTCGCCGTAGCCGGCCTTGACCTGCTGGATGGAAACTTCCTTCCCGGGCTGCCCGTCCTTGCGGACGACCTCCACCGCGCCGTTCTCCTTCTTCCACTTCTTAAAGAACGTCCCGACCTTTTCCGCAACCGTCGCCATAGCTCGATTCCCTGGGTGTGCTTTCTCGACTCTCCCGTCGTCCATCGGAGTATACCGCCGGTCCCCGCGGTCACCGATTTATTTTCGCCCGGCGATCGACGCGGACAACGCCAGGTAGTCGGCGGCGCCGTTGCTCTCGGGGGCGTAGCTCAGCACCGACCGCCCGAAGCTCGGGGCCTCGGCGAGCTTGATGTTCCGGCGGATCGGCGGCTGGTACACCACCGCTCCCGACCACGGCATGCTCTGATCCTTGGCCTCGGCGAAGAACCCGTCGACCTCGCCGATCACCTCGCCGGCCAGCAGCGTCTGGGATTCGTGCATGCAAAGCACCACGCCCGACACGGTCAGGGCCGGGTTCAGCCCCGCCTGCACCATCTGCACCGTCTCGAAAAGCTTGGTCATCCCCTGCAGCGCGAGGAAGTGTGCTTGCATGGGCACGATCACCTCGGTCGCCAGCGTCAACGCGTTGATCGTCAGCAGGCCGAGCGCGGGCGGGCAGTCGATGATGACGTAGTCGAACTGCTGGACCAGCTCGGCGGTCTTGTCCCGGAGCGTGGTCTGGGCCTTGCCCGTGATGACCTTCGGGGCCAGCTCGGCCTCGACGCCGGCGAGGTTGGTCTCGGCCGGCAGCACCCCGAGGTTGGGGCGGTCTTCCACCGTGCGGCAGACCTCGGCGGCGGTCACGTCGTCGTCGGCCAGCAGGTCGTAGATCGAGGCGTCGAGCTCCTCGGGGTTGATGCCGACCGACAACGTCAGGTGGGCCTGCGGGTCCAGATCGACCAGCAGCACGCGGTGGTTCCCGCCGACTTCCGACGCCAGCGCTGCCCCGACGTTGACCGCGGTGGTCGTCTTGCCGACGCCGCCCTTCTGGTTCATCAGCGCGATGATCCTCGGCGACCCGGAGGGAACAGCGCGTGGGGCGGGTTGGGGTGCGGGTGCAATCGTGGACAGTGGCGGAGGTACGGGCTCAGGCGCGGGTGCGGGTGCGGGTGCGGGTGCGGGTGCTTCGGGCATCACGCTCCCGCTTGGCTCGCCATCACCGCCCACGGTCGCCATTGCCCTCACCGGGGCCCCGACCGTTGCGGGCAGGCCCGCCATTGCCGCCGCCGCCCGGTCGCCCGCCGTCAGCAGCGACCCGCTGTCGAGGTGCAGCTGGTCCGGGTACCGCAGGTCGTCCACATCCACCCACGCCCCAGCCGGGTCCTCCGCCGACCAGCCCATGATCGCGCCGCGGACCGCGTGGTAGTGCGGGCTGCCACGGTCGTCGTGCGGGTGCACCCGGAACGCCACCGCCGGCACCGCCGCTCCGCTCATCAACTCGTCCCGAAACCGCTGCATGAGCATCCGCAACCGTTGCCCGTGAAGCTGCGGCGACGGGTTGTGCCCGCGGGCATCGCTCTCGCCCTGATACCACACGATCCCCCGCCAACGCGGCGCGTACCCCTGCTCCGCCAACCACTCCACCGACGACCGCGCCAACCTGATCGCCCGGTCCGTCAACGCATCCGTCCCCGGCTCCGTCGGCCGCCAATCGTTGAACAACCCCGTCCCCCCCTTCGCAATCTTCACTAGAGCCACCGGCCTGTCCCCGACCGACGCCACCGTGTGCCCGAACGACAGCTCCGGCCCAAACCCCCCATTGATCGGCTCCAACGGCCCCCACTCCCGCACCACCCGACCCGCATCCCCCTCGCCCGGATTCGCCTCATACAGCCACGCCGAGGGGTGCGGCCTCCGCAGCACCTCCGGCAGCTCCGCCGCCCGGCCGCTGCCGTTCATGTTCGACTGCCCCGCCAACAGATACACATCGATCGCGTCCGACATGCCCGAGATACTACGGCTTCTCCGCGGACCGGTCTCGACACGAACAGCACACACGAACGGCCAACGGCCGGTTTAGCCCCCCTCGGGCCGATCCCAGCGACCCGCTGGTACATTCACGATCAACGCGCGTCGCCCATCCCAACGAAATCCCGCCCGAAACCACCACCGACAGAAAGCCCTGGGCCATGACCATCCGATCGCTGCCGCTCTGGGTTCTGCTGGCTGTCTCCCTGAGCACCACCGCCCAGACCCCGCCCCCGCCCGCCGCGGGCCGGCCCGTCTTCAACCAGTACTGGGTCGAGGCCGCCAGAACTCCCGGACGCACCATGACCGGCTTCCTCATGGGCCGGCCCGGGCAGGTCAACAAAGCCGAGATGTGGCCGGTCGTCCGGGATCGGTTCGACGCCTTCCTCGACGCCAACGGCATCGACGACCCCACGCAGCTCACCCGCATGATGCTCGAGGGCCGGTTCAACCCCCACTTCCAGGACCTCGACCTCTACTACCAGGCCCTGGTCCCCCCCGGCTCGCTTGCCGCCCCCCGGAACAAGCCCCTCGACTACACCCGCGCCCGAGACCGAGCCTGGAACCAACGCTTCGGGGCCATCACCGATCTGCCCGACACCACCGCCTCCCACCTCGAGATCGAAGGCAAGACCCGGCCGTTTTCCCTCACGCATCAAGACCTCGCGCTACGCTTCCTCGCCTTCCGCCGCGACAAGCCGCTGGGCCGAGCGACCGACCGCCTCTGGATCCTTAGCCAGGCCCGGTACGCCATCATCCGCGAGCGCCTCCGCACCGTCGATGCCGAACCGGTCGAGCAGCTGGTCGCCTCGGCGCTTAGCGAGAACCCGCCGTTCTCGTCGTTCCGCTACTTCGCCACCGAGCTCGGCCAAGCCCACTACCAAACCCTCCGCGACACCGTCTTCCTCCCCGCCGTCGAGGCCCGCCGCCGAGCCCCCATCGTCGGCTTCGAGCCGCTGGACCGACTCGCGCAGCAACTCGAACCCCGCCGGCTCCTGCCCTACGCCGACACCCCACTGGCCCAGCAGGCCTACCGGCTCGCCGAGACCTCTAGCGGCGGGGGCCCGCCCCGCCCGGAAAACCCCGCCCCCCGCCGCGGCCCCCCCCCCCCCCCCCCGCCCCCCCAAGGGCCCCCCCCCCCCCCCCCCGCCCCCCCCCCCGCCGGCCCCCGGCGGGGTGGGGGGGGGGGGGGGCGAGGGCGGCGTGTTGGTGGCCCATGGCGAGCAGGGCCTGGGCGGTGGCGTCGCCGCGTCGGGCGTCGGTCTTC